>JBGCCZ010000079.1:0-87628 GCA_045105035.1 Pirellulaceae bacterium | reverse complement strand
GGCAACGACGTAAAACATGTCCGAACCAGCTGTTCAACGGTCCCAGTAAAACCTAAAAAGTCTCTATGCCATGTACTCGAACGTCTCGGGGCGTTCGAATGTTCCAACGGTCTAAGAATTCGAACACGAAGTCAAAGCACTATGCTTCTTATCGGTACGATGAATTGGGCAAGCACCCGCGCCCGAGGCGTATTCAACTGCCCGGAATGCGGCGGCAGCCAGCAGTATCGTCATCGAACCTCTCGCCCGTTTCTCACTCTCTACTTTATCCCGATCCTACCCATCGGCGGGATCCAGGAATACGTGGAGTGTACGGAGTGCCGGTCGTCTTTTGAACCAGTCATCCTGGACGCGAAATATAGTAGCCCACTCGAACGCGACTCAGAATCGGGCGGTGCTGAAGAAAGCACCATGGAAGTCGCCTCGTTTGAAAGCGACATGAGAACGGCCATTGCGCTCATGATGGTCGAAGATGGCCACGTAACCGAGAGCGAAATTGTCGTTGCCAGACGCGTCTATGAGAACATCGTCGAACGGAATATCTCGCGAGAAGAGCTAGGCCACGCCTGCTCGGAAGTCCGCTTACAACAGTTAAACTCGGTCAGCTTTCTTGCAACGGCTGCAGCGAGACGAAACTTAAGTGAGCGGATCCAACTCGTCCAAGCGACATTTGCTGTTGCGAGTGTCGAAGGCGAGCTAAGCCCAGGAAGACTCAACTCACTCAAACGTATGAAGTCGATCTTGAAACTCGATGAGGCTGAATTCCAAGAGGCCATCGAGGAAGCGACTCAATGGCTGTGACGAAATGGCTGGAACGACTTGATCGAGCTCCGCGGCCAGCACTGGTTGATGGATTCAAACCAGTGCGACAACGGAACTAAAACGGGCTCGAGCCGAAGGGATCTTCACCAGATCCACCAAAGGGATCTTCCGAACCACCGTCAGATCCTCCGGACCCACCGAAAGGATCTTCCATTGTGCCAGAGCCGCCGAACGGATCTTCGCCCGCAGGAGCAGGATCTCCAAAAGGATCGGCGTTCGGATCGGCATTGCCGAAGGGATCACCGCTCGCATCGCCGCCGAACACATCACCGGCATCACCGGAGTTCATGTCTTGGGCAATGTCCTGACTGGCCTGATTGGGATCGGTGGCCCGCGGAATGGCTGCCTTGATCATGATTGGCAACTCACCGCCCACAGGTCGTAGACACTGAACTTGGCCCGACTGGGTCACCAAGTAGACGCGGTCATTGACTTGATTCACAACGGGGTTGGCCAGTCGAAGAGTATTAGAAAATCCAACTAGTGCTCCAGTCTCAGCGTCTAAAGAGAGCAAGTGCCCTTTGTTGTCGGTGCAGAAGATTCTTCCACCAGATTTGGCGATAGGCTGCTGAATAGCAGCGCCAGGAAGCGTCCAATTTGCGAGTCCATCGGCATCATTCACCGATGCCAATGTTCCAGCCTCCGATGCAACAAAGACATCGTCACCGACCACCAGAGGCGGAGCCGTTGTGAGTTCCCCCGATCGGTACTCCCAAAGAATACGTCCCAGTCGCTCCGAGGTCGCGACCTTACTCAGTGCACCTCGCGAGTTCGCAACGTAAAAGGCATCGTTGCCCGCCGCTAAGCTCCCTGTGATTGACGCGTTTGATTCGTAACGAATCCACTCACTAGGCTGGTCTCCTCCAGCGAATACATACATGTAGCCGGCGTCCGTCGCAATCGCTCCAAATTGCTGGCTAGCCAGGCTCACGGGCTCGCCGATGGTGCGACCGGAGATCACATAGCGATACGGGTTGCGAACCTTTTCCGTAAGTCCATAGGAACGTACTCGACCTTTGATATCGACAACAAACGCCAGATTCCCACACGTCGCCAATCCGATAGAAGTCGCATGGTACAAAGACTGGCTGAAACGATGTCGACCAGTGTCAAGATCGAGCAGGTAAAGCTTCTGTCCGTGTAAGACCGCGATCCCTTCGGGCGATAGGGACGACGAGTAAGCCGGCGCAGTGGCCGGTCCACAAGAAGAAGACCAAATCAGTTTCCCAGTTTCTGCATCCAAGCACTGCACGAGTCCGTCACTCGTCGTCAGATAAAGCCTCAACTGCGAAACTGTAGCGGTCTTGATTTCATGCCCCTCGGCCTTGCCTGTCAGACGGGCCGCGTACGCAAGGGCCTGTTTCTTGGCCTCTTCGATTCCGATCGCGTTGCCGTCCCGATCTGGCATACTCGCAGGAATTCGGATCGTCCGCTCACCTACGGTGACCACGGCATACTGCTTCGTCACCGTTGGACTCGCCCACAGTTGAGAAGAAACCAATCCTCGTCCAACGTAGGGTATTTGAATTTGCGACTTCCAAGCCGTTTCCATTCCACTTTGCATCACGAAACTACGTGCGAGTTGCGCAGAGGTTTGGCCGGAGAAAACGAGCAGCAGCAGCGCGAGTGACAAAAGAGATCGCGCAAACGGTAGCGGTCGCAAAAGCGGAAGCGTTCGCATAAGTCTCCTCCAGAGACGACGAGTATTTTTGGCATTGGCCGCCGGGGCAAACGAGTGCACCCCACGGAGCATCCAGTCGGACAAAGACGAGCACGGGAAACCGAAAATCCGACAGTTCAGGCATTCTCGTTTTTAAAAACGAGAATCGTCAAATGACAAGTATAGTCGGCCTGGGCAGTTTACCGAGAACTGCCTCGCCATGAATTTCCTAGGCAGCCTCATTTTTCGCAGCGACACTTGTCAAAATTAGAAAAGACTCCTATCGTGGTGAGTCGAAGTGTCCGACTGGCCTTGAAAACGAGACTCCATGCCACCCCCTCGATTTGACCACATCAGACCGATCGACCAATCGGTCCTGGAAGTCTTGCAGACGGGACCGGAAAATCAGTCGATTGAGGGCCGAGTCAATGCGGGCATGACTGTCCCCGAGTTGACTGAGCAGCTGGATGTTACACCTACAGCCGTACGTCAGCGATTGGAACGTTTGAGCGAACTCGCTTTGATCGAAAGAAGCAAGGAGAGCGTTGGTCGAGGCCGGCCGCAGTTCCGATACAAGCTGACGAACTTAGGCAGGCGTTTTGCTGCGGCAAGCTATGCGGATCTCGCGACGGCTCTGTGGCAGGAAATCACGGAATTGGCCGATGCTGAACAGCGAACCGGCATGCTGCAGCGAGTCGCCAAGCGAATGGGGGCCGGCTTGAAAGAGGCGATCCCAGTCAACGGATCGATCAATGAGAAGTTCTCTGCCGCGGTCGTCGCCCTTGAGAAAAGGCGAGTTGCTGCGGCACTGAATGCTGAGGGCGAGTTGCCCGTACTTGAAGTGCACTGTTGCCCCTATCCAGAAATCGCGGACAGCGAGAAAGGGAGGCAATTGTGCGAGATGGAGCAAGAAATGCTGAGCGAAGCACTCGGTGAACAGGTGCACCTAGACCGTTGCCTTTTGGACGGCCACGAGCTTTGCCAATTTCGACCGGTCGTCGACTCGTCGCCAGCAACTTCCCCGTAACCCACTTGATCAATCCGCAGTCGACCAGAACTTGAGCATCCCAGAGAATAGAACTTGAAGGCCGAATCAGGCACCCGTATTTGAGAATCGGTATCAACAACGGAATAAAGTCGGCCCCAATTTAGCGGCTGGCCAACCTCCTAAACTACATTAAACAGTTATACGACAGCCTAGAGAGAGAAGTAGTCTCATGTCCAATACCCTAAAGATTCAAAACCTACACGTCTGTGTTGAAGGCAAGCCGATTTTGCGAGGTGTTAACCTTGAAATGAAGCACGGCGAGACCCACGCTTTGATGGGACCCAATGGCTCCGGCAAAAGCACACTGGGATTGGTCATCGCTGGTCACCCAGGCTATGAGGTAACCGAAGGCTCGATCACTCTTGATGGCGAAGACCTTCTTGAGATGGAAGCGGACGGACGAGCGAGAGCGGGCATCTTCATGGCTTTCCAACGTCCCGTCAGCGTGCCTGGCGTAAAGATGGCCGACTTCCTTCGTCACGCCGCGACCAACGTCCGCCGGCCGGACCGCAAGGAGGGCGAAGAGTTGATTCCAATGCGGGAGTTCCGAAAGGAACTCAAGGACAAAATGTCTCAACTGCAAATGGACACAGAGTTCGCGCGGCGTTACGTCAATGAAGGATTCTCTGGTGGCGAGATGAAGCGAGCGGAGATCCTGCAACTCGCCATGCTTCAGCCGAAGTTTGCCATCTTAGACGAGACCGACAGCGGACTTGATGCCGATGCTGTCCGACTAGCCAGTGCCAGTATCGCTGAGATCGGCCGTGAAAAAATGGGGCTTCTCATCATCACGCACCACGACAAACTGCTCGAACACAATCCTCCAGAGTTCACGCACGTGATGCTTGGAGGCCGCATCGTAGAAACCGGCGGAGTCGAACTCGCTCAAGAACTGCACACGAAGGGCTACGAACGAATTCGTGCAGAGTACCCTGACGCGGAAAAGGCAAACCAAGAGATGTTGAGCGACGAGTCAACAGAACTGGCTGGCGTGTAAGTCGCCGAAGCTCTGATTGCTCAAATTGCACATGACAAAACTACTCATTGGATAAACGGATATGGCGACCGACATTACGACTGAGTCCGAAGGCGAGATCGGCGAGATTCAGAAATACAACTTCCGCACCGAAAGCAAAGCGGTTTTCAAAGCCCGGAAGGGGATCGATCGCGAGATCGTTGGACAAATATCCGAAATGAAGGGCGAGCCCGATTGGATGCGAGACTTTCGCCTCAAGTCGCTCGAGATCTTCAACTCGAAGCCAATGCCCAGTTGGGGCGGCGATATCGCCATCGATTTCCAGGACATCTTCTATTACCTGAAGCCTTCCGGCGGTAGCGAAAAGTCATGGGATGATGTTCCGCAGGAAATCAAAGACACGTTTGACAAGCTTGGAATCCCAGAGGCTGAGAAGAAATATCTCTCGGGCGTAAAAGCCCAGTTTGAGAGTGAAGTCGTCTATGGTTCGTTGAAAGAAGACTTGGCAGACCAGGGAGTTATCTTCCTAGATACGGACACGGCCGTTCGCGAACATCCTGAACTGCTGCGTGAGCACTTCGGCAAGATCATTCCACCTTCGGACAACAAGTTCGCAGCTCTGAACTCCGCAGTGTGGTCAGGCGGCTCGTTCATCTACGTTCCACCCGGCGTCAAAATCGACTTCCCGCTTCAAGCCTACTTCCGCATCAACGCGGAAAACATGGGACAGTTTGAACGCACGTTGATCATCGTCGACGAAGGTGCATCCGTGCACTACGTCGAGGGCTGTACGGCACCGATGTACAGCAGCGAAAGCCTCCACTCGGCCGTGGTCGAAGTCGTTTGTAAGAAGGGCAGTCGCTGCCGCTACACAACGATCCAAAACTGGGCAAACAACATCTACAATCTCGTTACCAAACGCGCCATGGCTTATGCTGATGCGACGATGGAATGGGTAGATGGAAACTTGGGCAGCAAGCTGACGATGAAGTATCCAGCGGTCTACATGATGGAGCCTGGTGCTCGCGGTGAGATTCTGTCAATCGCGTTTTCGAGCAAGGGCCAGCACCAGGATGCTGGGGCCAAGTTGGTTCACGCTGCTCCGAATACCACGGGCCAGATCGTAAGTAAGTCGATCAGCAAGAATGGCGGGCGCAGTAGCTATCGCGGACTGGTTCGAGTAGAGAAGGATGCGAAGCAAAGTAAGTGCAATGTTGTTTGCGATGCTTTGCTCTTGGATCCAGAAAGCCGCTCCGACACTTATCCGTATATCGAAATCCTGGATCAGGATGTCAGCATCGGCCACGAAGCGAGTGTCTCGCGGATCGGTGAAGAACAGCTCTTCTATCTGATGAGTCGCGGAATGAGCGAGTCGGAAGCGAGCACCATGATCGTCAACGGCTTCATCGAGCCGCTCGTGAAAGAGTTGCCGATGGAATATGCGGTGGAAATGAATCGATTGATTCAGCTCCAGATGGAAGGCTCGGTCGGCTAGAGCCAGACCGCCTCATCGATTTCCCCAACCGTATTTCGAACAAGACTCCTTAGATACCGAGAACTCCTATGTCTGCAGCTTCCGCAGAATCCATGACGCCAGAACTACCCAAGTTCGATGAAGCCGGCTTCGATGCTTTCGTTCAACAACTCGATGAACCAACCTGGTTAGGCGACTCGCGTAAAGCTGCTTGGTCAGCCTTCCAAGCCGCCGACTGGCCAAACCGCACCCAGGAAGACTGGATGCGAAGCGACTTGCGTGGTTTCAAATTGGACAAGTACGCTCTGTCTGCCTCGAAGCCCGAAGCGGATCTTTCGGAAGCTGGCATTCCCGTTTGGCTGACCGAGGGAGTCGAACTCGCGGGCTCTATCCAAACTCTCGATGGTCACACTGTCGTGGAGTCACTGACGCAAGAGTACGCCGACAAGGGAGTCCTCTTCGGCGACCTTTCGCGGCTAGCAAGCGAGCAACCGGAACTGGTCAAAGAGCATCTCCACAGCGTCGTTTCCACCGACGAAGATCGTTTCGCGATGCTGCACACAGCTTGCTGGCATGGTGGACAACTGCTGTACGTGCCCCGTGGCGTTACGTTGGAAAAACCGTTTCATGTCGTCGCCGGACTTCGCGACGGCGGTACCGATACCGGGCACACGCTAATCATCGTCGAAGAAGGAGCCTCAGCCACTTTCCTATACGAGTCGAACAGCAACGACGCTTCCGCCCAAGGACTGCACTGTGGTGGTGTGGAGATCATCGTCAAGCCAGGCGGAAATCTCCGCTACGTGAACCTTCAAGACTGGGGCCGAGGAGTTTGGCACTTCGCGCATCAGAAGGCACAGATCCATCGAGACGCGGCAATCCAATGGACGATCGCCGCTCTCGGAAGCAAATTCTCGCAGGTTGCTCAAAGCGTTTCGCTTGTCGGCGAGGGTGCCCACAGCCAGGTGAATGGAGTTTTGTTCACACAGGAAAACCAACGCCTCACTTACAACACGATTCAGCATCACAAGGCTGCCCACTGCCGCAGTGACTTTCTGTATAAATCCGCTTTGCAGGATAAATCTCGCACAGTTTGGCGTGGCATGATTGCCGTCGATCCGGGTGCACAAAAGACAGACGGTTATCAGAGAAACGACAATCTCCTACTGAGTGACCAGGCACGAGCGGACTCGATCCCCGGCTTGGAAATCCTAGCCGACGATGTGCGCTGCACACACGGAAGCACCTCAGGTAAGGTTGACGAAGAACTGATCTTCTACGCACAGAGCCGTGGCTTCACGCGTAAGGAAGCGGTACGCATGATCGTGACCGGTTTCTTCCAACAGATCTTCGATAGGATCACAATCGAAAGCGTACGAGAAGCACTGGGACTCTCCATCGCTCGCCAAGTCCGCGAGTACTCCTAGGTCGGTCCGATCGACGGCTGGTCCGCGCCGGCTATCTGTATTCCAAGAGCCGATCCCCTTACTTTTCAAGCTCCGAGTATGAACGACTTTTTGCCCGTCGCCAACGTTTCTGAATTCGAAGATACAGCCGTCAAGTGCTTCGAAGTTGAAGATCGATATGTCGTGATCGCGAAAATCGGCGACAGCTTCCACTGCATTGACGACGTTTGTACTCACGACGGAGGCACACTTGGGGACGGCGAGCTAGATGGCAACTGCTTAGTCTGTCCACGGCACGGTGCCAAGTTCGATGTTCGTAACGGTGAGGCAGTCGTAATGCCAGCTACGGAACCAACGGTAGCCCACGAGACGAAGATTGAGGGCAAGCAGATTCTAGTTCGCTTGAACGACTAGGCTGGGCCCATGGCTTGCAACTGCCCTAATTAGGTAGCAATTGTGCGTAAGTCTATGCAGGGGGCTGGTGAGAAATCACCTGAGCCGCCTTCTCTTCGTCACAAATGCCTGTAAACGCTAAGCCGTAGGAGTAGATGGCGCGTATGTCCGCTCCATAGTCGTGGCGGACAACTCTGGCCGTGAAGATTTTTTCCGTCAGGCCTCGAATCGTCATTCGTACGTAGACGTCATCTTCACGTAGCTCTCGCTCGGTGCAGACATACATCCCCGTATCGGAAATATCGTCCGTCCAACCGCGAACGACCTGCCACCCAAAGGCGCATTCGCAAAACAGCATCACAGGTGAACGAAGCGTTCTTCGCTCACTGCGTCGATGTTCAGCTTGTTGAATTTCGTTTGCTTCGGTGGTCATGCGAGAGTGCTGGGGAGGTTTTGAAAAGCAACACGAGACGGATAGCAATGGCAGAAGAGCGATATGGGCACCTCCCGAACAGGGGCACCTCCCGGACAGATCCGCACTCTGAAATATGGGCTCAGGCTGGGCACCTTGTCGTCTTCAGCGATGGCCGGACAACCGTTTTGTAATTTCAGTTGCGGCTTATGACGCCTATGCCACTTCTATCGCCCTGAAACTTCAAAGAGCCGACTTGTTCCTGACGCGGCTGCTCTTCCATCCTCCGCCTCACGCATCAACTCCAGCATGCGAGGTTTGACCAAATTCGTTGCCCGCGGATGAAGCAAGATGAATGCGGCTCTCTTTGCTTTCGACTCGGCGTTCTCTCGGTCAAGTTCAAGATCGACTAGAGCCTCCAAGATCCCAACTGGTAGCTCGGTCAATAGGAACCGCTGATTCTGACCTGCGATTCGAAAAACGATCGAGTCTCCCGAAGCCTCAACGAAGGATAGTTCCGTTGACTTAACACGGAGCACGGATCCCGCATTCAATCCTCGAATTGCCTCCATCAAACAGAAGTGAAAATCTTCAGCCAATACGGCGACGCCACCTAGAAGCCCAAGTTCATCTTTTTGTTCTTCCGTTTTCGCAAGGCCCCCAAGCCGCCCAAAAGCCTCCGCGGCCGAGTTGTAGCTCTGTTGCCCTAGGTCCTCGCGAATTTTCGCCACCGCGCTACGCCATTCCTCTCGCTCTTGCTCCGAAATTTGTACCGCAGCGGGCTTAGCTAAGGGCTCTTCCATGATCGGCTTCGGGCCACCGAGCTGGTCAAGTTTCGTGGATTGAGCCGCGTTTGGAATCTCGGCATTCATCGACGGCCGCGACTCGCCATCCAGGGCCGCAGCAGTACCTTGGCCTTCCAGCATGTCAGACGCTGCAGGTGCTGGAGCCACTTCGGCCGGATCTCCGAACTCCACTGCCGTGTTGCCACCCTCACGATTTCCTCCACCCCCAAAACCGCCATCAAACGCCCCGCCGAGTCCGCTGCCTCGAACTTTGGGCTTTTGAGTGTTGGCAGCTTGTCCAACGCGATTCTTGTCCAAGTCCGCCAACACCTCTCGGCTGCCTGCATCGGAACCCTGTCTATTCAGCAGTATGAGCACCGTAGCCAAAACAAGTGCCGCACTGCCCAGCATGCCACCAGCGATCAGCAAAAGCGAACGATCCTTCTTCCTCCGGATTTTGCGTGCAAGCGACGCCGAACTGGCTCCGCGATTCGAGACAGGATTTCCCGACCTTTCCGGAAGTTTCCCTCTGATCTTATCCCCAGAGGTTAAATCGACTGCGGTAGCTTGGACCAGCGGATTGGACCCCACCGGCGACTCTGGCTCCACTACCACAGGCCAAGTCTCCGTTGCAAGCTCTGCATTGGCCGCAGGCCCTACCTGAGTTTCAAAGGCGGCCTCAGCAGCGGGAGCCTCCGGGTTCGGTTGCAATAGCCGTAGCAATTCGTATGTTTCACTCTCAGCCCGTTCCTGCGCTCGAGCTCTGCTTTCACGCTCGCTCTCCGATTCAGCCAGAAATTTGTTTCGATCAAAACGGAGCGTTGGATCTCCACTCGGTAGTAGTCGCAAGAACGCTGCATCCAGCCGTCTTGGTGCGGTACTCGAGGTTGTGCGAACTTCTGGCACTCCTAACTCGGCGGTTTCTCGCGTTTGCCCACCGAAGTGGGACTGCCATTCGCTATCGTATTTTGCCTTCCTTGCAGGGCTAAGCAGATGAGCCTTGGCGAATTCAATCAACTTTGACGCTCGTGCAGCAGACTTCGCATCGAGTTGCTCTTGCTTGTCCACTAACGACTCAATCGCAACCGAAATCAACTTTGTGTCCGACTCCAAAGGTTCCAGTCGCAAGGTCTTATAGAGATCAATCATGATTATCGCTCATGCGAGGCTGCACTTTCGCTTTCGACGTCGAGCAGAGTGCCTTTGTCAGCCCGAGCTTCATACCCCAATGCACCCCGTAGAGTTCAACAGCAACAGTCTCAATAGACGATGGAACCATTAGCTTTCGAAGGTAGTGGGCGGACACCATGTCCGCCCACTACGAATTTCGAAAATAGCCGTGCCAGATCGACACAGATTGTAGACGACCTGCGGCAGTCTCCAGTTGTCTACCCTTCGCTGTCCCACCACCAATTCCCGTGTGCAACGCTTGGGACTTTCTGTTGGACCGGAATCACCGAGGATGCCAGGAACTTCGATTCCTTCCACGTCTTACGACTGGCGATCTCCAGCGTATCAATTTTGACGCCGCCACTTACGACCGCGAGCACAGTGCCGTTCTTGAGCTTATGCCATGTCGTCAGCCCTTCCACGGTCTTTGGAGTCGGAGTCGCCTCCAACTCTTCGGCCACTCCAGCCTCTCGCGTCCCCAACGCACAGAGCGCCGGCAGCCAAGACTTTAATGAAGGAAGCCCAGTCGTTTCAGTCGCTAGTTGAAGCGCCAAAGAAAACTCGAAGACTGCCGACAAGCGTGCGTAGGAAGCGTGCGATTTCCGTAGTTCCTTCAGTCGATCAGTCATTCCGGATGCGAAAGCATCTGCGGCGGCATCGCTGGCACCCGTCGGAGCACGGCCCTGTTGAGTCACCCACTGCTGCTCACTCATGACGGCCACGCACTGCTCTGGTAGCTGGAATATATCGCCAGAAGCATTGGTTTTGACTGGCTCGTCTGCAAATGCGAACCACCAGCGAATCAAGCTTTGCCTGGGCACTTTGCCACCCAATCGGTCCATATGATCAAAGTAAGAATCCACGGGGTCGGCCAGTTTTTCAGTTCCGAAACCGACCCGTTTCATGTGCTCGTCCGCATCGATTAAGGCGACTGCAGTGCCTGTGTTCGCTGCCATTCCAAACACCTTGACTCGATGCGACCCGATCGCGTCCTGCATCTTGCCAACAACGAGCTTCGGATTTCGAGCAAGCGTTCGTGTCATACTGGGCTCACGCAACAGTTGCTGTGCGTCTCGTATCCCTTGATCACTGGGCTCGATAGAACAACCGAGTGGCTGAGTATGGTGGCTGATCAATGCTGCAACTACCGCCAAGTCTTGCAACTCGAAACCTAGGACCGAGTTCCCCGCTGGCCCAGCGAGCAAGATATCTTCATTATCAACATCAATTTTTACGTATTGAATGCGGCTTAGCCCAGCCAACTGAAGCAACTCAGCATCCGGACTGAGTCCAGTTTGCATGGCCATACGAATTGCTTGGTCTAGTCGTTTTAATGAGACAGTTCGAAGACTGCTCGTTTCCCTCCAGGGATGTACGACGCCGGTCCGCTCGCTAAACAAGTCCTTGGTGATCTGCTCCGCTGGCCGGACTCGCTTCATGTGCCCCTTCGGGTCTACGTAGACTCCTGCCGGATAGGGCAGAATCGTACTCGTACCGCCATTTAACAACCAAGAATCTGGGTCAACAGTTTGTTGAATGAGATTCATAAGAGTGTTGAAGTCTGCCATCGCAGCTCCACCACCCATGCCCCCGTCTTGTCCACCGGCGAACGCGGAATCGCCAGCGGCAGCAGATTGCTGCGAACTGTCTTGGGCGAGCGAAGCTTCCGCAGCGAAATACCCCAGTGCCACGACTGTCGAAGCGACGATTGCGATGACACGTGCGAGGCTTGTCATCCAGCGACCTGATTCAGGCCACAAACGGTCCATTGAAACACTCATCGTGTTCCTCCCATTGCTGTTCCAAAGAAAAGAGTTTCGGCCGTGGAAATTGTCCCTCTTCGCCCGCGGCAACTGCAAAACGCCTCAATTCCGCAGCTGGTGGCGGGTCGCCGAGCCAATTCGAAGGGAGCACTAGTACTTGCCCAGTGGCCGCCTGCATTGTCGAGGATGCCTCACGTCCCCGTCCACGACTCGTTTAGTTTATAAGAATCGGCCCGTGGGAGCAATGAAATTCACTTAGATGCCAACACCGCCAAACCGCGTGTGGAACGAAACACATTCACTCAAATGCTCTCATTTCGGAACGGCGTGGGCCGATTGGCGATTGCGCGCGTCCCTTCGCCCGAAGGGCGGCAGGGCAGCCTGCCATCTGCGCCAATCGCAAAAACCCTCGCCAGGTGGCGAGGGTTTTGTCTGCGATTTCAAATTTCGATCGGGCTTCAACTTAGCCACCCATGGCAGCTTCTAGCTTATCCTTGGGAGGCATCCCTACAAATCGCTCAGCTACTTCGCCGCCGCGGAACAAAAGTAACGTTGGAATGCTTTGAATTCCATATTGCTGAGTCACCGTCGGATTGTCGTCAATATTGACTTTTCCGACTTTAACCTTGCCCTCGTACTGCTCGGCCAATTGATCCACAAGCGGAGCAATCTGACGGCACGGGCCGCACCAGGGAGCCCAAAAGTCAACGAGAACATCGGTGCTCGAATCGAGAACCTCAGCTTGGAAGTTGTCGTCATTGAATTCAAGTGCCATTACTTATCTCCTTAGCTCGCTGCAAAACTCTACGTGCGGATACACCCGCTCAGAGCAAATTAGTTTGTCCATCTGGCGGCCAGATTGTCTGCCAGGCAGCTCCGACTGTCAAACCTGCAGTTGTCGCCGCCAAACCTCTTATCGAGCCTTGGGTAGCTAATCCTGGGCCAGAGTTGGATAATCGGCGAATTCCGCACCAAAAATAAATCGCCCTTGTCGTGCTGTTCGTCTGCGAGACATGCCGCTTGAAGAAATCCTTTAGGCGTCGCCCTGAACGGCCTTGTGATGGCCTAAACAGCCACTCTGCGATTGTAGAGATACCACTCCACGCAGAGCACGGCCAATCCGGCTGCCAAGATCCAACGCCAGTACTCGATACGCACCAGATCCTTCTGCTCTTTCGTGGCAACCACATCTTGGGCACCGATCTTCACTTCCTCGGCCGGTTCAATCCGGCTCTCTTGCTCGCTAAACAAGTTCACGGTGAACAGCTGTAGAAGTCTGTCTCCTTCGACGGACTTGGCCTGATAGAAACCAACTTCATCCGTCTGGGTGTAAACGAGCTGCGGGCCGCCGCTGCGTTGCAAAGTGGATTTCTTACCGGAAGGAGTCGTGATCTCGACGCTGTCAAAGCGACTCGCCAAATTCAAAACTGCAGGCTGCCCCGGCTTCACCGTCCTCGATCCCGCCGACGACACCGCCCCGCCCAAGTACTCGAGCGCGTTCAAAACGAAAACTGGAAAGCTGCGTTTAATCGGCCAGTTCGTATTCGGAAGAGAGCCATCTTCAGTTTGAGTGGAAAAGGGCATTCCGATTACCGCATCTTGATACGCCTCCCTCGGAGCCACTCCCATCAGGACTCCGACATCACATCGGACTAGTGCCGTACCGCCTTCGGGCAATTCCAGCCCCCGGCCTTCAACAATTCGCACCGACTCCATATCCACATACTGAAGCATCGGATGGGAGCGTTTCACGTCGATTACAAATAGAGGGCCCTGCGTCTCAGTCGCCGTCCACTTTTCGCCGGGTGGTAAAGTTCCGATGAACAACGTATTCGCCTCGGGTAACTCCTCTGGCGCGCAACCGTCATAGATGAACAGATCGACACTGCCGCTGTCAGCCAGTTGTTGAATATCCGGCCCATCTAACGCTTCGGGGCCAACAATACGTATCGTCGCCAACGCTTGAGCCTGCTCCGTCGCCAACGCAGCCTCCAAGGCCGCGTTGCCCTCGGTCACCATCACCACTTCGAGCTGTCGCGGAGGATCCAAGCCTGCGAACGCTACATTGTCGATGTCCAAGTGATCGTCGTAATCGATCTCAAGCTTCAACTGCCCCTCGGTTAGATTCAGGATCGCAAAGCTGACTCCAGTCGTCGACTCGGGCTCGATCTCTACGTCGCTCGCATCGATCAATTCACCATCCAGCGACAACGACGCAGTGAAGTTCGCCGACGTCATCCCAAAGTTCTGGACAAGTGCAAATGCCTCGATCTGCTCTTCCTTCTCAGAGTTGCGTTCTGCGGTGAAAGCGACGATGCCCACGTTGTCGGTGAGCGGCTCGCCAATCGGAATGTACTCCGCCTCGAGATTCCCCAAGTCCATTTGCGGCGCGGCAAACCCTCCGTCGCTGAGGATATAGAGCTTCGCTGGCATGGCTTCTGCCACTTGGATATCGTTCAAGTCTTCTTGTTGGCTGGTACGGCCCGGGTTGGCGAGGCCAGAAGCGGCTCTCAGCGCTTCGTTAAGATCAGTGGTTCGATTGGTTGCCTCAATCGACTCCAGGGCTGAGCGGAGCTTCTTTTTGTCGGAGGTGAAACCTTGTCGCACATCGGCGCGATCCGAAAACGCAATGACCATCGCGACATCATTCTTGCCAATTGCGTCGATCATCTTCCGGATTTGAGTCTTGGCCTGCTCAAGCCTTCCTCCCTCGACGTCGGTCGACTGCATACTCGAAGAATTGTCAATCATAAAGATCGAACGAGCACCGAGCGTCTCTTCCCCGCGATACCCCGGACGCAGGCAAGCCAGAATCAAAGCCAGAATTGCTAACAGCTGAAGTAACAACAACAGGTTCTTGCGTAGTCGCTGCCAGATACTGTTGACATGTAAGTCCTCGATCGTCCTCCGCCAAAGGTAAGTGCTCGGGACTTCGACCGGCATGCGTCGCAGCTTGAGAAAGTAGAGCATGACGATTAGCGGGGGGACCGCAGCCATGAGCAACCATTGCCCCGGACTCAACATGTTGATCCAACTCATCGCACCAGCCCTCGCTCACGTAGATACTGGCCGACCATTACATCCGCGCCTTGGTCGCTCCTGGCAAGCAGATAGGTCATATCACGTTGGGCACAGAACTTTCGGGCCTGATCGACAAACGCAGCCAACGTTTCCTTGTAGCGTTTGATGACCGCGTTGCTGACTGAAATTTCCGCCTCGTCGTCATCCTCGCAGTCGACCAGCTTCAAGTCACCAGCTAAATCAGGCTCCATCTCTTCGGGACTTAACATATGCAACACGAAAACATCCATCTGCTGTCCGACCAAAAGACGCAAAGCCGATTCGTAGCCGTTCTTATCCATCAGATCCGAGAGTAGAACAACAATACCTCGGCCAGAATTTTTCAAACAGAATCTCTTCACCGCATCCGAAAGATCAAACATCTGGTTCGGTTCAACATCGCCGACAAAGTCCATCATGCGATACATCTGTGAGCGGCCCCGAAGCACGGGGCTCGTTCGATTTTCTTCGCCCAAGAACTCAATGCGAACGCGATCACCACGACACATTCCAACAAAGGCGAGTGCGGACGCCAGTTGCTTGGCGGCAAAGAATTTGGTTGGATCACCAAAGCCCATCGAAGGACTCGAGTCCACCAAAAAGTAGACGTGCAAGTCCTCTTCTTCCAAGAAGAGCTTCAGGTACAGCTTGTCGAGCCTCGCGTACAAATTCCAATCGACGAATCGCAGATCATCGCCAGGGACGTAATTGCGAAAATCCGCGAATTCCACACTCTGTCCCTTACGACGACTCCGACGCTCGCCTTTTAGCCTTCCTCGGAACACCTTGCGGCTAACAAGTTCCATCCGCTCGAGCCGGGCTAGTAGCTCGGGGGGCAACAATTCCGCTGCGGTAGGTTCCGCCATACTGTTTCCTTCTTGTGCCACTCAGGCTGAGGCGACTTGGCCTCGGTTGTAATTCGTATTGAATGCTGGAAGAGAGCTACGCCGTCCGAGCCACGAACGAGTCCACCTGACCAAAGCTCGGAATTCATTCTATCAAGCCTCAATGCCCGCCGCGAACGGGGGACAGATCTTAGTTCGCTCCATGTACGGTTGAGCTCTCGGTGCTCAGTTCGATCAACGATGCATCCGAGCATCCGGATTCATCACGGTGTGGAGATGCAGCACGGCACGACGGATATCTTTTATTCTCAGTGTTTTCCGCCTCGGATTGGGCACAAGGAAGATCAACCTCAAGCCGTCCAAAGCCGAAGAACGTACATCGGAGAATCACCGCCCCTCGGACGCAGACTTGCCTCACAGCCCGGGTAGAGAGGGCTATAGATTTCCTGGACGACAAGTAAAATCGGCGGGTTGTGTGGCCGAATATTCGAAACACGCCCAAAGCCAAGAAACGAGCAAGCCTTGCAAAAGCTGACTGTCGAACTCGCCGACCGAAGTTACCCGATCTTCATCGGAGACG
Organism: Pirellulaceae bacterium; assembly: GCA_045105035.1. Lineage (GTDB taxonomy): Bacteria > Planctomycetota > Planctomycetia > Pirellulales > Pirellulaceae > Aureliella. The sequence goes on along the minus strand of JBGCCZ010000079.1, from coordinate 71,234 downwards.
GAATTCTTGGAGATTTCTCCGGACTTCTGAATGCAAGCCTAGGAAATTTGGCCCACGCGATCATCGTCTTTGACGAAAACATCGCAAGCATTGCCAAGCAAGTAGAGAGTCAGTTCGCAAGTTGTGGAACTCGCGTTTCCTCCATTTCAATTCCCAGTGGTGAAACAAGTAAATCAGTCACGTCGATCGAGCGCATTTGGGAATTCATGCTTGCAGAGCACACGGATCGCAAGTCCTGCGTCATCGCGGTCGGCGGCGGTGTGGTTGGAGACCTCGCGGGCTTTGCAGCCGCGTCCTTTGCTCGCGGCATTCCACTCGTTCAAGTACCGACGACCCTACTCAGCCAAGTCGACTCCAGCGTTGGTGGCAAGACGGCCATCAATCTTCCCGGAGCGAAAAACATCGTCGGCGCGTTCTGGCAGCCTTCAATGGTGCTCATCGACTCCGAAACACTGCGCAGCCTCCCCAAGCGTGAATACGTCAGCGGACTTGCCGAAGTCGTGAAGTACGGCGTCATTCTCATGCCAGATTTGATGGCCTACCTAGAAAGCCACGCGACAGAATTGCTGGCCCTCGATCCAGAATCGGTAGGACACATTGTGCGGGTCTCGTGCGAAGCCAAAGCCCAAGTGGTCGCAGAAGACGAACGAGAAACCAGCGGCCGAAGAGCCATCCTCAACTACGGACACACGTTCGCCCACGCGATTGAGAATGTGGCCGGCTACGGCGAATTTCTACACGGCGAAGCGGTTTCCATGGGCATGCATATGGCAGCCCTACTTTCAAAACATCTTGGAAGAGTAGATGAGGCTTTTGTCCAACGCCAAGAATCTCTACTGAAAACGCTGGGCCTTCCGACCGCTTACGAGAACGACGACGCCGAGGAGCTTTGGAAAGCCATGCAACACGACAAGAAAGTCGAATCGGGAAAACTTCGGTTCATTCTGCCCAGGGAACTCGGGGCAGTCGAACTGGTCGACGATATCTCGCGCGAGCAAGCAATAGCCGCGATCGAAGCGGCAGGAAGCTGACAAAGACTCTGGGAGCGTTGCTGGGCCGCACACCGAAGCAAAGCACTACACTTTACGAAGCCGCCTGAGTCGCTAACGCTACCTGTATCCCAAAGGTAGCTATGAACAGAACCGTGATTCCTATAAACAAGCAAAATAGCGACATAACGGTTGCCACTAGGGTGATGGCCCGAGACGGCCAAGTCGAGTTGAAAAACCGGGTATGCGCGAGCTGTGGAAATACACCATAGACTATCAGTGCCATCACCAAATGCGGCCCCGCTCCCAATCGAAATGTGACCAGCCCAAATACCGCTGTAAGAAACAGTATTTGTGAAAATGTGAAGAGCGCAAATACAAAAGTCTCACCCACTCGAAATCGCTCGCCCAATGCACCGTGCAAGAACCACAGTACGACTGCAAATGGAAGCACGAAAGCAAACAAGCCCGCATAGGCGTAGCCTTGTAGCATCGCAGATAAATAGGAATCAGCGAGCGCCTCAGTCAGCGGCTTACCCAACAACTTCTCTAAATCCCTGTCCTTAGGGAAGGCCGCAGTTTGCGTTTCAAAATTCTCAACGATATGCGCTCTTAGTGTGCTAAACATTGACCAGTAAGCGAGAATCTGAGCTCCAGCACCCAAGAAATAGTACGTCAGTGGATTGGAGTAAGCCTTCTGGTTCCCCATGACATACTCGCGACAAACGGTTCCCGGTCGCCGAAACATGGCAACTACCGTGTGCAGTAGACCACTCTCAAGGTCCGTTACTCTGGAAAACAGTGCTTTGATCAACTCCCAGAGTGCCAAACGCTGTTGCAGGAATTTCTGACCGCACTTCGCACAGTAATCGCCGGTTCGTGGCGTCTCACAGCTTAAGCAGTGATCATTGGTCGTAATTCGAGAAGTCCAGTGTGGATCCGACGGAAAGCTACCGGCACTCGCCATACCTCTTGTCGAATGCTCGTTTTCGGCAGAACCGTACCTTTGCCCAGCTTCATTGCCCCCGCTGCGGCTACCACCGTCCGAATACTCCAAGAACTCGTTTGCACGAGTCGTTGCGTTCGGTGTACCGGAATCTTCTTGCATTGATGTGCGCCGTGCTGGTGCTCGTTCAGGTCAACTGGTCAGATCAGATGAGTCGGTTCATGGACTTGGAACCCGATCTTCATCGATTCCAATGTAACCTTTAGGGTAACTCGCGGATTCTCAAATTGCGAAACTCAATTGGAGCACCTTCGCTTTCGAGGCACAGATAGCCATTGGCTGGATTACAGTCCGTTCCGCCGGAAACCTCTTCTCCATTAACCCATAGTCGAACTTCTCCATTGATCGCTCGAACGTAGTAATGGTTCCACTCGTTCACACCCTTGGTCAAATTGTTCGTGGGAAAACTACGGTTACCGTTCGGCGAAACGGGTGGAAACGGCTTCATTTTCGCTGGTCCAGTTGGGAAAACGTCACCATGGGAGGTAAACCAATCGGCTTTCCGATTTTTCCCGCCTTTCAAGTAGAGGTCGGCATACCCAAGATCTAGGACTTGGACTTCAATCCCGTCGGGCAAACTACCTTCGCCAGCCGCCAGTTTGTCGATCGAAGCCTGGCTGGCCCATAAAAAGACTCCGGAGTTGCCGCCTTTTTGCTTGTGCTTCCACTCGCAAACTAGCTCAAAATTCGTGAACTGTTTCTTACTGCGAATCACACCCACGGGCTGCCCCGTGCAATAGGCGACGCCTTTTGACCAACGCCACGTATCCTCGTTGCAATTTACATTCGTAAAATCATTGGCTCGCAAGTCACGCCAGCCGGGCCCCGAACCGTCGATCGATGCGGGTTTAAGCGGTGTGGAGCCTCGCTTGCGTACAGGTGCGTCGAACGGAATTAGTGGGAATAGTTCCGACGGCGTGCGAACGGCCTCCATCTTCGCCGCCAGCTCGGCAACAAGTTCCGGGTTCTCTGCTGCGACATCCTCACTCTCCCCAACATCAGTTGCCAAGTTGTACAACTCGACGGACGTACTCCCTGAACCCATCTTTTGCCGAACCGCTTTCCAGTCTCCAACGCGAATCACTTGCTGTCCGCCATAGCCAGGGAACTCGCGATACAAGTACGGCCGTGGAGATTGTTCCTGACCGAGGAGTGCCTTTTTCATACTGACCCCATCGATGCCTGCCGGAAATAGATCGACATTTCCAATCATGTCTAGCAGTGTTGGCATCCAGTCTTCAAAACCACTGACTCGATCCGACTCCGTGCCTTCAGCGATTTTGCCAGGCCAACGCACCATGGCTGGCACGCGAATACCGCCTTCGTAGAGAGAACCCTTGAGCCCCCGCAGTTCGCCGACACTCTTAAAAAAGTCATAGTCGACTTCTTGGCCAAGATGCGTTGTGCCATTGTCGCTGGTAAACACAACAATCGTGTCATCCGCCAATTTGAGTTCGTCCAACAAATCGAGCACGCGTCCCACATAGGTATCCAGTCGGCTAATCATGGCCGCGTAGGCTGCCTTGGGGGTCTGGTGAGGCGTGTACCCGAAGCCTTTCGCGCGAACAAACGGCGGATCCTCCCAACCTAATGCCAAGTACGGCTCCAGGTCCTCATCCGGCACATGCAAGGCAACGTGAGGAATCACCGTCGGATAGTACAAAAAGAAAGGCCGCGATTGGTTGTCACGAATGAACTGCAGAGCTTGCTCGTTGATACGGTCCGGTGCGTAGTCCTGCCCCTTGAACATCGCGTAGGACTCGGGATTACTCGGATCGGCGTCCTCGGCCAAACTTGCATGGCCGGGAACTGGCGGATTGTTGCCCAGGGAAACTCGCTTCTCATCGCTCCAGAGATACGAAGGATAGTAGCTGTGCGCGTGCGCTTGGCAGTTGTAGCCGAAGAATCGGTCGACTCCTTGGGACAGCGGCCGGCCACTGGATTCAGGGCCACCCAACCCCCACTTCCCGAACGCGCCAGTTGCAAAACCAGCTGCAGAAAACACCTCAGCCAAAGTGACTTCCGAGTCTGGGATCGGCCACTGTCCTTCGGGTGGAGTAGATCGATTGTCTCGCACGTAGGCGTGCCCAGGATGCTTGCCAGTCATCAAGACGCAGCGTGACGGAGCGCAAACTGCGTTTCCGCTGTAGTGCTGCGTCAGCCGAACGCCTTGACGCGCAAGTGCATCCAGCCGAGGCGTTTTGATCAACTCCTGCCCATAGCAACCGAGCTCACGATAGCCTAAGTCATCGGCCAAGATGAAGACGACGTTCGGTGGACGCTGCTCAGCGATCGAAGGGGTCGCGGTTGCCATAGCGAACCAGCAAATACCAACGAAAAGCATCCAGCGGCGAAGCAGAGAACTTTCGGGACCAAGGCTGCGGTAAAAGAAGAGACTGAGCATTGCAAACCAAACCTAAGCTGAAGTCAAAAAGGGCAGGGGACGCCGATGAGGCTGGCGGAAATCGCGAAGTGATCGTGATACAACTAATGGAACGTCGTCTTCAAACGACTGGCGAGCGCGCTAGGTGATGAGATTCTCACCCGCGTTCTCTTTTTGATGAATGGTTAGCGGCCAACCGGGGAATTGGTCGCCAGGTTGTGGATTCTTCGCATCAACGAGAAACCGAAATGCATCGAGGTGATAGGTTCGAGCTTCGGTATCAATGGTGACAAAACCAAAACCGCTGGCCTTCTCGTGGGCCCGCTTGTATCGATTGCGATCCTTGCCAACCACCGGATTTCCAACTGCATACACGTAGGCTTTGTTTCCCAGCCCATCTTCGTATTCGCCCGTATGCTCTAGCCCGTGCGCAGGCCGATTCTCATGTGGCATTCCAACTTCGTCCGCACGCCACCATCGTGGATACCCGGCTGCAATGGCCGGAGTACAGAAGGACCAACAGCCGTCACGCTGAGTCTCGACACCATACTGCACCAGAGATGCCAAATGCTGATCACCGTTGATGTGCAGCGGCATCCCTTCGTTCAGTAATTGAACGGCTCGATTCCGAGCCGTCTGAGGCCACCCGCCACAATCCAAGTCGGCTTTGAGGTAACCGTCGTATCCACCGTGATGCGTCGCGACGCCAGCAAAGACGGTTTGACTAAGCAGCACTTTCATCGAGTGCCCCTGCCAGTCTTTGCACCAAGCCTCCAAGAACTTCTCTTGCCGCTCACCCAGCAAAACTAAACCGGGTTTATCCAAGTGCAGCGTATCCACATTCCGGTCTCGCACATGATCGGCTCGACCACTGCCGGTCTCCACTCGCTCAGGCCCACTTTTGAACTGTCGATCTCCCAGGATCGCAAAACTCACATCACCGTAAACCATATCCCCGTAGTAGACGCTAATGCCTTGCTCAACCGGCGTCGGATCGTAGAAGTCAGGATGATGGGCACAATTCGTTTTATGAACCACATTCACCATGCGAGCTGGCTCGCGATAACCACCTTTGGAAGACGCACCTTGATCGACGCTCTTCATCGGGGCTCCGCCTTCCCCCCAAATATTACCCTGAAAAACATCGTGGTCGTCTGGAATGCAGACGGTCGGCGCGAACCGCATCGGCTCGCGAAACGACCAACCGAATTGATAGAATTTCCTGAGATAGTTCAAAATGGCTGGCACGGCGGGTTCGCGAATCATACCGAATCCGCCATGGTTCTCGTAAAGCTGATCGCCGGAAAAGTAGATCAAATCGGGCTTCAACGCGGCGACATTGTTCGCCACGGGTTCGTAAGGAAAACCGTAGTCGTTTTGGCACGTCAAAGCCGCCATGCGCAGCGGACGCCCGGTTGGATTCGCCTGCACCACACCCGACCACTCTGAGACTTCCTCGCTGCCATCGGGTTTGGATTCACGATAGACCAATCGATACTCAGTGTCCTTGGCCTCATCCCAGTTTGGGACACGAAACGTAGCCGTCCACGCATCCGTATCCAACGCCGCAGCTCCGAGGCTCTCCCAATCACTGCCACGCTTCACAAGCAGCTCGACATCTTTTGCATCTCGTTCCCCCAGAGGCCCGGTGAGAGCACTCATCTTCAGCACAAACCCATCTTCAGTCCGAGAATCGCTGAGCGTGTACATCGACCACAGAATTGGTCCGAATCTCCGGTCATCGTGCGTACTAAGCGCGTCCCCATCAGCCGTCCAATCCGAAAATCGGTAACGCGAGCCCTGGGGCTTCCGCGTCTTCGGATCAAAGTTACTCACCGCAGCCAAGTTTCCGAGGAGTTTTTGGCTGGCAAAACTCTGCGAAACACTTTGGCTGCCAGCCTCAATTGTTAGCTTGACTTGATTCCCATCAGCGACCGCCTCCAGCCGAATTCTCTGCGGTTGAGTCAGATCCAAGTCGGTTGCAGTACTGGTATCACCCACAAACAACTTGCCATCGCGCACCCCCGCCTCAACTCCGCTTCGAGCAAAAACATTGCTCCGATACTCGTTGAGCTCACTCTTCACGCCAACGCGAAACCCAACCCCACTATCGCGCGAACCCGCTTCGACTTGCTGGACCGTTACCGAAGTTGCAAAGCCTTTCTTCGGAGCAGCGATTTGTTTCGTGATCAAGTGAATATTTCGAGCGCCGCCACCGTTCTGCACTTCGGCGGCGCCATCGACGATTCTCCAGTCCTCCATCGGATTGGCCCAATATTCGCCCCCAAGCCAGACTCGATCGTGTGTGTTTGCCCATGGGCAATTCGCATCGCCAGAGTCGACATTCGAAGGACTCGCCGACCGAGCTTCTTTGGGAAGACCTACTGCGGCAGCCGCAGCTCCCGCAGCACCGATAGACTTAATTGCAGTTCTTCTTGAAGCCTTGGACATAGTGGAAACTCCGAAATCGGGGCGGGAGGGAAATGCTGGGGATGGTTGGAAAAGAGCTCAACTGGACTCAACTCGGCAACAGCGACTCTTCCCATCTGCCATTACCAATGGTGACGGAGCTGACCCACTGTCTCGTTGCCCGCTTCAGTTTATTTTGACGAACGGAGAATGCGAGTCGACTCTAAGCACGAAGGCCTTGCTGTTTTAGGTCCGAAGTCAGCAGAAGCATATCGTACTCGATTGCGAAGAACTCCGAAGTTCTGACACCGCCGATTTCTTGGACTGCGCTGTCAGCGGCCGCTCTGTTATCGACTAGTAGAATCCGTGGCTAGCTCAACGAGCGTATCAGCCCAAGCCTCGGCCACTTCCTGATGCCCCAATTCTGTGAGATGGATGGCATCGCCCAAGTTCTCTGAGTTGCAAGGCACATCTGCCGCACAGTCTACTAAGACGATGCTGCGTTCCTGGGCGACACGACGAATCGTACTCGTAATCCATCGTGCCACACTTCGGTTCGCCAAAACCTGCTCGGGCTCGCTACCCAAAAAAGCATCCAGGCCCTCACACTCCGGACCTCCAGCCATCACTTGAGTGCAAAGGATCGGTTCCGCACCCGAATCTCGAATACTTTCAAGCAAACCAAGGAGCCGGCTTTCGAATAAGATCCCACCAGCATCGCTGACGGCTACGGCCCGTTCAGCCGGCGGTGCAAAAACCGGACTGCTCGCCGGAAACAGACGATAGGCCACGAGCCCATACAGAGGACTGTGACTCAACAGGCGTTTCCAGATTGGCGGTGGAGCTGCAACTGAATCCAAATCCTGGGGCGAATCGTTAATCAAGAAAGGAATGTCATTCCAACCTAAATAGACCACGACGTAGTCAGGATAGAGTGCAGCAATATCCGCTTCGAAACGCAGCCGACATTGCTCCATCGTGTATCCAGGCACGCCCGCATTGATGACTTCCATCTCAACACCGGATCCGACCAACAAATCCGTCGTCAATGCGCAGGAGTCGAGTCGATCGGCCACCAAGTAGCCAAACACACTGGATCCCCCCAGCACCACGCAACGCTTGGCTTGCTCAGAGGCGTCCTGAGAAAGAACGTTCAACTCGGGCCCGCGAAACCCCACAGAATTCACAGTGACGTCATAGGTACTCGACTTTATCCGCAGGCCAGGACGTAGCGTGTAGCCAGCCGTTGGATGCGGGACAAAAAATGCATCCCCCGTTGCATAGCAGTTACCGGTCCATCCGCGCGAGGCAACGTACACTCGCATGCCGGCTTCAGCCAAGAACACAGCGAACAGCAGGCCGAACAAAAATGAGATGCAGGCGAAGATGCGTCTGCGTTTCCGTTTACGTATGCTGCTTTGGTACGCCTGGGTTGAACGCAAGCTGTCTCCCGACATAGCACTCGAAGCCTCGCCCGGTTGCCTCTCCGATTTCGTCACAGGTTTCACACTGACTCGAGAAGTGTTTAGAAGACCGTTCCAATATGGGATCTATGACTTGTATAGCGGAAGCGGTTCAAATATCGATTTCGAGTCGACAGGCTGCAGCACTTCAGCAGGATCCACCTTCAACCAATCCTGGAGAATTGACGCGTAGACCTGACGGAAGTCGATCGAGAATTTGAGATCACCATCTTCCAAATCCGTCAGACTCGGTTGCTCTCCCACGATGGTTTTTTGAATGCCAGCTCCCGCCAGGAACAGCGGTGCTGCCGCGCCGTGATCCGTACCTTCACTAGCATTCTCTTGAACCCTTCTACCAAATTCGCTGAAGGTCAGCACCGAAACTCGCTCACCGTTTCCGGATTCTCTTGTCTCGCGGACGAAGGCGGTGACGGCGTCGGACCATTCACCTAGCAGGGAAGCATGCGATTCAGCTTGACGAGCGTGCGTATCGAAACCGTCCAATTCCAAGTAGTAGACTTTCGTTGGCAACTCCGCTGCAACTAGGCGAGCGACGACCGACAACTGCCGCCCCAACTCCGAATCCGGATAGCCATCCCCACTGGGGGATCCACCTGCCGCTTTGCCGACTCGCTCACTAGCCATCATCGCACTCGCCGTGCTCGATTGCACAAAACCTAGCAGATCGTTTGTCGTGGAAGTCCCGCCGGCATTGGCTGCTTCAGCCACAAGCTGTTGTAGCTCGGCACCTCGCTTCCCAGTCAATCGAAACTCGTCCAGGGTTCGAATTGAGGGGACACGCGTTCGCTCGGCGCGAAGTGCAAGTGGCTGTTGCGATGCCCCCAAGTGGATGGCGGGCACGTCAGGCAAAGAGGATGGATCCAGCCCATCAAACATGCGTCCCAGCCAACCATCACGACGAATCGCTTTATCCCGCCCGCAACTGTGCCAGATATCCATCGACTCGAAGTGCGAACGATTCGGGTTCGCGTACCCCACACCTTGAACAATCGAGAATAAACCGTCCTCGACAAGCCCCGCTACAGACTTCATTGCGGGATGGAGCCCCAACGTGTCGTTCACCTGCAAAACGTCTTGAGCCGAGATGCCCAGCTTGGGCCTGCGTTTGGAATACTCTTCGTCCGCGTAAGGAATAACCGTGTTCAGCCCATCGTTCCCGCCAGACAATTGGATGACGACCAGGACATGATCTTCCGAATCCGCAGACTCGGTTGCCGCTTGAGCGAACCACTGGGGTGCTATCGCATCAACGCCAAGTACGAGACTGGTCCCAAGCGAGGCTTGAAGAAAACGCCGTCGACTGGCCGCAGTTCGGATGCTCTGCGTTCGATTCAATTTGGTCATGAGTTACCCCAGTTGAGTTTCCGGCAGCGATAAAGCTGCATGCAAAACACCTCGTGCTTTTGTCTCAGCGTTCCCATCCTCGCCCTTCAACGCGACAGCAATGCGATCCGCGGCACTGGTGGAAAGCGGAACCGCAAGAAGACTCTGCTCGAGCCATTCTACAAAATCATCCGATGACAAAGCCTGCGACTCCATCCACTCGGTCAAAGATGTGCCAGCGAAACGAGTCTTATCGCTGGCAAGAATTTTTTGGAATAGATTCGACCTACCGATCAACGTGGAAGAATTGATCCAGGCTCGGCCTCCATCCCAGCCTTTGACGTTCGGCGGAAAGAACAAGCCTTGTCCGACTTCACGCAGCCCTTTGGCAAGCTCAAGTGTGTTCGTCGTGCACTCCATTGTGCGCAAGGCACCGACACAGAGATCGATGGGTGAACGAATTTTTCTAGCGACGGAGTGCTCAGAGAAGAACAGGTTACTGCAGAGGATTTGCTTGACGACCCTACCGATATCGCCGTCGGACTCACGAAACGTCTCGGCGAGAGGCTTCAACAAAGTATCCGGGCAGACAGGTTCGTCGAACACAAAGTACTTTACGAGCTTTCGGCAAATGAAATATGCGGCGGTTGGTTGTGCAATGACGACTTGGATTGCCTCTTCTCCGTCGAACTTACCAGCGGCACCCAAGAACTCCTTCGTGCCTCGATCCTGCTGGTACCTGTTTTTGCGATACTTGCGATTCTTAATTTCCCAGCCGGTGAAGCAACGCGAAAGTTCTTGAACATCTTTCTCCGTATAGTTCCCTTCTCCCAGACAAAAGAGTTCCATTAACTCACGGGCAAAGTTCTCGTTGGGGTGAGACTTGCGATTCGTTTCGGAATCTAGATAAACGAGCATTGCCGGATCTTGGGCAACGTTCTGGACTAGGTCTTCAAACCGGCCCAACGCATGTTTGCGTAGCAAGCGATTTTGCTTCCACATCATCCGCGAATCTTCGACTTTGTCGGCGCTGGTGGCAAAGTGGCCGTGCCAAAAGAGAGTGAGCTTCTCGCGCAATGGAAACGGCGTCTGCAGCATGCGATAGACCCACGTCGACGACAGCGTTTCAGAGTTTCCGCCCGCCAACGAGCTAACCGAAAGCTGATCTGCCGTTCGTTCGAAATCCAACAGTGCGACGCGTTGTGATCCGTCGGCTCTCGTTTCCCGGCTACTGGTGGAGTCGACGCTGTCCGCCGAGTCGGGGCCAAGCAATCGGTCGACTGCCTTTTCAGGAGTAAGCTCCAACAATTGCTCGGCCAATTCGGTTGTGCCACCGAATGCCGCGCGGCGCAGAAGGTGCCGCACTGCCGCGAGATTCCAACCGGAGGCCGCAGAGTCGTTACCACGCGCATCCGTAGCCTCGATCTTCAAGCCACCGTTAGCCGCGCCCCGATAGGGACTCCAAGCCCAATTGGGGTCTAGATCAGTTAGCTTTTCCATGGCGTGCCTTCGTTATTCACTCCGAGCCTCACGTGCGACCTAGTCACCGACTCCGCAGGTTCACTAACCGACTCAATTTCAGATCCACAAACCGACTACTTCGCCACTTCTGCCGCCGGACCGACCGCCGCAGTCCCGGGATCTAGGTCCTCACGCTGAGCATCCAAAGCCAGTTCGACCTGCAAGTCGAGCGAGTCGTCGCCCACCAGAAAATCCAAGCTCGCATGATCCACCCAACTCAGAATTTCCATCAAGACACCAATCTCGGCCTCCGCTTCCGCTTTCGTGTGGCCATTCTCTAGCATGTTCTGAGCCACCAATTGAGTGCGATTGCTGTCCAGAATCGAGTGTAGTTTACTCGCGGAGAGCCAAACTAGCGTATTCGGCTTACCATCGGCTACTTCCTCGTCAGTAGTCGGCTCTTCCATAGCAACCGGAGCTCGATTTTGCGGCTCAGACTGCCCAGCCTCAATTGTTTCCGCCAGCCCACGCGTGCTTGCGACGATCAGCGTGTCGCCAGAAAACAGCAGTGTTGGGGAAAAGTTAAACTGAATCGGCGCCGCTGCCCACTCGTCTTCGTCAAGGTTCGGCACATAGCTTGCGCTCAACAGTTCGTTCTTTTCATTGCGGTCCCAGGCAAAATCGAGTTGCGGCTGGCCCTCCATCGCACCCACCACGTTGAGAAAGCCAATCAGGCTATGAAAGATTCTGCGAAAGTCGCCAGTGGTCTTTTCGGGTTCTTTCATACTCATTTTCAACGCAAAGGCCGGCAGTTTGATAGCGGGCGTGGGACTCTCTTTTGAAAACTGCTGTTCCATTGACAAAAACTGAATACCTGGCCCCAAAGCGCCCAGGATGTCTTCGCCAAAGTCCTTGCCAGAAAAGAAAGTTGCCAGTTGCGAATCGGCTTGGGCCAATTGCTCAACGGCTCGATCCTGCATGAGGTCATCGGCAAGCAACCACATTTGCGAAAGATCTCGGTAGGCACTCATGCTGAACATAGTCCCGCTGGGTTGGGCAAGTTCTGGAGCAGACCCTTCGTTGCTCACTCCGTCTGCTCCCCAAAAGTACTCACGCTCCAAGCACTCGTCCGGATCGTGAGGCGAGTGGATTCGGAGTGTCGCCAACGACGTTTCTATGCCTAAGTCGAATCGCACGAAGGGAGTGTGTTTGAGGTTGGCTACAATCCCGCCGAACAACATTTCGGCGAGAATGTTGTCGGTTCGGCCGGAGTACAGCTCCTCGGCCGCCCCCGATTCACGAATCGCTTCGACGTCCACGAATCCCCATAAGCCGAGCGTTTCCGTCGAGTTTCCACCGCGAGGCACAGTGCTTAGCACTTCGTTGTACACATCGCTGAACGCTAACGAGGAATCGTCTTGGTCGGGTGAATCCAACATACGATCCAAAACCTCACGCCCTAGTTCTTTTTTATTCGTGACCAACAACTGCGCACCACGATTGGCGAAAAAAAGATCTTCGCTAACAGCGTAGACGGGCACGTCGCGGTACTCGGCTTTTTTGAATTTGCCAGACCCGCCCTGCATAAGAACTGGCTGGAGCACACCAATCAAACGGTCGTAGATCTGCTCATCATCGGCCGTTGCGATGAGTACGAACCCATTCGTCTCCGAATCGACTGCCAACTCCACTCCGCCTGCTGACGCTTTCTCGAGTACTTTTCGCCAACGCATCCCCATGCCGGCCTCGAAAATAGCCAAACCACCTCGAAACTGATTGAACTGTTGCGAGCGTTTGAACTCTTGAAATGCATCCAGTTGTTCGAGTTTTTCGCGGAGCGGGTGCTCGAAAACTAGGTCGACAAGCTCGCTGACATTGCCCAATTCAGCGAAAACTACCACGCTATCGGGCAGCATGTCCGCCGCAGACAGCAGCGAAGAAGCCCCTCCAGTGGCGGTAGCTTGAGCTCGAAGTGCCTTCGTCGATCCGCCTAATATCACTAACAAGGCGAAGGCGCGAAGCAGAATCCGGCTCGGCCGCCGCGTGAATCGAAGCCGTTGTTGTAATTGCATTTTCTCGGTTTCAGTATCGCAGAAAGGTCTGGATTCCCGCCGCACTATGCTCGAGGCATGATTGCCGTTGCAGCGGGTTGATGTGCCCTAACTTTACCTTATTCGCCTTGGAAACTAAATTGTTTCCCCTTGGGTGAATAAAGTTGTTGTTTAAGTTGCCTCGCCAACCTAGCGATTCCTTTTGTCAATTGACGCCCCGAACGCAAGACCAAACGCAGCTTGGTTAGCACCAGAGTCCCTCCGCTTCGCTACCAACATCAAGATTTCAAAGGATCCGAAATGAGTCTTACAAGACACTTGCTTCTTTTCTCGACTCTTACCGTGCTTTTGGCCGCAACAGTCAGTCGCTCAACCTTTGCGGATCCGAATCCGAACTCGCTGACAATGCCCGAGGAACTCAGCGGCTGGGAACTGCTTTTTGACGGGAATTCGACGGCGAAGTGGCGGAACTACAAAAAGGACTCCGTGTCGAGCGGTTGGAAGATCGAAGATGGTGCACTTGTACGAGCCGACAAGGGCGCAGGCGACATCATCACGAAGGACACCTTCAAGTATTTCGAGCTGTCGATCGAATACAAAATTTCCGAGGGCGGCAACTCGGGAGTCATGTTCCATGTCACCGAAGAATTCGATCGCCCCTACCAGAGCGGTCCCGAGATCCAGGTTCAAGACAACGCCGACGGACACGACCCGCAACTCTCAGGCTGGCTCTACCAGCTCTACAAGCCCACGACTCCAAATTGGCTCAAAAGTTACGAAGGCAACAAGCCACTCGATGCGACGCGTCCTGCGGGCGAGTGGAATCAACTGTTCATTCGAATCCACCCGAATCAGTGCCAAGTCTCGATGAATGGCAACCTGTATTACAACTTCAAGCTCGGCAACAAGGACTGGAAAAAGCGACTCGCTGCCAGCAAGTTTGCGAAGTGGGAGGGCTTTGGCGAAGCTGGAGAGGGCCATATCTGCTTGCAAGATCACGGAAACTTAGTGTCGTTTAGAAACATCAAAATCCGCCGCCTCTCGGACAACGGCTCAGGACCTCAGCCGATCAGCAGCAAATTGCCAATGAAGGGTGAACTTGCCTTCCCAAACCTAAAATGGGATAGCTGGGAACCGATTGACGAAGGCGGCAACATCCGACCTTTGCGGATCATGGAACTCACCTACGCCAAGGGAGCTGGTGCAGAACTTTTCGCTGCAGCCCAATCGGGATTAATCTTCAAGTTCGAAAACAAGCCCGATGTATCCGAGTCAACAATGCTTCTCGACCTCACCGAGAAAGTGGCTCAATGGAATGGTCCTGGCGGAAACGAAGAGGGCCTACTCGGACTAGCGCTTCACCCGAAGTTTACTGAAAACGGGCAGTTGTTCGTTTACTACACCGCCGCTGGAGATCACCGCACCGTGGTCTCGCGTTTTCAGCAAGCGGATGGCAAAATTGATCCTGCTTCAGAGTTCGTAATCTTCGAAGCCGAACAGCCGTTCCAAAACCATAACGGAGGTTCAATTGAATTTGGCCCCGATGGCTACCTCTATATTGGCACCGGTGACGGGGGCCTGAGGAACGACCCAAAAATCAACGGCCAGAACTTGAGCAGCCCGCTGGGTAAAGTCCTTAGGATCGACATTGATTCGGACTCAGTTGACGGACGCTACGGCATTCCTGCCGACAACCCATTCGTTGGTCTGGATGGAGCAAGGCCAGAGATCTACGCCTACGGATTTCGCAATCCTTGGAGAATCGCCTTCGATAGCGAATCGGGCCGTCTTTGGTGCGGTGACGTTGGACAAGAGCTTTGGGAAGAAGTCAACGTTGTCACGAAGGGCGGCAACTACGGTTGGAGCCGTCGAGAGGGTTCATATCCATTCGGAAATAAACCGCAACCGGGTGAACCGGGTGAAATGATCTCTCCAGTATGGGAGTACGACCACACGACCGGCAAGTCGATTACCGGGGGACGAGTCTATCACAGTTCGCGTATTCCAAGCTTGCAAGGCAAGTACGTGTACGCCGACTACGTGACCGGTGCTATTTGGGCGTTGACCTACGATCCGTCTACGGGCAAAGCGACTGCCAACGAGCAGTTGATTGAAGGCGGTGTTCCTGTCCTGGCTTTCGTCGAGGGGCCTGACGGAGAGATCTATTACACCAAGGCGAATGCCAAGGAACAGATCTTCCGATTTGTGCCTGAATAGCCTGCCGGCAATTTCGCAACTCGTCTACGTAAACCGCGCATCGTCTCGACGGTCGGATTCGACTGGAAGATTCGATAGCGCGGCTTCATTCTGCTATGCTGCGGGGACTAACTTTCTTCCTCCTGCCCCTACGCGCCGCTGACTTGTTGCATTCGGTTTGCAATGCTGGAGTCGAACAGCAAAGCGCGGCAAACCTCCTCTCCTTCGCTGGAACGACCTTATGCGTCTCCTGAGCCATCGTTTGCAAATGAGTTTTCTACAAGCACCGCACCGCGAAGTCGCATCGAGTTTCAGTCTGGCGATTGCTGCTTTAGCAATCCTCTTTTCCTCGTTGCAAAACACGCCCGCAATAGCGAGCGAAAGCAATGCGTTGCGGCCCAACATCGTGATCGTTCTCGTCGATGACATGGGCTTTTCAGATGTAGGTTGTTACGGCAGTGAAATAGAAACGCCGCACCTCGATCGCTTAGCGGCAAGTGGGCTGCGTTTTACTTCCTTCTATAACTCTGGCCGTTGCTGCCCGACTCGAGCGAGTTTGATGACAGGTCTTCACCCGCATCAGGCGGGTATCGGACACATGACCGAGCCCCCCGAACGCACGCTAGGTTTCGACGGCGCGTACCAAGGACATTTAAACGACCAATGCACGACTCTCGCCGAAGTGCTCAAATCCGCCGACTACCACACGATGATGGTTGGCAAGTGGCACTTGGGCTATCACCAACAAAGCGACTGGCCCTTACAACGTGGCTTTGATCAGTTTTTCGGCTGCATCGCCGGAGCATTCAATTATTTCAATCCGAGTGGAAATCGGAGCCTCGTAAATGGCAATACGGTCATCGAATCTCCCAAGGATTTCTATGCAACGGACACGCTTACCGACATCGCCTGCGACTACATCAGCGAAGCCCACGCAGCGGACGACGACCCTTTCTTCCTTTACCTCGCGTACAACGCGCCGCACTGGCCGCTAAACACGAAAGTCCCCGAGTTCGAGAAGTACAAGGGCAAGTACCGCGGCGGCTGGCCAGCAGTCATGAATTCCCGTTTGGAGAAGCAGATTCAACTCGGACTCTTCGATTCGAACGTCAACGCGGCTCCCCACGTGGGACCAGAATGGTCATCTCTAACCGATAAACAACGTGATGAACTCGATTCGATTCAGGCAGCTTACGCAGGTTGCATTGACTCGATCGATCAGAATGTCGGCAAGTTGATTCGTCAGTTGGAAGCGATCAACGAACTGGACAACACGCTCGTATTTTTCCTCTCGGACAACGGTGCTTGCCAGGAAGGCGGGACCCTCGGCAGCTTCAAGCCTGAGTGGATTGAGAATCCACCCAGCGGAGTTGGTGGAATTCGCCAGGGCCTAGCGTGGGCCAATGCCTCGAACACTCCGTTTCGCCTATACAAGCACTTTGTGCACGAGGGCGGCGCATGCACCCCCTTAATCGCACATTGGCCCAAAGGCATACCGCAGTCGAATCGCGGTAGTTTCGTTCGCGAAGTTGGTTACTTGCCGGACTTTATGGCAACCTGCTTGGAATTATCAGGCGCACGCTACCCAGATAACGTCCCATCACACGCCGGACAGTCGCTCGTGCCCGTGCTGAAAGGGAAAAATGAGCCCATCCATGAGGCTCCCATCTATTGGGAACACGAGGGTAATGCGGCCATGCGTGACGGCCATTGGAAACTCGTACGCGAATACAAAAAGCCGTGGGAGCTCTACAACATGTCGAAAGATCCCACGGAGATGAACGATCTTGCCGGAACAGATCTAGATCGACTCGCCAGCATGATTCGGTTGTGGGAGCAATGGGCGACAGCGAATGAGGTCGCCTTCCCCGAACGATTCAATATGTACCATTACCTGAACAAATTGAAAAAAGAAGCTGCAAAGAAGAAGGCAGAAAGCAAGGAAACTACTCCTCAGCCCTAACCTGAACCGAGGACACGGCGGACTCGCCCGCAGCATCTTCCCAGGTACTCTTCCGTGTTGCAGCTCTCGTCTACCTAGCCCCCTCATCAACCAGATCTCCCTCTCAAGAATAGGCGCCCCCAACATGCCGAATCGTCCTTTTCAGTTCCTGCTTCCGTTCACGTTTTTCGCCGTAGCGTTGGCGTTATCGAACGCGGCCAGTTTCGCTGCGGACCGTCCCAACATTGTGTTCATCTTCAGCGATGACCACGCGCCGCACGCCATCGGTGCCTACGACGGAATGTACAAATCGCTTGACCCAACTCCCAACATCGACAGTCTGGCTCGACAGGGCATGCTGTTTACGAATAGCTTTTGCACGAACAGCATCTGCGGACCGAGTCGAGCGGTGATCCAAACCGGGAAACACAGCCATAAAAATGGCTTCATGAACAATGGCAATCGTTTCAACCCTGACCAGCAGACGTTTCCGAAGCTGCTCCAGAAAGCTGGCTACCAAACGGCAATGTACGGCAAGTGGCATTTGGGAAGCGATCCACAGGGCTTTGACTCCTGGGAAGTTTTGCCTGGCCAAGGCGACTACTACAATCCAAGACTGAAATCACCCGATGGTGTGAATCAACGCATGGGCTACTGCACGGATATCGTGACCGACTTAGCCCTCGACTGGCTCAAAGAGGGCCGAGACCAGGACAAGCCTTTCATGCTCATGTGTCAGCATAAAGCCCCCCACCGCTGCTGGATGCCGCCACCACGCTACCTCAATCTCTATGACGACGTCGAAATCCCCGAACCCGACACACTCTTCGACTCCTACGGCGACAACACGTTTGCGGCTCGCAACCAAGAAATGGAAATCGACCGCCACATGCACTTAGTCTTCGACCTGTTCATGGATCCGCCCGAAGGTTTTGAGCCCAACAAAGAAATCGGAACTGACAAGTCAGCATTCCGGAACATGGCGAAGATGACTCCCGAGCAGCGATCCGCCTGGGATGCCGCCTACGGGCCGAAGAACGAAGCGTTTCGCAAAGCCAACTTGTCGGGACAAGATCTAGTCCGTTGGAAGTACCAGCGTTACATGAAAAACTACCTGCGATGTGTGAAAACTGTCGACGATAGCGTTGGCCAACTGATGGCCTATCTCGATGAAGCTGGTTTGGCTGAAAACACGGTAGTGATCTATTCCTCCGATCAGGGTTTCTACCTGGGCGACCATGGCTGGTACGACAAGCGTTGGATGTACGAAGAGTCCCTGAAGATGCCGTTCATCGCCAAGTGGCCGGGGACAACACAACCAGGGAGCGTGAATGAGGACATGATCCAGAACTTGGACTATGCCGAGACTTTCCTCGAGATGGCTGGCTCGGAGGTGCCCGGCGACATGCAAGGCCGTTCACTGGTCCCATTGCTCAAGGGGCAAACACCGGACGACTGGCGAAAGACAATCTACTACCACTACTACGAGTACCCAAGCGTGCACATGGTCCCTCGCCACAATGGCGTCCGAGGCGAGCGTTACAAGCTGATGCACCTGTACCAGTTCGACGAGTGGGAATTCTACGACTTAGAAAAAGATCCCGATGAGCTTCAAAATCAGTACTCGAACCCAGCTTACGCTGAAGAGGTTGGCAAATTGAAGCGAGAACTCACGAGACTCATCACTGTCTACGAAGACGATTCGGATATGACAGTGAAGCCTGATGAGTGGCAAACTCCCTACCGCGAAGGCACTTTCCGAAGGGGTAAGTAAACGCCGATTTTAGCGTTTCTGCCAATCAAAACCGCTCATCTCGGCGAGAGCCAAGGTGAGCGCATGAGTCCCTTCTTTGGCCCAACCCTTAGCTTCCACGGATCGGTAGAGCTGCTCGGCGAGTGCCAGGCCCGGCATGGACAACCCCATCCTACGGCTTTCGGCCAGGGCGATCCCCATGTCTTTCACGAAGTGCTCCACGAAGAAGCCAGGATCAAAATTATTGTCGATGATCCTGGGGGCCAGATTGGTTAGCGACCAACTGCCTGCCGCGCCCGATCCGACGGATTTCAAAACGGTGTTCAGATCTAGTCCCGCGCGGTGCCCATAGACGAGCGCCTCACAGACCCCGATCATCATCGTTGAGATCAACGTCTGATTTACCATCTTCGTATGCTGTCCGGCGCCGGGTCCACCTTGGTGGACAATAGTCTTGCCCATGGCGTCCCAGCAAGTTTGGAGCGATTCTACCACTGCCGCATCACCGCCGATCATGATCGACAATATGCCCTCGCGAGCTCCCTTGTCGCCGCCGGAAACGGGAGCGTCCAACATTTGAGCACCACATTTCTGGGCGGCTTCATACATTTCAACTGCCAAAGATGGCTCACTAGTCGTCATGTCAACGACCACGTTTCCCGGCTTGCAACCCGCCAACACTCCAGCTTCTGGGCACAAGTAGACTTCACGCACATCACGGGGAAATCCAACGATGCCAAATACGATATCGGATGCTTCGGCAACTGCCCTCGGAGTCGCCGCCCACTTCGCGCCGGCGTCGAGCAAGGCCTGAGCCTTGGACTGGGTGCGCGTGTATACCGTCAGCTCAAAGCCGGCGTCCATCAAGTGCCGCGCCATGCTGGCTCCCATCACGCCTGTTCCAATCCAACCGATCCGAGTCGTCCCGGGCGTCGCTTTGCTGACTTCCATTTTCTTACTCCGCTTAATTTTCGACTTCGAACTTCAACTTCCAAGGAATCTGGTCGCTGTTCCGCCTGCAACTCTAGCCCCGTTTCTTGCCCAATTTTCGAATGTGTTTGAAGTGTGCCTCTTCAACTGGTTGCACACTCAAACGCGATCCTTTTTGAAGTAGTACCATTCCGTCGAGTTCTTTCATCGCCTTCAACTCGACAAGAGAAATCTCCGCGTTGAACTTCTCCACCAACTGCACATCGACCATAAACCAAGTCGGATCCAACTTCTTGGACTTCGGGTCATAGTGCTTATCGTCTGGATCGAAAGCAGTGTGATCCGGGTAGCCTTCACGCACGACCTTTGCAACGCCCGCGATGCCCGGCGGCTCCGCGTTGCTGTGGTAGTAGAGAACGAGGTCACCCTTTTTCATAGAGTCGCGAAGCGTGTTACGCGCTTGGTAGTTGCGAACGCCGTCCCAGCATGTGGTTTGGTCTGCCGCGTTCCCAAGGTCGGTGATGCTGAACACATAAGGCTCACTCTTCACTAACCAATAACGCTTTTCGCCCTTCTTTCGTTCAGGCGTCTTCGTGGAGTACTTTTTCTTCGTCGCTTTTGAAGCCGCTGTCTTCGTTCCAGCCGACTTGGCCTTCGCCGCCTTTTTCGTGGTCTTGGCGATCTTTTTCTTTGCCATCAATTCACCTCTTCCAAACTCACCTCTTCCACAGGACAGATTGCAGCCCCTCCCGACAGACTCGTCGAGCGGAATAGGAGAATGCAAATTGGGTTGTCCTTCAATGGGCTCCTAGCCTCCACCGTCTCCAATGGCTAGCTGGACAATCAGAAAACGCAAAACGGGAACCATGAAACGATTACCCAGTTTGGTATGCAAATTGCTTAGCTTTTCTTTTGCCTCAACCCACCCTGACAAGTGACGGGGCCGCGAACAGAGAAGAGCTAGATCGTGTATTGCTAAGGATCCAGGCGTCGGAGACGCAGTTTTTCGAGGCTGGCCTTGATTCCGCAGCAAAACCACGGAAAGCCGTTGGCTTTCGACGATCTAGTCGCTGGCAAAGTCAAACGTCAGGGTGGGTTCTTTTGTGCGCCCAGCGAACGACTAGCGATGCAATCATGTGAGGCGTTTTACAACAGTCGAGGCAAAACGCTGCACTCCCAGGGCTAATCATTTTTTCAAGCTACGCAAAGTCGCTCGGATCTCCGAGCCGAAAATTTACTGCGTTCCGGCTGGGACCGCCGGGCTACTATTCTGCCCAAACTGAGAACGTGACTTGCCCTGGCTGCACCCCGACGTCCCCTCCGACTTGGACAGATCTTCCCGTAAACTATTGGCTTGGGGCGGGATCTTGGCAATAATTGAGGGTTCAAGGCTTACCCATGCCGGACACTTGGCGTCACAGTGCGCCTAGTTTGGACGAACACAACTGGAGCCGAAACGAGTAGCCAAACTCCGCGTCGCCGTCGGGCGTATGCGTGAAAAACAGGCTCCGACTTCGGTTACGTTAAAGACATCGAGTCTCATCGGTGCCATCCCTCAGCGGTGTTTCGGTGCAAATGTCCCTCACATCCGGGCTTTCCCTCGGCCCTGAACACTGACGAAGAACGTTTATAGACATGCATAATTACGCACGGATCAGCATTTTTGGCATCTTGGCCCTAGTGGCTTTGCGAGTCGGCATTGGGTGGCACTTCTACATGGAAGGGGCTGCAAAAATCCGGGGCGATAGTAGTTTCAGTTCAGTCGGTTTCCTCAAAGGCGCAAAGGGGCCTTTGGCAGACAAGTTTCAAGACTTGATCTGGGACCAAGAAGGCCAACTTCGACTCGACCAACCCAAGATGAATGGCCTACTCGATCGAGCTAAGAAGCAGGTCGTGGCTCACTTTGATTTCACGGAGGAGCAGAGGACCGAACTTGATGAAGTTAGCCAAATTTATTTCGGACTGAGCAAGGACGAGAAAGTCTGGGTTGGCAAGCTGAATGACATTTACGCTGAGAACGAACAAGCCATTTTCAAATATTGGGAAAGTGTCGACCGCCTAGAGAAAATGGATGAGACGTCGATGTGGAATGAGGTTTCGAGCCTCCGAGGCCAGAAGGAAAAAATTGAACGCGATCGACTCGGGGATGTCCAAGCAGCGATCTCAGCAGTAGACGCCGTCTGGAACCAGTACGAAGGTCGGCTGAACAGCATCGCAACCGATTCTCAGAAAAGCCAAGCGGGATACTTCCGGATTAAACATCCCGGCGAAGGTCTGATGAACGCGAGCGTGGCGGATCGAGTCATTCCAATATTCGACATGGCCGTCGGCATTTTGCTCATGCTCGGCCTGTTGACTCCCCTGGCTTCGTGGGCAGCTGCATTGTTCTTGATCAGTGTCGTCCTCTCGCAAATGCCGGGGTACCCAGGTACCGATCCAACGTATTTTCAAGCTGTCGAAGCTTTGGCGTGCATCGTGCTAGCCACTTGCGACGCCGGCCGCTACGCCGGACTTGACTTCCTCCCGTGGTCTTGGTGGCAAAACAAAGAGGCGGAAGAGCCCGCAGTGGCGTAGTCGAATTCCAAGACGTCACATTTGGACGCCTCCTTAGAGACAAATTTTACCCAACAAATTTCAATCCCTCCCGAGTTTGAGGATCAACATGCTTGCTCTCAGTCCAGAAGATAAGCAAACCGGCAAAGATAATTTCCACGAAGCGGTCGGCGTCACCCGGCGAGACTTCATCAAGGGCGTGGCCGCCGCCGGTGCCGTTTCCGGTGCAGGCCTAGGCTCCATGTACTTTGGATACGGCAAAGTTAACGATCCAGTCCGAGTCGGAATCATTGGGACTGGGGACGAAGGCAATGTACTCATCGGTGGTTGCTCACCCGAGTACGTAGACGTGAAGGCCATTGCCGACATTCGCCCGAGTAGCGTTTACCGCGCTTTTCACGGTGATTGGTCCAGCCCAGCTGCGTTGGACGCTCGACCGGGACTGATTAAGCAGTACGGTTACGCAAACGAGTCGGAAGCCGTTCGCAACGTGAAAATTTACAACCAGGACAACGGCGGTATCCAAGCTCTGTTGGACGACCCCGATATCGAAGCAATCATTATCGCTTTGCCGCTATTCTTGCATGCTCCGATTGCCATTCAGGCAATGAAGCGCGGCAAGCACGTGCTGACGGAAAAGCTGATGGCGCACAACGTGGCCCAGTGCAAAGCGATGGCACGTGCGGCTCGTGAGTACACTGACACGCTCGGTAATCCGCTCCACCTGGCTACCGGACACCAACGCCACTACAGCGTGCTATACGACAACGCGGTTCACTTACTACGTTTCGGGCTTATCGGACAACTCCACCACATTCGTGCCCAGTGGCACCGCGGAAATCTACCCGGACGCGATTCCTGGCAGATGCCGATCCCTGGTGGCGAGAATGGTGTCGACAAGATTGCGAATCAGCTAACCAGCTTCAAGAGGCAGCTGGAAGAAGCCAAAGACGCCAAAGACATTCTCACGCTCCGCAAGAAAGTGAAGCAATGGGAATGGTGGGATTCAGACAAGGACATTCTTGCTGCCGAACACGGTTACACTGACATGGAACTTCCAAATGGCGAAATGCGAAGCGCCATGGAAGAGCTCTGTCGTTGGCGACTTTGGGAACGGACTGGGGGCGGACTAATGGCCGAATTGGGGAGTCACCAGTTGGACGCAGCGACCATCTTCTGCTCTGCCTTGCGACAGGATGGAAAGAAGGCTCATCCACTTACTGTCCATGCAGTCGGCGGTCGGCATATCTTCCCGATGGACCGAGACGCAGAAGATCATGTCTATTGCATGTTCGAATTTCCTGGCCCCGAGTACGATCCGCGTTTCGACGTGGGGTACTACAACAAGGCTCAGGATTACCCGCCACAAGACAAAGGCATTCCGGCCTACGATGAAGATCCAAACAAGAAGGTTGTTGTTAGCTACTCGACGATCAATGGAAACGGCTACGGCGGCTATGGCGAAACGGTGATGGGTACGAAGGGTACGATCGTTCTTGAGCGTGAAAAGGAAATCATGCTCTATAAGGACTCGAACACCACGGCGAAAGTCAGCGTCAAGCAGAAGGAAGGAGCCTATCAACTGGATACCCAAGCTTCCGGTAACTATGAAGCGGCCAGTGTTTCGAAAGCAGCCTCGCAAGACGACATCAGCCGAGGCTATACCGAAGAGATCGAGCACTGGGCGTACTGTATCCGGAATCCAGATCCAGACAACAAACCGCGCTGTTACCCGGAAGTCGCTATGGCGGATGCGGTCATCGCACTATCGACGAATGTGGCGATGGCACGCGGTGCCCGAGGCGAAGCTGGCTTCGTGAAATTCCAAGATAGCTGGTTCGATCGCGATTCCGATGAAACCCCAGATGGTTCCGATGTGAAACGCGAAATGGAAGAGATGAAGAATTATAAGATCGTCTAGGTAAAGTTCGTTTGGGGAAGAAACCAAAGTCGGACTTACCAAACGGTATTAATTCATATTCCGAAAACCAAATGGCGTGTCACTCAATGTGACACGCCATTTTTTTTGCAAATGCAACAGCGTTTCTCTTCAATGCTTGGAGCGACTGCACATCTTCTATAGGCAACGCCCCGGGGTGATCTCGAAGAATTTAGCCGTCATCGTTCAAACATTTGGTGTTGGACTTTTGTGGTCCAACCTTACCCCTAGAGCTTCAGCCTTAAGAAGCGAGCCATTTCAGTAGCTCATCTAGAGTCCACGTGTTTAAAACTTGCTCTTTGGTCAATCCAGCTCGGCGTGCTTGAGTCACACCGAAACGCATGACACTCATCCCCTCCATTGCATGAGCGTCCGTATTGATCGTGATGGGGATGCCAGCCGCTGAAGCGAGGAGAAGGTTCTCTTCGGAAAGGTCTAGGCGTCGCGGACTCGCGTTTAGTTCTAGACTCTTTTGATTCTCGACGGCGGCCTGAATAACCGCGTTCAAATCCACATCGTAGGGCGGGCGAGAACCAATCAGACGTCCAGTCGGATGCGCGATTGTATGGACATGTGGATTCCGCAACGCACCGACGATGCGGTCCGTAATCTCCTGTCGCGATTGCTTCTGACCGTAGTGCACACTCGCTATGACCCAATCGGCTTCGGCCAATACTTCGTCGGCAATATCCAATGGCCCCGCCTCCAGGATGTCACATTCGACTCCCTTGAGAACCCGGAACCCATCTTCCTGTTGGCTGTTGAAATCGTCGACTCTTTTCCATTGAGCCAGCAAGCGTTCTTCATCGAGTCCGTTTGCCATGCTGACGCGTTTGGAGTGGTCCGTAATCGCGATGTGAGTACGTCCGAGCTGTCTTGCTGCGTCAGCCATCTGTTCGATCGAATGCGCTCCGTCACTAGCGGTCGTATGCATGTGCAGATCAGCGACGATGTCGGCTTCATTCACCAACGCCGGAAAATCACTTTTCTCTTCAGCCCAATCCACCTCTTTGCGTCCCTCGCGCAACTCAGGCGAAATCCAGCGAAGCCCAAGTGCCGCGTAGACATCCTCTTCCGTCGCTCCGGCAATGTAATTGTGAGGATCGTCTAGCTTCGAAACTCCGTACTCGTTGACCGTGAGTCCCATTTTGCGAGCTCGACCTCGCACTGCGACGTTATGCTCCTTCGAGCCGGTAAAGTACTGCAACGCTGCTCCGAAAGACTCCGCACTTACGACTCGCAAATCGACCTGGAACTGTTCATCCACGCGAATGGACATCTTCGTTTCACCGCGTACCAGCTTGCCTACGATCCCCGGAAATTCGCCAAAGCAATCCATGACTGCGGTATGATCGGTGCTGACAGCGAGAATATCGACATCACCTACAGATTCCTTGCCTCGACGATAGCTACCCGCGAACTCGAGTTGGTCGATCGCCTTGCAGGTCTCCAAATGAAGCCGTAGGCGGTTGACCAGCTTCTCGGCTTGGTCGATTCGAATACGCTGCGCAGCGGCTTCGGCAATTTCTAACCCATCGAGAATGAGCTGTTCCGTTTTCGCAGCGAAGCCCTTTAACTCGCGAACTCGTTTCTCTTCACACGCTTTCCGAAGATCCTCTAAGCTCTCCAAAGCAAGCTCGCTTTGCAACGCCATTGCCTTTTTTGCCCCGAGCCCTGGAATTCGCGTCATTTTGATAAGCACGTCAGGCGTGTCAGCCCGCAACTTTTCCAACTGAGGCAAACTACCCGTAGCGACGAGCACCTCACACTTCTCCGCGAGCGTACCTCCGATACCGGCGAAGGACTTCAAGTCTTTTTCTGGGTTGGCGATAATCTCCGCGACTGGCTCCGTGAGTTCCTGAATCGTCTTAGCACCGTTGCGGTAGGCTCGAACTCGGAACGCGTTCTCGCCACGCAATTCGAGTAGGTCTGCCATCTGCTCAAAGACTCGCGCAATCTCAACGTTGTTCATCACCCTACCATGGTTGAAATAAGTTTCGTTGGAACTGCCGTTTCGCGAAGAAGCGACGGCTCAGTTCGCAGCTGAAGCGTACTGCTCAGCCGCCTGCGTGAAGCTCGACCACGTCCCCATCGACGGGCTCATAGTCTGGCTTCACCGTTGTTCCATCATGTACGTTCGGCCCCCAAACTCGAGCCCCCTTCAGCTGGTCCGCCATATCCTTGTGCACGTTCTGGGCGACTTCGACCAAGGTGTCGCCCTTATGTATCGTGAATGGCTTCGTACGATCCGGCTCCTTCTCTTTCGGATGCTTGGTGTAGACACGCACAATTTCAAGCCGCTCAAACACGGCTTTCTTCAGCAACGCTAAACCGGCACCTTCCGTTGCGCTAACACGAAAACGCTCAAAGTCGAGGGTTAGAAATTCATCGAGTAGCTGCTCGCGTTCTTGCGCCTCAGCCGAATCGCACTTGTTCAGTACCAGCAGCGTCTGCGTATAGCTGACACCAATATCCTCCGGATCCAATTCCGTTTTTCTCCCGAGTCGAGTTTTCGTTCCGGCGAATCGCTGCAGAACTACCTCCGCGTCTTCAACCAAATTATCTGCATCGAGATCGACTACGAAGAAGACGATATCCGCACCACGAACCAGCGAGATGATCGATGGATCCATGAAGTCCGCCGTCACTGGCGGCAAGTCGATCAACTGGAACGGACAGTCTTCATAGAGCATCATCCCAGGCATTGGACTCTGCGTTGTAAAAGGGTAGGGGGCGACCTCGGGCTGAGCTCGGGTGAGTGCCTGGAGCAGCTGGCTCTTGCCAGAATTGGGCGGGCCAACAAGCAGAATTCGCCCTGCACCTTGAGTGGGGATTCGAGCTGGGCCTTTACCCGTCGCTTTCGGCGCCGGCTTCGCTGCTTCCGCTTTGGCTTTTGCAATCTTTGCCTTAAGATCCGCCTGAAGCTTATCGGTTCCCTTGTGCTTTGGGAGCTCGCGGAGCATCAGCTGAAGACCATCGAGCTCCTCTTGCGGTGTTTCTGCTTGCCGAAAAGAAGCTTCAGCTCGATGGTACTGGGGCGTTAAATTGGCAGGCACCGAAACGGGTCTTCACTACGAGGCTCGAAAGAGAATGTTCATCGAATTCTGACGGCGGGGCAGGGGAAGCCGGGTCGCATAAACTTCACGATTGGGGTCAAGGAACTCTTTCTCGCGGTCAAGAGCCAGCTTGATCTCATCCCACTTTTCAATCTTCGCTTGGGACAGTTCGCGTTTCGTGTCCCCGCTGGCCGTCGAGGAGAATAACACACTCCCATCGTCGTCCACAATCAGCGATTCGAATGTCGACTGGGCCATGGCAAGCTCCGGACGAATCAAGTTCCCAACTTCGGCTTCAGTGACAGCAAGCCCAATGGATTCTTCCGTCTTCGCATCAAACACTGGCACACCGCAAACCAAACGCACCGTTCCCTCAGCCGTGCAATCAAATCCCATCGCGCACTCCCCAGGAAATTGGTCCTGCACGGTTAGCTGGAACTGGCTCGCGATGGAGTCCCCCAGGCGACTCTGGGGCACATTTCGCACGTTATTTGGATCGAGGAGACTTCGCTCTACCCGGACTAATTCTATGGCGCGTTCCCCGTCAATGCGGCAAAATCCGTTTCCAGATATGTTCGGCTTCACTTTGATGAGTGCAAGGAGAATTTGAGCAAGTCGCTCGCGCCACACTGCGAATTCTTCTCGGTCCCCCTCGACGTTATCGATGAGCTCTTGAATCGGCGGGAGTTCGACCATGAACTGGGAAAGGGCAATCAACTCACGCATTTGAACGCATAGTCGCGATTTCAGGTCGCGAGCAGCTAGCCTCATCACACTGTATTGCGACTCCTTTTCCCGCACGCCAGCAATCCACATCTCGACATCATTCGCCAGTGCCGTCGCCGATTCGTGCCGTGCATACTTCCGATTGGCCAGGGCCCGTAAGCAAATCGTCTCAAGGTCCTTCGGAACCTCAGCCTTGAGCTCGCGCGGACTCCGGACTGTCGACTTCACAATGCTCTCCAAATACTGCTTGACTCTTAACGTTCCATCGCGTGAGAGATTGCTATTCTCATGAGGTGCGTTTCCCGTCAGGATCGCATACAGGATTGCACCCAGACCATAGACGTCCGTTTGCGCGTCAATATTGCTCAAGTCCCCAGCCGCCTGTTCGGGAGACATATATAGCGGCGTCCCAACCACGTCCCCGTCCAGCGTTTGCCCAATATGTTCAATCGGCAAATCGCCCGAGATCGACCGCTCCATCGCGAGGCGGCCGTCATCTTCCATTTTCGCAAGCCCCCAATCCAAAACGATGACTTGGCCAAAATTGTCTAGGATCACATTCTCTGGTTTCAAATCGCGATGGATCACTCCACGAGAATGCGCATAGGCGATCGCCTGACAGACTTTCAGAAAGACACTGAGAAGGCGATGGAGGTCCAATGGCTTCTCGGCTCGGTGAACACACTTGTCATGGTACTCTTCAATAGCCTCCGCGAGTGTCTGCTTACCAAGAAATCGCATCACGTAGAATGGCATCTTAGTCTCGGGATTCACTCCACTCATATAAACCGGAACCACATTGGGATGCTCCAAGTGACCTGTGATCTCTGCTTCACGTTGAAAACGCATCCGCATGCGTTCGTCATTCGCAGCCGAAGGATTCAGCTCCTTCAGAGCCACATTGCGGCGGAGTCGCTCATCACGAGCAAGCCAGACAGTACCGAGCCCACCAGCACCAATCTTGCGAATCAGGGTGAATCGTGAAACGGCCTCCCGATAGTCGTCAGGCTGACCACTTGCGCTATTAAAGTACGAAGTATTCTTCTCCGCGACTCTCTCCGCCGAAGAATCAGTAGTCTTCCCCAGCGACTTGTACTTCTCACTCCGCACCGAACGTCGCATCCGCTCCTTCGCGATTTCGCTCAGCCCCTCCGGAGACGAATTGTCCAGATCAGCCCGCGCAAAGATCGCTGACTCTGTAATCGCAGCCGACAACTCCTCAAAAGACTTCATCGCCCGCAACTGCTCCGGATCATTCTCCTCTTTCTCGTTCATGTACTTGCCCAACTCTTGCTGCTCCAACCGCGACAGGCTTCCTGAAAGCGATTTCGTAATCAGCTCGGCAGCCTTCAAATTATCTTCGCTATCCATCAAATCACACTCTTAATTCTTGCCGTGCTTCTCACCGAACGCCGCGTTCCGCACACCCATCTAAATATCGGTTCAATCCTCTGCCGGAAGCCTGGACTTGCTGGGGATTATCCAGAACCTGCCCTCAGAACCAGTCGAGCAAGCCTCGCTAGAGTCGACTCTATGGCGGCCCGCCGTCTCCAGACCCGTCATCTGCCAAGTTCGTCCACCCTGTCATTCGTTCCCCAAACTACTTTCCATCAACCACTTTGCCCCGACGCATTTCGCGAGCCCCAAACGGGCTCGGTGGAGCCGCACCCAAAGGTTGGACGGAGAAATCTCCAGAACCTTACAGATTTCCTCGGAATCCAACTCTTCAATGACGCTCAAAACAAAAACTTCAGCTTGTCCGGGCGGAATCGTCTTCAGGCATTTCTCCACAACAGTCCACAATTCTCTGCTCTCCAAACGGGCCGCAGGCTCGAAACTAGGTAATAACCCAGGCCTCCAACGGCCCTTCTCGTCGAACAGCAATTCAGTCGGATCGCTCTCGCCAGCCCAGGATTCCTCAAGCTGGCGATTCTTCTTACGGATCACGTCAATGACTTTTCGACGCAGAATCGTCATCAACCAAGCGCGTTGACTACCGGCGCCAGAAAACGAGTTCAAATGCCGAATGCCGGACAAGAACGCCTCCTGCACGACCTCCTCAGCCACCCCAATATCCCGCAACCTTGCATAGGCATACCGGTAGAACAGGTCCCCATAGGCGTCTACCCATTCTTCCGGATCAAGCGGAGGCGATGCCTCCTGAGCGGCACCAGCGGACGAACCCAATCGAGATTCTTTTGCCATGAATTACCAACAAATATCTAGTCGCTAGCTTCAAAGACCACGACGGCCGAACTGCAAACGGACAGCGTGTCACGGAACCTTTAGTATACCGATTCGAGCCAATTCACGTGATGCGACCGCTTGGCTTTCCCAGGGCAAATCAGTGTTTCAAACTGCGATGACGAAGCTGGTGTCATTCCGGAATAGCTCTGGCGGCCGAGGAATCGATTTCGCCTGGGTTTGAAGCCAGCCCCTTCAGTCGCTAGGGCTCCATCAAGATGACTTTGAAGGGGCCTCTAAAGCAGCCGCTTCTAACTTAGGCAGCCGCTTCTGACTTAGGCAGCCGCTTCTGACTTAGGCAGCCGCTTCTGACTTAGAATTACGCTGCTTGGCTTTCCAAAACGCGGTGGAAACGCACTGCCTCAATCACCCGCGAATGTCGCCTCGCCAACGCGTCAGCTCTTGACCTCCGCCATAGCCAACTACGAGAACGATGCACGAAGCGTCGTCACTTCAGGGGCGAATCCACGGACCTTTGGAGGCTAGGAGCGAAGCGGTTACCAACTCGACTCGCTGATTCAATGACTCCCTAGACTCGGGAGCACTTCAATTCATCGGCGAGTCTTATGAAGAGGCACAGAGTCGCGGATCTGCAGCTCTTGGAAACCGAAACGAGAATCGTTGTACGCGATAATTCGTGAAAACTAACGCGTTGCGAATCTCTGCGTTCCTACGGGTGACCTACTAGAAAACGCCTTTTCGTAAGAGAAGGCTTCGACCTACAGGACGAAAAATCACTTCTGGGCCAATTGTCGAATTGCCAAGCAGGCTGGACAATCAGTCTGCCTCCAACAAACTGCTCGCGTTCGAACTCTGAATTCTTCCATCAACCCAGCTATTTTCACCAACGCGGAGTCACCCATGTCTTCGGACCAACGACGTACAGGCGAGCTTTCCATTGGTCAATATTTGATCAACCGGCTTCAAGACTACGGCATCAACGACTTATTCGGAATTCCGGGGGACTACGTACTTTCGTTCTACAGCATGCTTGAGTCGAGTCCCATCAATGTGGTTGGCACCACACGCGAGGACTGCGCGGGGTTCGCGGCTGACGCCTATGCACGTCTTAACGGCATGGGGGCACTCTGCATCACGTACTGTGTCGGCGGCTTGAGCGTGTGCAATAGCGTTGCCGGAGCCTTCGCGGAGAAGTCGCCCGTCGTCGTGATTAGTGGCTCTCCCGGATTGAATGAGCGTCACAACAATCCGCTGCTCCACCATAAAGTTCGAGAGTTCCGAACTCAGATGGAGGTGTTTGAAAAACTGTGCATAGCCGGAACCGAGCTGCGGGATCCAATTACGGCCTTCGCAGAGATCGAACGAGTTCTCGACGCGTGCGACCGCTACAAGCGACCGGTATACATCGAGATTCCACGCGACATGGTTAGCGTCGTCCCTCCGGCAGCCCAGGGCTTCCAGCGTCCGAGCCAGGTAGTCGACGAAGACGCTCTTAGTGAAGCAATCCGCGAAGCGAAAACCCGGCTCGAATCAGCAAAGAAACCTATCATCGTGGCCGGAGTCGAAATCCACCGCTTTGGCCTACAAGATCAAGTTCTGGAACTGGCCGAGAAAGCGAAAATCCCGATCGCTGCCACAATGCTCGGCAAGAGTGTCGTTAGCGAAACGCACCCACTCTACGTCGGACTGTACGAAGGCGCAATGGGCCGGGAAGAAGTCACCGAGTTTGTCGAAGACAGCGACTGCGTCCTGCTCCTTGGCACTTTTATGAGTGATATCAATCTGGGAATTTACACCGCGGACTTGAATCTGAAAGAGTGCATCTACGTCACCAGTGAACAACTCCAAATCTCGCACCACTACTATCACGATTTACCGCTCGACGGGTTCTTGCAGGGACTAATCGACGCGGAGCCAACGCCGGGTATTCGAATCATTCCAGATTCACTCCACCCCAGCACTGCCAGCTTCGAACTCGAACCAGACGCGCCACTGCGCGTGAGTCGCATGATGAACCTAATCAATGGTTATCTTCATAAGGACAACATCGTGGTCGCGGACATTGGTGATTCACTATTCGCGTCGACCGAATTGCGAGTCCACGAGCGTGCTGACTTCCTAAGTCCCGCCTACTACACCTCGATGGGCTTCGCGACTCCAGCAACAGTTGGCGCATGTGTGGCAAAGCCCGACCAACGCGTCATTACGATCTGTGGCGATGGCGCATTCCAAATGACCGGCCAAGAATTGTCTACCATCGTGCGGCTAGGCAAGAATCCGATCATGATCATCCTCGATAACCACGGCTATGGAACCGAACGTTTCTTGCACGAGGGCGAGTGGGATTACAACGAGATCAACCCGTGGAATTACCACAAGCTGCCTGAGATCTACGGTGGAGGAAAGGGCTATCTCGTGAACACGGAAGGCGAATTCGCAGAGGCGTTAGAACAAGCTTGGAAAGACGAATCGACGGTTCAGATCATTCAAGCCAAACTGGAAGAAGGCGACGCTTCGAGAACTTTACTGCAGCTCGCCGAACGGCTTGGTGCGAAGGTCTAGACAGCAAATGTGTGTACGCGAAGCCAACGAATAGCCACCAAACAAATAAGGCCGTTCAGAAGCAGCTCACCTTTCGCACAAACAGCCGCGGGCGCAAACAACACATTCGCCAGCGGCTGCTTTCGTTTTCTATGACTTCTATCGTTTCAAGAACTCGTCGACAGACTCGCCTTTATCGAGCTCCCGGATACGGATATTTCGCCAGGACACCGTATACGGTCCTGTACCCTTCTTGATCGAGTGCACTTGGAGGCCGATAAACCCGGACGCATCACGGTCATCTGTAAAATCGGCAGTGGGCTCTCCATTGACGAAGCTCCTGAGGCGTTCCCCCTGAGCCACGACAACGTACTTATTCCACTCATCCGGTTTGTATACTTTCTGTTTTGCCGGACCGTCGATGGACACATCCATCCAACGGGTACGCCGCCCTTCGTCCCAGAAGTTGCCCGCGCAACCGTTCGCTCCATTCGCCTTCGAGGTGATTTCGCATTGGTAGCCGTAGACTTCGCCTTGGGCACGCATGCGCTGCGGTCGCGACTCTTGAGGAGTCTCTTTCTGGTAGATATGACTACGAACCTGCACACCTGAGTTCAGTGCCGCATCGCAGCGGACCTCAAACTCCAGAACAAAGTCGGCGTACGGTCCTTTCGTCAGGAAGGTGTTCTTGCCCTCACCAGTCTTCCCCGTGATGACTCCATCTTTCAAAACATAGGTCGCATCACCTCCAAACTTCTTCCAGCCGCTAAGATCTTCGCCCTGAATCAAGTCGACCCAGTCGCCAGCCAGGGCAATCGAACTCGAGAGAAAGACGCCGATCACCAACGACGCCAATAGGCAAAGACTGGAACAGTGGCCAGCCCGCGAGCAAATCGCCCGCTTCCATTCAGTCACAAGAACACTCATCAAGATCTCCTTCAACTCTTCGGCAACAGGTTGTTACAGACTCGGGCCAAACACACGCTAGTCATCCGTCTCGGCTGACTTAGCGAAGTCGCCAGCAATGTGAACAACCAGTCGGCTTGGATCAATGTACTTCTTCAGCGCTGCATTTACCTCGCCCACTGTCAGGGCGTCTATGCGCTTCTCATAGTCCGCATAGTATGCCATGTCACGACCGGCAAAGATCGTCCCAACGAGCAGGCCTGCTAGATTGCCATCTTGCGTCCGACCAAGTTGGCTACTCTGCAAAATCCCCTGTTTGGCGCCCGACAGTTCTGCTTCCGTGATTCCGTCGCGAAGCAGCATTTCGACCTCTTCGTTAATCACTTGGATCAGCCGCTCTTTGTTGTCTGGGCTCGAAATAGCAAACAAGGTCAGCGAGGTCCGTTCGTCGACAGGGTGCGAGTTCAAACCGCTTCCCACTCCATAGGAAAGGCTCTCCTTGATGCGAACTCGTTTGCCCAATCGCGAAGACATGGCTCCACCTCCCATGACGTAGTTACCTACCATCAGGGCTGGGTAGTCCGGGTGATCGTCTCGCATGCGGATTTGCATGCTGCCGTAGTAGACAGCGTTCGCCTTATCAGGAGTCTCAATCTCTGTGAGCTTGCCAGGGATCGCTTCTTGAGCTTGGTTGGGGATCCTTTCATGTGGCACGCTTGATTGCCAACCCGCGAACATCGCATCGCAGAGTTTCACTGTACGATCGGGATCGAACTCCCCAACCGCAGTGATCTCTCCATGTGTTGCCCCCAACTGCTCGGCGTGCAATTCGCGGATCTGCTCAATCGTAATCGCCTTCATTTGATCAACGCGTTCTTCTAAAGTCGGCACGTAACGCATGTTGTCTTTGCTGTACGGCGCTAGTGCACGCTGAGTCGCGATCGCGGCCAAAGCGTTAGGCTCTGTCATGGCAGCTTCCGCTGAAGTGATGGACTGACGCAACAGAACGGCAAGCTCAGCTTCGTCGAACCGCGGCTTTCGCATGATCTCGCCAATGAGTGGCAGAAGTTCTTCTAAATGCTCACTCTTGGTTTCAATCGATGCCGTCAGTAAGCCCGCAGTGCCAGAGAAATTCACCTGAGCCCGCAATTCATCCAAACGATCCTGGAGTTGTTGATAGTCGAGCGACTCCGTGCCACGCATCAACATCACGGGCAAGAAGTCAATCGCACCGCGGTATGGCAACAAGGACTCTTCATTTCCATATCGCAAGCTAATCCGGAGGTGGACTGTTTGGCCGCGTGTCTTCTTAGGTAGAAAAGCCGTCTTGAGCCCACACTTGAGCTCGGAACGTGTCGTCCGTGCTTCAACTGCCATCGGCGATGGATCGAACTCCTCGCCCTGATCGATTTCACCGCGTCCTTCATAGCCCGCGAGGAGCTCGTCTAAATCCGGTTTCGTGGGAATTTCAATCCTCTCACTCTCTTCCGCGGGCAGGAACAATCCGACGGTGCGATTGTTTCGAGTCATAAACGCTTGGGCGGCCGCAGTACAATCTTCCGGCGTTAATGATTCCACATAGTCACGGAACAAAAAGTACAAACGCCAATCGCCTTGGGCGGCCCACTCGCTGAGTTCGATAGCGATCTCCCGAGTGTCTGTCGCACGCAGTTCACGATCTTTGAAAAACTGCCGCTTAGCACGCGTCAGCTCTTCCTCACTGATTGGCTCGCCTGCAACGTTCTCCACTGTTTCTAACAGCGTTTGCCTAGCCGACTCGATAGACTTCGTGGTCGGCACTTGAGCACTGAACATAATGCTGCCCGGATCGTAAAGAGCCATCGACCGTGTCGTCACTCCACTCGCCAACTCGGGTACAACCAGTTTTTGATAGAGCCGACCACTTGGTTCGGTACCGAAAATGTAAGCGAGCATCTCAACCGCTGCGTATTCGCGACTAGCTCCACTCGGGGCGTGATAGGCGGCCGAAACTAGTTGCACGTTGCCAACCCGACGCAGCACAACGGTTCGTTCACCATCCTGCGCTGGCTCAGTCGTATAGGTCTTGTCCAGCGGCTCAGAGGGAGCTTCGAGAATCCCGAAGTAGTCTTGGACCAATTGCAGAGCAGTCTCTTTGTCGAACTTGCCAGCGATCACGACCATAATGTTGTCTGGACGATAGAACTTGCGATAGAAGTCCTTCAAACGATCGACTGGAACTCGCTCGATATCCGACTGATTACCAATCGTGCTTCGCCCGTAGTTGTGCCAGTCGTACATCGTCGATTGCACACGCTGCGAGAGAATTCGATTCGGGCTATTCTCACCTCGCTCGAATTCGTTGCGAACGACAGGCATTTCTGCGATCAAGTCTTCGCCACGAATGTAACTGTTCATCAGACGATCCGCTTCCAAACGAATCGCGAACTTCAAATTCTCCTCTGACTGCTCCGCCGAAGTTGCAGGCAACGTCTCGAAGTAATTGGTTCGGTCGAGCCAAGTCGTGCCGTTGAAATTGGCGCCACGATTCTTTAGCTCGTCCGGAATATTCTCGAACCCAGGCGTACCCTTGAACAACATATGTTCGAGCAAGTGGGCCATTCCGGCCTCCCCGTAGCCTTCGTGACGCGAGCCAACGAACACAGTCATGTTGACCGTCACCATCGACTTACTGTCATCGGGAAACAACAAAACCTGCGTCCCGTTGGGCAAACGATACTCCGTAATCCCTTCGATTGAAGTGATCTGATTGGCTGCTTCATCTCCTGCCGCCGAATTCGAACCAGGTTCTTGAGCAGTAGCATCATCGGAAGTAAACATCGGTAGACCCGAGCAGAGTAGTACGAGAAAAAACAACGCGGAAACTGCCAGCGACATCGTTGGCGTCCCCAAGGAACCTACCGGTTTCTTTTGTCTGTTCATGAGTCTTTCGCTTTCCCTAGAGTAGATCCGCGATCAGTGTCGGCAGCCCCATTCCGTCGGTAGCTTGGTTAACCCGGTCGAACCAGGGCTCGCACTGAGAAGCGTTCAGAATCCTATTTCCCACCAAGGCCCTCACTCAACGCCCTGGCAAAACAGGGCCGGACGCTCGCCGACT
The DNA here is from genome assembly GCA_045105035.1 of Pirellulaceae bacterium. Lineage (GTDB taxonomy): Bacteria > Planctomycetota > Planctomycetia > Pirellulales > Pirellulaceae > Aureliella. Next base: position 34,284 of record JBGCCZ010000079.1, on the reverse strand, counting down.
GCAACGTAACCATGCGTACTCCGCTGCAGAATCTGAGCTCGCGAGAAGATGATCGGCCTTCGGTGGTACAGCATTGTAAGTGATGATTGCGTTCTTGTTCAGCGGGCTAATGCCCAACAAACCATCGCGGCCCGCGCGAACTTGACTGCATTCCGGTGCAAACCGTAGCGTGCGGGGCATCAGCCGACTGGTTGCCGAACGAGCATCAAAACTACTTGGCGAGTTCCACATCGACCCAGACCAAGTGATGGTCGGAGGCTTTCAAGCACTCCGTTACGGCCTCCCGCATGTCAGCCTTCACCGCTTTCAAAGAAGGCCAGAACACGCCATTGCTCAGAACTCGAAAATTGGAGCTTGGCAACGCGTAGTCGATCCGCAAGTTCCCAACACTGCGATCGTTGAAATCGCCGGTGTCGAATGCTGCCTCTCCTTGGTGGGACAAGTTGGCTTTGGCCTGCTCCTTCGCCGCTACGACTGCACCCTGACTGGACGGAGGATCCATCGTGGCAATTCGAGAGTGGTTGAGCAGATCTCGAATTGCTTCAGGTCGACTACCGCCATCGAACGGATCGCTATTGAGGTCACCTGCCACAAAGAAAGCCGCCTGTTCCTCTAGCCCCTGGTTCTTGCCGCTGTCATCCTCAAAGTACGCAGCACCACTGATGTAGTCCACCAGCAAGCGGATCTCGTCGTGATTCCGGCATCCGTTGCGGTCCTCCGGGCCATCGAAGGCCGGCGGCGTTGGATGACTTGCCAGCAAATGAAGACGGACGGCCGCTTCGCCCACTTGAAGCTCAATTGGCACATCCCAAAAACTCTTCGACGAAATCCGAAGCTGCTTCCACGTTGCGTCATCGTAGTAGCTTTCGCCATCGGGCATTCGCGGTCGCAGCGCATCCGGCATTACTGACCAACGCAGCGTCTGGAAAGTACGAATCTGATCGGTAGCGATAGGATAGCGACTCAACACCGCCATCCCGTATTGTCCGGGAAATCGGCCGTAGCCCCAAGCATCCTCCGGATCGGATGTCTTACCGTTGTCATTTAAATCCAAGCCACTGGCCTCTCCAGTGTTGACCGGAGCCGAATAAACGTACTCGTACTCAATGGCTGCACCGCCCAGCTTGTCAGTTTTCGCGGCAGCCAGGTACTCACTCGCGAAAGTCTCCGCGTTGTTCGACTCGGTCGAGTAGTCTACTTCGCAAAGCAGTAGCACATCGGGCCGTACGGCTCGGATGACTGCTGCAATGCTCCGAGCCTGTGAATCATCTTTGCTCAAGTCCTCCGCCAACTTGCCTGCTTGCGGACGATTCAAAGAGACGTTGAATGTTGCCAAACGCAGGACTCCGCCAGCTTTCGCGGGTACCAACGAATCAACTGCGTTTGAACTCCCAGCACTTGTCTGCCCGATCGCCCGTCCTGCCAAACTCAAAACCGATAGAGCGATTGCCCCAGTGAAGAACAGCATCGACAGTCGTAGGTAGCAAGGTGAGTTCGCGAAACGACGCATGTTGGCTCTTTTTATGAGGCAGTGGTTTGAATGTGACGCAGAAAAGCATCACTAAGGCAGTGCAAAATTTCAAGGGAGGTCGAGTAGAAGTCAGAGTACTTCTCCGAAGCCGACTCTCCCGCGCGACCGTGGAGATGCACCCCTAGAGTTGCGGCCTCAAAAGGCGTCATCCCTTGGGCGAGGAGCGCCGCAATGAGACCAGTCAACACATCACCAGAACCTCCCGTCGCCAGCGCCGTACAAGCAACTGGGCACACAAAACATCGCTTGCCGTCGGTCACCAACGTCTGTGCTCCCTTGAGCACCAGCACTAAACCCAATTCCCGAGCGAAATCAACAGCCAACGACTGGCGATTCGCTTGCACGTCGCTAGTTGACTTACCCAACAGTCGTGCAAACTCGCCCGGATGAGGCGTCAAGATGCGGGGGTCACCCTGAGACCCTAACAGTGCCGGAGAGCCAACAAACGCATTGAGCCCATCGGCGTCTAAAACAATCGGTTGTCGCAAGCTGCAGTACAAATGGTGAACAACCCCTTGCACGCTCTTCTCTTGCCCCAAACCGGGGCCGAGCGCCATCACACTTCGAGTCTCTTGCAACTGCTCAATCTGCCCGACTGAACCCTGGGCGAGGTAGCCCCTAGAGCCCAATAGCGGTGCGGTCATGTAGGACGGGTGTCCACTTGCGACAACGTCCACGATGCTCTCGGGACACGCCACCGTGACCAGCCCAGCACCGCCATGTAAGGCCGCTTGGCCACACAGTGAAGCAGCACCAGACATGCCGCGGCTCCCAGCAACGACAAGTACGCTGCCGAAGGTACCTTTGTGCCCATCGGTAGGTCGCTCTGGCAAAGGTGGCAGATCTTCGACCAATTCAACTGTCATAAAACCACCCAACGAAACACGCGGTGAACGAACCCTTTGCCAGAACGCGGGCTCATTGTCGAAAGAGCAGAGCTACTGGCTCAAGCCGAGATCATCACGGAACACTTTGCCATCCTTCATCACGAAACGAACGTCATGCGTGCTGCGAATTGTCTCAGTCGGATCGCCTTCGACAGCCACCAAGTCCGCAAGCTTGCCAGTTTCGATCGAGCCCAAACGATCGTCTGCGTGAAGCAGCTTCGCCGCTCCCATTGTTGCCGCCTGAATCGCCTTGATCGGTGGCATACCACCTTGAACCATCAACTCGAACTCTCTGGCGTTCTTTCCGTGCTCAGAAACACCCGAGTCGGTACCGAAGGCAATGTTCACTCCCGCCGCATAAGCCCTTGAGAAAGTACTTTGAATGACGGGACCAATCGCAGCCGCCTTCGGCCGTACTACCTCAGGAAAGTACCCGTCTTCAGCCGCCTTCTTGGCTACCCACTCACCCGCGACGAGCGTCGGCACCAAGTAGGTTCCGCGTGCCTTCATGAGCTCCATGATCTCTTCGGTCATATAGGTACCGTGTTCAATCGAATCGACACCAGCCAGTACCGCTCGTTTCATTCCTGCCGCGCCGTGCGCATGGACGGCAACGGTCATGTTGTAGTCGCGAGCCGTCTCCACAATCGCCTCTAGTTCTTCCATTGCAAACTGCGGATTATCGCCGCTCGCCGCCAGGCTGAGTACTCCGCCGGTGGCCGTTAACTTGATCAAGTCGGCTCCCTCCTTGTAGCGTTGCCGCACTGCCTTTCGCGCATCGTCCCTTCCATTGACGACGCCAACGACCGGATCTCCGTCACGTCGAAATTCACCTTTGAGTCCATTGGTTGGGTCGGCGTGTCCGCCAGTTGTTGCCAGTGATTTCCCCGACGTGAAAATCCGTGGCCCCATGACCCAGCCTTCGCGAATCGCCTTCCGCAACGATACCGAGTTCACTCCGTTGTCTCCGACATCGCGCACTGTCGTAAAACCAGCCAACAGCGTTAGCTTTGCGTACTCGACCGAACGCAATGCGAAGTCCGCGTGGTTCATGAAGAACTTGTCCGAATAGACTTTCTTGTGATGCTGCGTCATGAGGTGCGTGTGCATGTCGATCCACCCAGGCATGACGGTCAACGACTTTAAGTCGATAAGCTCCTCGTCCGCGCCCGGAGCAACATACCCGCTCTCGACGGCAGCGATCTTGTTGCCGACAACTCGCACGGTGACTTGCGTACGAACATCGTCATTCTGTCCAACGACAAGGCGGCCGGCATGAATCAACGTTCCCTCGGCATGGCCGACTTGGCTTGCCCAAAGAGTGATGCCAGCAACTGCCGTCAGCAAGAGTAAGTTTCTCATCGTCGTCGCAAATTTCATGGCCGCGCCTTTCGTTATTTTTCTGATTCGGCACACATGATACTCCCTCGGCGAACTTCTTGGCGGCGCAAACCCGGCTATACTCAGCGCCCCTGCCGTCATCCATTCGAATTGCCCACGAAGACTGCACTACTCGGCTCTTGCAAAGCACCTGTAGCGATCCGATTCCACAAACTAGCGATCCCATGCAACGCGAATCCAATACCAAACGATTGATCCAGTGGATTGGCTTCGCACTCGGCCCGTTGCTCGCCGGTGTTTGCCTGCTAGCGCTTCCCGATCAATACCAAGCGGCGAGTGAAGCCTCCTCATCGGTTTCGACAGCCGCACCTGAAACAGCGGGAGCGGTTTCGACCACAGTATCAGAGTTCTCTTGGGCGGGCCGAGCGACGTTGGCGGTGATGGTTTGGATGGCCGTTTGGTGGCTGACAGAAGCTATCAACATCAACGCTACAGCGCTCTTGCCAATCGTACTTTTCCCTCCGCTGGGCGTGTCCGACATCAGGACGGCTACGGCTCCCTACGCAGACTACTTGATCTTTTTGTACTTCGGTGGATTCGCCATAGCGCTAGCCATGGAACGCTGGGGACTCGGCAAACGCATCGCCCTTCGCACGCTGTCGCTGATTGGAACCAGCGCACCGGCCATGGTCGCTGGCTTCATGCTCGTCACCGCAGTACTCAGCGCGTTCGTTTCAAACACTGCGACGACCGCCATGATGTTGCCCATTGCGATGAGCACCATTGCATTGGTTGGAAAGAAAGAAGCGACCGACGCCACCGAAACAAACAGTGATCGTGATCGATTCGGAACGTGCCTGTTGCTGGGCATCGCCTACGCCGCTTCAGTAGGCGGGATTATGACGATTATTGGAACGCCACCGAACGCTTTCCTCATTGGCTTTTTGCAAAACAACATCGCGGAGCCGTATCGATACGAGTTCACTTTTGCAACTTGGCTCCCCATCGGCGTCTCCGTGACAGCCGTTTTTCTGCCATTGATTTATTTGTTTCTGACAAGAGTCCTTTTTCCAATCAATTCCATCGAGTTGAAAGGCGGAAAGGAAATGGTTCGCTCAGAGCTATCGAAATTGGGCCGAGTAGGGCGGGGCGAGTGGATCACGTTAGGAGTCTTTTCACTCACCGTCGTTTTCTGGCTAACACGACGTTCGTTAACGGGAATCGGATTCTCTTGGAACGACACTCGCATAGAGCCCTTCGCCGGGTTGACGGACACAGGCATCGCAATGACGGCCGCGCTCGCCTTGTTTATGCTTCCAGTCAACCTACGTGAGCGACAGTTCGCCATGGACTGGCCAACACTCAACAAGATGCCGTGGGGAATACTCATTCTCTTCGGCGGCGGACTCAGCCTCGCAAAAGCAGTTTCTACCAACGGAGTCGCAGAGTTTCTGGGTAGCTATGCGAATGCAGTTGGGGAACTTCCGCTGCTATTGACTGTCCTAATCGTCACCGCCGCGATTGTGTTCCTGACGGAACTGACCTCTAACCTCGCCACCACGACTTCGTTGGTTCCCGTGTTGGCGGCAATCGCACCTGGAATTGGCATTCACCCGTTTCTCTTGATCATCCCGGCCACATTGGCGGCAAGTTGCGCATTTATGCTGCCAGTTGCCACGCCACCTAATGCCATCGTCTTCGGCTCAGGCGAAATCTCACTCAACCAAATGATGAAAGCGGGTCTTCTCTTGAATGTATTCGCTATCGCACTGGTTACCCTGCTCACGTTCTGCGTCGTCCGCCCTTGGTTGGGAATCTAACGCTGGACGATAAAAAACGGAATGGCAATGGTGCTGGGGATTGAATCCCAGGTTTTGCAGGCACTCGGAGGAGCCCACAAACAGGTACCCGTCATCGGCCATCGTGTCCGCGATACGATCGAATAGCTGCTTGCGAGCTTCGGGGGTGAAGTAAATGGCGACGTTTCTGCAAAAGACTACGTCAAAAGGCCCAGCACCTAGCAATGGGCGTGTCAGATTCCGTTGTTCGAAGCGGCAGAGCCGCCGAATGTTATCCTTAACCGTCCATTCACCGTCACCCTTGATGAAGTAGCGTTCCATATACTCAGGCGGCAATCCTCTCTCGATCTCAAAGGACTTGTAAGCTCCCTTTTCTGCTTGCGCGAGCGCCGCTTTGGAAATATCACTTCCCAAGATCTCTATATCCCACGCTGCGATATCCGGAATCAACTCCGTTAGCGTAATGGCGATACTGTAAGCCTCTTGCCCGGTACTGCAGGCCGCACTCCAGATGCGAAGTCGCTTTGAATGGAAGGTCTCTTCACGTGCATCGATGAGCTCCGGAAACACCTTGTGCTGCAGGGCTTTGTAGGGCGAGTCATCGCGAAAGAAAAGAGTCTCATTGATTGTCACACAGTCGACGAGCTCCTCTTCGACTCGCGTGGATTGCTTTGCTCGAACAATCAACTCAGCGTACGATTTCACGTCCTCTGATTTGCAAAGTCCACCGAGCCGATTTTCCACCAGATAGTCTTTGGACTCATCGAACCAAATCCCGCACGTACTCCAAATGTATTCTCGAATCTTTTGTAGATCTTCTTGCTCAACTCCGCCTAGGTTGTGCATGAGTGTTCTGCCTTTCTTGCCGCCATTGTAATGCGTTCTGCAATGCGTTCAATCGAACACGTTTCATCGGATAGTCCAGCCTCATCCACGCTGCGTGGCATTCCGTAGACAACGCAGGACTGACTGTCTTGAGTGATGATGCTTCCGCCCGTCGCCGCCAGACGCGAGCAACCTTGAGTGCCGTCGGTCCCCATGCCAGTCATCACCACGGCGAGTACCCCTGCGCCGAACACATCGACCGCCGACTCAAGTAAGTAATCCGCAGAGGGCTTACAAAAATTCGCCGTGTCGAGGTCAACGGTTCGCAAAGTGTAAAACGGCTCAGTGCGTCTCACTCCCATCTGAAGCCCTCCGGGCGCTATGTAGACATGACCGGGCAGGATCTGCATACCATCTCGGCCCTCCATCACTTTGATTTGTGTCGCACGATCTAGCTCCATCGCCAGTACAGCAGTTTGTTCTTCTGGCAGGTGCTGCACAACGAGGATTGGCATTGCCAAATCAACGGGAAGCGTAGGCAACAATTGCCTAAGAGCCGCCGGGCCACCGGTTGAAACCGCAATAACGACAACTTCTACTGCTCCATTTCGCTCAAGGGCGCTATCAGCCGTCGGCTCCCCCCGTTCCCAACTAGCGGTCAACTCACGATCGGTATTCGCTGGCAGTGAAATAACTTCCGCCGACGAACGCGCGGGCTTCTCATAGGCCAACTCACTGAGAGACTCTTTCGTACGAGTACGCGTCTCTGCCTTTGCAAGGCAGCTTCTCAAACGCTTGACTAGCGTTTCAAAGTTCTCTTCAAAGGATGCCCCAGCCGGCTTGAAGATGAAGTCCTGCACTCCTAAGTCCATCGCCCGTTTCGTGACCGCGGCGTCTGACTTGGATGTGAGCAGAAAGACTGACACTTGTTCTTGAATTTCGACCGGGAGGCGTTCAAGGACCTCCAACCCATTCATCTTGGGCATTTGCACATCGAGAAATACAACATCTGGTAGATGCGTCTCGATCATCGCCAGCCCCGATTCTCCATTCGAGGCGTGGCCAATGATTTTAACTCGCTCAATTCGCTCAAGTGCCGATCTGATGATTCGCCTGTCGACTAGCGAGTCGTCCACAAACAGAACGCTTTTCTCGTTATCCATAATTCCATTCCAGCCAACACAACGAACAATCCTGCGGGTAAGACTGCCCGCGAGGCAAATCGTTTAGAACCCTAAGCGTCTGTGAATAGAACCGGTGAATCCACCTGAAATTTTCCTAAGACTTGCTGTAGTCCACTGGCACGTTGACTGAGCGTGCTACCCGCACACTTCGTTCGCTCGGCATACTCCGTCGACTCGCGAGCCGAGTGATTCACACTGTTGATGTTCTGAGAAATCTCTTGGCTCGCGACTGCTGACTCTTTGACTCCTACCGATACCGTGCGTGCCGCGTCTGCGGCTTGAGTAATATTCTGGGAAACTTCTTTCATACTGATCCCCTGTTCTTCAACAGCAGATGCGATCGTTTTCGAGACATCATTGACGTCTCGAATTGCCGTACCGATTTCACCGATCGATTCGACCGCCGTACCCGTCGACTTCTGAATGGCTTCAATTCGAGCCCGAATGTCGTCTGTGGCATCGGCTGTCTGCTTGGCGAGCTCTTTCACTTCCGTTGCGACAACAGCAAAGCCCTTTCCGGCATCGCCAGCACGCGCCGCCTCAATCGTGGCATTGAGTGCCAACAAGTTCGTCTGCTCAGCAATATCTTGAATCACTTCGATGACACTGCCAATTTCGGCTGCAGCACTTCCGAGAGCATCAATCTGGTGATTGCTCTCATCAGCGAGCGTCGCCGCAGATGAAACGGAACCCGCGGCTTTTTCAGCATGCCGCGCCACCTCTGCGATCGTGCAAGACATCTCCTCCATTGTGGCAGCGACCGAATTGACGTTGCGTGACACTTGCTCTGTAGCCTGAGCCATGCTGCTCATGTTCACGGACATCTCCTCCGCAGCAGCAGCCACACTGGTTGATCGCTCTGTTGTGTCATTTGCGCCCTGACTAAGTAGATCAGCCGTCGAACTCAACTCGGTCGACGACCCGTTGAGAACCTCGGAAGTCGAGATCACCTCACCTAATAGACCGGACAAGTTGTCTTTCATACGATTCATCGCAGAGATCAAGTCACCGACTTCAGCCTGCCCCGTGACTTCACAACGCTCAGAGAGATTGCCCTCGGCCATTTTGCTCGCGAACTCAGCGACGGACTGAATGGGCTTCGAAACCCGGCTTGAGTAGAAGAAGGCGGACACGGCAACGAGCACAGCCGAAGTCAAACCGATCAGCAGAAACCAACGCACCAGTGAGCCCTGCGCTTCACCAACGCTCGCCGCGATCTGCCGACTGACCGCAACAACTTCGTTCTCGTCTTGCTTGGCAAGCAAGCAGTACTTAAGACTTCCCAACGAGATCGGTGCGTACGAGGTCAGTGTACGCTTGCCACGGTAGTCGTTGCTCCAATCTGTCCCAGATGCGCCCTTCTCAATGGCAGCACGAGTGGCAGCGTTGTCCACCTTCCCTTGCTCTGGATGTTTCCAAGAATTTGCCAAGCTGAAGTGCTCAGGATCCAGCCTGGAATCGGAACGCATTAAATAGTCTGAACCGACCAATAGCGCTTCGCCCGTCTCTCCCAGCCCTGTACCTGAAGTCATAATGTCCTGGATTCGGTCGATTGGCATCTGGAAAATAGCCACGCCGAGTTTCTCGTCGCCCTCAAAGATGGGCGAGGCAATGAACCCAGCCGGTGCTTCGTAGGAAGGTGTGTAACGTGCAAAGTCGACTACAGCCGTCTCATCTTTGCCAAGCTGATTCGCTCGGCGAAACGCTTCGCCAAAGTTGGAATTTGCGTAGGGCCCATCAACGAGTGAAGTGGAAAAGTCGATTTCCTTGAACACCGAATACACGATGTCTCCACTCTTCGAATCCACCAGAAAAATGTCGTAGTATCCAAATTTATCTAAGTAGCTCCGAACAATTGGATGCACCCTTGAATGCAGCGACGAGTACTTCGTACTGTCGTCCACAGAATCAAGTAAGTGTTTGGATCCCAGCGCGTGTGAATTCGAGTAGATATACGCGTGCTGCAGGGCGACTGCGTCGGCGTCGAGCCGACCAATCATGCTTTCAATCGGCGGTACTTTCCCATCGTTCTGCTCTGCGTACTGCGCCGCAAACGGTCCCGCATAGTAGCCTCTCAGCTCGTCACGCATCCGCTGAATATCCGGTTCGGCTATCTGGCGTTGGCCGGCGTAACTGGTAAACGAATCCTGGAAACCTCGCATCGCAGCGACCACCATTTGGTTCTCGGAAAACGTCTGGACTTGATTTTGGATCTGCGCGAAGTATTGCTGCAGTTGCTGCCGCTTCAGGTCGCGAAGAGCCACCAACGACTCGGACTTCCCCTCCAGCAGAGCCGTCCGTGTCTGCCCTTGCACCAACTCAAAACCTTTTTGAGCATTGGAGTAACTTGCCACCGCGCCTACCAGCATCGGGACAATGCCGCAGACTACGAACGCCAGGGTCAACCGGGCTCTTAAGTTCAATTTGGAGAGTCGGATTCTGTTCAGCATCGAAGATTTCCTCAGGTCACTTAGCAGTTTGAATTGCGATTTTTGCGTTGATGGATCTGCAAGCGTCTACGCTACGCTGCCGATTTCGAGCACATTGGTGAGTAGTTGGTTTAAGTCGAGGAGAACCATCAGTTTCCCATCAGGAAGCCGATGAACTCCTGTAAAAAAATTCGCTTCATCGATGTCCAAGTTGGACGGGAGTGCATCGATGCTATCGCGATGAATCGTCATTGAGTCGGAAACACCGTTCGTAATAAGACCAATCAACTCCGACTCATACTTCACGAAGACGTTGTGAAGTTTGGTGTTTACACAGCTGTCCGTCTGTTGATTCAGCAACATGGCCAAATCGATCATCGTCACAACTTCTCCCCGCAAATTGATCACACCACGCACGCCCTTCGGTGAGTTGGGGACGCGGGCGAAATCGCAGTGCCGGTTAATTTCCTGCACGTCGGTGAGCTCTAAGCCAATAAGCAGCGAACCAACGCGGAAACTAATGACTTGAATCTCGTTTTCGTTTCTTGTTTTCATACCTATGCCTATGCCACGATCATTGCAGCGCTGTTTACTTCGGAACCTTCGGTCTACTCTGGTATCAATCGACGAATTGCTTCAAACAACGCGTCGGCGTCCAGCTTGACTTGATATTCGTCCACTCCACAATCGCGTCCACGTTGCAGGTCTTCCTCCGAAGAGAGTGAAGTCAGCGCCACAATGGGCAATGACTTGAATTGCTCCATCTGCCGTACCCGCTGGCAAAGCTCGAAGCCGTTCATGTTCGGCATTTCAATGTCGGTCAACATGAGGTCGAATGAACCGGCATCGCCTTCTAGAATCTGGAGTGCCTCAAGCCCATCGGCGGCTTCTCGCGTCTCGTAGTTGGCTCCTTTCAACGTACGAACAATCTGTTTTCGGAAGAACTTCGAATCTTCAACGACTAGTACTCGTGGCCTGCGTTGCTTTAGATTCGCACCAGCGTTAGCAGCGACCTCCTGAAGGGAACCTGGTCCATTCGCCATCGCGTTGCCCCTAACTCCACCGGGGCCGCTTTCGGGACTGCCTTGCTTGCAGATCACGGCGACATCCAAAATCCGGGTTACAGTGCTTTGGATCACTGCCGACCCAATGACTCCTGCTTCCGTGAGCGATTCCGTATCCACCTCGACATGGATATCGCAAATATCACCGATGCAGGGAGCAATAATCCCAAGTTCTTTTCCTCCCAAGCTCACGATGACGACGGATACAAATCGTGACGTTTCCCTGGGTTGCGCTGAGAGGATCTCTTCGACCGCAAATAGGCTCAATGTACGCCCGCAGTACTGCACTACGCTGCGACTGCCGTGCCGCTCAATCGCCGAGGTGGCAATACGTTCGATTCGCGAAACCAGTTCCATGGGAATCGCAAATTGTTCATTCGGTGCATTGCGAAAGATCAACAGACGCACTTCATCGCCGCTCTCAGAATCTAATGCGATTTGGTCGTCGACAAGGTCTTCATCCAAGCCAGATAAGTTGGCCTCTTCAGCGATCCCTGCCGCATCCAAGATCAACGCAACTTGGCCGTCACCAAGGATGGTCGCTCCAGCGACAGACTTGCACTGTTTGAGATGAACGCCAAGTGGTTTTACGACAATCTCCTGCGAATCGAATAGTTCATTGACGATAATGCCGTAGCGTGAACGTCCGGTTTCAAGAATCACAATACTGATCCCCTGCGCCTCCCGCTTTGCAGATACAGCCAGTTCCGCTTGATCGATCAACACGTCCTCAGCCTCAGCCCCAGCCTCAGCCTCAGCCTCAGCCTCAGCCTCGGACTCGGACTCGGACTCGGACTCGGACCCAGGCGGTTGAAAACAAGCTAGCCCTTCAGCAAGCCCCGCGTTCGAAGTTAATGACAACGGAGCCGCCGTTTGAATGATTTGATCCAAGTCCACGAGCGGAATCAGTTCATCGCGCAGCCTCAAAACAACTGCATCGTTAATGCACTGAATTCGTTCTTCTCGATCCTTTCCGGAAACTCGAACTAGCTCCGCGACGTTGACTTGCGGGATCGCAAATCGAGCATCTTGGTCACCGATAATAAGAGACCGTATAATCGCCAGGGTCAGAGGCAATACGATGCGTATGGTTGTCCCTTGGCCCACCTCCGACTCAACGTCAACTGTGCCGCCAATCTGTTCGATATTGTTTCGCACGACGTCCATGCCGACGCCTCGGCCACTGACGTCTGTCAATTTCTCAGCAGTTGAAAATCCCGCATGGAAGATCAAACGTAGTGCTTCACGTGTACTCATCTCCGCAGCTTGACGGTCAGTAATGATGCCGTTGTCGACTGCTTTCTGCTTGATTTTGTCAGGCGAGATCCCACCTCCATCGTCCTGAATATCAATGCACACTTGCCCAGCCATGTGGTAGGCAGCCAGTCGCAAAGTACCAGCGGCCACCTTCCGGTTGGCCACCCGGACATCAGGCATTTCGATTCCGTGGTCAATGGAGTTGCGAATCAAGTGCGTGAGGGGATCACCGATGGCTTCGATGATCGACTTGTCCACTTCGACATCCCGGCCCTCGACAACTAAATTGCATTGTTTACCGAGCTTAGAGCTCAGATCGCGAACGATTCGAGGAAATCGATTGAACGCAGTTGCGATCGGCTGCATCCGAGTCTGCATGATCGCTTCTTGAAGTTCACAAGTAATCTGATCGATGTCCGAAGAGAGCGTTGTCAACTCATTGTCACCGTTGCTACCGCAAAACTGCACAAGACGATTGCGATTCAAAACAAGCTCGCCTGCCAGATTCATCAAGTGGTCGAGCGTTGATACGGGAACTCGAATGTTCGCCTCGACGCCCGACGCTTTCTCTTTGGCCTCTTTGGGACTTCGCTCAGCCTGCTTGGGGCCTGCAACGTTATCGGACTCAGCTTGCGGCTTAGCGACCGGCACAGGAGACGAGGAAAGAGACTCTGGCTCCAAGTGCTTCGGTTTCGAGCCAGAGTCAGACTCTTCCTGTGCAAGCTCAGACAACTGATCCACTTGCGAAATGATCGCATCTTCGATCTTCTGGGAATCCGAGGCTGCCTGTTCGACTACCCCGCCAGAATCCTGCGTGTCACCAGCTAGGATTGCCTGCAAAGCAGTGACATGCTGACTCACATCCGCGGCATTCGATTCCTCGGGCGACACCGACAACGCCCTTAACTCATCCGCGGCTCGCAGCATCACGTCCACGATTTGCGAAGTCGGAACCAGTTGCAAGTTCCGAACCTTGTTCAGCACATCTTCTAGATTGTGTGCCAACTCATTGATTGCTTTTAGCTCTAGAAAACCAGCTAGACCTTTGATGGAGTGAATGCCCCGAAAGACAGTATTCACCAAATCGCTGTCGATATCCGCACCGCCAGCTTCGATCTCCAGTAGTTGATTCTCAATATCCGCAAGTGCCTCGCTGGATTCGGTGATGAACTCCGAAACTAACTCAGGATCATTGACGAACATGGGGAACGGCCCTTAGGTCAAACGAAAACACGCACAGTCCATCGACGCTGGAGCAAACCCAACAGCCGGATGGCGGTTGAGTGCCACTGGTTGCGTGAAAAAAGCCGGTTGACGTCACCCTGACGATTCCGACGTGTCTAACTCTGGGGCAACAATTGCAACGTGCGAGAGAATCGCATAGCGAAGAGGGAAAACACCTTCTTTGGCGTATCTCGCCGGTGTTCATAACAACCAACGCTGACTGAAGCACGCCAGCGCAGATCAACTTAAACGAACACCCCCTCACCAACGAACGCGGCTTGCACGGACTCAGGTACAACGCAAGCATCGGGGCCGCACGACCGACCACTCACTGCCACGCAAATACACTCAAGTTCAACTACGCGCACTGAATAGGCCGCAAACCTATTATCAAGGCTTACGCGTCACCCATTCAGGCCTGGAGGCGTGACATTTAGATACGCCGCTGTTCATTTCACGCCAATGCTGCGTTGTAGACGCATCAGAGCAATGCCGACAATAAACAGTGACGAGTAAAGCGTCAGAAGAATGCTGCTATAAAACGCGAAGCTCACTCGTTGAGCATCGTTTCAATCAGGGCGTGGAACTGTTTCTTGAGCAGCCTGTGAGCTTCGCCGGTGGCCGGACCGGAGAATCCAGTGTAGACGGCTCGGACGGAACCATCTTGGGCAACAAACAAGGTCGTTGGGTAACTCCGGATGCGGTCCAAGATGGGGAACTTTTGCGAGGCCAAGGCTTTGTCGGACAGCCCTGCGATGAGAATCGGGTAGTCCACGTCGAAGCGTTCGCGATAGATTTCGACTTGCCGGGAGTCTTTCGAAAAGTCGCCACTCAGCTCAAACGCTAACCCAATCACTTGCAGGCCACGATCCGAATATTTGCCCCGCAGTTCCTTCAGTAGACTGGCCGCATCGTGGCAGTTCGGGCACCAAGTGCCAAAGATTTCAACCAGAGTGACTTTCGCTCCGCCTGCCAGTTTAGACAGTGACTTCATTTCGCCAGCAGAGTTCGGAAACTCGAGTCCCGCGAGTCGCTCGGAACCCACGATATTGGTCTGCGAGAAAGCGTCAGGCAACCGTACAGAGGCATTTCGCATCGCCGCCCAAGTCTCCTGATACCAATTGCCCGAGCAAAAATTTCCCGCAAGTGTATCGCCTGCCGTTAGCTCGGCGTCAAAGCGAAAGGCGTGGGCACCATCAAAGCAAGTCAGCAACAATGCCCCATCGACTACGCCACCGTGTAGATATCGATAGTCGCCAGTGGTTGTTAGAAACGTCCCCTGTATTTCATCCTCCTTGAAACGCTGAAAAACGCCAACAGCGGGATCCTCGCTACCCGAAAACTGGACCTCCCAACGTCCTAGGAATGCTGCGGGAGACGCGTACTGCCATTCGCTCCGTCCACGAAGCTTCGCTGGAACTCGGGCAACTTTGCCCGGCCCCCGACGCTTCGTCCAAGCTCCTCGCAGCTCATTTTCCTCAGCCAATCTGCTCACGTCAGTTGGCCAAGTGAATTCGAGTTCTGATGCGAAGTGTGGCATCCTAAATCGAAGCTTGTCGTCCACAATTTCATGTTCCACCGCAATAGTCTCTGCAGCGTTGACCAAGTAAGCCTGCTCTTCAGAATTCGCTCGCATCTCACGTTGCATCTCGAAAACCAACTCACCGCGGGGAGTCTCCAAGGCGATTTCCCACTTCATCGGCAGGCTCGCCAGCGAAACAGTGGAGTTCATTTCTTTCGTAACTTCCTGGGCGAGCAACATTGAGTTTTCGAAAAAGCTAGAACCCCAGAGTGCGCAAAATACGACGACGCAAAATCTGCGGCAGCTAGCTGCTCGTCGAGCGACATTGCACCAGCCAAATTCCCCGATAGCTACGAAGTTGTTCATCACGTTCGTGATCCTTCAAAGGGCCTTAACGATGGAAGGAAGTGCGTGCTCGAGCTCAAATTTCCGCGGCTTCGTCGCGCGATCTAAGACTCTGCCCGAGTACTTGTTAGCCAACGCCCGGACTACTTGCCGAGCATCACTAGCCGCGTACAAGGCCTGGCTGTACGTCGATATCCAAATCAGAAAATTCGTTCCGCTCGGCTTTCTCCCAAGCGATCGCGCCCATGGAAGCATTGTCGGTGCACAAGTCCGGTGCGGCCAAAATCAATTCAGCATCCATCTCGTCGCACGCCAATTGTAACTCCTTGCGAAGCCTTCGATTGGCAGCCACTCCGCCTCCCACGCAGAGCCGGCGGAGTCCCGTCGACTTCAGTGCCAACTTGGCCTTGCCGACTAAACAATCGATGGCAGCACGTTCAAAACTAGCCGCCACATCGGCCTTTCTCGCCTCAGGTAGGTCCAACTCGGCAAAGTCCTGCTTTCCCACTCCAACCAATTTGTAGCGCACCGCGGTCTTCAGACCTGAAAAGCTCATGTTCAAATGCGAAGTATCGGAAAGCATCGGCCTTGGCAAGTCAAAGGCTCGGTCATCGCCCCTCTCAGCAAGCCGACTCAAATGGGGACCGCCGGGGTAGGGGAGTCCGAGCATCACCGAGACTTTATCAAAGGCCTCGCCAACTGCATCGTCGATGGTCCCACCCAAGTACTTCCATTGGTTCGGAGTCTCACATCGGTACAGATTCGTATGCCCTCCACTGACCACGAACCCTACGCACGGAAAAACACTCTCAGCGTGTCCCATTTGGCAGGCATAGATGTGCGCCTGAATATGATTGATCGCAATTAGCGGCTTTCCCCACCCCAGACAGAACCCCTTGGCTGCCGCCAAACCAACCAGTAACGACCCCGGCAAACCGGGCTCCGTTGCGACCGCAACCGCCAACAGGTCACGTTTCGGTTCGACGGACGCTTCGGCAAGGACTTGCTCGACGATCGGAATGATACGTTCGAGATGGCAGCGCGCCGCTAACTCCGGAACAACGCCTTGAAAGCGGTTGTGAATCTCTTCTTGGCTGGCGACTGCCGCAGCAACGACCTTACGGCTCTCATCAATAATTGCGGCAGCCGTCTCGTCGCAGGTGGTCTCGATTGCCAGGATCTTCATGGTTTCGTCCCTTAGTTATCGCACTGACGAACGGACGACAGAATTTCCCACAGGCCGCTCGGCCACTTGTTTGGTGTATGCGGGATTCCAAACAGAGACGTCCTCCAAAGCACCGCCGAGCGGGTCAAAACCAGTGCCGCTAAAACCGATGTGAGCGTGCTTGCGCCAGCCCTCGGCCCGAATGAAACCCTCCGTCAGACTGCCGACTTCGGCATTGAGTGCATCCATGGTTTCGACATAGGATTGAAGTCCCTGCGAAGCGTCAAGCCAGGCTGCTTGGCTCGCGTGGCACAAAAGAAGCTCGCGTTTTCGAGTTTGGAGATCAGTCACATCGACGATCCGTTCGGGAGCCACAAACTGTCCCATGGGTTCACGATTTCCGTGAGGCTGCGCGTGGTAGATCGCCACGTCTTGATTGAACGAACCAACGTCTGGCTGAGTCACAAAATTCGGAGCGCCACGGGCGAACGTGGCCGATACTGCCAGCCTCGCCGCATACTGATGGTCCTCCATGTAGTCCACGAGCGAGTGCGTCAACACGATGGAGGGCCTCGCCTGCCGAACGACAGCCGCAACTTGGGCAAGAAGCTCCTTGCTGTAGAGGATCTCCAAGTCATCGCAAATCGGCGGGTAAAAAATCGCAGGCAGCGCCGCCGCAGCCGCCTGAGCCTCGCCCAAGCGCACCTTGGCACATTCTTCTCGGCTAAAAATCTCAGAGCCCAAGCAGCCATTTGCAATGTTGAAGTAATGGACCTGCCACCCGCGTTCAGCGAGTCGCAACAGCGTTCCTGCCATCACGAACTCGATGTCATCCGGATGGGCCGCAATCGCCAAAACCGACTTCTCAGCTTCATCCGGCGATTCACCCACAGGTTCAACCTCTTCAAATCCCAGCACCATCGAGCAGAATCGAAAGCCGCTTCCTGCTGCCTACTGTTCGCAGGCAGAGGCAACTACCGCTGCACACGAGCAGAACCACCGGATGCAACGGCTTCAACTTCTGGCAATTTCGCCTGGGTAACATCCCCAGTGAAGGTCGTGAGCAACGCTCCATGCCCCCATCCGAGTCGCAGAGCTTGCTCGGGCTCGCGGCCATCCAACATGCCGTAGAACAAACCTGCCGCAAAACCATCACCGCCGCCAATTCGGCAAACGACATCTAGGTTCATCGTAGGCGTGACATAGCGTTTTCCATCGTACCAAATTACCGCTGCCCACTCGTGGTGATTGGTCGACTTGACTTCACGCAAGGTGGTTGCGACGAGCTTGACATTGGGGAACTCCTTGGTCACGCCTTCGATCATTTCGAAGAACGAATCCGGATCCAGCTTGGACTTCTTCTCAACGTCTTGGCCCTTGATGCCAAGGCCCTTTTGAAGATCCTCCTCGTTGCCGACAAGTACGTCACAATTTGCAGCGATCTTGCGGCACATTTCCTGGCCTTTCTCCTCGCTGCCGATCGTCTTCCACAACTTGGCTCGATAGTTCAAGTCAAAGGACGTTACGGTGCCAGCCGCCTGAGCCGCCTGCATGCCTTCGACAATCAGCTCCGATGTTGTTGGTGAAAGAGCTGCGAAAATACCGCCCGAGTGAAACCACTTCACGCCGCCAGCAAAAATCGCGTCCCAGTCAAAATCGCCTGGCTTCAGCATGGCGCCGGCTTCATTTGCCCGATTGTAGAACACGACTGGAGCTCGGACGCCGTGGCCTCGGTCGCTGTAAACCGTGGCAATGTTGGGGCCTCGCACTCCGTCGTGCTCAAACCACTTGTAATATGGCTTCACGCCCATTTCACGGACCGAACGCTGCACAATCTCTCCAACCCCATAGTCGACCATGGCAGTTGCAACGCCAGTTCTCAGACCAAAGCAATCACTCAGATTCGCTGCCACATTGTATTCGCCGCCCGACACGTGGACCTCAAACGATTTCGACTTGCGAAATGGAATACTGCCCGGATCAAGTCGATGCACCAAAGATCCAAGGGAAAGAAAATCGAGTGACGCGTCCTGTTTGATATTCAGCTTTGCCATGAGTTCTAAAATTCGTCGTGATATAGGATGTTGGGTTGGAAAGGAAAAGTTCGTGTATTGTAACTCGCCCGCGAAGCGTGTTAGGTGTTAGAGCTCTTGCGAACGGCTACCGCTCGCGAGCCTCGACGAGGCTTGCCTGGTCGTTTTCGTTAGATCGTGACCGATGAAAATCCGCCGTCGACCACTATGTTTTGCCCGGTCACGAAGGAGGCCGCCGCAGAGGATGCCAGCCAAACGGCTGCTCCGCCCAGCTCTTCGGGCTTTCCAAAGCGTGCCATCGGCGTATGCCCGATGATCTGACCACCTCGCTCCGAGAGACTTCCGTCTTCGTTGTAAAGCAAAGCACGATTCTGCTCCGCAGGAAAGAATCCAGGGCTGATCGCGTTCACTCGTACGCCAGTCGTCGCCCACTCTCGCGACAGGAATTGTGTCAAATTGATCACTGCGGCTTTAGCAGCCGAGTAAGCAACGACTCGTGACAACGGAATCATGCCAGACATCGAAGCAATATTAATGATGCTACCTTTGCCTTCTTTGACCATCGACTCGCCGAAAACTTGGCTGGGAATCAGGACACCTCCGACTAGGTTCAGGTCGAAGACTTGACGCCAGGCATCGAGAGGTAGCTTGCAAAAGTCGGAACCTGGCGGAAGTGTCGCGTCAGGATGATTGCCGCCGGCTGCGTTCACTAGGATGGAAGTCGTGCCTAACTGCGATTCGATCGCGTCCCGCGCCTCGACCATAGAAGCTGTTTCCAACGCATTCGCTGCCTGGAAGATCGCTTTTCCACCAGCCTCCTCGATGGCTTTCACGCGGACCGCGCCACGTTCGGCACTGCGCCCCACAACGGCAACCGCGGCTCCAGCAGCCGCCAGTGCATCTGCCATCGCACCACCAAGACCTCCGGTACCACCGATAACGACGGCCACATCCTTAGAGAGATCAAACAAGTTTTGCGACATGACGTTTCTAACCTTCGAGGAGCGGAGGGAGCCGACTTTGAGGTGCGTTCCGTGACGTCGACCTCAAGGGCATGATATTGCGGCCGAGCGTCGTGACAATCAAAGCGGAATTTGGAAGCGGAATTTGCAAGTCAGGTTTCTCGCCAAACCAATCAGCCAATCGTCCGACCAAAGTGGCAAATCGACTGACCAAAGCCGCTCTTTGGCCACGCCACCTAACGCCGTTTCTAGCATAGAGCATCCATAGAAATGGTCGAACGGCAAGGGGCGTCTGCGGCTGTTCACCTTGTTCAGCCCAGTGTATCTTTGGCCGGCTCTTAACCTAGTCCAGAATCATGGCCGCGCAAGCACCGACACTGCCAGCCAAAGTCGCGATAATCTACCGCCAAGAAAGTGAGAGAAACCAATGTCTGCAGAGGAAAGCCTCGCTCAGCTCAACGTCGAAATGCCCCCCGCTCCCAAACCCATGGGACTCTACAAACCCGCCGTCATCGTCGACAACCTGATCTACCTCAGCGGGCACGGGCCCCTGAAGCCGGACGGAAGTCTGATCAACGGTCGCCTTGGGGACAGCCTTTCGGTGGAGGAAGGACAGGCCGCCGCCAAGCAAACTGGTCTCGCCATGCTTGCGACACTTCAGTCCTCCTTGGGCAGTCTTGATCGAGTCGCACGAGTCGTCAAACTTCTGGGGCTTGTCCAGTGCACACCGGAGTTCGTCGAGCAGCCCCAAGTCATCAATGGCTGCAGCCAGCTTTTTGCCGACGTTTTCGGCTCCGATTGCGGCATCTCCGCGCGAAGTGCCATTGGAACGAACTCACTCCCAGGCGGAATGTCCGTCGAAATCGAAGGAATCTTCGAGATCAAACCCGCCTAAGTGCGACCAGCCGGATCCAATCCGCCCCGCAACGACAACGCCCCGCGAGAGCTACGCTTCCGATTTTTGATCCAGCTCGATCGGGGCGGGGTACTTTAAGCGGTTCTTGACCATTTTCTCGCGAATTGCCGTCGAGATGTCGATGTCGAGTGCGTTGGCGATAGAGAGTCCGTAACACAGTACATCTGCCAACTCGTCTCGCACCCCTGCTAGATCGTAGCCCTCGCCCGCTACGACTTGCTCGGTCTTTAGCCACTGGAAGTGCTCCATCAGCTCTCCAGCCTCAATAGCCAGCGACATTGTGAGGTTCTTGGCATTGTGAAACTTGCGCCACTCCCGCTCGTCTACGAATTCCCGCATGACCGCTCTAAGGTCGGCCACACTTGTCGTCGCATCCGCGCCGGAACCGTCAGTGTCTTGCCCAGCCTGCTTTTCCCCATCCACCATTGATGCACTTGCCTCTTTTGTAAAGCTAATTAGGAGTCTTGCTCGGGCTCCGTGGGCTACAACACCTCTCGCCGGAAACCGGGATTAAGACTCCCCAAATCGCCTGCGAGCGGATAACTTTGTGACCCGGTCATCACGACTCGACCGTCTTCAGAAGCGAAGCCGCCGAGCGACCGACAGCAAGACATATCAACCACTTTTTGAACACTCATTAGCATACTGGAGAACCTCGATGAGCGTACTCGTCACTCAACCGGCCCCCGAGTTCAAGGCACAAGCTGTGATGGAGGACGGCCAGTTCAAAGAGATTTCATTGAGCGACTACAAGGGCAAGTACGTCATGCTCTTTTTCTACCCCCTGGACTTCACTTTCGTCTGCCCAACCGAAATCATCGCTTTCTCGGATCGAGCCAGTGAGTTCTCTGAGCTAGGTGTTCAATTGATCGGCGTCAGTGTCGACAGCCAGTTTTCTCATCTAGCATGGCGAAACACACCACGTGACCAAGGCGGACTGGGCAACATCGACTACCCACTCGTCGCCGATTTGAGCAAGCAAATTGCCAGGGACTATGACGTCCTGACCGGCGATACCGTCGCACTTCGCGGTTTGTTCCTGATCGACCAAGAAGGCGTCGTGCGTCACCAAGTCGTCAATGACCTTCCGCTCGGTCGCAGCGTCGACGAAGCACTTCGCATGGTTCAGGCACTTCAGTACTTCGAAAAGAATGGCGAAGTCTGCCCAGCCAACTGGAAAGAAGGCAAGCGAACCATCAAGCCGGACGTTGAGGACAGCAAGTCCTTCTTCTCTGCAGAGTATTCGTCGTAGGGCGAACGCTCAACTGTGGTGGAGCATTCCGTTGCTTCGCTCATGAATCGAACTACACACAAACGGCAGCCAGCAGGCTGCCGTTTTTCGTGCTGTCACCGTCCCTGTCACCTTCTCACTCCGCGCTCCTGGCGAGTAAGTCCGGGAAGGTCGCACGCCCCGCCGGCTCGAGCGCTCGCCACCGAACCCGAGGCGAGGTAACCCAAGTCACGGCAGCTTAACGACCTCTCAGAATCACAGTCGTCGTCTCGCTTGTTGTGGTCGGATCTGGCTGAGCGTCGGAGAACGCCTGAGCCTGAAGCTCCATCAACTGCGGAACTTGAGGAACGAGGACGAAGAAGATCACCACCTCTTCTCTCGCCCGCATGAATCGGATGTCCTCCAACACTAGCGCTCCGTCACTGGCAAACTGTCGATTCACCGGTGTGCCATCGATGGAAATACTCTTCAAGTTCACGCCTTCCGGCAACCGCAGGCGAAGACCAACGTTGCGATCTTCAGAATTTTTGTCGTTGGTTACCACGAGGTTGTAACGAAGATCTTCACCGACGACGGTTGGATCATCAAAATCCTGCAGCAGCACTTTCAGCCTTCCTGACACAGGACCGCCTCCGTTTCCAGCGCCGCTCTCGGGTGGCATCACTCCGCCTCCAGCGTTCCCTTCCGGTGGCATGACGCCACCCGATCCACTGCCACCGTTACTCGGAGTAATGACTTCGAACGCCACGGAGTCTTGTGCTTGGACGTTCTCCGCGGTTACGACTCGAACCGACAGTTGCCCGTTCGGTGTCGCGGCTTGAGCATCCGAATTGACCAACAACTGAAGCGTCGGATCAGCAGACGACGTCGATGCTCTGGGCAGTAGATCCGGCGCGTTCCAAATCAGTACATTTCTTGCGGCGTCGAGTCTAACTCTTGGCTTATTGGTAGGATCCACCAAACGCGGGAACAGGACGGGATCGTAGGCCAGCTCCACTTGAATATTGGTCAGCTTGGTTTCGCCCGTATTTCGAAGCGTGATCGCCGCTTGCGGCTGATTCCCAACGAAGGTGCGACTTGGGAAATCAATCGAGACATCGACATCGGGTACCTTGGGAGTCGGCTCCAAGCCACGCACGGTCGTCGCTTGCTCTGCCAGCAGCGTTTCGCCTGAAAGCACGCTGAGTCGCGCACTTTGGTTACCCGTCTGCTGGACGCGGAAAGTGAGTGGCAACTTGCGCCTTTCGTTTGGTTCAAGCCGGGGAATCACCTGCTCAACCTTGGTGTCTCCCTGATAGAGTTCCGGCATTCCTTCGGTGGACTCAATCTTCAGCACAAGATCCGTGAGAGTCTGCCGACCCGTGTTTACGATGTCGATCTCGTACTCAATCGCCTCGCCAACTTCGGCTTCGGTAATGTTGTCCTTCGGTGCAAAGCGAACTTCGACCGACGGCTCGATGACCGCAGTCAAGACTCGGCGTTCTCGCACAGGGAAGCCTTCGCCTGTCGCCTGCCAAAGCACAGACATTTCACTGGCCCGCAACGCTTCGAGGGTCACCAGCACGTCGAGCTGTTCGCCGGCAGGCAAGGCGCCTTGCTCCCAAATCAAGTATTGATCCGTCTGAGTCGAAGGTTCTGGCGCGGAAGTAACGTAGCGTGCACCTGCGGGAATAGTCATCCGAAGTGCCACATTTTCGGCTCCGATATCACCTGGATTCCCGACATGAGCATCGTAGGTCAACTGCTCGCCGATCGAGCCCACATTCGGTCCAAAGGCCTCCAGCACGAGTCCGGGTGCGCTGAACGTGACCGTTGACTGTCCCGTGGCGAGCACAAGCCTCGGCAAGTGATCGTCCGGATCGGCGGGTTTGACGACTTCGATCAGCACCGGCGTGGTACCGCGCTGGTCTGGAAGTGCTGCAATGTTGATTGGAGCCATACCGTTCGCGTCGACTTTGACGACTGCCTGGTTCGTTTCTCGCGGAGGCGAGAAGGTCGCGATGCTTGGGTCCAGAATGGTGTACACCACATCCCAGCCCTCTGCCGGGACGAAGCTCTCTGCCCTGGTAACTCGCGTGTTCAGTGTCACGATTTCACCCGCCCGCTCAATCTCAGGCTCCGGGAATGTCCACTGTGCATCAATCCAGTAGATGGTCGCAGTCAGTCGGCGCTGGTCCCAGAACTCGCTTTCAGGTGCAAGCACCGTTATGCGACTGGTCCCTTCACTCGGCGAAGAAATACTCAACCAGGTTTGGCCTTCGCGGAGCTCGATATCGTCGTTGCAAGTCGGAGTTCCACGTGTGATGACCTGCCGCTTGTTGCTGGTCCGACCTCGAGCAAAATCCACACCCAGCTTTTCAACTTTCGGATCATGCAAAAAGAAGCTCGACAATTTGCCCGGGCGATCATCGCCGACCGCAATAAAGTTACCGACGCTATCCGGCGACAACATCCACTCGATAGGTTGGCGATTTACTAAATATCCGTCTTTACCGCAGATCCCGGCCAGCAAGACCACTTCGCCTCCGACGGGAGCGACAACTCGCATCGGAGTCATTTGAATTTCACCATAACGCCCGGGCTTCTCAAAGTGCTTCTGCAGTTTGCTGACCAAGCGGTGCTTGTCGCCGAAGAGATTGCAGAATCCTCCGTTCCGTCCATCCAAACACGGCGGCGGAGCAGGGGGCTGAGTAAAGGCCGGTGTCGGGAAGATTCCCTGCTGCCCCGAGCCCTGAAGATCGGGTACAGCCAACCCCGTTGTATTGGGCAACGGTAGAAATACCCTGGATCCGTTTGGATCGATGGCAGGCAGGCGAAGTCGCGAACATCCGCTGCACAAAGTCGCCGTGCAGAGCAACATGAGAGAGCAGATGAGGCCCCAGGAGTCGCCAGAATCGCGCAGCGAGAAACTCCACCATCGGCCCTGGGTCGCTGGAGTTTTTAGCTTACTAACAAGCTGAAGTCTGTGCGCGTTCATCCCGAAGCGTCCTCGTTCCTCACTCTTCATCCAAGAGTTAATGCAAGTTCAAGGAGCGTTCCCGGAGTGCCTTCCAAGAAAGGCAAACAAGATAAAACGCGACGCCGTTGTCAAATATGGAAACACGGCAAAAGTGAACTTGCGAGGACGGATCCGTTGACGAGTCGATCTGACAAGCCTTAGCTTTTGTCCAACCCGAAAACTCGGCCTGGGCAATCGTGCCCCAGCCTCAGCCGTCCGTGGGAACGTACCACGCAATTAGCCACAGAGCGATTTTGTAAAGCCAGAACGGCGTCTTCGCTTGAGATGGTGCTACGTTCGTAGCCGGTGGCATCGATCGGGCAAGAACTGCGGACTAGAGAACAAATGTCCGCAGGGACCTGATGTAGAAAACCAACTGAAAACTCAACCGAGCGCGTTTTCCACACGTTCGATCAACGCTTTCTCATTGTCACTGACGCTGCCAAAGCCCAGCAAACCGCCATTCGCTTTTGCCACGGACTTCACTTGAGTCAGAATCTCTTGCTTCAACGCGGCACGATGCCCTTCGGCAAGCGAGCTACACAACGCCTGGGTGTAATCGCACCATGCGTCCATCAGATCCGCGGGCGGCCGCGTCTTTAGCCAGGCATCAATCAACTTCATCGCCGGTTCATCCGCTCCAATCCCAGAAGCTTCGGCAGCCTTCAAAATCTTAAATCGCTCCGCTTCCTCGACTCGGTCGTCCGCCCAAGCAACCTCAACCAACGGAGCTAAGCGAAAAGCAGCCAGCGTATCTACACTCACATTCAGCGCGGCAATCCCTCCGGCCAGCTCCGCATCCTGGATCCCAGTGACTTGCATAATGTGCTCAGCCGTTTCCGCCGTCTGCAACTTGCCCCGAATGTCATTCAGCAGCTTCTGATCAACCCCTTTGAAAAATCGCTCTTCCAACTGAAACCATTGCTGTGGCGAACTATTGCTCATGACGAGGCCTGTCACTGATTGTCTTGGCGAGAAAGTGTGAGAATTTGGCTCAATATCATACGCTTCGCCGACCCGAGGTGACAGTGGGTCAGCCTCGGGGGCCAGGGCTAATCAGTTTTTCAAGTTACGCCAAGTCGCTTGAATCTCCGAGCCGAGAATTGACTGCGTTCCGGCTGGGACAGCCGGGCTACTCTAATATCCTGCCCAAACTGAAAAAGTGACGTGCCCTGCCTCGTGTGCAAGTCAAAAGTTTCGAACTGCGATGACGAAGCTGATGGCATTCCGAGAAAGCCCTGGCAACCGAGGAGTCTGTTCTTGCAGGGGCTGTCTCGGCAGCAGGGATGGGACGACTGGCGAGATAAGACATTTCAAAGCGCTCGCGACTATCCAAGGTTTTCCGCCCAGAATATCAACTTCGTCTACCAAGCGGCGATTTCCCGTTTAAGGGTCCATGTTCACCAGTTAAGATAGGGAGTCCTTCTCATCAGAACGCTTGCCCGAGGACTGAGGTAGCCCGTGTCTGTTGCAAATACCAACACAACTTCCCAATCCGACTCCGCTTCAAACCGCAGCAAGAAGCGCGTGTCCAGTGGTTTGAAGCCTGCCCCCAACGAGAATCGAGCTGTGGCTAATCCTATTGCCGGAACACACCTTCCGGCCTTTGCCTTCAACACAGGCAGCGATGTCGCCAAGAACGCGGCTCAAACGATCGCCCGCGTCATCCGCGAACGCGGTGATATTGGGCAACCCACTGTCCTTGGGCTCCCCACTGGAAGCACCCCGGCCGGGACTTACCGCGAACTGATTCGACTCCATCGCGAAGAGGGCCTCAGTTTTGAAAGAGTCGTCGTCTTTTGCTTAGGCGAGTTCTTCGGGATTCCTAAACACGATGACCAGAGTCACAAACGCTGGCTGGACGAGCACTTTTGCAATCATGTGAATCTCAAGGGCGAAAACGTCCATTGCTTGGATGGCCAAATTCCGCTCGAAGAAGTGGAACTACACTGCCGTGCCTACGATGACGCCATTTCGGCGGCAGGCGGGTTCGATCTCGTTTTGCTTGGGATTGGTCGCAACGGGCATGTCAGTTTCAATGAGCCGTTTTCGATGCGAAAGAGTCGAACGCGGTTGTGCACACTTGACCCGATTACGCGACAAGCTTGCGCCAACGACTTTTTCGGCGAATCGAATGTTCCACTCCAGGCGCTGACCGTGGGGCTCGAGCACATTCTCGCGGCCCGGCAGTGTTTGCTGCTCGCTCTGGGGGAACACAAGGCGCCGATGGTGAAGGAGATGCTCGAAGGCGTCATTACCGACCGCATTCCGGCATCGTTCCTGCAAGAGCACCGCAACGCCCGCGTCTTGCTTGACCCGCCTGCCGCAGGCGGACTAACCGGAAGCTCAACACCATGGCTGATCGGCGAAGTCGAATGGACGGAAGCCTTGATCAAGCGCGCCATGTTGTGGCTTTGCGAACGCTCAGGCAAAGCTCTACTGAAGCTCGACGATGAAGACTTTCGACGCTTCGATTTACATCAGCTATTGCGACATCACGGACCAGCTCAGAAGTTGGCTCATCGCGTTTTCCGCTGGATGCAAGACACGATCGAATATCATCCAGCCGGTCGCGAAAAGCAAACTTGTCTGTGCTTCAGTCCGCACCCGGACGACGATGTGATCAGCATGGGTGGTACGCTCATTCGTTTGGTCGAAGACGGACATCACGTGCATATTGCGTACATGACGAGCGGCAATATCGCTGTCTTTGACCACGACGCCTACCGAGTCGCCGACTTGGTCACCGAGTACAACAGATTGTTCGACATTGACGAACAGAAATCGCGTGAAGTCGAAGCCGAGGTTCAAAAGGGCCTATCCGAGAAGGTTCCGGGCAAACCGGATCACGAGACGATCCTTCGCATCAAATCGCTGATCCGGTGGAGTGAGGCCCGAGCCGGGGCACTTCAAGTCGGCTGCCAAGAAGAAGACCTGCACTTCCTCGACTTGCCCTTCTACCGCACGGGCACTATCGCCAAACGTCCAATGGGCCCTGAAGATGCAGCGATTATTCGCGAACTTTTGGAACGCGTTAAGCCAGACCAGATCTATGTGGCTGGCGATCTGGCCGACCCGCACGGGACACACCGCGTTTGTGCCGAAGCGATTTTGTTTGTTTTGCAAGAAATGAAAGCCGAAGGCAAGCCCCTTCCGGATGTACTGTTTTACCGCGGAGCCTGGCAGGAATACGCGCTGCATGAAATCGAAATTGCAGTCCCACTCAGCCCTTCCGACATCAGCGTGAAGCGACGCGCGATCTTCATGCACGAAAGCCAGAAGGACGAAGCTCTATTCCCTGGTTCCGATCCTCGGGAATTCTGGGAACGTGCCGAGGATCGCAACAAAGGCACGGCCGACATCTACAACCAAATCGGACTTCCCGAATTCTACGCGCTCGAGGCATTTACGCGTTGGAAGGGCAACGCGATTTAGAACCGTAGACTCCCCAGATTTAAAATCGCAGTCTCGGTCAGCACGTCACACCGTGAGTGCAGCCAATTTTCGGCTATCGCGGGTTATGCAGCGGCGGAGTTATCGGCCTCCGCCAGCTCAGGCTCCGGAGCTGCCATTGAGCCTGAATCGGCTCGCTTCGCATCCCGACGTTTCTGTAGGCGGCGGAGCACTTTTTCAGGCACATCACGCCACCTTCGGTGCAACCACCAGTACTGCTCAGGAGACATGCGAATTGCATCTTCAAGCCGCGCGTTGTACCACTCCGTCAATTCAGTCACCGACGTAAGGTGCTTGGGTATCTCGTCTGCCGGCAATCCTTCATAGGCGTTGGGATCGACAACTCCCGTTAACCCCATCTCGAACCTCAACGGACGATCGAGCCGGCGTGTGTAGTTCACACACATCGGAGCCTTCGACGAAAGAACGAACAGAGCGAGTGCTTTGTGGCAGGATGTTGGCGAATTGAAGAAGTCGACCCACACGCCTTTGCCGCCCGCATGCTGATCCGCCAAAAGAGCCAAACTGCCCCCAGACTCCAGCAACTCCTGCACTGCGACGGAGCTCCCTTCTTTTGGCAGAAGCTGTTGACCGCTCAACTCGCGGAATCCACCGAGGTACTCGTCGATAAATCGATTGTCCAAGGGCCTAGCAATCGTCGTCGTGGGGGTACCCAACAGCCCAACCACATGACCGGCAATTTCGAAATTCCCAAAGTGGCCGGTCACTAAGACCACCGGTTCGGGCTGCATAACATGACGGACTACATCTCGCTTGTGAGGCATGTAGAAGTGATCGGCGTAGTTGGTTCGGTGAATTTTTCGCGGTGCATGAGCAACTTCGCAAATCATGAGCAACAAGTGGTGCCACATTTTGCGCCGCAGCGCCGACAGCTGCTGTTCCGAAAGTGGCCCGTACACCCGCACTAAGTTCTCATCAGTGACCTCTCGTCGGAGCTTGGTCCAATCAGCTAGAACCCAAGCAATAAGTCGACAGATCCGATCGCATGTCTCCAGGGTCACCGTACTGATCCCGCAAATCAGAAGCCGGAGAGCCACGTACGCCAGCCAATCGAGGCAGAGCCGTCCTTTTTCCTTGAATCCATTCATACTCAGAGATTCCCCAATACACCGTTCGGTGTCGCTGCTGCGAAAGTCGCCAACACTTACGATGGTGCCTCCCATACCTCCCAGGCTAAATTAGCCCCATTCTCAATCCCTGCACGATCGACCGGATTGTGACAGCTTCCGGCTTCAACAGGTAGGCGGACCAGGGGCTTAGAGGCTAAAATCTCGGCTTCCCAGACGCTTCTAAGTGCTTCTCAAACCTAAGAATACCCCATCATGCTGTGGGAACAGCTTCTCGGCCACGAAACCCAACAAGAGTGGTTCCGAACGGCTTTGGCCGCCAACCGGCTCGCGACCAGCTTCCTATTCGTCGGTCCACCAGGCGTCGGGAAACGCACCTTCGCACGTTTGCTAGCGAAAAGTCTGCTTTGTCGTAGCACGCCGGCCAACGAGCTCAACTGTTGCGGAGTCTGCGAAGACTGCGTTCAAATCGAAGCGGCGACCCACCCCGATTTGGTCGAAGTCGCAAAGCCTGCCGACAAAGCCAACATTCCGGTCGAGCTGTTGATTGGTGAACGCGAAAAACGCATGCGCGAAGGACTGTGCCATGACATTAGCTTGAGGCCTTTCGGTGGACGTCGTAAAGTTGCCATTCTTGACGACGCCGATACGTTGAACTCCGAAGGTGCAAACTGCCTCCTAAAGACACTCGAAGAACCACCACTTGATTCTCTCTTGATTTTGCTTGGAACCAGCCTCCAACGCCAGCTACCGACAATCCGTAGCCGTTGCCAAGCGATCCTGTTCCAGCCGCTTTCGCAAACACACATTGCCGATCTGCTACGTCGCGGAGCCCTCGACGATCCAACGAACGAATCCGATTCGTTTCCGGAAGAACGTATTGATACAATCGCCAGCCAATGCGACGGTACGCTCGATTCCGCGAGGGAATTCGCAGACACAGAATTGCAAGAGTTTCGAAGTGCGCTCGAAAGCAGTCTCACTCAGCGGCCGCTTCCGATTTCCGCATTGGGAAAGGAGCTTAGCGGCATTGTGGATGCCGCTGGCAAAGACAATCGGACGAAACGTGATCGTATGCGTTCGATCTTTGGGATGGCAGCGGAGTACTATCGCAGACGAGTCTTGCAGGAATCCTCGCAACCAGATCAAGCCAAGTTGGACGATCCGCTAAAGTGCTGGAATCGCTGCCTGCAAGCGATCGAGCAAGTCGAAAGAAATGCGAATCAAGCTGGCTTGATCGAGGCCTGGGTTGCCGACTTGGCCACGTACAGTCACCGATAGAGCGAACTATCAGAGCTTCTGATCTGCGACGGCTAGCTTGAATCGCGTTGCAGTGGCACAGAAACTGAGAAACGCTGGATGAGCTTTTGTCCCCAAGCTCGACGCACCAAGAAGGCTCGCAGGCCACAGTACGCGCCCACCCCGATTACGGCCCCAACTGCGTCAGCAACCGCGTCCCAAACGTCACAACAACGGCCTGGGATGAACTGCTGAGTAAGTTCATCGATCACTCCGTAGCAGCTCACAAGAAAAACAACCATGATCGCATGTCGCGCACGGTCTCGGAAACTCTGACCGGACGGGAATGCCCAAGCCATAAGAAACCCGAGTCCAGCGTAGGCACCGGCGTGCTGGATCTTGTCAGAGAATTTCAGGCTCGGCATGGAGCTCGCGGGGAGATGGGTCGCTACAAAAATAGCGAGCCAGTAAACAGCCAAGCAGAGTGTTGCGATACGAATCATGCGGCTAGCGTAAGTGAAACGAGCAGGCATATCCACGCTAGGCGTCGAAAACTTGCGTTGGGCCGTCGAAACCTTCATGATGTCGATAAATTCCTGGAGTTGTGTGCTGGCGGTCGAACTTCTAAGCGCCCAAACTAGGCTGGTCTTCAAAACACGTCCGAATCCACTAGATCGGCATTTCGGCTTGTAGCGAACGCGATGTGGTGAGGACACCCCGGTTTCACTGCCAAAACATAAGACCTGAAGCTGGGCGAGTTTACCGCTCGTTGAAAGCAATTTCGTTTTGCTCCGCCACACAACTCGGATTGCTCCGATTACCGGAGTTCGATGATCCAACCCCCGTTCATTTCCGTTTGTAATTACAGAAATTGTGAGTCCGACCATGCCGCATTTGACAAGCCTGAAGAACTTACTGCGTCCTTTGAAACTCCCATCTTGCATGTGGCTGGCAACTTCCGTTGCGTTCTCCGCGCTGCTCGCACAAGCCCAAGAGTCCTCTTCCACACAGTCGTTGGGCCGTTCCTTGAAGAACAGCGACCCCATCACCGACGCGAAGAAGAAGGACGTCGAAGAGCGGGGCTGGATCCCACTGCTACCCGAGAAGGACCTTGAAGGTTGGGAGACCACTGATTTTGGGAACCCAGGCAAAGTGACTCGCGACGGTGAGCTGGTCGTGATTGATGCCGGCGAGCCACTGAATGGCATTACTTATAAGAAGAAGGGCTTCCCCAAAACGAACTTTGAAATTCAACTCGAAGCGCAGCGTGTTGAGGGCGACGATTTTCTTTGCGGTCTGACGTTCCCTGTCGGCAAGGAATTCTGTTCGCTGATCGCCGGGGGATGGGGCGGCGGCCTCGTGGGCTTGTCCAGTGTCGATGGCAGCGATGCTTCCGAGAATGCCACTACGACCTACTTCGAATTCAAGAACAAGCAATGGTACAAGTTTAAGGTTCGAGTGGACCAGGAGTATGTCCGCGCATGGATCGATGGACAGGAGTTTTTCCGGCAAGAACGGGAAAATCACGAGTTCTCAACGAGGATCGAAGTCTCTGCTTCCGAGCCGCTGGGCTTCTGCAGTTTTATGTCCAAAGTCTATCTCAAGAACCTGGAGTGGCGTCCAACGCGAATCGCCGACAAGTTGGCTGAGCGAGCCGCTAAGAAGAAACGCAATCAGCCAGGCCAGAGTGTCGGCGCAGCTCAAACACCAATCAAGTAGGAATTCATGATCGACCGAGAAGCGAACTCGCCACAAGAGCCTTTTGAGCCAAACCGTGGGCCAGATGACTTGTCAAACCAGGAGCCGCTTCAGGACGACGGCTTGCTCGGAACAGAATCGCTGGAATTGGACCAGTTGTTCATGCGGCAAGCCCTCGGTATGGCAGTCCAGGCCATGGAGTCTGATGAAGTTCCGGTCGGCGCAATCATTACCCGCGGAGACCGCATCGTGGGCTCAGGATGGAATCAACGAGAGTCGCTCAGTGATCCCACGGCTCATGCCGAGATGATCGCCATCACTCAAGCCGCTGCCTCGATCGAGGATTGGCGGTTGGAGAAATGCACTCTCTACGTCACACTGGAGCCTTGCCCAATGTGTGCCGGAGCCATCCTGCAAAGCCGGGTGAATCGCGTCGTCTACGGGGCGACAGATCCCAAGGCCGGGGCCGTTGATTCGCTGTACCGGTTGCTGGACGATCCCCGCCTGAACCATCGCTGCCACGTTACGGCCGGTGTTATGGCCGAGGATTGCGGAGCCATTTTGACACACTTTTTCCGTGAGAAGCGTGCTCAGGGCAAAAAGTAGTCGCCGACGGAATTCGTGTTGTTATCGCGTTTCAGCCGCGATGCGAACTGAACCAATTTGCTTGATGAAGTCATCCATGAGCCAAGAAGAAACACCGCTGATCGACCCAAGCATGCTAGTGCGAGTCAAATTGCGTGCTCATCGCTTCGATCGCCCATTCACAGACCGCCCAGAAGCGCTTCCGGACGAAGCAATTCTGCCTTGCTTGAGTAGTGAACTGGCTGGTGACGCTAAGTTCGCCCAAGTGAGAGTAGCCGTGGGACCGAATGCTATCTTCTTTCAAGCCGACGTGCAGGGCAAAGGGCAATTACCCTGGTGCCGCGAATCGAGACTCGAAGACAGCGACGGCCTTCACGTCTGGATCGACACTCGCAACTCAAAAGAAATTCACCGCGCCACCAAGTTCTGCCACCGCTTTGGGTTTGCCCCGATGGGACGTGGCCCGAAAGCCGACTTGCCGTTCGTGGGCTGGGCGCCGATCAACCGAGCCCGAGAGACTCCACCTCCGCCGCCGGATGATCAAATGGCCATTCGCGGCCGGGTCTCTGAAGGCCGCTACCGACTGGTGGCCGCTCTCCATTTCGACGCACTCAACGGAATCGACGTCCAAGACTTCCCTACGGTTGGGTTCTATTTCGCCGTTGCCGACAGAGAACTCGGCTGGCAGTCGCTCGCTCTGCAACCCGATTTACCCGTAATGGACAATCCAAGCCTCTGGGCTCAACTGCAGATCGGCGAGTAAACCACCGCGAGCGTCGATCAAGTTTCACGCCACAGCGATGCTACTCAAACATGCATCCAGATTGACATTGTGACCGACCGCAATTCTCACTCTCACCCATCGCGGTTGGAAGCTGCCCCTGAGTCGCCGGCGAGGCGGCAACGGAAAGCTGTTTCTCGAGTCGCTTTGATCCACACTCTGGGCACTCCGGCTTCTCATCAGAATTGCGAAGGAGGATTTCGACGTCGGACTCACACTTCTTGCAAAGGTATTCGTAAATTGGCATGTTGCTTGTTTCCTTAGGCCGTCAAACGAAAAAAACTCGTGAGTCCACTAGGCCGCTGCACTGCAAATGGAAAAGTGCAGGTTGTGCAGGGCGGACACGAGCAGCCAACGCTCGTCTCACTATCATAGTTTTCGCAAGTCAACTTCGTCGAGTCTGTTCCTGCAAAACTTGAGACAAGTCTAAGTTAGAAGCTGCGGCGTTAGAGGGCCTTCCAACGTCATCCCGACGGAGGCCTAGCAGCTGCCGGACCTGGCTTCAAACCTGGGGGAAATCGACTCTTCGGCCGCCAGAGCTATCTCGGAATGACGCCCGCTTCGTCATCGCAGTTCGAAACCCTTACTTACCCCGCTACAAAACTTGGGATACCGGATGACGAACGGAACTGAACCAAATCGACCAACGCCCGAATCGGGTTCGACGTTGGAGCGTCTACGTTCTGCCGTGCTTTCGACTGAACAAATACGGCGGGTCGACCAGCTC
>JBGCCZ010000078.1:0-111339 GCA_045105035.1 Pirellulaceae bacterium | reverse complement strand
CGGAGATTCCGGTCGAGGAAACCGTGTTGGGTCCCTGTGTGATCTTGAACTCCGGTTCAACCTTTGTTCTCGACGGAGGGTGGTCGGCCGAGTGTCAGTCGTCGGGGATCCTAGTAGCGACTAAGGTGGAGTCTCCTGCGTTGCAAAATGACTGTAGTCAGGGTGCTTCAACGAACAGCGATGAGCGTGAGCAGTCGCGTGCGAGTGTGGATATCGTTTTCCGCGAGTGCTTTGGAGCTCGCTTGCAGGCCATCGCGACTCAGATGGGCGACGTCCTGCAGCAGACCTCGGTAAGCGTCAATGTGAAACGCCGCCGAGACTACAGTTGCGCCGTTTTCGACTCGGCCGGTCGTTTACTGGCCAATGCGCCTCATGTACCGGTTCATCTCGGCGCGATGGGTGAAACCGTTCGCAAGGTCATTGGAGCGTTTCCTTGGATGGCTGAGGGCGACAGTTTTCTGACCAACGATCCGTATCGTGGTGGTTCGCATTTGCCCGACCTGACTCTCGTAACACCTGTGTTTGAAAATGGGAACGAGAAGCCAGTTATGTTCGTGGCCAATCGGGCTCATCATGCAGACGTCGGCGGCCTCAGTCCAGGTTCAATGTCGATCGAGGCACGTTGTTTAGGCGAAGAGGGAGTGGTCATACCTCCGACTCGAATTCCGAGCGAGCTGTCGAGTAACGAGTCGGATCGCTTTTTGCGTGACGTCTTCATGCGTACGGAATTTGCTCCCCGGAAAGTCGACGAAAACTTGATGGACTTCGCGGCTCAACGAGCCGCGAATCAGCGTGGCTCGCAGCTGCTTCAAGAGTACGCGATCGCAGAAGGTTGGGAGAAGCTCCAAAGCTACGGGAAACATCTGAGAAGCGTTAGTCGTGCGGCGGTTGAAAACTACTTCCGAAAGAAACCGGTAGAGGTCAGCGAGTTCGAGGACTTCTTGGACGACGGTGCACGCATCAAAGTGCGGGTTGAAACTAATTTGGATCCAGATGCTCAAACAGTGATTCAAGTCGACTTTCGCGGCACCAGTGCTGAGAGCCCAGTCAACTTCAATGCCAATCCGTCGATCGTTCGCGCGGCTTTGGTCTACGTGCTGCGATGCATGTTGGCCGAGGATTTGCCCTTGAACGAAGGCGTCTTGGAATGTGTGGACCTAATTGTCCCTCAGGGCCTGTTGAATCCGAAGCCGAATGAAGATCGGGCGAAGAGTCCCGCTGTGGCGGCCGGGAATGTTGAAACGTCTCAACGCGTCGTGGACGTGCTGCTGGGTGCGTTCGGCGTGGCCGCTGCATCGCAAGGGACGATGAACAATCTGTTGTTCGGGAATGATTCCTTTGGTTTCTACGAGACGCTTTGCGGTGGAAGTGGGGCGACAGCGACACAGCACGGCGCATCGGCAGTGCATAGCCACATGACGAATACGCGGATTACCGACCCTGAAGTGCTGGAGGCGAACTTTCCCGTTCGGTTATTGGAGTGCAGAATCCGTACGAAGAGCGGTGGCGGGGGGCAGTTTCGCGGTGGGGATGGGCTGGTACGTGAAGTCGAGTTCTTAGATAAAGTGCACGTCTCGCTGCTGACCTCACGGCGTGGGGAATTCGTTCCTTATGGCCTAGCGGGGGGCACTGCCGGACAGTCGGGCCAGAACTGGCTCATCGATTCGCATGGACGCCGCAAAGAATTGCCTGCATGCACGACCCTTAAGGTAGATGCGAAAGATCGGATTAGAATCGAGACTCCGGGCGGAGGCGGATATGGTGCTGCGGAGTCGAGTGGCTACGATGAGTAAATCAATGCGATTGAGTTTCGGTACCTCCTGAATTGAGAGCAGGCGTTCATGGAAAACGGAGTCGAGTTGCAACCTTGGGTTGTGCTTTTCGAAGGAGAATCGGATAGCCAAGTAGCGCTATGGCGAATCGAAGGTCAGAACGCCGAAGCCATCGCCGCGTTCTCGTCTGCAGAGTTAGCCGATTCCTATGCTGGGAAGCTGGGAGCTGGGCACTCGGTACAGCGTTGCGATGAAACGACGCTGCTTAAAATCCTGATGGGTGCGCACCGGAGCGAAATCGAATTTGTCGCTTTGAACCCCTCCGAGTCCAAGGCTGCTAAGATCTTCAAAGTACGCGATGTTCTGCTGGCCGCCCGTGAGCGAATGAAGTCTTAGTTTTGACGTTTTCAACGCGGCTTGATGGTCACGAGTGCTTTAGTGCCTCGACAATTGGCTGCGCCCCCACTGCGTTTATGCTCTCGCCTACCCTGCTCTCTTTCTCATTCCCTCCGTGGAGACTCCTATGAATTCTCTTTGGCATTCCAATCGACTTTTCCAATACACTTGGTTGCTGTTCTCGTTCACTTTTTATAGTGGGCTCATATCGGTCGACGCAGTTGCTCAAGATTCGGGAATCCGGCTGGAGGCGACTGAGCAATTGGAAACGAAAACGGTTGAACCATTAACGCTCCCACTTTGGGACGAGTCCGCTCCGCAGTCGGCGGGAAGTGAACCCAAGGATGTGCCGACGGCGATTGTTTATCTTCCAAAATCGGGGAAGGCAGCGGGTGCGATTGTCATTTTGCCGGGCGGAGGCTACGGAGCTTTGGCGATAGACCATGAGGGGCATCAGATTGCACGCTGGGCAAACGAAATGGGGATGGCAGGTGTGATCGTGAGCTATCGGCACCGCGGTCGTGGCTATGGCCATCCGGTCCCGATGCTAGATGCGCAGCGCGCAATTCGATTGACTCGCTCCAAAGCGAAGGAATGGAATATCG
This sequence comes from Pirellulaceae bacterium, assembly GCA_045105035.1. Lineage (GTDB taxonomy): Bacteria > Planctomycetota > Planctomycetia > Pirellulales > Pirellulaceae > Aureliella. The sequence continues at coordinate 108,566 of JBGCCZ010000078.1, read as the reverse complement.
ATCCGCACCGAGTTGGGGTGCTTGGGTTTTCTGCCGGCGGGCACTTGGCGACAACGGTTTTGACAAAATTCGATTCGGGTGCGGAAGAGGCCGTCGACCCCGTTGATCGCGAGAGTTGTCGGCCGGATTTCGGAGTCGTTTGTTATGCCGTGATAGCACTTGGTGAGCCATTTACTCACAAGGGCAGCCAGCGGAACTTGCTCGGGAAGGCCCCGGATGACGAGTTGGTTCGATTGATGAGTAACGAAAAGCAGGTTCGGAGCGCTACGCCTCCCTGTTTCGTGTGGCATACAGCCGAAGATCGCGTTGTGCCCGCGGAGAACAGTTTGCGGTTTTACTCAGCATTGGTCGAGAATGGAGTTTCTGCAGAACTTCACGTGTTCCCAGAAGGTCGGCATGGAATCGGTCTGGGTAAGACGATCGAAGGCGCCAATCAGTGGCCGCAACTCTGCCGACGATGGTTAGAGCGAAATGCGTTCTCCACGACCAAAGCGAGATAGAGTTGCAAGTTTTGAGGAATCGGAGTGGTTTCGGCGACACTGGATCGAGTGGACAGAGTGGATTTTCTGAACTCATCCTCAAATTGTTGATTTCTCCGCTCGCGAGTGGATGGAATGTGATTTAATAGCGACTTCGCGGGCGGGCGGAGATGCGGTGGGGTGGGCTCACTGTATGGACTATCTCAGAAATATTACTTAGTGCCTCGGAGAAAATCGAATGACACGTGTGTTTGAATCTCGTACCTTGAGCGACGAAGCCAAGCATGAATTACGACGCAAGTTTTACTCTTGGGGCATCGCGATCGTTGCTTCTCTGACGACCACCGCCACCGTTTCGCTCCCGAGTCCTGTTTGGGCTCAGGAAGAAGCTCAGACGAAGAAGGCCGACGACAAGGATGCAGAGTCGAAAGGCGACGAGTCGGAAGCTGCAGCCGAGGAGGAAGCTCCGAAAAAGCTGGATCTTAAAACTTTCTCAGAGCTGCGTCGCAAAGGCGAGTTCGGGAAGATGGTCGAAGCGATGGACCTCGCTTTGGAGTCGGATCCTGCCGACATGACCGCACGTAGTTTGAATATCTCGGTAGCCACTTCCCTTTACCGAAATGATCCCAAGGCTTGCCTGGCAAGACTTCGTGAGCAGTACGAGTACTTGTTGGAGGAGGGGACTGATAAGGCCGCTTTCGTTTTGATGTCGACGGCTCGTACACTGACGATGTACGACACGAAGGGCGAAGCAGAGGGGAAGCTTGAAGTTTTCGATACGGCAATTGCCAAGCTCAAGTCTTGGGAAGGCGGCGAAGATTTCTTGGCGACGCTCGTCGAGGGCAAGGCCCAATTGATGATGCGGTCGGATATGGGTGAAGAGGCCAAGGAGTTGATGGACGGTCTGCTGGCTGAGACGCGTGAAGCGATCGATCCGAAGGATAAAGAATCCCTGCGCAGCTTCATCAGCATGGCGAGCACGTATGTCGGTGTGCTTTCGTCAGACTACGAAGAGGAAACTGACGCTCTTTTCGCCGAAGCCAAGACAATCGCGGTCGACCTGCTCGACGACGAGGACGCCAAAGCGAAAGATTTCTCGACGCTGAGCACGTTGATGATGCGGCCGATTTCGATGTCGCTCTACAGTGACCCGAAGAAGGCGGACGAGATGCTGAGCATGCTCGAGGAAAAGAGTGAGCAGGCTCTCGAACGCTTCGAGGATGACGAGAAAGAAGTCCGATTGGTGAAGAGTGCTTCACGTTCTTTGACTTCGATGCGATCTAGATTGCAAAGCGCACTTGAACGCGAACAGTTGATCGGCACTGAGGCTGCAGAGATCGATGCCGAAGCTTTTGTAGCAACAGATCCAGTCTCGATGGCGGACTTGAAGGGCAAAGTCGTACTAATTGACTTCTGGGCCGTTTGGTGTGGTCCTTGCATTGCAACTTTCCCGCACTTGATCGAATGGCACGAAGAGTATTCGGACGAGGGGCTCGTTATTCTCGGTGCAACAAAGTTCTACAAGCGGTACTCTTGGGACAAAGAGGCTGGCAAGTTAGGGCGACCGGAAGAAGAACTCTCCGCCGAAGAAGAGCTGGCGATGTTGGAGGACTTCCGCGAACACCACGGATTGCTTCACGGTTTCTTTGTCAGCCCAGAAGGCAGCGAGTACTCTAAGCAATTCAAGGTGAGCGGCATTCCTCAGGCCGTCTTGATCGATAAGGAAGGCAAGATCGCCATGATCAAAGTCGGATCGGGCGAATCCAATGCAACGGCGCTGCACGCGAAGATTGAAGAGCTTCTGAGTCGCTAGTTGAGTTGAAGCAGAGCTGAATCCATGAAGGCCCGGAGCGATTTGCTCCGGGCTTTTTTTTCGCACCAATGCGGGAGTGTCCCCCCTGTGCCTTTAGGTATTCAGTGCTAGGTCAAACCAGCTAGTTCGGTTGCTCTTCGGACGCGACTGATCGCAAGTACAAACGAAGCGGTTCGCAAGTCGATTTCTCGTTTTACCGACTCCTGCCAAACTTGCTCGAAAGCGTCGCTCAGTGTGCGATCCAATTCTTGTCGAACTCGGTCAAGGCTCCAACGGTAGTGCTGTCGGTTTTGAACCCATTCAAAGTAACTAACGGTCACGCCGCCTGCGTTGGCGAGAATGTCAGGCAGGACCGTCACGCCCGCTGCTGCCAACGCTTCATCGGCCGAGGGTAATGTGGGGCCATTAGCGGCCTCGATGATGAGTCTCGCCTTAATCTTGTCCACGTTGCCTTCGTGAATTACACCCCCGAGAGCCGCCGGAATCAATAAATCCACGTCTAGCGTTAGCAAATCGTCGCCAGGCAGTAACTCTGCTTCTTGGTAACCTCGTAGCGACTTGTGCTTCAAAATGTGACGAAACAGAGACGGGATATCGAGGCCTCCCTCGCGGTAGTAGCATCCGGAAATGTCGCTGACCGCGACGATCGGAAACTGTGCTTCATGCATGAATTTGGCAGCATGAGAACCGACATTACCAAAGCCTTGGATCGCGGTTTTGCAATCCATTGGACGGATGCCTAACCGCTTCAGGGCTTTTACGGCCATGATGCCAACTCCGCGCCCAGTCGCCTCTTCGCGCCCTTTAGCCCCGTATTCCTCGACTGGCTTTCCCGTGATGACCGCCGGATTGAATCCATGGTACTTCTCCCATTGATTGCGAATCCAAGACATGACTTCGTGCGACGTTCCCATGTCGGGAGCCGGAATGTCAGTGTCTGGCCCGATGACGTCGTGAATGCCGTCCACGAATGAACGAGTCAGGCGTTCCGTTTCCTTTTTTGTCAGATTGCGTGGGTCGATTGTGACTCCGCCTTTTGCACCGCCGTAGGGAATGTCGACGACGGCAGTTTTCCAAGTCATCAGGCTGGCCAGTGAACGTACTTCGTCGATATCAACTTCCGGGTGATAGCGAAGCCCTCCTTTCATTGGACCTCTTGAGTTATCGTGCTGAACGCGATACCCCAAGCAGGTCTCGGTGGAACCGTCTTCGCGTTCGAACGCAATCTGAACAGCGACTTCGCGTTTCGAGGTGAGGAGCATTTTTCGAAGCCAGTCTGGGAGTTCCAGTTGATCGGCGGCTTTCGTAAAAAAGTACTCGGTGGCTTGGCTTGCACGCATGATAGGAGGTCCGTCGGGGCAAGAAGTGTGAGTCGTCCGGAGTTGGCGAGTCAGATTGGTTCTGCGCAGTCTTACTGCGTCGGCCGAGTGATCTCGTCTGCAGGCAATCGCCAGTGCATATGCCGGTCGCGATGTGCGTCGCACTGACCTTTCGTAGTGATCAAATCGTAGCGTCGTCGGGTAGGCCGCACCAGCCGAATAGAGCTTGTGTGGTTGAATAACCGCTTGAGAGAAGCAGGATTCATCAGAGGGTGTAACACGCAAGCGAATCGAGTAAGCAGACGGTAAGATATCGCGTCAACCTGATGTCATTACGTTGAATCAACTAAACTAGATTTCTGGAGCCTGATGGTGGCCAATTTGGTTTTGTTCGGTTCGGAGCAGCGTGGATGTGACGAGTTGCATGGCGTCCTACCTTTGACCGAAGCAGGCTTTCGAACTGAAATTTCGATACTGCATTCGACTGGTTTCGATTCACTCCCTTCAAGAACAGTAGACGAATGAGTTTCGCAGTTGCCGAAATTTGGAATCGCATCTCCGAAGCGGGACTGGCTAGTCCTCAGCAGATGGCAGAGTGGCGGGACTCAGTTTCGGAGATCGATTCGGTCAAGCACGATGCGAACGGATTGCGGGTTTTGCAGAGATTGATTGAGAAAGGGAAGCTTACAAAGTATCAAGCGAAAGTACTTGCTGGCCAGACTCAAGGGCCACTGCGATGTGGTCCGCTGCTGGTAAAGCAAATTCGGAAGGCAGGAATATGGACTGGTTGGGCTGATGTTGTCACGGCGGCTCCGAGTTCCAAGCAGGGCCGTGTGGCACGCTGGTTCACATCCGACGATCTGCGTGCGATGGAAGAGTCTACGGGTTCGCGAGCGAGTGGTGCGAGTTTGAATCGCTTTCGAACTCTCAGCGAGCTCACGGACGTCGGACTCGTACCGATGCTCAAGCCTGAGGTCGTCGACTATCAATCGAGTTTTGGGCGGCGGGCCGTGCCAGCGTTGCAAGTGCACATGACATTGGGGGCTGGAGCGACTCTTGCCGCAGAGTTCGGAGGGGAACCACCCAACTCTATTCATGCATTCGAAATAGCGAGGCAGACTTTGGCCTCTGTATCGGCACTTCACACAGCAGGGATTGTCCACGGACGTCTCGCACCGGATCGTGTTTTTTGGGACGGGAAACACACGCTGCTAGTATCGGATCCACTTTCGGTAGAGACACTCGTGCCGATCCTGGACACGGAATCTACCAAAGTTTCGAACGGATTCGGGATAGCTTTGACCGTCGAGTGTAGTTCCATTGAAGCAGCGACTTTCGCGGCTCCGGAACTAGGGATCGGTGGACAGACCGCTACGTACCGAAGTGACGTTTTCGCCCTTGGCAAACTCTTTCGCTGGTTGATGGGATGGCGAGATGAACAGCAAGTTTCAGTCGAAGCCGCAATGGCACTCAACGGGACTCCGTTCTCAGTGCCTGACAATCCTGCGGTTTCTTCTGAGTTGAAACGGGTTCTCGAACACGCCACTGCTCCTGATCCGAGTTGTCGGTTCGAGAGTGCCGGTAAGATGTTCGAGGCGTTGCTTTCGGCTGCAGCGGTCCAAAAGGGCATTCGAAGCGCTCCGGTCGCTAAAGACAAAAGTCCTGAGAAGGCTGCGAAGCCTAGGAGTACGCCGCAGGACTCAGGCCAATCGAAGCCGCATGATTCGACGCCTCAATCGGCTGTTCAATCGGCGGGTAAAGGTTCAGCGGATGCGCGGCGTCCAACGAAAGAGCCGAAGGCCATTCAAGAGCCGAAGCATGACGGAAGAAATCGGACAGGTGACAGGAAACAGGAAGTTACAAAATCTGGGAAACGCCAATCAGCGAAGAGCAATCTGCCTACAGATCCGATGGTCGCAGAGTCGAAGGCTAGGGGCCCGTCTACTGCCGGCGGGACAGCAAATCACGAGAGGCCTCGGAGGGGGACGCGCAAGCGGCGGCGTGCTTCCAACAAGTGGATGCTTCCGGTGTTTGGGGGGGCGGGGTTTTTGATGGTGCTCCTGCTGATCTTGAAGATGAGCGGTGCACTCGGTCCAACGAGTGAGGATCTCGCCGAGAAACCTCGACCTAAATATGTGCCTCCACCGAAGCAGGTTGAGCCCAAGGCAGATCCACTGGATCCCTACTTCGAATTGGTCTCTGACGACGATAGCCTGTGGGCTCCGCCTTTCCCGCCGCAGCCAATTCCGCTGGATTTACTGCCGCCTGGGGCTGGTGGGTTCTTGAATCTGCGTTCGGAAGCGCTGGATCAGAATTTTGAAACTGCGGAGGTGTATGCGACCTTGTTGCCAATGAAACAGTGGTCTCAGAGCCTAAGCGAACTCGTAGGCATTCCTTTGGCGAGTGTCGATAGTGTCGTTATCGGACTGTACGATCCGGAGACCGAAGGCGGCGTTCCAAGAATAGCTTGCCGAGTACGGCTGTCTGAACCAATGTCAAAGCAGCAGCTGGCCGAATCTACTGAAATCGGTTCGGATTTTGAATGGAATCAACTGATTGAGAGTCGTTCGAAGAGTTTCTTTTTTCGAGACAAGGGTGATACCACTTGTCAAGAATTCTCTGTTGGGCCCACTGTTCTGATGGTCGATGTGGAATCGCTCAATGGTGGTGCAGGCCCGTTGCAGCGTTCACTAGAGACCTTACAGAAAGGAACGTCGTTGGAGGCAACCGTAACGCTCCTGGGATCTACTCCGTTTCTTTTCGGGGAGGGCAGGTCTTTACTCGGTGGGATCTCTGCTCGTTCACGCGAGCTTGTCGATCGGGTACTTACGGAATCGGTGCGGGGATTCGCATTGACGATGAACTACGATTCTCCATCGTACATGGAACTTCGACTCGTCGGCGCCGGGACGAAAGATGCAGCGGCCATCGCCCGTGGCCTGGAGGAGCAAACGTCGAGTCTTCCAGGCAAGATTGAAGCGTGGTTTGTCAACGAAACGCCTCACGTGTATTGGCGTGCTCTCGCGTTGCGTTATCCACAGATGTTACGGGTGTTCAATGATCTCTTGCGAATTGGTGTTGAAGATGGTGTTGCGATTGGGAATGTCTATCTACCGGAAGTTGCCGCGAACAACTTGATAGTGGCCAGCTCAATTGCTGTGCAGGATACCGCCACGCTGCAGAGCGAGTCCTCGGTGCCATCGAGTACGGCGAGTGGGGGTGTGGCGCTCAGTGTGAATGAGATCCTTGCTTTGCCGATAACGCTGCAATTTGATCAAGAGCCGATCGAAGTGGCGTTGAGGCTGATTGGGGATGAAGCCAACGATGCGTTGTCGGCGTCCCCAGAGGAACTGGTGTTTACTTTGGACGGGGGAGCCTTCGAGTTGGCTGGAATTACTCGCAACATGCAAGTTCGTAACTTTGAGCAGCGCAATGTTGGCTTGCGAGATGTGCTGACCAAACTTGCTCAATTGGGCAACAATGTGACCGGCGTGGAGGATCTGACTAGCGACGATCAGAATTTGCTGTGGGTCATTAGGAAGTCGAAGACGGCACTGGGCAAGGGAACGTACGAGGTCGTGCTGACCACGAGAGCTGCGGCAACTAAGGAGGGGATTCCTTTGCCTAGCGAGTTCGCCAATCCGTGAAATTCGCCGTTTAGGCCCCGAGGGAAGCGAGTATTAGGAGCAGCCAGATGATCGCTGCGCAAATGCCAACGCAGATAGCGAAACCCACAACATCCTTCGCGCGTGGTTTCATGATTTCCAAGTCTGTGCCAGGGAAAAGGCGTTGAGACTCGTATTGGTGCGGATTCCGGTACGCCTGGGTTAGCTTCAGTCGGTCTGCTTCCGGATCTGCGTCGACTTCGGTGTGCATTTTTGCATAGTAGCGATCTAGAGCCTTGGCTTCGTTGCGCGGAGTTAGGAAGCTCACGACAATAAATATCAGGAACGGAAGTAGCACTCGTGTCGGTAATCGAAGCGTTTCCAGTGTTGCTTTGCTTGCGTTCTGCAGATCGATGCCGAGTAGGGAGTAAATCGCAAAGTCGACTTTGAGATTGCCCGAACCACGAAACACTCCAATCGCTTTTTCCGTGACCACTTTCGCCTCAGGCGTCTCATTTGCAGAGAGTTGTTGAATTTCTGTTGGGCCAATCGGCTCCAGCGGACCACTCCAGAAAATGGGGACTCCACCCGACTTGGTAACGACAAAAATATCTTGACCTACGCGGCACTCGGGCGGCTCGGGCCCCAGAGCTTTAATCAATTCAGCTTGGCGGGCGGGTGTCTCCGAGCTGTTCTCGATTTCGCCTTTGGCTTTCGTCCAGGCGTCACTCTTGGCCACGTCAGCGGCCGTCGCGTCACGGCGAATGGTAGTCGTGGTCTTGTTGGTTTGGGCAGAGAAAAGCGTGCTTTCTCGGAGGCTTGGGGCGAGCGTAGGCAGGCCAACGGGCAGTAGGAAGAAGAGGACTAGAGAGAAGGCAAAAGTGATCCAGACTGCGGAGGTGTTTGCCCGCCGCCAGTACATCCCAATCCAAAACGGGGCTGCAAAAAGGATGGGTAATTCGATTGCAAGTTTGAACTGATCAAAAACGCTGGACATGAAGATCGCGACTACGGAAGCTCCAACGATGATGATCAACCCAGTCAACCGTCCGACATTGATATAGGTCTTCTCCTCTGCGTCTTCGTCAATGTAAGCCGCGTAGACGTTTTTCGTGACAAGAGCCGAAGTGACAAGCATGTAGGCGTCCGCAGAACTCATCATCGCAGCTATCAGACAGGCCAACATTAAGCCGACTAGACCTAGGTTCATTGGTCCGAGGATCTCTCTCGCAGCGACACCCCACACGCGGTCTGGGTCAAGTGCGATTTCGACGTTGTCGGCGAGGAGAGCAAGGGCGATGAGGGCGGTTAGTGCCCAGCCGACCGTGCAAAGACGTTTGAGAAAATTCCCGACGACGAGTCCAATTCTGGCATCGTCCTCAGTTTTAGCTGTACCACCACCAGTGGCAATAAAGTGGGGCTGCACGACGATGGTTACAAGCCCCAAAATGCTGAGTGAAATGATGTACTGGATTGGGAACTCACCTGAGCTCGGGCCGGAAAATAGGCTGAAGTAGTCCGGCGGAATCCGCTCGTGCAGAATCGCTAGACCGTCCCACATTCCCATTGTTGCTGGGTTTCCGAAGCGATTGACCAGAGCTAGCAGTCCGAAGGGAATGAGCAGGATCGAAAGTAGAATGATGAAAATGCCCTGCACTAAATCGGTGTAGTACGCTGCAGTTAGTCCGCCAAGCACACCGTAGACAATGACAATAAGTGCCAGGGCCGGGATCAGAACGAACTTAAGTTCGAGGCCGAGGAGCGTGTCGTAGCCCAGCAAGGGAGCCGCGAATTTGGCGATCGCGGACAACATGGTCGACAAGTAGAACATGTAGAAGGTGATGGCGAAAATCGTGTAGGCCACCCCCAAGGATTTTGACTGGTAACGTTCTACAAACCAATCTCCCAGAGTCAGGTGACGCATGCGGCGATACCATGGAGCGGTAATCCAGTAGACTGGAGTTACAAAGAGCCACATCAGGGCAGACCACACTCCGCTCAGCCCGCTCGTCCAGCCCGTTCGGCCTACAGTGACCGGTTCGTGTGCACCAGTTCCTGCACCAAAGGCAGCGAAAGTCTGCATGATCTTGCCGAAGCCACGTCCACCCATGAAGTAGTCTTCGTGTTTCTCGATCCGCCCCATCGACCATACGCCGATGCCAATCATGCCGCCGAAATAGAGAAGGAGTACGAGGTAATCGATTACGCCCATAGTTCAGCGTTCAGTAGAAGGTCAGCGAGCAACAGAGAATCCAAGCCAAAAAAGAAGGCATGGATTGTAGCGTTTTTGAATCCCCGCTGCGCTGATCTGCCTCGCAATTCGTTTGGCATCAAGCAAATCTCAAACGCGGTGGACGTTGCTAACGACCGCGAGATTCGAGTAGCTGTCTGAGTCGGCGGATCTCCGAATTTTGCTCGTCGATGATCGCCCGCTGCTCCGCAAGAGTTTGACGAAGCGTCTCGACGGTCCTCTGGTTCTTGGGCTGTGGTGCAGGTGCAGGTGCAGAACTCGGGGGCGATAGTTCTAGTATGGAACTTAGGCCGCTCTCCGGTCTGTTGGGCTCGGCGTTAGCGAATCTAAGTGGCAAGACCTCTGGAGCAGAATCGCTCAACTCGAGCGGGGCCACCCCATTGTCCTTTGGTGGGACCGTTGATCCGTTCTGTTCAATCGTCAACTCAACTGAATCTCGCTTGCCTTTGCGTGCAATCTCCAGCTTGACCACGTCTCCTTGGGACAGCACCTCAGCTAAACCCGGAAGCGTGTCTGCATTCTCGATCGCGACTCCTGCTACGCTCAGGATTTCATCACCCTCTCGAATGCCAGACTTGTAGGCCGCTGAGTCTTTTGCGACCGACCGCACGACAAGCTCTTTTGCATCTACATCGAATTGTGTTTCCAACCCGAACGTAGCAGTTGGTGGACGATTCGTGATTTGTTTCTTAAGTTTGGCGTTCGACTCCAGCTTTGCCGTGTCCAAATCGGGTGCGGCCTTCGGTTTAGACGAATTGATGTTGTTCTTCTGAATAGAGTCCTTTGGCGTTTTGCTCTTCGAATCCGACTTCTTGGACTCTTCTTTCTTTTCCTTGGATTCAGGTTCCTCGATTGGTTGGCGTCGAAAGATTCTGCGGATGATTCCTCCACGTCCTCTTTGGCCAAACGTGTCTTGGGATAAGACAAGCGTCGCGCAGATGCAAACCACAAGAGTGACAGAGCGAGACATTTACAAACTCCAGTATGTTGACACCAAGCGACTGTCATGCCGGGGAAGCTGGCGAGTTGAAAAGGGTATTGACTCGTTGACGTCCAGGAAGCTGGCTAAAATTGCAATGAGATTCGGCAATTCCCCACGCGTGATCTTCGACGTTGTTCTACAGTGGGCGTTAGTTCAAAACTACCTGCTCGTCATCTCCAGCAGACGTAGGCCGAAGGATCCAATTATGGGGATTATAGCACGTCCTTCTGATTTTCCCGAAATCGAAGATTTGAGCAGTGGCAAAGTCGAAGAGAATTCTGATTGATGGTTACAACCTGCTGTTCCAGAGTCTATTGGTAGGCCGTGATCGCAAGGGAGATTGGTTGCAGCGAGCACGCAGGCGACTGATTCAATGGCTGTGTCGGAAGTTAGACGCACCAGAGCGAACGAGTGCTCTAGTGGTCTTTGACGCGCATCGTAGTCGACGCGTCGACCAGGCTCAGGATGCGAGAGTGCTCGAGTTAGTAGGAGCTGGGATCGAAGTGTGTTTCGCAGCGGGCTATGACGAAGCGGACGATTTACTCGAAGAGATGATTCGCAAGCATCCTCATCCGAAGACACTACAGGTCATCAGCAGCGATCATCGGATCCAAAAGAAAGCTCTCGCTCGTAAATGCGGCGTTGAAGACTCTGAGTTGTTTTGGGACCGTCTGGAGAAACGACCCGATCAGGACGCGGAAGAGGCGTTTGATGGGACCCACGCTGCCGACGAGAGACGATCCGAGATATCGAGCTCACCGCCGGCTGATGTTGAAGGCGAACTCGATCAGTCGGAAGTTGAATTCTGGTTACGAAAATTTGGAGTCGATCGAGACGAGGAGTAGGTTTGGGCATTCTCATTGCAAGTAGTCTTGAGAGCGCAGGCTGGGCTCGTGGGTTTTGAGAATTGGCATCGGATCATCGAACGTATAGCCGCCTTGGCTTGATAGACTGACCGGTCGACGGCAAAATGTGGCGTCTGTTTAGGATGGCAATTTACCAAGGAGTGACTGTGTCGATTTTGAAAATCGCGGTAGACCTTAGCTCGTTGAGAGGCTCTCTCAAGCAGGCTCTTCAAGGAGCAGCGAGGCTCGGCGCGGACGGTGTCCTGATTGACGCACGGAATTCCCTTCGGCCTTCGGATCTAAGTGACACCGGCAGACGGCAACTCAAGAAGATGCTGTCTGACTTAGGTTTGCATGTGGCTGGTGTTCGGTTTCCGACACGCCGCGGCTACGATTCAGCACAAGATTTAGATCGCAGGATTGATGCTACGAAAGAAGCGATGAAGTTCGCGTACAGCCTGGGGGCAAAAGTTGTGGTGAACGCGGTTGGCCGAGTTCCCGAAGAAGCGGACCATCCGGGCTATCTACAATTGCAATCCAGTTTGGCGGACCTTGCGAGGTACGGGCAACATGTGGGCGCTATGTTGGCCTGCGAAACCGGGAGTGAACCTGTTGATCGGTTGGTCGGTTTACTGGAGTCACAGGAAGATCGCGCTATAGGACTAGCGTTCAATCCTGGGAATCTCATCGTGCAAGATTGTTTTTCCGAAGAGTCGATTCGCCATGCAGCGGACTGGACGTTGGCGGTGATCGCTAGTGACGGTGTCCGCGATTTAGCAATGGGCCGAGGGCTGAGCGTTCCACTCGGGCAAGGCTCAGCAGAATTTCCCGAGATACTGGGTGTCCTCGAAGAGCGGCATTTTGCGGGTTGGTTGACGGTAGGACGCCCCGGTACTGAGACTCCTCTCGACGACCTCGCGGACTCCGTTTCCTACCTGAGGGCTCTCTAGTCGAAGAGGCTGAAGGTGAAGAATCCGAAAGGCCTTTTTGTACTTTTCTTAGGCTGCCTCCCATGTTGAACAACAGGGGCTCTTCGTCGATCTGGAAGCGATCGCCCTGCGAACGGGCGTTCTGTTGCTCCAAGTTCGGTTCCAGCTGTAACGACTGCGCGGGGAATTCGGTTGTGCGACTGTAAAGTTGACTCTAGCGCTCGGCGGAATGCTGGGCTTGACCGGCCAAACTTACGCTACAGGTAAAGTTTACTTGGTAGGGACTTTGCGATTTGGATTCGCGAGTCGAGCGTTCGTTTTGGGCTGGGAAATGAGCATGAGCTTCCGAACGGAAAGAACGGCGACCCGAATCGCTTCACGACGCCGTCTTCTAACCCTCGTCGCTGCTCTCTTTTACCTGCTCACGTCCATAGTCGTTTGCACTGCTCCGCCAGCTTGGAGCTCAGACGAGGATTTCAATCGGGACACTGCTCAGCCCGACTTGTCAGAATCAGATTCGCTAGAAAACGTCCAAGAGATTGGGCTTCAACAAGACAACCTGGCTATTGAGTTCGCGTCGGAAGTGCTGCCGATTCTGTCGGATCACTGTTTTCACTGCCACGGTCCTGATTCTGCGTCGCGAGAGGCGGATCTGCGGCTGGATACCCGTACCGGTGCTCTGCAGACAACTTCCAGCTCCAAGCCCGCAATCGATGCTTTCTCTGCCGAGACGAGTGAGGTGATGTCTCGACTCGAAGCGACCGATCCCGAGCTGGTCATGCCTCCACCGGAAGAGTCGCCGCTTAGCGCGAGCGAGAAGTCGGTGCTGCGTAAGTGGATAGAGCAAGGCGCCTACTACGACAAACATTGGGCGTTTGAACCTGTGCAAAAAGTCCGCTTGCCAGTTCTCCGCAAGGGTGATGATAAAGGATGGGCAAACAATGCAATTGACTTATTTGTGCAGCGAGCATGGCGAAAACGCAGGCTGCACTCTTTAGGGCGGGCCGATGCTGTGACGCTCATTCGGCGAGTCACTTGTGATTTAGTCGGCCACCTACCGTCGGCAGAAACAGTGGAGCGTCTGCTGCAGGATGGGAACGAACCGGGCCTTGCACGATATGTAGATGCGTTGCTCTCATCACCCGAGTATGGTCAGCATATGGCGGCAAGCTGGCTTGATGCTGCCAGGTACGCTGACACCAACGGCTACCAACACGATAACCAACGCGACATGTGGCCATGGCGTGATTGGGTGATCCAATCATTGAACGAGGGGAAGCCGTTTGACCAGTTCACGATAGAGCAGTTGGCCGGAGATCTTCTGCCGGATGCAACTATTGAACAGCGAGTTGCAACGGGTTTCAATCGAAATCACGGATTGAACTTTGAAGGCGGTAGCATCGCGGCAGAGAGCCTCAGTGAGTACGTCGTGGACCGAACCAACACGTTGGGAACCGTTTGGCTAGGGCTGACACTTGGCTGCGCACAGTGTCACGATCACAAGTACGACCCGATTTCCCAGCAAGAGTACTACGGACTGTACGCGTTTTTCAATTCTGTCGAAGAGAATGGGTTTGCCGGCGAGAATGGAAATGCCGAACCGATTGTTGTACTGGATTGGGAAGCTCAAGATCGGCTAGTTGCCCAACTGAAACGCGAGATTCTAGCTTGCGAGGATAGGTTGGAAGAACTTCGCGCCAAGCGGACTTCGCATCAAGCAGAGTGGGAGGCGAAGCTCATTGCCGGCAGCCAGTCGATGCCGAGCGCGCCGGACGACAGTGTCCTCCGTTTGGATTTCGAATCGACGGCAGGTGGCGAGCGTGTCGAAGGTTTGAAGGTCTTGCCTGGGAATCGAGGCATCCAACACATTCCAGGTTTTCGTGGGGACGGGCTGTGGTTGGACGGAAGTAGCAAGGTCGATTGTGGGCCGGTTGGAGCATTCGAGGCGGATGAGGCGTTTAGCTTTGGTTGTTGGCTAAAGACATCCGGTGAGCACACGTCCACAGTACTTGGTCGAGCCTTGTTTCACGGCTACGACCTCGTTTGGGATCGAGGCAAGATACGTACTAACTTCGTCCACCGCTGGGACATTAATGCCATTTTCGTTGAAACGAAGGACCAGCTCACGCTCGATCAATGGCATCACGTGATCGTAACCTATGACGGAACGATGAAGGGGGCAGGCGTTTCCATTTACGTGAACGGAATTCTGCAAGAGGTGTTGGTTACCAAGGATGACCTCAGCGGCGACATGGTGTCAGAAGCGAATTTCTTTGTCGGTGCGCGGAACGCGGACACCCCGAATATGTTCCAGGGAGCGATCGACGAAGTCTGCATCTTCCCTCGATGTCTTTCGGAAGTTGAGGCTCGTTTACTGGCAGGTGGAGTCGACTTAGAGAACGTCGTGCGCACTCCTGCAGTGGACCGATCAATTGAGGATGCACGTGCATTGCGTGAGTTCTATTTGCAGGGGCATGACAATGAGTTTCGTGAATTGTCCGAACAGCTCACCAAATTCAAAGGTCGCTACTATCGCGAGGACTCGGTCAAGCTGACTTCGATGGTCATGAAGGAAGCCGATCTTCCTCGGCCGACACGGTTACTTAAAGCTGGTCGCTACGATCAACCGTCAGAGGTCGTCCGTCGGCGTACTCCCGAAGTGTTGCCGCAGCCGGTTCATAATGAGGCGGCCACGCGACTGGATCTAGCGAAGTGGCTTGTTTCGCCCGAGCATCCTTTGACGGCACGCGTATTCGTAAACCGCGAATGGGCACGCTTTTTTGCGAAGGGGCTCGTGGCGACGCCGGAAGACTTTGGACTGCGCGGAGCGCGGCCGACGCATCCAGAACTTCTAGACTGGCTTGCGGGCGAGTTCGTGAGATCGGGGTGGGATACGAAGTGGTTGCACCGAACTATCGTTCTCTCGGCTGCCTATCAGCAGACTTCGAAGCTGAGTTCCGAGGATGCGAGCAGTAGTGTTGCACAAGATCCTGAGAACCAATGGCTGACGCGTTTCACGCGGCGGCGAATGTCGGCCGAGGTGCTGCGAGACAGCTTGCTCAAAGAGTCTGGTTTGCTGGACCGGCGTGTGGGCGGACCGAGTGTCCGGCCGTTTCAACCTGAAGGGCTATGGGACGACGTTTCCTTCCAATCCGGTCATACGGCTCAGGAGTACGCCCAGAGTAAAGGCGGTAATGCCTTTCGTCGTAGCCTGTACACCTTTTGGAAACGCTCGTGTCCACCGCCGAACATGAAGCTGTTCGACGCTCCAGATCGAGCCGTATGCCGAGTGAGTCGTGGGGATACGAATACGCCTTTGCAGGCGCTCGCTCTGCTAAACGATCCCTGTTTTGTTGAGCCAGCACTAGTTCTGGCAAACGAGATTCTACGGCAATGCGGTTCGTTAAGCGATTCCGAAGCTGCTTTGCAGTCCGCCTTTTCGAGTTTGCTTACCCGAGAGGCAAACGCTGCGGAACTGGGACTCTTGCAGGAGCTTCTCGATCGAAGTTTGGTTGAGTGGAAAAGTGATAGTGAAGTGCGTGCCTTTGTGAAAAGCAATTGGCCCGCGGATGTCGACCTGCCGATCTGGGAGGGCGAGCTGGAAACGAAACGCGTTCATGAAATGCGTGAGCTGGCTGCTTTAGCCACAGTGCTGCAAGTCGTTTTGGCGTTGGACGAGGCGCTTACCGTCAATTGAACTTAGTGATGCAGATGCGCAGGTGAGGGTAAGATGACAGAGCTTAGAAGTACGAAAGCGAATGACAATTCGTCGTCGATCAATCCACCGTCGACTAGTTCGCAGCCTAGCAATTTGAAGGCCTCTGAGGCGCGACGCGCGTTCATGGGAAAGCTCGGTTCAGGCGTTGGACTGGCGGCGTTTGCCTACCTATACGGTCGTCAGCGATTAGGTGATCTTTGGTCGAGCAATGCGGATGTGCCTACGCCGAATGGTCCCCCAATCGGGCATTTAACGCGTCGGTCATTGAAGCCATTCAGTGGTGCCCTGCCCTTGGGCAAAGCCAAGCGGATAATCTACTTGCATCAAGCGGGCGCGCCGTCGCAGCTAGACTTGTTCGACCACAAACCAAATCTACACAAATGGCATGGGCGTGAGTTTCCCGATTCGGTTCGACAGGGGCAACGCTTGACCGAACTGACTGCGAATCAGAAGCAGCTTTCGGTCGCGGCATCAAAGTTTGCATTTTCTCAACACGGAAAATCAGGGACTTGGCTGAGTGAGTTGCTGCCTCATCACAGCAAGATCGTCGACAAAATTTGTGTTGTACGATCAATGCACACGGAAGCGATCAATCATGTGCAAGCAGCGAGTTTTGTGCACACCGGCAGCGAACAACCTGGGCGTCCAACACTGGGAGCTTGGTTGAGTTACGGACTCGGCGGGTTGAATGACGACCTACCGTCTTACGTCGTTTTGACTAGCAAAGGATCAGCGTATCGCGGTGGCGAGTCCTTGCAGCAGCGACTTTGGAGTAGCGGTTTTTTGCCAGCCGACCATCAAGGCGTCAAGTTGCGTTCGAAGCGGGACCCCGTACTCTACCTTTCGAATCCGCGGGGAATGTCGCGTGCAACCAGACGTCATCAATTGGATTCACTCTCAAAGTTGAATGCGTCGGCTCATGCAGAATTTGGCGACCCGAAGATCCTGGCTCGGATGGAGCAATTCGAAATGGCGTATCGCATGCAAACCTCAGTGCCGGAGTTGGCCGACTTTTCACAGGAACCGGAATCTACATTTGAGCTCTATGGCAATGAAGCCCGCACGCCAGGGACCTTTGCCGCTAACTGTCTCATGGCGCGGAGGCTCGCGGAACGTGACGTTCGATTCATCCAACTGTTTCATCGCGGGTGGGATCAGCACAGTGCGATCAACTACGATATCCCCAAGCAAGCCAAAGACGTCGATCAAGCATCCGCCGCACTGGTTCTGGATCTTGAGCAGAGGGGGTTGCTAGACGATACCCTCGTTGTGTGGGGCAGTGAGTTTGGGCGGACGACGTTTAGCGAAGGTGATATTTCAAGTTCCAGCTACGGTCGAGATCATCATCCCAGATGCTTCTCTATCTGGCTGGCTGGGGCTGGGATACGGCCTGGTGTAACGCTCGGTGAAACGGATGAGCTTGGGTATAACGTCGTTGCAGATCCAGTGCACGTTCACGATCTGAACGCATCTATTCTGCATGCACTCAATATTGACCATCGCGGACTCACGTTCCGATACAAAGGACGCGACTTCCGCTTGACCGATGTCGGTGGACAGGTTGTGAGCGAGTTGTTTGCTTAGTGCCTTGTTGGTGCGGATAACGGCACGAGAGCATGGCTAGAGAGCAGAGATATACTTGACCATTTCAATTTCCAAACCTGCCAAGTCCTCTCCAAAGTGCTTCTTGAAGACGGCGACTCGCTGTGGTTCAGGAACAGCATTTAGTGTCGGATATTCAGCAAGTTCCTGAACGTACTTGGAAAAGGACTCTTTGTTCTTCTTCATCAGGAAGTAGGTTAGCGCCCAAGAGTAGGGATAGGACACTTCACCGTTGCTTAGGAACCAATCGTCATTCGCGACTAGGAGGTTTAACGTGCCGGGTTTGATCAGTCTCTGGGATTTAGCTTGCCGGAACTTGAAGAGATTGTGGCGGTTGACTTCGCCCATCTTCCATGTGATCGTAACTTTGCCTCGCACTTGCCTCATCGTTGGCGATTCAAAGAACATGGCGAGTCCTTCGCTGAGCCAACGCGGATTGTCGGCCAAGCGAACCTGCAATCCACTGTTGTAAGCCATTTGGTGTACGGCTTCATGGACGATCGTTGCGAGGTTACGTTCAGCGCTCTTCAATCCGGCTCCCTGCTGCGCATTGATGTTGTAGGTCACCATCAGGTTTGATTCCTGATTGTAGTATCCGATGGTTTGCTCGGCAGTCTGCTTCCCCACATCTGGAACAGCGTATTTTAAGTATGAGTTCCGGTCTCGGAATACGAGGGCCACGAGCGGGAAGCGGGGCTCTTCCAAACGAATACGATGGTGACTCCACCAATAGTTGCGGAAGTTTTTGTATACGAGCTCGAACTGAGCTCCAACGTAGTTCGCATAGTCACGGGTGGAGTTGTAGACGATCACGTAGTGCTTTTTACGGATGACCGAAACGCCCTGCGGCAGCTCCTCTTTGATCTTTGCGAAAATCTCATCCTGCGAGAGAGGTTTCATGGACTCGACTGTTTCTTCACGCGAGACAATTTCCTCAGCGTGCAGCGGCCAGAGCCGACCATCTGGTGTCAGCAGGACGATGTTGCCTTGAGGATCTTCGACAAGGACTTCACCGATCGTATTTCGATCGACCCTCTTGGTACGAAATTCAATTTCAGTGGTTTTGACTTCTTGGCTCAGCAGTGTGGCGGGCGTGATCGTGGCTAGGTAGAAAATGAGAAGCGTCACCGAAAGGGTGCGTTTCGCGAAAGAGTGCGCGCCTCGTACGCAATGGATGGCAAATCGGATCTTCTGAATCCATTCCATGAAGTTCGCCTTTTCCGATGAAGCTGTAGAAATTGTTGAGGCAAGAAAATGCTGAGTTCGCGATGAGGCTGGGCTTCGCTATGTTCAATTCTACTACATAATGCTTGGAGTACATCAAGTGCTTCGCCATTCGACAGGGTGAATGAGAGTTTCGAGCTGAGCAAGATTGTAGCCCGGCTGTCGCAGCCGGAACGCAATAAACACTCGCTCGGAGAGCCGAGCAACGGTGCCCAGACCGAAACTCTGATTCATCCCGCGCCATGTAATGCTGCGTTTGAGCTGGGCAACTCTGAGATTCAAGTTAGACGTTTCTTGCTCAGAAAAATCGTTGCTGCTCGTGCTCGATATTGTGGGTTGGGCTCTGTCTCAAGTTGAAGTAGTGTTTCTGCGAAGAAGCAGCAAGCACAGATTCGAATCGAGTAAGAAACACCGTATGAAAATTGAGAATGTGTTAATCGTGGGAGCTGGTTGGGTTGGCAGGCAGATTGCTGCTCGCATGGTTTTCCGCGGCTTGACTGTTACCTTGCTGGATAAGGACCCTTTGGCACTGTCTAGCAGTGTGGAATGGATCGCAACGCAAGCTACAAAGAACGCAGAAGGCGATGCGGAAAGGCCTGTGGCCTGGGCGAGCTCGCTTCATACCATTGAAGACTTGAACCAAGTTGACGCTTCAGCAGACGTTGATTTGGCTCTCGAATGCGCACCGGAGCAATTGTCTATCAAGCGTCGGCTGCTGAAACGACTCTCGGAGACATTTGGCAAGTCGACGATCGTAGCGTCGAACAGTTCTTATTTTGTTCCGTCGCTGTTTAGTCCATACCTCGTGCACCGGGAACGCTACGCTCATGTGCATTTTCATGTTCCGGTAATGCACGATAGTGTGTCCGACATTTGCGGTCATGAAGGCACCGATCCGCTGGTCCTCGAGAATCTGAAAGATTTGGTTGAGCGACTCGGCTTGGAGCCACTGATGCTCCGCAAGGAACATCCGGGCTACGTTTTCAACTGGATGCTTCAATCGCTATTAAAGTCTGCTTTGGAATTAGTGGCGAGCGATGTTGTGGATGTTGAAGATGTGGACTTGAGTTGGAAGAAAGTTACGGGGATGCCTATTGGGCCCTTTGGGATCATGGACCAGATTGGGATCGACGTGGTGGAGCAAGTGATGGCTAACAGCCGTTGGGCCGAAGAGCTGCCAGATCAATCTGAGAAGATTCTGCAACTACTCAGAGAAAAAACGAATGCAGGAAAGCTTGGCACGAAGTCTGGCGAAGGGTTCTACAGTCACGAAGACGAACACGAATTGCAATAGTGTGGGCAAGTCTAAGTTAGAAGGTGCGGCGTTAGAGGTCCTTTCAGAGTCATCCTAACGGAGCCCTAGTGCCTAAGGATCTGGCTTCAAGGCCTGGGGAAATCGATTCCTCGGTCGCCAGAGCTATCTCGGAATGGCACTAGCTTCGTCATCACAGTTTGAAACGCTAATTGGCCCTCGACTGCGGAACTCGTCACGACCCGGGACTGGAAGCGTGGATTTCGAAGCGTGGAGGTCCCGCGACGGGAGCAAACGCGGGCTTCACTTTCCAATCAGTGTGCTAGGGCTTCGTACTCTTCATCGGTGTTGATCGGTTTGTTATCAGTCGTGAAGTGAAGTGCCACGAGGAGTGCGCACATCACGGCGTAGGCAGCGAAGAACTCGAGCGTCAGCTTTCGGAGTCCTGGGTCGAGCAATCTTGGGCCGCCGTCGGTTTGTACCGTCATTCCGATATCCCAGGGCCAGAACATTTTGTCGCCATCGATTGGGGAATGGACGATCCCGAAGAGTACGAGGACGGCAGCGACGCCAAAATAGGCCGCAGCGGCAAGAAAATTTCGGTCAATGATCTTCGCCATCGCCGAAGCCCAAATGAGGCTGGAAATGATGAAGCCGCCAGCTAGGGCTCGTAGGACGAGCAGCCCAGCGTCCGAGGCCATTTTTTCGGGTGCGACGTATTGCCCAAGAAATATAACGAGCAACTTGGCTAGTGCTGGCAAACAGGCAATTGCGATCGCAGCATAGTGTCGCTTCGGTGTAGCTTGAAAACTCTGCGCCGTAATCTCGATGCCGATGAAAATCAGAATTGGCAGCACGGCAGCTTCAGGAATGTAGTTGAAGAGCATTGTGAAATAGCCCACGATGCCGGCTCCACCAACAAACAGAGCAGTTGCCAGTGTGTACGCCGCGCGACCGCCCATCGCTTTGTAGGCCGGGTGGCCAATGTAAGGAGTTGTCTGAATCACTCCTCCGCAGACACCCGCGACGAGAGTTGCAAAGGCTTCGATTCCGATCACGGTATTGGTCTTGTAATTGTCGCCAACAGATGCCGCACTTTCGGTGCAATCGATGCCTCCGATGACTGTCGCGATCGCAAAGGGAATGACGTAAGGCATGTAGGCTAAGGAATCTTGAAATGCCAGCAGCCACTCGAAATTGAAGACCGTCAACCATTCTTGCGGAAAGAAAATCAACTCTCCTGACTCGGCGCTGAATGCGAGCTCCGTGCCGGCCAAGTTATCGATGCCGAGCAATAAGTACCAAACAGCGGCTCCAACGGCGACTGCTCCCAGTGCGCCTGGAATCTTGAAAGGCAATTCGCTGCGGGCAATGAGAGTTGCAAGCACGACGACTAGCGACGCGAAGCCGACGATCGGATCGGCCGCTAGTTTGGGAAGTTGGTTAAACGCGATCAAGACTAGGGCGATCGCTGCCAGAGAACCAAGCAGCCCAGCTCGCGGAACGATGGAGCGAATGCGTTCGGCAAAGACTGACAAAGCGCCTTTCAGGATGCCGGAAATGAAAATGCAGCAGATCCCGATATGCCAAGTTCGCATGGCGGCTTCTTGTTCAGCCAGCCCGGCTTCCAGCCCGCTTAAGTAGGAAGGGCCCAGGACAAACAGAACCATGCCAATAGTACTGGGCGTATCCAAGCCGAGAGGCATGGCTGTGATGTCGCTACGGCCGGTGCGTTTTGCAAGGACGAAGGCAAGCCCGAAAAATAGCAAGTCGCCAACCAGGACGCCGATGGCCGTTCCGGGAACCATGTAGCGAATTGCAAAGTCGATCGGAAACCCGAAAATC
The DNA here is from genome assembly GCA_045105035.1 of Pirellulaceae bacterium. Lineage (GTDB taxonomy): Bacteria > Planctomycetota > Planctomycetia > Pirellulales > Pirellulaceae > Aureliella. The sequence goes on along the minus strand of JBGCCZ010000078.1, from coordinate 86,702 downwards.
CCCGAGAGCATGGAAACGGTCAGCACTAGCCCCGCGATGTTGTCTAGCATCAGTCCGAAGAACGCGTTCACGTCGCCCCGCGCGGCCCACTGGTATCGTTCGCTACTCAAGTTTTCTCTCGTTTCTGAATCTTGGTTCGGTTGCATCCAAGGCCTGCTCCTTAGCCCTTGTGTGGACGCCTGTTGCATGCTGGGCAGGATCCCTTGCCTCGCACTGTTCGCCCGATTGTATCAGGTTCGAACCCAATCGCCGTTCCCCCTTATCCAGCCAGCAATCAGCGGGTGAAACGCGTTCGTTCGTTGTTAAATGAGAGGGAACCCAAAGGCGGCGTTTAAGGAAGTGGGGCGTGAACTTCACCAGCTTTCGCGCTAGCCGCATTTTCGCTCTAGCCGCAGTTTCGAACGAAGAGTTTTGGAAAAGCCTCATGCTTCTCCTGCAGAAGATCTCAAGAACGCGAACTAGGGCTCAGGGTCGTAGTCCACCCGGAAAGAAGATTCGCTGTCTCTGAGCGTCGTTACTCCTTTTTTTCATCCCACTCCAGAATGGTTAATACGGGGTCGTGATCCGAAACGACGGGCTCGTCAAAAATTGTTGTCTTGACGATCTTCCAGGGATCTTTCTTACGCAGCAAGATGTAATCGATTCGAGACTTCGGCGCGACAGCATCGGTCCAATCCTCGTCGAGAAGCACCATCATCGCTGGACTGGTTGGGCGTGCGTTGAGGTCGCCAGCTAAGATGACCGGAAGGTTCTGGACTCCGGTGAACAGCTTGCCAAGCTCGCTAGTTTGCTCCAGACGTGTTTCGCCGTCTTGGTGGCAGAGATGCGTGCCCACGAAAAGAAATTCGGGCAAACCGTTGTCAGGAACAATGTGTACAGCAAGAGCCGTACGCGGCTCGTAGCCGAAACGATACGGCAAGTGGTGTGCCTGCGACTCTTTGATGGGGAATCGCGACAAGACCGCTTCACCATACTGACCGCCTAAATAGTAAAGCGCGTTGCCAAAGACGTGATTCATCTTTAGAAGCTTACCGAGTTCCGCAGCCTGATCGACTCCACCTGAACGCCCGGTGTTGTTGTCTACTTCCTGGAGCGCGACCACGTCCGGCTCCAACTTCGCGATCGTCTCGGCCAAACGTTCGTAGTCAAATTTGCCATCCAATGCGCGTCCGTGATGAATGTTGTAAGTCAGAACTCGCAGCGTTGGCTCGCTCGGGATGGCGGCAGCGATGGAGATAGGCTTAGGATCGTTCTCGTTAAGCTGAGCGATGACTGTGTCGCCTCGACCGGTTTCGTCGGCGATACTCTGAATCGTCCAGATGTCTGTGTGGTTGTCGCCATCGACGACACTCCCGCTGTAGTCGCCCCATGCCCCGCCCTCGGTTGCGGCTTTGCCTTCGCCCAAGCTGATCATTGGACGCAGTACGTTCGGCGGATCGTTCGCACGGCGATAGGCAAACCTTGGACTGATGAACATATCCGGGCCGGTCTCCTGAAAACCGACCAGAACGTCGAGGTTCTTGTTTACGCCGAGCGTCGTTTCGATGTAGCTGTTTGTTTCCGAACTTAGTCGCCCGCTTTGAACGAACTTGCCATCAGTCAGCCGCACCTGATGCCACTGCACTCCGGCGCGGCCGTTGATGTTGACCGTTTGAGAAAACCATAGAAAGCCGCCTTGAATGACCAGGTTCTTGGGATTCCGATCGCCAGATGCCGTGCGTTTGTCAGTTCCCTTTTGAGGAGACGCTGGTGGCCAACCGAAGTTCTCGAAATTGTGTGGAGCCGTCACAGTCTGGGTTGCAACCGGAGTGCCATCGGCAGACTCGCTGACTTTCGTCATCACGATGTTGCTGCGATCAAGCTTCACGAAATACAGATAATCAATCGCATCCTGAGTTGCGACGGGATGACCGAGGTTTCCTTCAAAGTGATAAATGGTGGCTGGTTTCCCGGCTTTAGCTTCGACTGTCTTTAACACAAAAGTCTGAGTTGGCCCGCCTGGGAACGTATAGCCAATCCACTTTCGACTGTAGCCAATTCCGCCGCCATCCCGACCTCCGGGCGCAGGAATCGGGTACGTGTGCCAGACGCCGGTTGGATCGGAAGTCGCCGAGACGGAAACATTGACCGGTTTCTTCTCTTCTTTGTCCCAAGGATTCCATAGGTCGAATCCAAAGACTTTGTTGTGAGCGTCGTAGAACAGTTTCGGATCAATGCCGCCATTGAAGCATCTCTGCGAAACGCCTTGGACGAATTCGCCCTTCTTCGTGTAGATGATCAAACCATTGTTGGTTCCGTGCAGAATGTGGTTCCCGCCAACGGCAATCTGTGGGTCAACTTGTCGATTTCCATCACTGGAACCATCGAAGACTAGGACACCGTTTATCGTCCGAGGGTTGCCACCTTGCTTGCGGACTCGGCACGTTCCGCCCTTGTTGAACGACTCGTTGCGGATCGGCTGGATCACTTCCGAACGGATTGGTTTCTTGTCTTGTGCCGCCGCGATCGGGCAGCACGTATGAAAAAGAAAGAAAGCGATCAATAGCGTTGGAGCATTCGATAGATGCATAGAATGTACTTGGGTGTTTTGAGTTGGATCTTGTTTGCTGGACTAATCTTCAATCATCTACGAGCCGCTGACTGGAGCCGACGTATTGGACGCAGGCTTGTCAGGCCACCTCCGAGCTTCAGTCTGCATGCTGGTCACGTAATCGGCGTCACTCTCCATTTCCGAGCTTCACCAAGAACTCAAGGAGAGTTGGCTTAAACGGGCCGGAGAGGGAAGTTGCCCAAACTCAAAGACCTCAGTCGACGTGTCCAACAGTACTTGGCCATTGTAATAGAGATGAGCGATCCGTTTGCTACTTCATGAGGATGCCTAGGGTTCACTTTGCAATGTGGGTGCAGCTCGCTAATTCGGCGCCCGATAGCTTGCGAGAGGCCGAGTCTTCGACAGCGCCGCCAGTTTCATCGCCGCCAGTTTCACTTCGGAATCCAGACGGGAGGCTAGCTAAGAATTCCTGCACTTCATCCGACTCACCTACACGAGTTGTAACATCGTTGCCCGCGGCCCCCGGGTTCCATACTGGCGCGGACTTTGATCACTCGATTGCGATTCCGCCTCTCTATCTTTGCTGGTTCCCAATGCGACTCGATAGACGCGATCGCTTGCAGCGGAATCTTACCTTGATCCCCTTCGACGTAGGCTGCTCCCACTCCTTCGATACTTGTCCGTTCCTCTGGGGGCAATCGAAGCAGAACCGGGAGCTGATGATCGCCTTCTCGAAATGTCGTTAGACGGAGTCTGGAGAAGAATGCGGTCAGGGTATCGGCAAGTTGCAGGTTGTTGACGCCAGCAAAATTGGCTTTGTCTTCATTCGTCTGAGTTCGTAGTTGGCAGCCAGAAGTGCCCCACGAGTCGTAGACGCTCTAAGTCTCCGGTTGAGACTGAACAATTTCTTTCAGCTGATTGGAAATAGTCCGTAAGGATTTGAAGTCGGCGAAACCGTTTCCAATCACGCGGTAGACGAGTGGATCGCTCGGTGGTTCCAGGCCAAGCTGTTTAGGAACGGGCTGAGATGGGACTGCAAACTCGTGGAGGTGTCTGTGATTTGGGCGCACCGGGCCAATCGTTCCGGTGCATTTTCTAACGCGTTGGCGGAAGAATATGCGAGGGGCTAGCTAGATAGCGAATGCCACGATTCGAAAGCTCATGCCGGTACTTCGCACCCTCCTGCTGCCAGGAAAGTAGGTGTGGATCTGGTCTGGCAAAACTCTTTGTTAGCCTTGCCTCGGGGTAATAGTCCGACGGCCGATTTTTACCTGAAGCCTTCCTGGCTCTTGCTGCGTATGTTGGTGAATTTTGGAGCAAGCAGCGGTTTTTTGCAGAGGCAAGTGGTGCTATTTGCTGCTAGTGGAGCCTGATTCTCAGGCGGAGTCTGTGCGATGGTCTCTTTCGGGCGGTAAAACTTGGAGTCGTACACTGAACGGCCGATTTTCACCGGAGATCTTTGTGGGCTAGCAAGCTGATCGACCATTTGGCGTGGAGCCAATTTGTGCTTTCGATATGCTTTTGCCTGCACGATGTACCCCCTTTCTATCCCTCTTAAGTTTGGCAACTGACAATGCCTGAAAAGCAACGCCCCGAAGTTTGGGATAGTCAGCTCGAGCAGATCGCGGTTCGAGCTCCCAGTTGGTCGAGCGACGAGAATCGTCCCCAAGCTGAAGCCATTTCCGTGGCTAGCGTATGGCAAATGGAATCGCCGGAAACAGCGAATGCGGCACTTGCCGGGAGAGATGGAGCGTTTGTTTACCGTCGAGACGGACATCCGAATGAGCGCTCTTTAGGCAGTAAGCTGGCCGAGTTGCACGGTGCGGCATCTGCATCAATTACAGCTCAGGGAATGAGTGCGGTTGGGGCTGTGGCTCTGGCAACGCTGGAGCCTGGAGCGGAGGTTTGGATCGCGAACGAATTGTACGGAAAGTCGACGCAGCTATTCTCGAAGGATCTAGCGCGGTGGGGAACGAAATGCACTTTGTTCGATCCAACCAGCCAAGAGGATTTGCAACGACTTTCGGACAGTAGGGCTCGACTGGTAATGGTCGAGACGATCAGTAACCCACGACTCAACGTTCCCTGCCTCAAGTCATTGGCCGAAATCACCCACGCAGTAGGTGGAAAGCTAGCCGTAGACAATACGTTCGCAACTCACTTGCTTTGCCGCCCTATAGATTTTGGAGCGGACATCGTGGTCGAGAGCCTCGGGAAGCAAGTGAATGGACACAGTGATGCCATGGTGGGACTCGTGGCGTCCAAGGACCAAGACTTGGGCGATGCGATTGCAGCAACGATCAGTACGTTTGGGATGGCGAGCAGTCCGCTGGATTGCTTCTTGACGCAGCGAGGACTGGCGACAATTGCAGTTCGGATGGAGCGAGCCTGCGCCAATGCACTGCAACTAGCAGAACAACTCAATGCACTGGAAGGAATTCAAGTCGACTATCCCGGACTGTCGTCTCATCGTCACCGCTCGTTGGCACTGGAGCAACTCAAAGGTGGGTTCGGTTGGATGGTCACAATCCATCTGCAGCCCGACAGTGAATTTGTCATGCAGCTTTTCGAGCACTTGAGTCCTGAGATAGCGTTCGTTCCTTCTCTTGGGGATGTCTGCACCACGTTGTCCCATCCTGCTTCGACGAGTCACCGTGGATACACGGTCGAAGAACGTGCTGCGCTCGGGATCCACGAGGGTACAGTGCGTGTGTCGTGCGGAATTGAGCCTGGTGAATGGCTTGTGAAACGATTCTGCGATGCAGTGAAGTCGCTGAGTTGAGCTGGAGCAGTACGGGACACAGTTATTCGCATCAAGAGTTTTGCCACGGAGTAGGCAACTGAGCAGCGAGCTGGCGACTATTTTCCGATGCAGAAGCGACTGAAGATTTCGTCAAGAATGTCTTCGTTGTGGACATCCCCAATAACGACCGAAAGTGCCTGGATCGCGTCTCGTAGCTCGACCGCAAGCAAGTCTTCCGCGTCTTGCGATGCTAAAAGTTCGAGGCCGCGATCGATGGCTGCCTCGGCAAGTTCGAATCCTTCGCGGCAACGCACGAGTGTGGAGTGCATGAATTCGGTCGATTCGGAAGCCCGGCAGTCCGAGAGCTTGGCAACGATTTTTTCAGCCAGTCGCTCAAGCGCGGTTTTGTCGTTTGCGGAAATGCTGATCTCGATCTGTGCTTGCCTGCCTAAATCGGCTTTGGTGCCAACCAGGAGCGTTGGGGCGTGTCTAGAGAGTTCAGTGATTGTGTTCGCGGATTCAACGGGATCGTAGGCTTGGCTTTGATCTTGGCAGTAAAGCAGTAGATCGGCACGCTCGATTGTCTGCTTCAATGCGTTCTGCGCGAGAGCACGCGGCGAAGCGTCTTGGAGTTCTTCCAAACCTGCTGTATCAGTTAACGTTACTTCGGTGCCTGCGAGGTTGACGCGACGCTCAATCGTATCGCGTGTCGTGCCCGCGATTGCAGACACGATGGCTCGATCACTGCCGACCAAGTGATTGAAGAGAGTACTCTTACCAGCGTTGGGTAGACCGGTCAGCACAACAGCCGGAGTCCGTTCACGAGAACCCCTCGCATGCAATTTTTGCCGAACCTTCTGTAGCTCACTTTGTACGTCGCGAAGCTGCGTTCGCAATTCCCCCGTCGAAATGAACTCGATGTCCTCTTCGACAAAATCGAGGCCGGCTTCGAGATGAGCGGTCATGGCGACCAACTGCTGTCTCAGGTCGCTGATTGGCTTAGAGATATTACCAGCAAGCTGTTCAAGTGCGACTGCCAACTGGGAATCGTTGGTTGCTTCGATGACGCCAAGCACGGCTTCGGCTTGGGAAAGGTCGATCTTGCCTGCCAGGAAACTACGCAGCGTGAACTCTCCGCGCTCAGCATGCGACGCTCCGAAATGCACGAGAGTCTCTAAAGCTGCCTCAACAACCGGCAGGGATCCCAGTAGGTGGATCTCTGCGGATGGTTCGCCGGTGTACGATCGCGAGTCGGGCCAAACGTAGCATCGGCATGGCATGAGTACCGGTACGCTGCGATGCGGGAAATGAATACTTAGCTTCGCATCAAAGGCCGTAGCACGCGACAGATTTCTGGGGAAACCCTCGACGACTTTGGCCAGGATGGTCTGGGTATCGTTACCGCTGATCCGCAGAATGCAACGTGGAGCTTGGGCGACTCCACTTCCAACGGCGGCGATGGTTTTTGAAAAGTCCATTCAACTAGCTGTTGGGGCGAATTCGCAATGCTCTAATTCCCTCGGCCGAGTCCGCCACCGCGATCTCCTCCGCCTCGGTTTCCGCCGGGGCCGGCCCCGGTGCCACGCCCACCTGGTCCCGCGCCACGCCCACCCGGAGCACCGCCAGCCATGGCGGCTTGAGCTTGAGCTGCTTGGGACATGCCTGACTCGACGCCGGCTTTGAAATTGTTGATCAATGGTTCTAGCGCAGCAATGATCTCGTCGAATTCTTCCTGGGTTTCCGCGCGAGCAAGAGCTCCGACCGTCGGGATAACGGCGATCAGTCCAGCTTGAATCGTAGATCGGACCTGGTCATCCTGCACGGTGTCCAGTCCTTCGAGTGCTGCATTGACTCCGTCTCGCATTGGATTCATCCAAGCCGGTGCAACCCATTGTCCGCGAACTTTTCGAAAGACGACCTCTTGTGGAGGTAACATGGGCATTTGAGGATTCGCGATTTCGACCTTTCCTTTTGCATCCGCTGACGCCGTAACCTTAAGGGCATCGGCAAACTTAGGTTGAGGAGGCATACCAATGGATTTGACAAATGCATCGATCGAGGATTGATTGGAACCCAAAGCCACTAAGAACTGGGCTAACCAGCGTTCAATATTTTCTTCCTGGAAGTTGTCAGCTTGCCACAAGCTTTCTTCGGACATTGAGCCTACGAATCGTTCGACAACGGGCCAAAACGAGTAGATCGCTTCACGAGTCTTCTTGTCGGGAGCGAGAATTTTGTTGCCTAAGATGAAGTCCTTTTTCTCAGCCACGATGGTGTTGAGGTTTTTCATCAGCGTCTTGATTTGGACGATAGGCTGTTTGCCCACCTTGGCCATGGCTTTGACCATGAGCTCCTTAACACTCTCCTGCATCTTATCGGGTAACGCATGCCAGACGACGAACGTGTTGCCGCCATCCAGTTCGGATCCAATCGTCGCTACAAATTCGTCAAGAGATTGGGATTCAGTAAAGGGCGAATTCATGACCGAGTCGACGCTGACTTCGGGAGCCGGCGGTAGTTCGACGACCGGCGCCAATTCAGCTTTCGGAACCGGTTTTGAGAACTCTTCAGGTCGCGCGAGCTTGATGGCTTGAAGTTGACTTTCAAGACTCAGTTGCGGCATCGCAATTTCTGCCTGCTTGCCCGTCGACTTTTGCTTCAGAATGACGCCGTCGTCAGTCAGTCGTACAAACTCTGCGTCTAGTGTCTTGCCGGTCGACAGGGTCCACTTGGGTGTCGTTTCCTGGCCGATCACATTGGCCGTTGAAAACAGAGAGATGAGCGGTAGTAGGCAGGTCAATCCAATCGAACGGATCGCACACTGGTTAGTTGGGAGTCGAGTCACCTCAAAATCCTCGTTGGTTTGCCTGTATCACTGCGGCGCCGATTGTGTCGTGGCCGAGTCGGTCTGATGTTGGTTGTCTAAAGAAGTCGAGCCGACATTATAGATCGGTACCAGGGGTTTTCTTAGCGGGGGCGGACTTGGAAGCTGAATTTGCTCGAATCAAAGCGGAAATTCGTACCTGAAATGGAGTTTTTGAACTTAAAGGGATCGAGCTTCGAGTGCTGCCGGTAAAAAAGGCGGCTCCTTTAGGCCCAAAGTGCCGCAAAGAAACACCCCAAGCGTGTGAAACAGTAGAGGATCAAGGTAGTGAGACGCCGGGGCGTTCGAACAACGGTTCCGCGGGTGCCACTGCATACCATTCCAGACAAAATTCGACCGGCGATTCGGAGGGATTGCCCGGCTGGCGAACGAGAAGCCGTGCTCCTGCTTGTGTCACGTTGATCTGCCGAACGCTCATTGATTCTATATCCAGCTCAACTTCAACGTTTGGAATGCTTGCGAACGAAGGAGTGAATCCGATCACCAAATCTCTGGTGGACTCACCTGGCGAGATCTCCGCCGTAATGGTCCCGGCAGCAAAGATTCTCCCTTCTTCGTCCGTACCGCATTCGGTGCGACTCCAAATAGCGTCGTCCGCGTCATCCTCGACTTCGATATCGAACTTAGGATGCTCTTGAGTGGAGAGCATTGCTTCAGAGTTGAGATGGGCCGTTTCGACACTTGGATCGTTAGTCGATGGGGCGGGCTGACCCTGAATTTCCAGGGGGAGGAGTAGCGACAGTAGTTTCAGATTGGAAGGTCGCGATAGTAAGCAAGCCTCCGTGCCGAGAATGATAATCCAGGCCGGAAACGCCTCAAGAAGACTCTGGCTCTGCAAAGTGATACACCCGAGCCAGTTTAGGCCAGCGATGCAACCGCAGAGCAAAATGCCTGATGCTAGATGCGCTCGGCTCTGCTTCTCCTCGTCCTCGACAGTGCGAGCCGCGTCCTTCGATGCGGCCGCCTCCAAGACGTCGCTATCGACCTGAGCAAACGGTTGCCGCAGTAGCCAACCGACCCCTGATGCTATAACAGCAAAGACAGTAAGCGAGGCACCAGAAAGCGGAGCGAGGGTACTTGGGGCGATTTGAGTAAAGGACTTTGAAAACGTGCAGATCATCCAACAGCCGAATGCTAGAACCGCCCAGCTTGCGTTGCAAACCAGGGCATTCTTTTCGACTTCGATCGGGCAGACTTCCGGAAATAGCTTGCGCAGATGCATGGGGTTCACCAGGAGTCTTGGAACAAGAGCTACTTTACTTGAAGCAAAGCAACTCTCCGAATTGTCAGGGCATCTCGCTAAGCGCTGACGGCAGCCTTCAAGGCGTCTGTCTTGTTAGTCGCTTCCCAAGTTAGTTCAGGGATTTCGCGACCGAAGTGCCCGTAGTTCGTGGACTTGCCAAAAATCGGCTTCAGCAAGTCAAGCTGCTTGACGATGTCCGCTGGCTTAAACGAGAAGACCTCGGAAACAGCCGCTTCGATCTTCGACTCGTCGACTTTGTTTGTACCGAACGTATCCACGGTCAGTGAGACGGGTTCAGGGAAACCGATTGCATATGCCGTTTGCAACTCGCACTTTTCTGCAAGGCCCGCAGCGACGATATTCTTGGCGACCCAGCGGCACATGTAAGCCGCTGAGCGGTCGACCTTGGATGGGTCTTTCCCAGAGAATGCTCCTCCACCGTGTCGGCCCATGCCACCGTAGGTGTCGACGATGATTTTGCGGCCTGTTAATCCACAGTCGCCTTCAGGCCCTCCGATAATGAAGACGCCAGTCGGATTGATGTGGTACTTGGTGTCCTCGGTCAGTAGTTCTTGAGGAAGGACTTTTTCAATAAGGTCCTTCTTCAAGAGTTCTCGAATTTCCGCCGTGTTGATTTCGGCCGCGTGCATTGTTGAGACGACGACTGCCGTGATGCGATTCGGTTTGCCGTCCACGTACTCGACCGAGACCTGCGTCTTCGAATCTGGACGCAGCCACGTATGCTTCCGCGACTTGCGGAGCTGCGTGATGGCATCTCCGAGTTGGTGCGAGTAGGCGATGGGAGCTGGCATCAATTCTGGCGTTTCATCGCATGCGTAGCCGAACATAATCCCTTGGTCGCCAGCCCCCTGCTCTGCAGTTTCTTTGTCGTCCGCTGCCGCTGCATCTACGCCTTGGGCGATATCCGGCGACTGCTGACCAAGGAAGTTGGAGAAGAAGAAATTCTGAGCGTCGAATTTGCAGGTGTAACTGTAGTCGGTGCCTTTGACGTAGTCGGAATCGTAGTTGATATCCACGAGTGCCTGCTTGACGACTTCGCGGTAATCGAACTTCGCGGCGGTCGTAATTTCACCGCCGAGGATGACTGCATTGTCTTTAACCATCGTTTCGCATGCGACACGTGAGCTCGGGTCTTGCTTCAAGCAAGCGTCGAGAACGGCGTCGGAAATCGTGTCGCAGACCTTGTCTGGGTGGCCTTCGGTAACAGATTCAGATGAGAAGATGTAGCTTTTGCTCATGGGTCAGTATGGGGGATTGGATGGTTGCGGTTTGTAGGAAGTGGCGAAGACCGAGGACGTTCAGTTATTGACACGTTCGATGTAGTCGCCGGTGCGGGTGTCGACCTTGATGACGTTGCCCTGCTTAATGAATCCAGGCACGATAATCTCGGCGCCTGTCTCGACCGTAGCTGGCTTCGTTACGTTCGTCGCCGTGTCGCCCTTGGCGCCTGGCTCGCACTGAGTCACTTCTAATTCGACGTGGTTAGGCGGATCGAAAGTAATCGGATTCTCATTGAAAAGCACCATTGAGCATTTCATGCCGTCCTTCAGGTATTGCCACGAGTCACCGACCTGGTCGCCAGCGATTTCGTATTGCTCGAAGGTTTCGTTGTGCATAAAGACGAATGTATCGCCTTGCTTATATAGGTACTGCACATCGATTTCCTCGACGTCAGCGGCCTCTAGTTCATCGCCACCTTTGTAGGTGCGATCCAAAACGGTTCCCCGCAGGAGGTTCCGGAGCTTACACTTGTACAGTGCATTTCCTTTGCCGGGCTTCACGAAATTCATTTCGATCATTTGGTACGGATCGCCGTCGATCTGCACTTTGAGACCTTTTCGAAAGTCGTTGGTTTTGTAGGTTGCCACAGTAAAGTTCTCCTGTTGGGGAGGCGAAATGCGCTGGAGTGCGTTACGTTGATTGAGACGATTTGAAGTCGACGTCGAAGGTCGGCCGCATGGCTCGCGTCGGCGTCGACATTGAGCGAAATACATCTCAGGGCCACTACGGCCGGGGCCATATTTGCAGGGCCGGAGCCAATTTTGAGCGGAATTTTACATCCTACAGATCCATCTGTCGAAGGCTCTTTCAGCACAGGTGAAGAGTCGCCCCCAAGGTGGCCTCAGGCTCTCAAGCGGTCGGTTCGAAGTGGTTTTGAGCTATGCGAGCTGCTGGGGATCGCCCCGAACGACGTGTCCGAGGAGGCAGAGAGCGATTTTCCAGTCTTCGTACCTCGCGAGTACATCGAACGAATCGAGCCTGGAAATCCGTCAGACCCGCTGCTGCGTCAAGTCGTCTCTTCGCAATTGGAGCTTAGCCCTGAAGGGCTGGTCGATCCGGTTGGTGACGCTCAAAGCGAAGCGACGTCGGGCCTTCTACACAAGTACAAGGGCCGAGTGCTGTTGATCGTATCCGGAGCTTGTGCCGTCCATTGTCGATACTGTTTCCGCCGCAATTATCCCTACTCGAGCGCTCCAAATGGTCCCGGCGAATGGAGTCAATGGGTCGACTACTTGCGGAACGATGAGTCGATTGAGGAGGTGATTTTGAGCGGCGGTGATCCACTTTCCGTCCGAGACGAATCCTTGGCTTGGCTCGTCAGTCAGTTCGAATCGATTTCGCATTTGAAGCGTTTACGTATCCACACGCGTTTTCCAGTTGTGATCCCGCAACGGGTTTGTGAGGAGATGACAAACTGGCTCTCTACAACGCGGCTGGCCAAGTTCGTTGTGCTCCATATCAACCATGCACAGGAGATAGATGATGCTGTTGCTGCAGCCGCACGGAGGCTGCGAGAGGGAGGGGCGACTGTTTTGAATCAGGCGGTGCTTTTGCGCGGCGTGAACGACAGTTGGCTCGCCCAACGGAATCTATCCAATGCCCTGATCGCCGAGCAAATCCTACCGTACTATTTGCATCAGCTAGACCCTGTTCGTGGCGGTCGACACTTTGAAGTTTCGGATTCTGAGGCCGAAGAGATCTTCAGCAAGCTTCGGCAGGAGTTGCCAGGCTACGCGGTACCCAAGCTCGTGAGAGAGCTAGCTGGCGAGCCATCGAAGACGCGTTTGTTGTAGAACTGCGACTGCGTCCTGCAAACAAAAAAGGGCAGTCCATTTGGACTGCCCTTTGCAATTCGTTTTACGTACGAGCTTTGGTTTTCCGCAGATCGTTTGACCGCGGGATGAGCTCTAGTACATCCACTCGGCACCGAGCGAGAAACCTTGGTAGAGGACTTCGCCATCGACGTCGATGTAGGGTGCTCTCGCGAGGGAGAATGCACCACCAAGACCATTACTGAAGTCTCGAGTGTTGAAGTTCTCTGGAGCAAGAGCAACGTTGTCGACATACAAGACGTTGTACGCCGCTCGGAAAGACCAAGAGTAGTTCAAGCGATAAACGGCTTGTGCAACACCTTCAGCCAAGTAGGCAGTTTGCCCTTCTTGCATGTGCTCGCCGAGCGTACCACCAGGGATCGAGTTCGAGATGACTGTGGATTCCACTTCGGCGTGATTTCCGAATAGACCCGACTTGCCCTCGATTCCCAGGTGAAGTCCAGGAGTCACATTGAACCAAAAGTCACCGCCAACTTGTACACCAGTCAACTGGTTACGAGTCTCGGTGAAGTAGTCGAAGAATCGCAGTGTGCTGAAAGTAAACGTGTTGTTCGAGCTCCCAACAGCGTTGAAGCCGAAGCGTTCATCCAAATCGAAGTGGCGAATACCAAAGAGCCATGAGCCTTGGGTCAAACCGCCACCACCAACCCAGCGGCGACGAAAGTTGACTTCACCGTTGTGGATCTCGGAATTGTAGCTGATCGTGTGTGTGAATGAGCGGTCCGTATCATCGAATCCGTTCGCTGGGCTGACCCCGAAATCGCTGAAGATCGAAAACAGCGTTGGGTTGCCACTTTGAACCGTACTCGCGGTCATCGATTCGTTCCAGTTGTTTAGTCCGAAGTAGCGGGCTTCCAAGTGGGAACCAACTCCGGTTTGCAGAGCGGCAACGAGCTCAAGACCCCATTGGAAATCGTTGTCAAAGCTCAGGTCGCTGGCGCGAAGGGCCGGCGTTCCGGAAATGCCGTTCGTGCTGATGATGTCCTGTGGTATGAAGGCACCGGTCGTCGGGTTTTGGACGCTGCTAGAGAATCCACCAACGTCGCTGGTTCTCTTCAGTGCCATGCCGCCAGCGTAGATGTCGTACCAACGCTGTTGGCCACGACCGCCTTCTGAGTAGCCGCCGAGTAGACGACCAAGAAGGCCACCGCCTAATCCGCTGAGTCCACCACAAGCTCCGCAGCCTGCACCTCCACACATGCCGCAGCCGGACCCGGACCCTCCGAAGAGACTCTTCAATCCACAGCCGGCTCCGCCAAAGACGCCCGGAAGTGTGCAACCCGATCCGCCGCAACCGCAGTCGCCACAGGTGCTGCAGCTTATCTCGTCACAGCCTGAGCCGCCGCCCGACATGTGACTTGCATGAGTCACATCCATGGGAGCAGGCCCTGGAAAGGACATGCTCATGGGCGCGTCTGGCATCACACCAGACACTCCGGGTGCGATGTGTTGCATCGCCCCGTATTCGCCGTAAGAAGCAGGTGCGACTGCCTGTTGTTTCCTAGCAGCTGCCGAGCCAGGCTTCATTGGAGCCTGGCCGCTTGCGTCTTGCGTCATCCACCCCTGTGTACTGACGACCAGGGCGAGCCCCATTGATAGCCAGTGCATACGACCGCTGCGCATTGTCATTGATATCTCTCCGCCGGCACTTCGTCCGTCTTCACCGTGTTGTGTCCGCCATATTCCGGCGCACAACGTAAATTCGGTATCACCCGAAAACTCGTTACAGACGTGCTTATCGGCTCTTACATCCCTAAAAGTTTGCCATAACCGGAAGAATCCGAACCGATTCGCCGGCTACAGAGGCTCTTCGCTGAGGGAGTTAGGCCAATGTCGGCGTTATATCTTGCCAGGTTTTCCTGGCTTATTCGCGACTTGCCAGGGAGTGTGGCATTCTCCTATCCTCAAGACTGGGGCGAACTTCTAAGGAGGAAGTGGACTCCAAATGACCCTGACAGTTCCTTTGGGCAATCAATAACACTCGTGAAATCCAGGATTTGATGCACAACGCCACGCAACCCGTCCTCTGCTGTCTTGGAAGATCCGTGGCAGGAAATCCGACTCAATTCGTTCTTGAGCGGATGCTTGCGGCAGCCCAGCTCGATTGGCGAGTGTTCACAGTCGAAGTCGAGGAGTCCAGTGTCGAAGATGCGCTTCGAGGCTTAGCCGCCATGAACATCGACGCGCTGAAAGTGATTCAGGACTACGACGGTTGGCTGGCATCGGACTTCTTGATCAACGCTGCGTCCAACCAGGTCGTTTGCGATTCAACGACGGCAGATACGGTAAAACTTGAGAGCGGCGAATGGTTGGTTTGGAATTCGCAGTCGGAAGGCTGGTTCTGGTGGCATGATCGATTTCAGCCCTTCGTCACTCGCCAGAGCTCTGACGAAATAACTCGTTCGACTCGGCTGTTGTTGGTTGGCGACAGCCTTCTGACTCGCGGAGTCTTCGATTCGATCACTCGTGCAGGGCCATCGAACGAAGAGACCGATCGCCGAGATTACGGTGACATCATTTGGGTCGGAGGGCCAACAAGTTTGCAGTGCGACGAAGTCGAGAAATCGGCCAAAGCGGCGGGGCTTGGTCTGAGGTTAGCCACATTCGAATCGTTGAATTCGTTGAGCGAATATTTGCAGCCTTCGGCTGTCGCCGAGTTGAGCGAGTCGCAGCGTATTGTCACTGATTGCGTTGTTGGACCGGGTTTCGAGGAATGGAGCGAATTTGCGAGCCTGTTGGAGCGCGCAAGTGTGGCAATCGGAACGCTCTGTGCGGTCGATGATGCAGGCAGCAGTTTAGCTGCGAGCGAGATACAGGCGGAGGCGCGAATCTCTTCAAGCGAATTGACTGCAGCGGCACTGGCGTTCGACTTCAAACGCTGGACCGGCGAAGAGCCCGATTTCGATTTGATGCTCGAAGCCATCGAAGAATTCAACGAGTTCTAAATCCACTGTTTGATCGATCAGCGAATTTGACTCGTCGACTAGTCAATGGCGTTGAGAGCGGTCAGAACAGCTGCGGTCATATCAACCGTCCCGATGCTGGACTCTGCCTTGGTCGCCAAGTCGGCTGTTCTCTTTCCGTCGGCGAGCACTTGTTTCACGGCAGTCTCAATCGCTTCGGCTTCTTTGGGTAGATCACAGGAATGTCGAAGCATCATAGCCGTGGCCAGGACGGTTGCCAGTGGATTGGCGATACCCTTGCCGGCGATATCTGGAGCACTGCCGTGAATCGGTTCGTACAACCCAGGCCCTTCCGCACCGATCGAAGCACTGGGAAGCATGCCAAGGGAGCCGGGTAGCATGGACGCTTCGTCGGTGAGAATGTCACCAAACATGTTGCTGGTCACAACGACATCGAAACTAGTTGGCTTGCTGATCAGGTGCATAGCCATCGCGTCCACAAGTACGACTTCGTAATCCAAATCGGCGAAATCCTTCTCGACAATTTCCGCGCAGACGCGTCGCCACAGTCGACTAGCCTCGAGCACATTGGCTTTGTCCACCATCGTCAATTTACCGCGTCTACCTCGTGCGGCGTTGGCAGCGAGTCGAAAGATTCGCTCTACCTCGTGCGTCTCGTAAACCATAGTGCTTTCAGCACGTTGGCCGCCACCTGGCAGGTCCAAGCACTGCGAAGGACCAAAGTAGATGCCTCCGGTCAACTCACGGAAAAATAGGATATCCGTGCCTTCGAGGACCTCGCGTTTCAGTGGCGAAGCGTCGATGAGTTCCGAAAATGGGGTGATCGGGCGAAGATTTGCGAACAGCCCCATTTCCTTGCGGATGCGCAGCAGACCCGCCTCGGGTCGGGTTTTCGCATTAGGGTCGTCCCACTTTGGACCACCGACGGCACCAAGTAGGACTGCGTGTGAATCTTTGCACGCAGCAACGGTCTCTTCTGGCAGCGGGTCGCCAGAAGTGTCGATAGCGATCCCGCCAATCAGGCATTCTTGATATTCGAATTGGTGATCAAAGCGTTCAGCAATGAGCTCGAGTACCAACTTGGCTTGACTGACGATTTCGGGCCCGATGCCGTCGCCAGGTAGTAGAACGAATTTTGCGTGCAAGGATAAAGCCTAACGAGGTAGGAGGCGTTGAGAGGATTGGAGAAGGCAGCTCGAGGTCAGTCGGTTCTGACTACTTTGCCGTAATCGGAGTCTCTTTGTCTCCGTTCTTTAGGTATGGCTCGCGAACTTGCTCTCCTTGGATTGGCTTCAAGTCACGATACCAAATATTCCGGAAACGCACTGGGTTGCCGTGGTCTTGAAGCGACAGCGGGCCGACCGAACCAATGTCCTTATACCGAGGCGGACGATTAAAAGGAGTGTCGCCGAGCAACTCGAAGTGATGTTGGATGAGCACTCCGTTATGAAACGCAGTGATGTAGGCAGGCGACTTGAGCGATCCATCTTCGTTGAACTTTGGCGTCGTCCAAAGAATGTCATAGCTATTCCACTCACCTGGCTTCCGCATGGCATTCACCATTGGAGGGTGCTGTTTGTAGATCGCACCGGCCTGTCCGTCGAAGTATGTTTTGTTGTCATATGAATCGAGTACTTGGAGCTCGTAAATGCCCATCATGAAAACACCGCTGTTGCCACGTCCTTGGCTGTTTCCTTTTACCTCGATCGGTGAGGACCATTCGATGTGAATCTGGCAGTCACCGAATTTTTCCTCCGTTTGAATCGGCCCCTTGCCGGCATACATGATTCCGTCCTTAACCGTCCATCGTTCGCCGTTCTTCCAATTGCTCAAATCTTTACCGTTGAACAAAACGACTGCATCCGAAGGTGGATCCCGGTCCTCGGCGCCTGGCGTTACAATAGGTGGCTCTGCCCACTTAATGCCTGTCAGATACTCGTCACCATTCGCAAAGTCGGTCGAATTACAGAGCAGAATCGAAGCGATGAGCGAAAGCTGAAGCGGTCGTAGACGCGTGAAACTTAATGCAAGAGGTTTCATGAAGGCTGGCCTTGGTGTCTAGGTGGAGGGAGGTTTTTGAACTTGAAAAGTAGGGGTAGCATCGAGCGGAGTCGAACAGTGTGGCTTCTACGTTGGGAGGTCCAGCGTTGAGAAACAATAGGACACTGCGGTGGAATTGAATTGGAGGCTTCGGGCCTCCTGCTCGTTCTTCCGACCCGTGCATTATTTTCCCGAGTCTGCAGGATCGCAAGCGTCCTTGGCGAAGGTTTCTCGATGAGTTGCTTACTGAACACAACGAATTGCATCTTTAGATCGAATTGCAACTGGATTGGAGTGGAATATTGAAGGCTGGAATCGTTGGCGTGGGGTTCATGGGGTGGATCCACTATTTGGCTTATCAAAGGTCATCCAAGGCGCAGCTGAGGGCGTTTTGTTCGAGAAACGCGGCGAAACGCGAAGGCGACTGGACGTCCATTCAAGGGAACTTCGGACCTCCGGGAGAGCAGATCGCCGTCGACGACTTGTCCGTCTATGAGAATTTGGAGGCGATGCTGGAGGATCCCGATTTGGATCTTATCGATATCTGTTTGCCTCCGAATCTGCATGTCGAAGCTGCCTGCAAGGCGCTCGAAGCCGGAAAGCACGTGTTGTGCGAGAAGCCATTGGGATTGACCTCTGAGGATTGCGATCAAATCTTGAAAGTGGCCGAACGCGTTGGGCGACAAGTATTGGTCGCGCACGTGTTACCCTACATGGGAGAATATCAACTCGCTTATCAGACGGCCGATGCTGGCGACTTGGGCAAGCCGGTGAGGGCACAGTTTAAACGAGTTATCTCGCCGCCGGATTGGATCCCCAATTTTTACGCGGCAGATGAAGTCGGAGGTCCGCTGATTGACTTGCACGTCCACGATGCACATTTCATCAAGTTGCTTTTTGGCATGCCGAAACGCGTTTATTGCAGTGCGGAAATGAAAGACGGTATCGTGAAGTATGGGTACTCACTCTTCGAATTCGAGGATGCAACCAGAATCGTTTCGTCTTCGAGCGGAGTGAGCGATCAGACGGCGCGACCGTTTTGCCACGGTTTCGAGATGCAGTTTGAAAAAGCGGTGATGCAGTTTGAATTATCTGCACTGAATGAGGGGGCTGAAATCATGCCGCTCATGACGTTGGACCAGGCCGGCGTGACGACTCGACCTGAGTTGCCTGCTGCGGATGAAGTCGATGCGTTCCGAGCCGAAATTGACGATGCAGTCGCGTCGATCGAAAGTGGCAGTTCGGTGCCGCGGCTGTGCGGTAGTAACGCGCGGGATGCGGTGCACATTTGCCAATGCTTGCAGCAATCCGCCGAAGCAAAAGAGTGGGTGGACTGCTAGCGACTCGTAGTCCACTGCTCTTCTCCAATGGGTTTCTGTTGGAGGGCTAACGTCTGGACTTTGGTCGCAAGCGAGTGTTGTCCCGTGCATTCAATGGCGAGTGCTGGGCTGATCGAGTCGCGAACTCAAATATTTCGTGATGCGTCGCACTCCGAGGAGGTTCGAAACGTACTAGGATGCAGTCTTGGATGTGGTCGCTAGACTAAGATCTAATAGGCTAGGGCAACTCAAAGTTTCACCTTGCGTAAAGAAGCCCGGCTCTTGGAGCAGCGAATTTATTGCGTTCCGGTTAGGACAGCCGTGTACGATGCAACCAAACTGAAACTCTGATTTGCCCTGTCTAATAGGCAGGTTTGATCAACCGATTGCTCGATTTCTGTTATTAACCAATTGGTCTCCCTCGAGGGGAGCTAATTCAATTCGCGGAATTAACGATGAAGTTGCTCTCCGAAACTCAAAGTGCTGGGTACGTCCTCTGCATACTCCTGGCAATTTTATTCGTCGTTTGCGTTCCGGTCTCCGCAGCGGACTGGTCCAATGGGCGGGCGAACTCTCAAGGGACCGGAGCAACCGAAGATGCTCTCCCCGAGGATTTAAGCCTGCTTTGGGAATACGAGTTGAAGGGGCTTGGCTTCGACGCTTCGCCAATCATCGCGGACGGCAAAGTTTTTGCGAATGACCATGATGGCCGCATCGTTGCCCTAGATTTGGCGACCGGAAAAGAGCTGTGGAAGCGCGAATTGGATACTGGCTTTATTGCTTCTCCAGCGTATCGCGACGGAGTTCTCTTCGCGGCAGATTACGATGGTGTCATCTACGCACTGAACGGGACAACGGGCAAAGAGGTCTGGACGTTCGAGAGTGAGGGAGGCGAGATCAACGGTAGTCCTGTCTTCCACAAAGACTCGGTTCTTTTCACTGCGGACAGCGGGACGCTCTTCCGATTGCAGTGCAAAGATGGTTCGCTGGTTTGGAAATATGAAACGAACGAGCCGATTTTGTGCGGGGCATCTTTGACCGCTAACGTGACTTTTCTTGGTGGTTGCGACGAGCACTTGCACGTGGTTGACCTCGAGAAAGGAACACGCATCGGCGATCCCGTGTCCGTTGGTGCGACTCAGAGTACTCCTTGTGTTGTCGGCGACCGAGTCATGCTGCCTTCGCACACGGGGCATATCTATCAATTTGAAGTAGCAGAATCCAACGAGTTGACCAAAAAATGGGAATTTCGGGACGACTCTGTCGCAAACGAATTCCGCAACTCTCTCGCAGTAAAAGACGGCTTGGCTGTCGGCACAAGTAGCAGCAAACGGGTGTTTGCCATCGACATCGAGACCGGCGAAGTCAAGTGGACGAAGATTCTTCGCAAGCGGGCGGACGCTTCGCCCATCATTGCTGGAGACAGTGTGATTGCTGCTGCGGCGGATGGCAGGTTGATTCGATTCGACCTGCAGACGGGCGAGGAAACATGGATGTTCGAGGCAAAGCCGCAATTTGCTGCTTCGCCAGCGGCCTCAGATGGTAAACTGGTAGCCGCAAACCTCCGCGGAACGATCTACTGTTTCGGATCGAAGTCGGCTGCTCCCTAACCGAGAGAGCGTCGCGGCGAACAGCGGACAATTCGATTAGATACCCACCGAAGCTCAGTATTGATGACGACCGAAGCGACAAAGACGGACGTTGGTAGTTACTTCATTTCTAACTATCCGCCATTCTCTCAGTGGAAGAAAGATCGACTTAGTGAAGTAGAGCAAGCGATGGCGACACCGCCAGCCGAGGTTCCGCTTGGCTTGTATTTGCACATTCCTTTTTGCCGAAAACGCTGCAAGTTCTGCTACTTCAAAGTCTTTACCGGGAAGAAAGCGAACGAAATTGAGACGTACGTCGAAGCTCTGTGCAAAGAGATCGAACTCGTCAGCCAGCAAGCTGCAATGGGCGAGCGTCCGTTTCGCTTCGTCTACTTCGGCGGTGGGACGCCGAGTTTTTTGTCGCCCAAGCAGTTGACCAGTCTGGTGGATCGGCTCCGCGCCAACATCAGTTGGGATAAGGCCGAGGAGGTGACTTTTGAGTGCGAGCCCGGGACACTGAGCGAATCGAAGGTCAAGACGCTGAAGGAGCTCGGCGTCACGCGGTTAAGTCTTGGCATCGAGAATTTCAACGATCGTCTACTCGAGGACAACGGCCGAGCTCATTTGTCGAAAGAGGTCTTCAAGGCTTGGGACTGGATTGCGGCAGCCGAGTTTCCAAACGTCAACATTGATTTGATTTCCGGTATGGTCGGCGAGACCTGGGATAACTGGAAAGACAACGTTAAGAAAACTCTGGAGCTTTCTCCCGAGAGTGTCACGATCTACCAAATGGAACTGCCGTTCAATACGGTGTACTCCGAGGGGATGCTGAAAGAAGAACAAGAGAGCCCCGTTGCGGATTGGCCAACCAAAAGAGATTGGGTTCAGTACGCGTTCGAAGCCTTCGCCGAAGCTGGTTATTCCCAGAGTTCCGCGTACACGATGATTAAGGACCCGAACAAAGTCAGCTTTAGCTACCGTGACAATCTTTGGAAGGGAGCCGACTTGTTGGCGACAGGCATCGCTTCGTTCGGTCACATTTCCGGCGTCCACTATCAAAATCTTCCAGAGTGGCATCAGTACATTGGTTCTCTGGACGAAGGGAAGTTACCGCTTGGCCGCGCGTACACACCGACCAAGAGTGAACAGTTGATTCGTGAGCTGATTCTTCTGCTGAAGCGAGGCTACCTCGAGATCGACTACTTCGAAGACAAGTTCGATGTCAATATTTGGGATAAATACGAGAGCGTTTGGCAGGATTATGTTGCTCAAGGGTATGTCAAACGTGCGGACGGGCGAATTGAAATGACTATGGATGGTTTGCTGCGAGTCGATGGTTTGCTACCCTCCTTCTTCGAGAAGCAGCATCAGGGAGTGCGTTACACATGATCGCCGAATTGGTGTTCATGATGGGCGAGTATGAAGCCCGCTTCCCGACGGATCGGCGGTATGCGAAAAACCATATGTGGGCTCGCGAGGATGACGCAGGCGTATATCGACTCGGTTTTTCTGCGTACGCTGTTCGTTTGTTGCAGGATGTCTACTTTCTCGACTTGGAAGTCGAGCCGGGAATGCAGTTGTCGCATCGGCAAGAAGTTGGCTCGATCGAAAGTAAAAAGGCTGAGAGCAGCCTTTACAGCCCTGTAGAGGGCGTGGTCACTGTACTAAACGAAGCACTTCTCGGCGACCCAACGGCGATCAATTTGGACAAGTATGGGGATGGCTGGTTGTTTGAAATCAAGTCGACCGGTGAACAGCTCTTAAGTCCTGAGGAGTATTTAGTGCATCTCGAACAAGCCTGGGAAGTGGCCCAGAGGACGATAAAAGGTCAAGCCAATGCTTAATCCGAATCCGCAGCATCCAGTGCAAAGCAAACCTTGCGTTACCGTGGTTATGTCCGCGGGTCAAAGCCGCAATCCCGCGAAGCGTAGTCTTGAGTCTGGGATTGTAGAGAATATCGCTGAACGAAGCGATATTCGTGTGCTGTCCGTGCCGCATCTTTACGACGTGTCGCCACGCGGCGAAACCATGTTGGCGATCCAAGCGATCGAAACAGACTTAGTCGTGCTCAGCTGGCTTTTTGATCGTGCCACTCATTGGGTCTTGGACCGCAACGGAATCCGTGGCCAAGTCGGCGAGGTGGAGTTGAAGCAGGAGTTGGATGAAGACGAGCCAATGGAGGAAGAGCCCGCGGCTGACGATCGAGTGATCGAATCGCAGCCTCGGCCAGATCGTAATGTCTACTGTATCGACCTTCGTGCCAGCAACTCAGTGGATGACTTCGTGGCGGAGATTGATCGGATCGTGGGATTGTCGCGTGGGGAAGTCGGCGACGAGGGAAGCTCTTCGGTAACCTCGGAGCCCGGTGATTCGCCCGCGGCACAGAAGCTCACTTTGGAAATGCTGGCCAGGCATGACAACCCGACCAACGATACGTATGTTGGCGCTCCCCTGGTTGCAGATGACACCTCTGCTCAAGACCAGGCGACGCTGTTCGGTTCGTCGGGCGTTCAGCAAATCGAAGAGCATCCTGGGCGACGTTGGTATCCAGTAATTGATTTCAGTCGATGTACGAATTGCATGGAGTGCATCGACTTCTGTTTGTTCGGCGTCTACGGTGTCGATTCACTCGAGACAATTGTTGTCGAGCAGGCGGACAGTTGCCGTAAAGGGTGTCCAGCTTGCTCCCGAGTTTGTCCACAGAACGCGATTATTTTCCCTCAGCATAAGACTCCCGCGATTGCAGGTGCTCCCGTCGATACAGGCGGATTAAAGATCGATCTGTCAAAGCTCTTTGGTGCACCTGAGCAAGACGAGGACGCAGTCGACGTCGCAGCACGAGAAAGGGACGAGCAGTTGATCCTGGCCGGACGAGAGGCGGTTGGTAAGGACGAAGGATTGCAATCGCGGCTCGCCCAACGAAAGGAAAGTGGGCAAGATGGCGGGACGAAGAATGACGAATTTGATAGCTTGCTCGACGAGCTGGATTCGTTAGATCTCTAACACAGACAGTTCAGTTACTTCGTCTCGAATTGAGAATTGTAACCAGCTTCGACAACGCTTTCATAAGCAAGTTGGTGATTGTGAAATGTAGAGCTGGGTGAAATGCTGCCGCAATCTGTGAAACGATCCCTGAACGTGTGTTGTGCGTACGTATTTTGGCCCACAGAAAATGTCGGAAGCACATGCAGTTTCCAAGCTTTTCGCGGTAAGTCATTCGCAATGGGTGATCGCTCGCATAGCGGGTGCGTATAATTGGTGTGGTTCAACGGGCTTCCAACCGAGACGCAAATTTCGTATGAGATCTGGCATGCGGGAGGTTGGCGATTCCGCAATACAGTTTTGTCGCGGCCTGCAATCATGGACAATTGCCGTGCTCGCTCGCAGGCGACTTTTGATTGGTCCAAGGTTTTTCAGTATTTGGAGAAGATGAAATGGGAAAGATTATCGGTTTCGTTGCTGCGGGTTTGATCCTGGTTGGTATCGCTGGCTACAGCAAGTATTCAGCAGGCCCAGCGGCAAAGGGTGTTGATTCGGAAGCTGCGATGTCTGTCGGCGCCGAGGAAGGTGCTTGCTGCAGCATGGAAAGCGGTTCTTGCTGCAGTGAGTCTGCAGCGGAAGGCGCTTGTTGCAGCATGGAGTCTGAGGCAACTGCTTGTTGCAACGGAGACGAAGCAAAATGCAGCGGGCAATGCTCAATGGAAGAAGCGGCTTCGACAGAGGCTTGCTGTGAAGCTGGCACCGGCGAGTGCTGCTCGAAGGAAACTGTTGCTGCAGAAGTGACAGACAGCGAATAGAATCACAGATTCAAACCTGCAATGGTATCTTCGCCATATTCGAAGAATGCCAGCGATAGCATTGAAAAGGCAGCGTCTCCGGCGCTGCCTTTTTTTCGTTTGCAATTCGACGCTCTGGATGCCTGCGAATCTCGCTTACAGCAGGTCAGCCTGGCATTTCCCGTGTAACCGAAGTGTGTCTTGGGAGACCCAAACACGTTCCTCGAAATGAAGCGTGTTCTATTTTCCCAAAATGATGCGTGGACCGGGATGTCGGCGCTTCCCTTCTGATGGAGGGTAGTTAATCTACTAGAACTTATTGGGGGTTCTATTGGAGTACAGGAATGTTATCGAGTCTTCGCTCTTCATTTTTCACCGTTCGTCCGTTGGCTGGAATACTCTTGTCGCTCTGCGTGATGAGCGCGGCAAATGCGCAGCAGTTCTACTACAACAATTTTGAACAGTTTTCGGGATCCCAGTTATACGACGAGGAAACCTGGGAGCAGGATTGGTTGGAACCTGCATGGGAAGACGGTATCCGAGAAGGCAGAGTCTCTGTGATTCGGGGCAGTGAAGCTTATCGGGGCGGAGCCAGTTTGGCAGTGACGTTCCCGAAGGGGGGCGTTGGCACGAAGGACGGCGGCGCGCAGTGGAAGCTTGAGCTTCCTGGCCCCTACACAATGGTGCGACTTCGATACTTGGTGAAGTTCGGTAGTGGATTTGACTTTGTACGCGGGGGCAAGCTCCCCGGTTTAGCCGGCGGTACGGCACCCACAGGTAACCGAACGGCAGATGGCTATAACGGCTTCTCAACTCGGCTCATGTGGCGAACACCGTTTGAGGGAACTCCTGGTGATCCGCGGCAATGCACGGCGAACATGTTGACGTATTCGAAGCACCCTGGCAGTGGCTTCGACGGGGAAGGACGCGATGAGGACGACGACTATTGGACAGATAAAAAAGGCGAACTGATTGAAATCCAGTCTGGCCGATGGTATCGCGTTACCCAATTGGTGAAGATGAACTCGGACGGACGCAGCAATGGACGGATGAAATGCTGGCTGAACGGTAAATTGGCGTTGGACAAACGCGGAATCGAATTTAGAAAGACGCGGGACTTCGGCGTCGATGTCTTTTACTTCAGTACCTTCTTTGGTGGCGGTAGTGAGGAGTGGGCACCTTCGAAAGACGAGGTGATTTACTTTGACGAGTTCGACATTACGATTCGAAAAAAGTAGTTGACTCCGGAGCAGCGGTCGACGAGTTCAATAGAAACGAAAAAAGCCGAGTCATTGAGACTCGGCTTTTTTGATTCAATCGTAGTGCTCGATGGCGAAGGCTGTTCACACTTTCGCCATCGATCAGATTGTGGCCCTTTTACGGGTGCCAGTAGAAGACTGCACTAGCTAGGCTTTTGTTGGACCTTGAGTCGCTTTTGAATGTCTGTTTCAAGGACGCCGAAGACCGCTTCGTGCCGTTGTACCGACATTTGCAGAGCGGCCAATAGTCGCTTCGCTGTGTAAAAGTTCATGATCACGCGTTGGTTTACTTGGATTGGATCCTTGGGAATACCAACGGGTTGTGGGTTCAGACCGAAGTCGACGATTAGTTCTTCAGGTGAACCGGTGACGCGGCAGAAGTTTGCGTAGTTTGCATCTGCGTTCTCGTCTTGAACTTGAACTTGAACTGGCTGTGCCTGTTGGGCTGCCGCTGCTTCTGGTGCTGCCTTTGGCTCTTCTACGGCTGCGCCACCTTCTTCTTTCGCCATAACAAAATCTCCTGGTGCTGATAATCAGCGAGTGCAGCGTTGGGGGGATCAGACGTCTGACTCCAACACTTAAGTAAAAATGACCTTAGGCTCAACCAACAAGCCGGCGGTCGAACCATCTACATTTCCAATCGGAAGGTTCGGGTCAGGAAGCGATAGATCCGCCAACCGACTGATTTCCAACCGACATAAATCTTTGCTTGTCCGCGATACCCGGCTCGCAAAGGGACCTCGACGCCTTCCAAAGGAACGCGTGCTTGGTACGAAGTCGAAATGGGCCGAAGGCGTCCGCCCGGACCCATCTCTGTGTTCAATGCACCTCCAGCTTGGGAGGCAAGTGATTCTGGCGTTTCCTGCATCTCTTGCTCCGAGATGCTCTCAATTTTCCCTCCGAATGTATCCAGCCGAGCCGACTCAATCTTGATATCGACATCGACACCTAGCTCAACAAGATCGATGTCATGTTGGTCCACGATGATGATGGCCTCCATACGCTTTGGATCGCCAACAAGACACAGAAGGTCGGAGTCGGATAAGACAGCTTCTCGATTGACTTCGTCGAATGGATTGCCGCTCCAGCTAGGGAGTTGCTCGGCTTGCTCTACCTCCGGAGGTGTCTGCTTTTCCGGCGACCGCATGATTACACCAGTCACGGCGGATTTGATGGTTAACATCGAAATCTTGCGTTGGATATCGCTGAACAGCTTTTCACGGGATTTTACGGATTCCATGAGTGACTCGAGCTGGGCTCGCGCTTGCTGATCATCAATCACGTTCTCAGCTGCCGTCTTGTATCGCCGCTGCGCGATCAACAATTCTCCGTAGGCCTGTAGTTGTTCATAACGTAGATCGTCGTTGTCTAAAGTCGCGATGACTTCGTCGACTTCGACTTGGTCCCCAATATCCTTGTGGAGTTCGACTAGCTTGCCAGGCACCATGGCATAGACCATGCTCGCATCCTGGGGTTGAATTTCCACTGCACAATCCACATGAAACGGCAGTGGAACAAAGCAAATTCCTGCGATGAGTGCAGCGGTGACTGCCAAGGTTGTTAGGACATTCTTTCTTTTCATTTTGCTGGCCTTACCTGGCGTTCGGAAGAATTTGATGATTTGCCAAACGGGGGTTATGACCATTCCCGCTAAACCAGAGATCGCAACAAGTCGTCCCAGTGCTTGCAGGCCATAAGGCTCAAGCACCTTCATCAAGAACATCATGATGGAGAACACAATGACCCATCGGTAGACGATGGATGCAAGGGTGTAGAACGCAAACCAGAATTGTTTTTTCTGCGGTAAGAATGGGTTCTCTTGCAATTCCAGTCCGAGGCAATACTGCTGGAACCATCGCTTGAGAATCTCAGTTGCCTTTTGCCGCAAGTTGGGAATCTCAAGGATGTCCATCAAGATGTAATAACCGTCGAATCGCAGCAGCGGGTTCCCATTGAACACGACGGTGCTGACCGAACAGATAAACATCACTGACAGGCATAGGAAATTGAACATGCCCGGTTGGCTGAACCACCATAAATAGGTCGCGATCGAGGCCAGGATGAGTTCGACGTACATTCCTGCAGCGCCGATGAATACACGGTTCCACTTATTCGGCAACATCCAAGAATCAGAAACGTTGCAATACAGGCATGGTGTAAAGACGAGGAACATGAAGCCCATCTCGTGACACTCGCCGCCGTAACGCTTACAACTCAGCCCGTGTCCGAACTCGTGCAAGATCTTCACGATTCCCATCGTGGCTCCCAGGTAGAGCCAGTTAGAGGCGGCAAAGAACTGCTCGAAAGTAGGTAATTTCGAACGGAAGTCTTGGAAGTTCACTAGCACAAGCGTCAGCGCACTCATACCAAACATTAGGAAAACGATCAGGCATGGCAGAGTGAAAATCCACCAGGTGAACGGATTCAAGAAGTTCAGAATTCGCTCGGGATCGATTCCCTTAAAACGAAGTGCAAAGACATTTGCGAGTTTTCCTAGCCGTTCTTTATTCTTCTTTTGGTCTCCGCGACGCCGCAGTTGCTTGCCCTGCCCTGTCGCGTCTGACATGACCAAGCCGCTTCGGTGGAGCATGCCGACGAACTGTTGGAGATCCTGCAAAGTAATTCGCTGAGGCGCGAAATCGGCTTGGAAGCGATCCTTGATTTGCTGGAGGCTGGTGTGCCCGTCCAACATATTTAGGATCGCATACTCTTCTTCATGAAAGCGGTAGTAGTTCAGCCCTACCGGCTCTTTCACAACCCAATATGCACGACCGTGATATCGGTGCCTTTCACTTTCCAAGTCTGGACGGCACTGCAGCTTGAGCGGCCGCATCGCACTGTTTACCAGACTTTCTGCCATTGAGGTCATGGAAGCTACTTGGTTTAAAGGGAATGGAAGAGAGAGCAGTGGTGAAGAAAAGCTAACCAGCCGGGTAGTTCCGAGCTGGCCGAGTAGATTATCGAGGAGTGATCGAGACTGTGGCTGGCATTCCGTCGCTTAACAACCAGTTGCCGTTGGCATCTTGCTGGTTCGGAATTCGAGCGGAAACTAGTACTCGGCGACTGTCTATCTTCGGGCTGACGAAACTCACGCTCGCTGGAATCTGCATGGGCTGCTGACGAGCACTAATTCGGACGGAGATCCGCATTTCCGCGTTTCTAAGATCCGGGGCTGAGATCCCGTCCAATGGAACGTACGCCTCTACCTTCATTTCATCCATGCGTAGCAATTGGCAAACCGGCTCTCCCGCACGAATCCACTCGCCAGCACTTCGCTTGCGTTCTACAACGATCCCCGGAAATGGCGCGAGGACTCGATACAAATCCAAGCGGACTTTGCTCGCATTGACCTGCTCCTGAGCAACGGCCGCATCCAGCTCGTATTTCTTGGTCTCATCCATGGCCATGTCGATGCTGAAACCTGATTTCTCCATTTCGAGCTTCTTCCGTTTAACCTCCGACTCAGTCGCAGCGTATTTACGGTAGAGCTCGAGGCTACTCTGGAACTCCTCCTTAGCTAGCTCCTGGGCTTTCCTCGAAAACTCAACGTTGGCGGTTTGCTTCGCGAGAATGATCGCTGACTCGAGCTGCTTTCTGGCAACGGCCATTTCCGCTTGGGCAATACGATCGTCGATAGCGAAGAGCAGCTCGTCGGATTGGACGTAGCTTCCATCGTCGACCCGCAATTCACGGATCAGCCCGTCTGCTTGAGCCGAGATCAGCGGCTTATCGATACAACGGATCTGGGCTCCACTCACCTCGATCGGTTGCCCAAAAACGTAGCTGGACTGCGATTCTGCTCCCTCAGAATCATTGCCGCCACTGAGCAAATCTTCGACGGACGGTCTGCCCGGTGCTTGTGAGAATGCAACGTGGCTTGATCCGCACAAGGCAAAGAGCAAGCTCAAGATAGTGATTCGATTCAACATGGCTTTTCCAAAATCTCGCAGGATTGAGTCTTTAAGGTCGGGGGCTGATGCACCGCGGCTGGGATTGGTTCGATTGCTAGAACAGCACGTTGGCTTGCACCCACTCAAAGACTTCATGGAACCAGACGAAGAACGCGGATTTTTTACCCGCGTTGACGTCAGCGATGACACGAGCACCGACCTTCTTGGTGATACCTTCCATCGAATCCGGAGTAATCCGGAGCTTCACGACAGGTCCATCTTCCTGGTGGAGTGTGGCACGTTCGTGAATCTGATCTGCTGTCAGCTTGCCGGTGTGGGTCACGGATGGATCCGTCGACATGATAAATTCAACTTCCAAAGGCTTACCGTCATTGGCGTCGAAAGCTTCGTCCAAATAACGCATCCGCTTCTCTGGCATCAACACCTCTAATTCCCAATCGCTTGTCGTGTCGGCAACGTTGACAAGGACTTGCCCGGTCACCACTGGGCGGGTGCGGAGATTCTTTTTCAGATCCCAGTCCATCACTTTCCCGTTAATCGGGCTCGTGCGAACCAATTGTTCTTGCTTCTCCAGCAAGAGAGTCTTCTGGGCGATGAGGTACTTCTTTTTCGTTCGGTACTCATCTTGCTGGCCCATTAACCGCCGCTTCTCGAGCGGGTCTTCGCTGGCCGAATAGAACAGGTTCACGAAAGTTGCAATCTGTTCCGTGATTTCGTCAATCTGTCCCTGGATTTCAGTCAACTGAATCTCAAGCTCTCGATTACGAAGTTTCAGTAGCGGCTGGCCTGCAACCACTTCAGCTCCGTGGTCAACGTAAACCGATTCCACCTCGCCGTTCAAATGCGCGAAGACTTGACGTTTTGTCTTGGGCTGCAATGAGCCATTGGCTTCTAAATCGTGATTGATGTTGATGAAGATCATCGCGAGCAACCCGACGGTGATCAAGCCAAGCACGGCAAGTGTCTTGGGCAGCGTCGAACCCCTGAACAGCCACATTGCGCGGCCGAGAACTTTCCACAGCGGCATTAAAAATAAATCGCTATGGCTCATTGAATTGTTTAAGGCCCGAGCCGCGTGCTCGTAGACTAAATCGCAGCGAGAACGTAGATCTTCAGGTGTCACCTGACTTTCGATCTGCTCGACGATTAGGGCGCCGATGATTTCTCGCTTTTCCAAATCTTCGCCAAACCCTGTTTCCTTCGACTTCACATCCCCATCAATTACTTTCTCTGGACGGCGGATTGGAAGCACTGCAATTGATCGACCATGGGAAAGGTCAACGTAGTCCTCGACGGCTTCTTCCAACTGAGGTGGAAGGTCTTGTACGGTCCCGTCATACCACAACGATTCACCGGCTGCGACAACTCGAGTTGCGAGTCGATTTAGGGCGGTGACGATGTTGGAGCGGTTCTCGATCGTGTCCTGACCGGAAATTGCTTCGACCTTACACTTGCCGCCTTTCTTGATGGCGACACTAACGCGATCGCAGCCAACCAGTTGTCGGCCTTCGTTGGCAATCGTGAAAGCTGTGTCACGCAAATCTAAGTTGTCGTGGGCGAGGCGGGCGAAGTGGTCTGCCTTCTGCCACATGAGCTGCCGGTCCGAGACTTTTTGAAGCGTTCGGCCTTTGAGCCATTCGCCGATCAATCCGGCCATCTGGTCAAGGAATCGTAAGTAGCCTCGCTGAATGTTCGGAGCCGAGTTTGGCCGTTGGAAGACTTCAATCAGACCCGCGGGTTGTGCGCCGCTGC
Source organism: Pirellulaceae bacterium (assembly GCA_045105035.1). Lineage (GTDB taxonomy): Bacteria > Planctomycetota > Planctomycetia > Pirellulales > Pirellulaceae > Aureliella. The sequence goes on along the minus strand of JBGCCZ010000078.1, from coordinate 55,577 downwards.
GGAGTGGCGATACGACGAGTAAATAGGAGGAGGGGTTTCCCTCGTTTTGCTCTTCGCCGAGCATCGAATTCGGAGGAACGAGTTCCGAATTGCCTCGCGAATAGAGACGCGTCAGGAGCCTTCCATGCTTGTTGGCGTCTTCATTCTCGGCTTCGAGAAGCTCCTGATTGACGTTGATTTGGTAGCTTAGCTTCAGGGCGCCGTCTTCTTCGTCCACTAGCCAGATGGCACCACCGATGGCTGCCAAAGCGTCTACGACACGCTTCAGAACCTGCGGAAAGAACTCTTCGGCGTCCGACTCAGAACGCGACAGTTCGGCGATCTCATTGATCAACGCACGAATCTGCTGCTTGGTCTGATCAACCGTTTCTTGCGATGGAGTAGTCGACATGGGAGTTCAATCCGTGGAATTGTTCTTGGTTGCTGGCTTCACCGTGCTTCTGCTGTCGCCCGGAAACGTTTGTTCACGGGGCGTTGCAAAAGACCCTGGTTCTTCCTCGGTCGGCGTTTAGCTAGCGGTCCGTAACGGGCGGAGCCAAGTTAATGGTTATACCGCTCGCAGAGTGACGAATACTGGCGTTTGGAACCGCAGGACGGCAATTAGTTCCCTTATCCCTACAAGTTCCTGACTAATATCGATGCTCGCAAACACGCTTGCCGGTTGATTGCCGATTGTTTGTACCTAGAGTATAAACATGCCGGCGGGGCGAAAGAAACCGCTTCCAAAAGAAATTCTCGATTTTCTACTTCGCCCGATTGCCGGAACTTTGGTGTCTGCCAGCGCGTCTGACGCCAAGTACTAGTAAAGCCCGCTCCACGTAAAGCAACCGGACACCATGGAACTCGACACCCTGCAGGAAGCTCTCGGAGACCTGCCCGATTCAAAGCGGGAGGATGCAGGCCGGCTGAGTGAGGATTCGTACGCAAGGGCGCTTGCGACTCTTGGTTCCTTGGTCGACGGCGATTTGCCACTGCAAGTGTTCCTGGAGCAGCTGCTCCCAGTGTTAACCAAGGTCCTCGGAGCCACCGGTGGAGTCGTCTGGCTTAAGGCGCAAGGGGCACCGGGGGCTGTCTTCGGAGTCCGGTATCAACTCGACGGAATATTGAACACTGCCTCGCAACAGAAGAAGCACGATCGCTTAGTCCAAATCGCTTGGCAGCAGCGCCAACCGATGTTGGCGGAGCCCACGTCAACTTCAGAAGACGATACGAATCAGGGTACTGACGAATCCAATGCGTACCGATTGGGGGCAGAGGGCGAAAGCTCGCTGGAGAGTTCAGCGGCTGACGAATCGGCCAACGCCAACCCTACTGACCATATGCTGCTGTTCGGTCCCATCTTGCACGCTGGCGAATCGATTGCGTTGCTGGAAATACTATTCCCAGAGCCAAAGAAGACTCTAACTCAGGCTGAGAAGCGTTTGTACCTTCGCGTCATCCAGCTTTTCGCTGAGCGAATCTACTTGGGACTTAAAAAGCGAATGATGATGCCCGAGCCGACGCTGCAGCGTGCGGTCGAGCAGATGGCAGAATTACAGGGGCAGATTCAATCGCTGCAGTCCCAAATGGTACGCAGTATTGAACAAACACTTCAGCAGTTCCACGGTTGGAGCTTCGGTTCTTTGCGTGAGAATCAAGCCTTGGCTAAGCTTATTCACCAGTTGTTGGACAGTCACGGGCTTCGAGTTCAATGTCCGGAGTGTGGCAACCCTGCCATCCTACGCTGTTTACGCGCGGGAAATGCAAAGCATGGAGCATTTGTCTTCGATCATTATTTGGAAACCGGGCGGACGTTTCATGGAGGCCCCACAACTGTCCCGCTCATTAAAGTCGTAAAGAAGCCCGCCCGCCGAACCGCGGTGAACAATTCAGCTTGATGTGTTTGTTCCGCTGAGCCTTTGGGGCCTAAGCGGAAGCTGCAGCGCTGCTTGGGCTCAGTGCGAATTCAAGTCCACATCTATGGGCCAGACAAGTGAACCCACTTCGTCCGTAATCCGCTGCGTTTTGAACCGACTCTCCTAGAATAAGCACATTCGTAAATAGTTTACGAATCACCAACTAGCTTCGAATTGGCCCAACTGACTTTGGGGAGTTCTTGTCCCTAAAACCAAGGCTAACTAGTTGTACACGACCCAGGACTGCTGTGGGGGTGCCTCAGCGATTGTTGAAAACCAAGCTCTTGCATGGATGGTCTTCACGTCGTGTGCAACCGAAGAATGTTGCAATCGACGTATCTTGAAAGTCTCCAAAGGACAGCTTCAGCCCTTCGGGAGACTCTCTGGCAACTTCTAAGATCCAATGGGAAACTTCGCTTCTCTATTTCCCGTCGCTACCTGCGGGGCTGATTGAAATCCCAGTACCGGTGTCCGCTTTGCTCACTTTGGTGGCTCGACTGTAGTCAATTTCCATGACCTTCATCATCTCGCCGCCAGGTCCGGCTGGATTAAACATGGTCATCGATCGAGTGTCTTCATCCTTGTAAACGACTGTCATCTTTCCAACGACAGGCTCACCGTCGGGGCCAACGCTTTCTGTTTTCCAGGTCATCGTTTTGGATTTTTCATCGTAGGTACCCGTCATGCTCATGCGTTCGGGGGTTACCGAATCGACCCAAGAGCCGGTATACACCTTTTCCGCCGCGTTGTAGCCCAAGGTCGCTGTGCCCAAGAAAGGTTGGCCCGCGAATGAGCCTTCGAACTTACTGAGGCACCAGAATCCACCGACCATTTCGTTGTGCTCGCGGCCCGCGGAAACGACGGGCTCGCCGGGTCCCATCCAGGCTCGCATCTCTGCCTTCCAGTCGCCAACTTCCTTTTTCAGTAGTTCGTGTTCTTTGGTTGGCTTGGGCATCTCCGGCATACCCTCTTGAGCTTTAGAAACTCCTGCGCTCGCGACTACGAACAGTAGAGCGATAGCCAATGTTGAGCGTCGAAGTTGCGCTTTCATAGCGTTAACCTTTAGTTGAGTGGTACTGACGAGTAGGAGTTCGCGGGCGCACGAGTCCAAATTCTTCGTTCAAAGTTAACGCATCTTGGGAAAGGTGAACACTATTCATCCCCAAAAGCCACCGATGATTCAGGGCGAAGAGCACGAAGTGGCCCAACGGCAGAAGGGCGTCTTAGGAGATACTACATCGTGTCACGTTCGCGCCACGCGGATCAAGCTTGGTCTGATTTGTAGCCGCAGAGTGACTGTGGGCTGACCGAATGCCAATTGTCTGATGGCCGAAACTTGGTTGATCTCTACGCAATGATTTCTCGGATGACTTCGCCGCCGAACTGGGAAAGTTGCTTGTAGCGGCCTCCGTGGAAGTAGGTCAACTTATTGTCGTCCAACCCGAGCAAGTGTAGTAGCGTCACGTGGATGTCGCGGATTGGATGCACGCAGTCGACTGCTTCTGCCCCAATCTCATCAGTGCCACCAACGACCGTTCCCTTCTTCACGCCTCCACCAGCAAACCACATGTTCATCGCGTCCGCATTGTGGCCGCGACCGACCGACGTGACTCCGCCGCGGTAGTTGTTGTCTGGAGTCCGACCAAACTCGCCAGTCCAGATGACCAGTGTTTCATCCAAGAGGCCGTTGCGCTTCAGGTCTTTAATCAGGCCAGCAATTGGCTTGTCGACGCTCTTGATTCGCGAAGCATGTCCACGCTCGAGATAATCGTGACTGTCCCAGCCACCCGAGAAGATTTGAACAAACCGCACCCCCTTCTCCACTAAGCGACGGGCCATCAGGCACTGCTTCCCGAATGCGTCTGTTTCGTTGTCGCCGATTCCGTACGATTCAAGAAGCTTGGGCGATTCGCTTCCCAGGTCAATCACATCAGGCACAGAAGTTTGCATGCGGTATGCAAGTTCGTAAGTCTCCATCCTGGCAGCTAGGTCCGCATGCTCGGGATGCGCTTGCAAGTGCCGCTCGTTCAACTTGGCAAGTTGGTCTAAGGCCTTGCGTTGGTGTTCGCGTGACCTGTATGCCTGCGGCTTCAGGTCGAGTAGCGGGGAGCCTTCGGGGCGGAAGCGAGTTCCTTGATAGTAAGCTGGTAGGAACCCGTTCGACCAGTTCGTTGAACCGGCCTGTGGCATCGCGAGCTCCGTCATCACCACGAAGCCCGGCAAGTTTTGGTTCTCAGTTCCTAAGCCATAGGTCATCCACGAGCCCAAGGCGGGGTCGCCACCAAGTCGGCTGCCGGTGTTCATGTGAAGCAACGCTTCCGGGTGATTGAGTGACTCGGCCTGGCAACCGCGATAGACGCACAATTCGTCCGCCACTTCTGCATCTGCCATATGCACGAACTGGTCACTCATCTCGATTCCGGACTTGCCGACTTTGCGGAACTTAAATGGGCTACCGACGTAGAAGCGTTTGCCTGTGAGCAACCCGGTTTTCTCCCGAGTAGATTCTTTAAGATGGAGCTCACTGAGTTTTGGCTTTGGGTCGAACGTGTCCGTTTGGCTCGGCCCGCCCTCCATGAACAACATGATGACCGCTTTTGCCTTCGCGGGATGCATGGGCTTCTTGGGAGCCAGTGGAATCGACTCTTTGTCGATAGATAATCCATCGCGAGCGAGAATGTCCGTCAGTGCGACAGCACCGAGTGAAGATCCGAGTCCGTATAAGAAGCTGCGTCGGGAAGTAGAATGCATGGTTGGAAAGCTCCGGCAGAATTGCGCGCGGTACTATTTCGATGGCCGCGATGGGGTATTCGTTGCGTTGTTCGGATTGAAACTTAGTAGACGTAAGCAAACTCGTTGGAATTGAAAAGCAACAAGCATACGTCGGCCATGGCTCTTGTCGTTTCGCCTACGGTCGCCGGTTTAGGATCAGGAACATAGTCTTCGAATACGGGTAGCTTCTCGATGTACTCAAAAGGCTTGCCCGTAAACTCTTCGACCAAAGAACGCGTTACCTCAGTCGGGTAGGTGACTGCCGTCGGTTGAGTTTCCGCGTGATAACCCAGCATTTCAATGTAGTAATCCAGAAGCGCACTTTGCTCATCGGCAGATGGAATCCTTCCCAGCACTCGGGAGAATGCCTGTTTGATCTGCTCTGTAGGATTGGATTCGATTTCCTGAACCCTAAGAGCTAGGCCAATCGAACGGTCGACCATGACGTCGCTGTTAAACAAAGTAAACGCCTGAGGAGATACAGCCGCTGTGTCGCGAAATTCGCAGGAGTCGTTGGGGTTGGGCTGATTCATGACCTCTAAGAAAGGATCGGCCAGTCCGCGAACTCGGTATGCGTAAATCGATCTTCGGTTCCTCTGCTCGGGTGTGCGTGATGGTTGGTGGGCTGGTGCGATCGAGAATTGGATCATGCGAGGCTGAAGTGCGACTTCCATGTTAATTTCCGGCAAGACAGGCAAGCCACCTAGGTCACGGTTCAGCTCATCGCTCGCTGTTAGCATGGCATCACGGAATTCCTCAGCGGTGAGTCGTCGCGGAAGGAATTTGGCATAGAGTTCGTTGTTGGGATCGATGTTTGCAAGGCGAGCGAGATCCTTGTGTTGAGTGCTCCGTTGGTAGGTCTCCGAGAGCATGATTTGTCGATGGATCGGACGCATTTTCCAACCGCCCTCTAAGAACTGCCGAGTTAAAAAGTCGAGTAGCTCTGGGTGTGTTGGGGCATCGCCTTTGACGCCAAAGTTATTTGCAGTGCCGACAATGCCACGTCCAAAGTGATGCTGCCAGATGCGATTTACAAAAGACCGGGCTGTCAGCGGATTGTCTTCGGCGGTGATCCACTGCGCCAGTGCGGCACGCCGACCTTCCTGGTTTGACGATAGTAGGTACGGATTCTCGGTTGAGGCGTCTGGCACTGGTAGGCCGCATCCGCTTATCACGCCGGGTTGGACTTCAGGTCCTTTAGCGTTTCTGTCACCGCCCATGTGGATGTAAGAAACGGGTTTCCAATTCGAATCCAGCGTCTTGCCCGGCTTGCGAAGCTTCTTTGAGTTGACCTTGCGGTCCGGGCCTGTGTAGACGCTTTGGGCAAAGGCTTGGTAACGCTCTTTACGACGAGCCCAAATCCACTCATCCTGTTCGCGAACCTTGAGCCTCCCCTGCTCTTCTTCGCTGAGTCCGCAATGCCTGGGTGGTTTTTGGTCTTCGGGGTCGTTCCTTCTTGCGTTGTCGTCCTTATACGGCAGGTTGTGTTCCGCGTACCAAGCCTTTGCGGCAGCCTCGCGTTTGTTGATCAGCTCCATGCGTTTGCTGTCTGCGAAGCTGTGCATTTTTTCAACGAACGCTTTTCCCTCGTCAAAGCCGTTTCGGTTTTCTTCCGGTAAGAATTCGGCAGGCATTTCTGCTGGCTGCGTCGTCGCTAGAGCCGCGTAGACTTGGTAGTAGTCACGCGTTGGAATTGGGTCAAACTTGTGGTCATGACACTTGCAGCAGCGAAGAGGCATCGATAGAAATGCCTGTCCGACACTGTGTACCACATCATCGAGGTATAACTGGCGAGCTTCGTCCTCAGGTATCATTGCAGTGCCCCAAGGACCCATACGCAGAAAACCCGTGGCGAGAATGGCTTCCGGATCGGTCGGAGCTAACTCGTCGCCCGCTAATTGTTCTTGGATGAACTGATTGACCGGCTTGTCTTCATTGAACGAGCGAATGACATAGTCGCGGTAACGCCATGCATTGGATCGTTCGTAGTCATTTGAGAAACCAGCTGTATCTGCATACCGGACGACATCTAACCAATGCTGAGCCCAACGTTCGCCGTAGTGCGGACTCTCAAGCAATTCGTCGATCAATTCCGGCCAGGCGGATTCAGGATTGGATTCGTAGGCTGATAGGAATTCATCAATCTGTTCGGGATTTGGCGGAAGTCCTAACAAGTCGAAGTACGCTCGACGTATCAATTCCAAAGGCGTTGCAATCTCAGCAGGCTGGAACTCGGCGGATTCAAGATGATCGTTGATAAAGCCATCGACGGTGGAGTGCTCGAACTCTGAGCGTACAGGCCGAAATGCCCATATTGTTTCTGGTTGATAGCGGCGGAACGTCCAGTCGTCAGAGAGTCCGCCACTTGTAGAAACTAAAATGCCATCGTCGTTCTCCACTACGGATCGTTCTTCCATACGGATGGCTACTTGAGTTTCCTCCTTCGGCCAAATAGCACCTTTTTCGATCCATCGTTTGATCGCTTCGCACTCCTCGGCAGTCAAGCGATCGTTCTCTTTGGGGGGCATTTCAAGTCCCTGCCACAAGACGGCTTCGTAGATTGGGCTGCTCTCAGCATCGCCGACTACGAGGCCCGGGTCCTCTGACTCGCCGCCCCGCAGCATTGCCTTCAATGAGCGAACGTCAAATTCGCCTTTCAAGTCATCTTCGTCTGCGCCGTGGCAGGCCAAGCACTTTTGAGTCAGCAGTGGCATGACCTCCAGCGTAAAGTGCCGTTCCTCAGCACGCCTTGAGCCTTCAGTCGCCTTGTCCTGTGCGGCAAGTTGTATAGCGGGAGAGACTGCGATTGCTGCGGCAAATATGAATCCAACGCGGATGAGTAGATTGAAGTTGTGGCTAGGGTTTGCCATTGGAATAGATCTCCTGGATTTCTTCAGCAGCAAGTGCTGAATTGAAAATCATCAGTTCGTCCATGCGACCATTCAAATTTCGGATCGCAAAGTCTTGGTTGGGTTTGGTGGGGGCACTCCAGTTGCCAATGGAGGCCAGGCCGATTCGCGTTTCTTCGACAAGTTTCGAGTCGGGGATTTCGTCTGAACTCAGCAATTCACCATTCAGATAATGTGAAGTGATCGCGTTTTCAACATCGTATGTAGTTGCGAGATTTAGCCACTCTCCACTCATCGAGGGCTTCCAGAATATAGGGCTTTTCACTTCTTTATGCTCCGGCCCACCGGCTCCCTCGCTGACTCGAACCGAAAAGAACAATTGGCCACTGTTGAGTATTTGCCAGTGTGGTTCGCCGCGTTGGTAATTGTCTGTCAAGAACAGTGAGTTGTACCAGCGGTCTAGGCTGTCGATTCGTACCCAACAGACAAACGTCAGCGACGAAAAATCGCCAGGGATCTGGACGCGAATGCGATCACCCGGATGTTTAAACTCGTATGCCTGTTTGCCAGTCCATCTTCCTTCAGTGGGATTCGCTCCGACAATTGCAGCATCGAGATCCGGCTGCCTTGGGAGCCTCGCATCAAGAGTCTTTCGCTCCCAGGCGGAAGGTTCTTCCATCGAGTAGTAGGCAATCAGGCGGTCGTCGGAGCGCAGGGATTCGGAAAAAGTCTTCCAGCGTTCGAAACGGCTGTCTGCGATCCCACGCGCACGATCACGAAACCGTTCTACGTCAACGAGTCGCGATTGGGGGCCGAGTTCTGAGGCTGTATCGGAGGTGACTGGTAGCTCGTCACCTTGCCATTTTGCCGATTCACCGGCAGTCAACAGATTGGTTCGCTCGCCCGCCGAGTGCTGCAACTCGACTTCGCCATCGTATACCTTCAAGTCTGTGCCCTCGGCGGAAACCGACAGCCCAAACTCTGTCCCCAAATCGATGATCTTTGAGTCGTCGACTAGAACTTCAAAACCTCGTGCCGCAGGCGGTACGACTGCCTGGATCTTGCCACGTACGCAGCGGATACTTTGGCTCGATAGAATTTCCAGCTCCGCAGGACCTTCGACGATTAACGTCGCTCCGCAATAGAATTCGATTTGCGCAATACCCGCCTCCAAGGTCAGCGGACCAGGTACGATGGCTTGTCCACTTTGAATGGCTTGCCCGAGCCACGTTTGGGGAGTCGAATCGACATCTTCAACTGTATCTACCAACCTAGTGACCAGGGCAACACCCCGCGAAAGCAAGACGTCTTGAGGCGGAGGAGTGTTTCGAATTGAGGACGGTGTTTCTGAATTCGCCCCGGTTTGCGGTTTTAAATCTTTCCGTGCATCAACTCGTTCTAAGTCTCCTGGCCGCGCACGCTTCGACTCTGATTCGACCTGCAGCAATCGAAAACCGAGCACTGCCGCGAGCAGAGCAAAAGCCACCGCCAAAATTCCGCCAATGTTCATTCGTTTCAATCGCGATTCGCGAAGCTGGACATGAACGGACTGTCCCCGCTTCGCACCAGCCTTCAACTCTCGGTTGCCAACTGTATCACTGGCCTCTGTGGTAGAGGTCTTGGGGAGAAGTGCTGAGTCTTCGAAAGCGATCAACGCGTTCACGCTCTGCCACTCAGCAAACTCCCGCTGGGCTTCAGGCGAATGTAGCAGTAGATGACGGAACGCCTGCGCTGCATCCGGGCTGAGCGTATCCGATTCGTGATCGAAAAGCATGCGTAGGAACTTTTCTCGATCGAAGTCAATCATGAAAGGCCCTTCGCCATGCGTTTTTGAATGCAGTCGGCGAGCGACTTACGTACGCGGAACAACATGACTTTTAGACTGTCCACCGTTCGCTCCTTCTCGTCTGCTAATTCTGACAGTGATTGAGCATCAAAGTAGCGTGCGCGAATCAGCTCTCGTTTTTCGTCGGACAACTGTTGCATACAAGCAGCGAGCGCATTTCGTCGATCCTCGAAGGCCTCGGAAGCCGACTCGATACTCGGCGTCAAAGCCTCGGCAACTTCCGAATCGATCCACGTTGATTCTCTACTTCGGTCGCGCAAATGAGCTAGGACTTGATACCTGGCGATGGCAAATGCCCAAGGTACGAACGCGCTGCCGACGCGGAACTCTTCCCGCTTTCTCCAGAGTACCAAATTCGTTTCTTGGAGAACGTCTGCTGCGCGATTTCCGTCGCCCAGCAGCGAATAGACGTAGGAATAGAGGCGCCCTTGATGCTCGGCAATTTGAGTCACAAAGTGTTCGTTTGGGTCGAGCATTGGACGACATGTCGAAGAGGGGGCAATTGAGAGGGAGTTGCACCAGAGTTGGCCCGCAAGTCGATAGCAATTACCAAGGATTGGCTTGAGGTTACACCAAAACTCGAGAATTAGTGCTTTTTCATTTAACCCCTGTCTTTCGATTGCCAAAATTCAAAACGAAATTCAAAACGAAGAGGCGTCGATCTCGCCTCCCACGTTCATGGTGATGGGGGATAGTTTCAGGAGCATGCCGGGTAGAAACACCTCGGGAAGCGAATCGAGCTCACGTGGGTCAAGAATCTCGACTTGCCAGCCCGTCTTTGGGCCGAGAGTCAGAATGCGTTGGATGGCCGTTTTCGCACCATAGGCCAACAACAGCAATCCGCCAGGCTCCAAATGCTCGCGGCCGTCGACGAGCAGTCCGTCGAGTAACTCGAAATCGGGATCGTAGAGTGCATGGGCTGCGACCTCGCGCACTTCGGCATCTTCCCAAGGTGGATTGGAGATGATGAAGTCGAATTTCTCTTCCACTCCAATGACTGAGAAGGCAGCTGGGGCTACTTTGGAAACTTGGCGTACTTCAAGTTCACCTGAGAGCCCCAGCGCTTCTTTGTTGTAATTGGCGTTTGTACATGCGTTTGGATTAATGTCAGTGGCGACAACTTTCCTTGCCCCGGCTTTCAACGCAGTGATCGAAATGATTCCAGTGCCCGTGCCGATTTCTAAGATCTGAGATCCCTGGATTGTCTCGGCGTTTCTGAGCCAGTCGCGAAGTGAACTGGTATCGTCGGGTTCCCAGAAAACTGTGTCGAACTGAGCCAGTTCAACATCAAGGTCTGGAACATAGTGCCAGTCACGAATGCCCAGTTCGCTTTCAAGAGCCATTGCCGAAGCGGAGGTTACAGCGCGATCGGTCGCGTTGTTGAACACCCTGAATACGACGCGAATGCAGACTGCCCCGAGCAGGAGTAGGGTGAGCATTGCTAGAACAAGAGTTCGCGCCGCGGCTTGCATCTTTAGTACACCATCTCAAGAGGTGGCGGTTGGAATTCGTGAGGACGAATGTTCAAAGAACATGGACAGCCTTCTCCCGGCTGGTGGAAAGCCCAGTGGTCCAGAGCGATCTATCCTATTTCCCAATCAAGTCCTAAATCTAGATTGACTGCCGAATGGGTCAAAGCTCCCATGCTGATTCGATCGACGCCTGTTTCCGCGATAGATCGAAGACTCGTCTTGGTGACTCCACCGGAGGCTTCGAGCTGTACGCCGGGCTGCGCCTTGTTCCGCATCGCGACGGATGTCTCCAACTGACTTAGTGACATGTTGTCGAGTAGGACAATGTCAGGGGCGGCTGGCAACGCGTCTTCGAGCTGTTCCAGTGAGTCGACTTCGATTTCGACAATCGCGTCGGTAGGGACGTCGGGCGCCTCGCGTAGAAATTCGCGGATTGCGTTGACGGCTTCGCTCGGTCGCATCAATTGTCCGCTGCGGTGTGCATGGCAAGCGAGATGGTTGTCTTTAACCATAACGGCCTCATATAGGCCGCTTCGATGATTGGTAGCTCCGCCACATCGAGTCGCGTACTTTTCAAGGCGCCGCCAGCCTGGTGTCGTCTTGCGTGTGTCATAAAGCTTCGCTGGCAGGCCTTCCAGCAGTGCAACGTGTTCGGCGGTCCAGGTCGCGATGCCACACAAACGCCCGAGAAAGTTGAGGATTGTCCGTTCGCAAGTGAGCACGTCTCGAGCTTCGCCACTGAGTGTCGCTAGTCTTGTTCCAGCGTCGAAGGAAGTGGCATCTTGCTGATGAATCTCGACTCGGATGTCTGCATCCACCGTTTCAATGATACTTGAGATCAGCTCGAGGCCCGATGCGACACCGCTTTTTCGAGCCGCGATATGTGCTTTAGCTGGCAACGCTGAAGGGACGATCGCTACGGTTGTCAGGTCAAAAGTTCGGTTTAGATCCTCGCGAATAGCCAATCGCACTAGCTGACTCAAGTCGTCGAGCAACGCTTCATCGATAGTCTGCTGATAAAAGTCCTGATCTGGGTGAAGCATTCGCAAAGAATTCCTTGCTGTGGCTTGGTCACCGCGTTGGGCGACCGTTACATGAATTTGTCGCTAGCGACTTACCGGTTGCCGTTGCAGTTTGTGTTTATAAACGCAAGCGGGCCGCCTGAGAGCCGATGGCGAAAGTTGGACAATGGGAGCTTAGCTGTTATATTAGCGAAGTCGTTGCAAGGAGCGGAGGGCTTATCCTTCCTGAGTATTTATTCCAACGACGGACCCTTGTTAGGCCTCTTCTCTGTTCCGGCCCCGTTAGACGCATTTGCATCTATCGGGGTTTTTTCGTTCGGTGGAGGAATAGGCCAGTGTGGGTCTTCTTGAGGGAATTCGAAACATTCGGGAACAAGATTGGATAGAAGTCTACTCGATCCACAGCTTAAGACGCCCGCCTAGCATGTCGGGTAACTTCTTTTCGACAGTTCGGCGTACTTGTTGGGCGTTGTACCGTACGCTGAAGTGCCCTGCGATCACTAGTTCGTTTTGAAACTTGTCTGCGGCAGCGATGAAATCATCTAAGTGCATGTGACCGTGTTTGTGGATCTTCTCTTTTCGATGCTGAGGGGCAACGAAGGTCATTTCAGTGATTAAGATCTTCGCTTCCAACATCTCCGGGTTATCCAGCAGTCCCGGCGGGCTGGTATCGCCTGTGTACGCAACGATTGGGATTCGCGTTTCGGCGCTGACTTCTTCGCCTGCCAAACGCAGGTCGCGGATCTGCGAACCGTTCAGCGATTGGTACTCCGCCTTCAGCTTCTTGCGGCGTTCCCAGACAACGTATCCGACACTCGGTACACTGTGTGTCGTTCGATGAACCGTCATGAGCAACTCACGCGATAGCTCAACTTCATTGCCGGGTACGACAGTTACAAAGTTGCACGGCAAACGTCCTCGATCGAGTTTTGAGAAACTTCGCAGCATAGACGCGACGGCATCTATGATCTTTTCCGGCACATAGATGGTGGGAGGCTCCATCTTCATCATTCGCCGCCGTGCAATGTAAACGGCAAGTGCTGCTACGTGATCAAGATGGCCGTGGGTGATAGCCCACGTTGGCGTGCCCATGAAATCCCAGGGCTGCGCGCCGAGGTCGAAGCCCAGCTTCAGTTCAGGGATTCTCCAGTAGCTCTGCACAGCCGCGCGAGAATAGCCCTCGATGGTCAAGTCGCCATGCTTGTGGCTTAGAAAAGGGGCATTGTCGACCATTAGGTCACATCGGAATAATCGAGAAGAGAATTAGTTTGGCTTCCAAGGAGATGGAAGCTTAGCGGCTGGATCGGGCGATGTACATTGGGGGCCGTGTGCGGCACTCGTTCCGCCGAAATCGCATCTAGGTCTCCAACTGGAACCAGAACTAGTTCGGGGCAAGAGCTTATTGGAAACCCTCAGTGCTTTCGCTCTGAGGGCAATCTGCGTGACTTAAACATCGGACCTGTCTTGCTGCCACATCCAAGACGCAAACTTGTTCGTCAAAGTTCGCAGTCGTGGATGTCGGAAGCCGATTCGGCTGCTCGGGCTCCGTTAAGGAACGAGAGCCCCGCCGCCGAGAACAAAGCCAGCTTGAGCTGCGGCGCCCTTTAGACTCAGTGGAATTGGCTGAATCATGTAGGGAGCACAGTTGCCTGGACGGTAGTACCCCAACGAGTACTGACACTCGTTTGGCGGGTGAATTCCCATCTTGTACGGCAACACGGCAATGTTGGCGAAGAAGTGCGCCGTGCTAACAATTGGCTGCAAGATCGGTCCTGCTTCGTGACCGTAGCGTTCTAACTGAGTCTGTTCGAAATACAGTGGTTTGTGGCAGTGTCCTGGTGCTTTCCACTGAACCGTGCTGGCCACGAAATTGCGACCATTAAATGGTTCGTTGCCTGTTCCACAGTGCAAAGGAATGTTCCAAGCTTGTCCGACATAAGCCAAGTCAACGTCGCTCAAGTCTTGCAGCCGTACTTTTTGCAGAGCTCCGTTGATGTTTAAAACAACGCGGTCGTCTTTCAAATCGACTAAACGACCTGAGAACAGGAACATGTTGCGGTAATCGTGCCAATCGCGAATGCGTGAGTTGGCTGCGAATTCTTGTTTCTCTAACTCACTGGAATTTCGAACGGAACGAAGTCCTTCACCGAAACTCGGCGAGACATCCAAGCTGACATTGCTCAGCGGGCGAGCTCGAATTCGTTCTCTTAGCTCATTGCATTCGATGGAGCCGCTGCCCCCTCGTTCCATGGAGAAGTCGTCTTCATCCTCGGGCGCTGGACTAGGAACTATTTCAGCTTCGCCGAAAGCGTTGGATGGGGAATCTTCTTCCTCTTGAGCAGCGTTCATTCGGTCGAACGGATTCTCTGGTTCGGCACCGTTTGGCTCAGGGGCCGCGCCACCGTTGGAGGAGTCTTGGAATGCGTCGCCTTGACCGAATGCGTCGCCGGACTGAAGGGTACTGCTTGGAGCCGGTGGCGTTTCGACTTGTTCCATTTCGTTCGGTGGAAGATCCAGCCCGAACGCCTGGGACGGCTGGACAATCTCAGCTTCCTGCCCGAATGCTGATGGTGCTTCCGGCATGGAGAAAGCGTCGCTAAATGGATCGCTACTCGAGTCCGTGATTTGGTAGTTGGCCAATTGAACTGGATTCTGCGGCTGCGATGATCCGTTGGCGGTTGCGTTGCGTACCGAACCGTCTGTCGATTGGACTCGTCCACGCTCAGTTGCGAATTTCGGCTCAGCTCCTCGCAAAGGATTGGAGCCGAAGGCATCATGGGCCGTGAATCGTTGAGTCGGTTCCGCGTGCGTGGCGGTTGTCGGACTCCCGGCCATACCGTTGTTCGTCACTCGAGACATTGCTGCAACACGAACTCGGCCGTTTGGATTGTTGTCGCTGTTTGGGATGGCAACGGAACGCTGCGTACTCTGCTCAGCGGCTGGAACGTTATGGTGAGCTGCTACATCTGGCTGACCGTAAGAAGCCATTCTGACTGCGTTGTCGGCTGGAGCGTAATTGGTCGCAGGCAGCGGCGACGCTTGGTTTGTTGCGTCCGAGGGATTGGTAGCTGCTAACGGTTGGGCTGCGGAGAAGTTGTCTGGCTTCTTCCATCGAAGTGCATTGCCCTGTTGCTGATCGGATGCAGCTCGACTCGTTGCTTGCACGCTGGCAGCGGACTGCAGGGGCTGCGCGTTAGCGTTAGCCGGTGCGGTTGAACTTGCGGGTATTGCCTGCGAACCCTGCGGCTGAATTCGGCCGCGAGTCGGTTGCCAAGCGACATTGCCCTGCGAGACGGTTGCCGATTGCGTGCTCTGAGCCGTCGCCGTGCTTGACGGCTGCGCTTTGGAGATGTGTTTGACGTTTGCCGAAGTGGGCAAGCGGTTTGGCGTGGTCTGCCGCGATGGTTGCCACTCCTGAGCGTAGGCAGCCGAACCGCCGGAGACGGCGAAGCCCAACATTGCGAATCGGACTACAGATCGAACGCCCAGTTTACGCCAAGCTCTGATGCGCTTGGTGAAACTCGAGCGATCGCCCTTTGATCGCACCCCAGTTTGGGCCGAGTGAAAGGGCGATTCCTTGGACGACGTAAGCCACCCACCAGTGCGTTTCGCACTAGTTGGAATCCCCTGAGTGGTACTCAGGGCTGTAGTTTGGTGCTTCCTGCGTGATAGCAATGTCATGTGGATGATTCTCTCTGACAGTTGCAGCTGAAATCTGAATGAACCTCGCGTCCTTACGAAGCTCAGTAATATTCTTAGTGCCACAGTACCCCATCCCGGCTCGAAGTCCGCCGACCAGCTGATACACAAAGTCAGCCAACGCGCCTTTGAAGGGAACTCTGCCTTCCACCCCTTCGGGTACAAGTTTCACTAAGTTGTCTTGTCCGGACTGGCGATATCGTTCGCTCGAGCCCTTTGCCATCGCTCCGATTGAGCCCATACCGCGGTAAACCTTGAAGGTTCGACCTTGGTACAAAATTGTTCTTCCGGGGCTCTCAGCCAATCCAGCGAACAGCCCGCCGATCATTACGGCGGAAGCTCCGGCAGCGATGGCCTTTGTCATGTCTCCACTAAAGCGAATGCCGCCATCGGCAATCACGGATACACCTGCCGACTCAGCGGCCTTGGTGGCGTTGTAAACTGCGGTGATTTGCGGAACACCAACACCGGAGATGACGCGCGTCGTGCAAATGGAACCTGGGCCGATTCCGACTTTGACTACGTCCGCTCCAGCTTCGATTAAGTCTCGAGTGCCCTCGTAGGTCGCCACGTTTCCGGCGATGACATCTATGTCCCACTGACGCTTAATCTCTTTGACAGTATCGATCACGTTCGTTGAGTGGCCGTGAGCCGAATCAACCGTCAGGATGTCAACTCCCTTGGCGATTAGCTGTTCGGCACGCTCGTAGTCAAATACACCGATGGCAGCCCCGACTCGTAAACGCCCGCCACTGTCTTTGCAGGCATTCGGGTACCGCTTCATCATGTCGATGTCTTTGATCGTGATGAGTCCCGTCAGTTTGAAATCATCGTCAACCAGCAAAAGCTTCTCCACCTTTTTATCCGTTAAAATCTTCTCAGCTTCCGCAAGCGTTACATTTCCTTGCGCAGTGACCAAATTTTCTTTGGTCATCACGTTTTTGATTGGAGTTTCGCTTGTCTCGAGAAAGCGGAGGTCACGGCGGGTGATAATGCCAGCTAAACGACCATTCTTGTCTTCAATAGGAACACCGGACACATTTTGCTGGTCCATGAGTTCCTTTGCCGCAGAGACCGGGGCTTCCGGTTTGAGAGTCACCGGGTCGACGATGATGCCATTGGCGCTTCGTTTGACCTTCGTGACTTCTTCAGCTTGCACCTCGATCTCGAGGTTTTTGTGAATGACGCCGAGGCCTCCGACCTTGGCCAGAGCAATTGCCATTTCCGATTCCGTCACCGTGTCCATGGGACTGGATAGCATTGGCGTGGCAAGACGGATCTTCTTCGTGAGCTGCGTAGAAACGTCGATGTCGGCTGGCATCACATCGCTGTGACGAGGTTCGAGAAGCACATCGTCAAACGTGATGCCAGAGTAAGCAAGTTTGTCGTCCATTGGTGCGCAACAGTCCTGAGATAGGGGCTGCGCTGCTCCAGCGAACGTGCTCTTGAAGGAATTTGCAATTGAGAGTTTTGAGTTATCTCAATTGCACGCTTCGCACAAAATCGGGTGCCGGAATACAGAATTGTTCACTTGAGAGCGAACGCATGTTGTGGAAGCACCGCATTATGTCCCGATTTGCCCAATGCGGCAATGACTCCGAGTAGATTTCACCCTCACTCTTCTGGCGTCTCTTCCTCGGATCCGCTCGATTTTGGGGCAAGAACTGTCCGTGCTATCAAATCGTAACTTTGGCCAGCGGAAAGGGCGATATAGTCCGGTCGATCTGGGTAGACAGGCTGCTTGCGGTCATAGAAGTGCACTTTGCCTCGCCCGGTTACCTGTGCGGTGGAGCCTTCGACAATGATCGCGGTGGCCTCGTCGATTCCTATTCCCAAGAGTTGTGGATATCGATTTACCAGTGAAGTCATATCCTTCTGCCGGCGACGTTGCGAAAAGTGCTGGTCGATGGCGATGCCAGAAATGAACCCCAGGCCGCCGCGTTCATAGCCGGGGGCCATGGGAAGAAAGTTTTCGATCGGAGTTGCCCGGCACAGGTATCGCGCCTGGATTGAGGCACCTGCCGAAGATCCTCCTATTACGCCGCCGCGTTGCAGGACTTCCTTCATAAGCCGATGAGTTGTCGTGCCAAAGTATGAGTCCGAAAAGTTCCATTGCCGGCCACCGCCAAACCAAATCCCCGTGGCGTCCTTCAGGGGTGCGTAAAACACCTCATCTGAATTTGCCTGAATCCGATCCTTCGTGTGTAGCAGCGAAACCGAATCGACTCCCATTCGTTTCCAAAGATTCACCATAGACTGTCTTGGAGAAACCTCTTCCTGTTCGGAACAGGGGACGTAGACCAGTTTGGCTTTCTTGCCACCGGCGGCCTCTACAAATTGTGTCATCAAATTGTCCGGCATTCCTCCGCCACCGACGATAAACAGCTTGCCATTCGGCACAGAGGGTAGCTCGGGTGCAATGGAGGGGAATGTTTCCAGCGTGCGATCCTTCGCCTCTCTTCGCCACTGAGTAAGATCGGCGAGAAAGTCGGTCACTCGTTGACTCCGTTCTCCGGTTCGGCCTGAGATTGTCTTTGATTTGAATGGCTGTCTTCCATCGCTGGCCAGCAAGAGCGTCGCGCTGCCCTCTCCAGCAACAAGCAGTTTGCGACCACTTAGCAGCAGAGCAGTCTTCGCATTCAGCCCAATGCCAACTCGCGATGGATGTGAGGCCAGAGCGCTGAGTATGCGTGGGCGATCCGATTCTGGTTTGTAGTCCAGCTGGAGAACGCTATCTGGGAGCAATCCGGTGCCTTCATGCAATGTTGGGTGTCCGTCGGTATTGGTGAGGAACAAACTGGCGCACCATTTTGCGGCGCCGCCGATCACGACAACTGTCTTGCCCATCTCGACTTGTTTTCGCAAGACCTCGGCTTGACGATCAAGATACTGAAACTCGGGCTTGAAGTTGGGAGTCGTAAACCACAGGAGGACCTCTGCGGATTCGTAGGCTTCTGCGTCGCGCAGGCCATCGAGTGGGACAACTTTGGCTACTGCCGATTCCAAGCCTGAGGTCAGCTTGTCAATGTAGTGAGCTGGGGCCAGCAGACAGAGTGTTCCTGTCCGTCCTCGTTCGTTCAGCAAGCCGGCGAGCTGATCCGCTTGCGGAAGTTCGTTTGCCACAATGACGCGGCCGTTGATCTTAAGAGCAACCGGCCAATCTTCGAATCTCTCATTGAAGACCTGTCCAAGTACGGGTTGCGAACAAACCAGTAGGCTGAAAAGGAAGCACGAGACAGTGAGTCTTCTAAGATTCGGAACGGGCGTTGTTTTCCCAATTTGTCCAATTCGAAGCATGTTTCGAACACGGTTCACTGTGTTGGCCATGTTGGTACTTTCTAAAAGGATCCGGCTACGTTGTACGAATGATCTAGCTGTTTCCCGGTTGTGGCGATCGCCCATGCCGTGATCCGAAGCGTCGCGTTGGCTAGTGTGCCGAAATATAAGCGGATTGGGCTATGTTAGCTCAAGCACTGTGCTAAGAACTCGAGTCCCAGTGCAGTTGCCTCTTGGAGTCGCCGTCGACGGCGTGATAGGTCGGTATTGTTCTGAGGACAGGGCGTCGACAGATGAATCGCTATCGCGTTCGCAGGAGCAGCGCGGAAGCAGCACGCAAGGAAAATCCATCCATCTGTCTTTGACGGTGCACCAGGGCCAACGTCGCCAGTGATAGCAAGCGCGACGGTGGCTTCCGGAGTGGCTTCAAGGCACGCTTTGGCTAGACGATCGGATGTGATTTGGCTTACAGAACCGATCCTAGGGTCTTCTAAATCTTCCATCGAGAGCCCAAGCCAACGCGACTTCGAATCGTTCCGATAAACAGCAAAGCAGCCGCACAGGGATTTTGAGATACCTGGCATTGCTGCTAGGGATGCAGCAATTCCGCCCGCCGTACAGCTTTCCGCGAGAACTAGGCGGCTTGCTTGAGCTTCCAGTAAAACTTGGATTCTTGCCGCGGCTAGATCGCTCCTGGCGCCCCAAGAATCGTCTCGTCCGTTTTTCTGGGAATCGATGCTGTCATTCATGGGCTCATTGTGAACTCTTCGATGAAGGGTGTCGATTGCTGAAGCCAAAATCGTCCTGGAGCGAGCGGGAGACTTTTTGCTCGTGGGAAGAGGTTCCTTGCTCTGCAGAAATGGAAAAGAAGAATCTAGGCAATTCTACTTTGGACCATCGATTGGTCGGATTTGACAATTTCCTTCCTTGGAGTGCGGTCTTTTGAGTGTTGAATGGGGTTGAGTGTGTGTCCGGCGAGTGCGTCCGGTGTTGTCCCTCGATTTAGTGAGGCTAAAAATGAAAGCGCCGACGAGTCTGATATCACTCTCACTTGCATTGTGCTGTTCGGCGGTAGTCGCTCAGCCGGGAAGTCGCCAAGGCGGAAGTGGCTTTGGTGGCGGAGGATCACGCCCTGGAACACCCGGATCAGCCACTCTCGAAGCAACAGGTTTGAAGGTTGGTCAGAAGCTTCCTGAACTTACAGTCTTCGACGAGAACGGCGGGAAATTCAGGCTAGCTGACATTAAAGGAAAACACACCGTCGTCGTCTTTGGGTGTATTACCTGACCGCCTTTCGTTCGCAATGCTTCCAGTTTGGAGGCTATCTATCGGGACTACAAAGGGAAGAACGTCGACTTCTACTTCGTTTACAAATCGCTTGCGCACCCCCAAGGCAACGGATTCGTTCGACCAACCACGATCGAAGAACGGTTGTTGCACGTTCAAGCCGCCAAAAAGGGTATGGGGACTTCGATCCCTTGGTTGGCAGACACGATGGAGAATGACTTCAAGCATGCGATGGGCAATCGGAGTAATTCCGAATTCGTGATTGATCCGAAAGGCAAGATCGTTCGCATGCGGGACTGGAGCAATCCAATCACTTTGCGAGAGGATCTAATCGCGCTGGTTGGTCCAGTTGAAAAGCCCACGCGTCCAAGCGATCTGAAGTTGGTGACCAAGTTCGAGCCAACTGAAGTTGCGAGAGGGGTCGTCGAACGGGTTCAGCCGACAGGCCGTATGGCGGCGTTCAAAGTCGAAACCAAGCAGCCGTTTGCGAATCCGGCTTATGTGAAACTAAGAGCGGAAGGCGATGGTCGCGGGCAGTTGTACCTGGGCTTCTTTGTCGATCCGATTTACAAGGTTCACTGGAACAATCAGGCCGGACCCGTTCAGATCGAAGTCGAAGGTCAGACGCACGTAGGACCACGAGTCTCAGAGAAGGCGGATGCGGATCCTCGGGAGTTTCTGATCGAAGTGAAAGGTGATGCAACCGTTACCGTGACCCTGAAATACGTCGCTTGCGATGATGAAGAAACCTGGTGCAAGACTCTGACGCAGACGTTTGTAGTAGTGCAAGAGCGTGATCGAGACGCTGGGCGCGTTTCAGCACAACGCCCCGGCGGTGGAAGACGAGGAGGATTCGGACAAGGACGCGCAGGCGGAAGGCGGCCTGGTCCTCAGGGAACACCTGGGCGCGGTCCATCTTTCTAAAGCAGGGCCGAGCGTCCTTAATTGACTATCCCAGGCGGTCCGTAGCCAAGTGGTATTGAGGATCTCGTGACAGGTTCACTTCGACGAGGTCGCCAGCTTTGTCGAGCAGTTGCCGGCATTCTGCACTGAGGTGCGTCAAGTGCAGACGCTTGTCGGCGGCCTCATAGCGTTCGGCGAGCGCATTGATGGCCTCGAGTCCTGATTGGTCGTACACTCGCGTGTAGTAGAAGTCGATGACGACATCGTCTGGGTCACTCTTCACATCGAACATGTCTTTGAACGAAGTGACCGAAGCGAAAAATAGCGGTCCGTGAAGCTGGTAAATCTTGCTGCCATATTCATTTGTTTGGATCTGAACGCCCAGGTGCGTTGCATGGTTCCACGAGAAAACGACGGCGGAAACGACGACTCCGAGAATGACTGCAGACGCGAGGTCGTGCATGATGACCGTGTAGCCGGCCACGAGAATCATCACCGCAAAGTCGGCTGGCGGGACGCGGCGGAACATCTTTAGTGAAGCCCATTCGAACGTACCAATGACCACCATGAACATGACGCCAACGAGAGCCGCCATTGGGATCTGCTCGATGAGTGGAGCCAGGAACAGGATGAAGATCAACAGGGAGACGGCGGCCGTGATTCCGCTCAATCGGCCTCTTCCGCCAGAGTTTACGTTGATCAACGACTGTCCAATCATCGCACAGCCACCCATACCGCCGAACATTCCACACAGAATATTCGCAGCACCTTGACCGATGCACTCCTTGTTCCCACGACCACGCGTTTCCGTAATCTCATCGATTAAAGTCAGCGTCATCAGCGATTCGATCAAACCGACTCCCGCCAAAGTGAGAGCGAACGGGAAGATGATCCAAAGTGTCTCGAGGTTGATTGGCGGCAAAGAGTATTGCAGGAAGAACGGAACTGGCAGTCCGCCACTAATGCCGACGTCTTGTTCTCGGCCGCCTTTTCGAGCCGCGTCGTTGGCTGCTGCGAAGGCTTTGTCAGTCGCTACATCGGGGGTCAACCCGACCAGTTGCAGGTCCGTTTCAGCTAAGGATGTATCAGTGACTTGGCCATGATGGGAGGCACCGAGCTCAGCCGCTTTGGCATTGGTTCGCAGCATGTCGCCGACGGTCGCAACCGTATTCTCTTCGTTGCCCCAATCCGCTTGGTTAATGCCAATGGATAGAACGGTGATACTGACGATTGCAACCAAAGACGAGGGCACGGCACGTGTCAGTTTGGGGAGCAGCCAGATGATCGCCATCGTCAGAGCGACTAACGCGAGCATGATCCACAATTGAGATCCAGAAAGGAAAACCAGCTCGCCGGAGTTTGAATCGAGAGTTTTGAAACTGCCAAGCTGGGCCATCCCGATCACGATCGCGAGACCATTCACGAAGCCGAGCATCACGGAATGCGGCACCATCCGGATCAATTTTCCAAGTCGTCCAATTCCGGTCGCGATCTGAATGAGTCCACACAGGATGACTGCTGGGAACAAGTACTCGATGCCATGAATCTGAACCAATCCAACGACGACAACTGCCATCGCTCCAGTCGCGCCGGAGATCATGCCAGGACGTCCTCCGAAGACCGCAGTAATCAGGCCAATAAAAAAGGCGCTGTACAAGCCGATTAGTGGTGAAACGCCAGCGACGAAGGCAAAAGCTACGGCTTCAGGAACTAGCGCAAGAGCAACGGTTAGACCGGAGAGTAAGTCATCCTTGACATTGGCCGTGTTCGACCTGAAAAACTGGAGCATTTCCTAAATCAGTCATCTTAAAGCGTAAGCCGCGGTATCGAATCTTCGCGGGTAGAACCAATTGCGAACCACCACGTGGCGGAATCGGGTGGCCGCTTCAGAATGCGACCGGGTCCTGAGGTGTTTTGCTGGGATACTAGTTCACGTGGAGCGCGCGTCAACGTCGCTTTATTGTGCGATAACCGTCTTTCAAGCCACTCTTCCTCTGAAGAAACATTGCTGAAGGGGGAATTCCCTACCTTCTAGGCGCGTAGCAACAGTCCAGACCACGCAAGCGAGAATCTGCCAAGCCGAGTGTACTAGAAAACTTTCCGCGAAATTCAACCGACACCAATAGATGTATTCCCTATCAGCCCACTGAGCCTTCACCGGCTGTCCGGCAGAAGTTCAGGAAGTTGATAGAGTTCGTCGTGTCGGCGGTATTGCGCAGTCGAGAAGTCGCTGGATCTCGTATCGAACATGCGCAATTCAGAGTAGTGCCCCGCACCGGGGCTGAGTTCCACCGTAGGGCGTTTTGAATGCGTGTCAGGGCAACGCTACTCAATGCGAATGATTCTTTGGCTCTGCCATTCCTGGCCGCTTGGCGAAGTTGCTTTGACTTCAATGCGGTGGGAACCCACAGGCAGATCGATGGGCAGCATGCCGCGATACATGTGAGGTGTCTGGTGCGCCTCGGGCAGGTCTCGCCAGCCCTTGTTGGTGAGCAGCTCTTCCCGTTTTTTCTCAGCCAGGAAATTGGGGTCCAACGTGGTGATTCTCTGCATTGGAATCCACTCTGAGTCCCCGACTCGCAATTCGCAACTCCATTTCTCCGACGCAGCGAATACGTTTGCAACCGCCACGGTCGTGAGCAAGTCTGCTTGTGTGACTTTCTCTGGCGTGTAAATCTGCATCTGATAGTTCGCAGGACGAGCCGCAGGCTGAAGAGTCAAAGAGTATTTGTTGCCATCGAAGCTCATGATCGAGTAGCCGTTTGGGCCTCCGTCGCTCATCGTTGCATGCGGTATGCCCCGTTCATCGGGTTGCCCTCGCCACCAACTGCCACACACGGTGACGTTGACGATGTGGTGATGCTTTTCGGGGCCCATCCAGCCATCTTCGTTGCCGATAAATCGGTGTTCCAAATAATGTGTATGCGCCGAAATGGAGACCGTTGCCGGCCGTTGCTCGATCAGTCGATAAAGCTCCTGGCGGTCTTCAACTTGTCCCAATGGAATGTGCATCATCAGGACAACCAGTTGGTCCTTGGGAATCAGCTTCAAATCATTCTTGATGAATTCCAGTTGTCGTTCACCTAGGCCTGCGTGGTAGTGCCCGCGTCGTTCACCTTCTTCGATTTCCCAAATGACATCATCAAGCACCAAGAAGTGGGCTGGACCGTATTCGAACGAATAGTAACTCGGGCCATAGTGCCGTTCAAATGTTTCATCACTTAGCTTGTCCGTTTTAGACTCCATGTTCAAATCGTGATTGCCAATCACGTTGTACCAAGGGATATCGATCAGCGCGATGGCTTGATTGAGTGGGTCCATGACAGAGAGGTCGTCGAACACGATGTCTCCCAACGTCACACCAAAGGAAGCATCGTGGGCTTCGGCGGCGATGATCTGTTCGATCACGTCGTGTTCAATAAACTCTACCTCGCGAACATTCCGCGGTTGCGGGTCCCCAAACAAGATCGCTTTGAATTGATCCGGTTCGTCGGAGCGAGTCAGCGGGAAGTCGATAGTGTCGGGTAGTGGGCCAGTTGGTTTAACGCCCGCGAAACGAAATGACTTCGGTGAGCCTTTTGGTTTGTGGATGTAGTAGAACTGCGGAAGGTTGAGTTCATTTGTGGGCGGCTTGTATCCGCTAGGTTTAATTACGAAGACAATGGAGTCGTCGGAAACCGGCAATGCGTACTTGCCACTGGAATCCGTCTTCACGATCTCTTTTCCATTGCTCACGCGGATCCCCGTGATCCCCGGTTCGCCGTCATCTCGATTTTGGTTGGAGTTCAGGTCTTCGTAGACGAAGCCTGTCGCGGTCGCAGTAGAGGGCGCCTCGCTCGGCACTTGTTTAATTGCCTGGATTTGTCCCCAGGTCGAATGGGTTAGAAAACAAAAAGCGCAGGTTGCAAGTAGAATCAGACGCGACGAGGAATAGACGCAGTGCATGGGAGGAATCACTTTCATGTTGCCGTTCGTGGGTGCAGCAGGGGGAGTTCTGAGGACGCCCGTGTGAGTGGTTTCGGCTCTGCTAGCCTAGTTGACTCGCGTCCGAGTCGCCAGCGATTGTGAACTGCGATCTGGCTAATAATCGATGAAGTTTTAGAGGGTCTCGAACTCAAGTCGGCAGCCGGATTCTTTGGCTGCTACGAGTTTTGGGTTGTTGCGAGTCTTTGCTTGATACTAAGGGAAATTGAATAATGCGACGTCGATGCGTTGAACGCGGTATGGCAGGCTTCGGAATACTCGTGGTTGGTCTTCTCGGGTTCGGAATTGTGGCGCAAGTTGAAGCGCAAGAAACGTCTGCGATTGAGAAGAGCCAGGTAGCTGAAAAAGCAGCGGCTGTTGACGCAATTTCCGTCGCAAACTGGATATCGCAGTATTCGGCGGACCTCAAAACACTAGATCACCGCTTTCGAATTCCGCTCGACGAAGAGGCTTACGATCGGCGGAAGCAAATAGCAGAAAGCTGGTTGGGAAAACTGGCCACGTTGAAATTTGAGAAGCTCTCCAGAGGGGCCAAAATCGACTATTTACTTTTCCGGTCTGAGTTGGAGTATCGGGTTGCCAATCTAAAGCTGGAGCGTGAAAGAGATCTGCGGGCAGCGGAGTTTCTGCCCTACAGTCGGGCCTTGGTGGAGATTTTGCGTAACCGAGAGAACGTGGAACCGATTGAGCATCGAACGATGGCGGACTTGATCGATGGATTAACCGAGGATGTTGAAAACTGCATCGCCACGTCGGCTGCGATTGAGACCAGTCCTTCGCCAAGTACCGAGGGCGCAGGGGAAGCCAACGTGGAGTTGACGGGTTCGGAGTCAATGAACGCGACGGTCGTACGGCAGTTGAATGGATTGCGGGCGGTGCAATTGCTTGACCGGCTAAGCCGTAGTTTGTCTGAAGCGAATCGATTCTATAGCGGTTATGACCCGCTTTATGATTGGTGGATGGAGAAGCCGATGAGCCGGCTTCAAAGTACTTTGAGGCAACACCGAAGCTCACTTCAGAATGATATTGTTGGGGTTTCTGAGGCGGACAAAGACACGATCATTGGACTGCCGATCGGGGCGGAAGGTCTAGCGCTTGAGCTGAAGCACGAGTGGATCGCACACACACCGGCTGAGCTAGTCGAATTGGCCAAGCGAGAAATGGCTTGGTGCGACGCGGAAATGGCGTCGGCTTCAAAGGAGTTGGGGTATGGTGAGGATTGGCGTGCAGCCATGGAGCACGTGAAGTCGCTTCACGTGGATCCAGGTCAACAGCCGAAGATGATCCGCGACTTGGCGTGGGAAGCGATTCGATTTCTGGAAGCTAACGACCTGTTGACCGTCCCACCGATGGCGGCGAACGGATGGCGGATGACGATGATGAGTCCTGAGCGTCAGCGCGTGAATCCTTACTTCCTGGGCGGCGACACAATCATCGTTTCTTTTCCAACCAACACGATGACGCATGATGAGAAGCTCATGAGTATGCGTAGCAACAACGAGCACTTCTCACGCGCGACGGTTCACCACGAGTTGGTTCCAGGGCATCATCTCCAGTACTACATGCTTCCACGCTACAAATCCTATCGCGGTCTGTTCCGCACGCCTTTTTGGATCGAGGGCTGGGCGCTTTACTGGGAAATGCTGCTTTGGGATCTCGATTTTGCTCAAGGACCAGAGGACCGAGTCGGCATGTTGTTTTGGAGGAAGCATCGTTGCGCGAGAATTATCTTCTCGTTGAGCTATCACCTGGGCACGATGACTCCCGAAGAATGCGTGGAGTACCTAGTGCAACGCGTTGGGCATGAGAAGTCGGCGGCCAGTGCTGAAGTGCGTCGCTCGATTATGGGGGGGTATAGTCCGCTGTATCAAGCGGCATACATGTTAGGCGGCTTGCAGTTACGCGCGATGCACAAAGAGGTTGTGCAGTCCGGGGAGATGACCAATCGCGAGTTCCACGATACGATTTTGCAGCAACATTGCATCCCAATTGAAGTCCTGAGGTTGTACATGTCGGACGCAGAACTCGAGCCCGACTTGCAGCCCGCTTGGCGATTCGCCGATTAATGGGAGTGCACCTGTTCGTCGGTGGGACGGGCAGATTTTCTCTTGGTGTAGCACACATGGAATGAAACGTGGTTCGAATCATCAAACTTGTCGTTAGGGATTTGCGTTTTCCTACTTCGAACAATCTCGATGGATCTGATGCCATGAATCCAGATCCCGATTACTCGGCAGCCTACGTGGAGCTGCATACGGATGATCCTGGATACAGTGGATATGGGCTGACGTTTACAATCGGACGCGGCAATGAACTTTGCGTGGCCGCAATTGAGTCGTTGAAGGGGATGGTCGAAGGACGCGAGTTGTCGGCGATCACTGAGGATTTCGGCGGCTATTGGCGAGAGATCTGTGGCGACAGTCAACTGCGGTGGGTCGGTCCAGAGAAAGGCGTCATTCATCTAGGCACTGCAGCCATTGTCAACGCGCTCTGGGATTTATACGCCAAGACGGAAGGCAAGCCGTTGTGGCGACTGTTGAGCGACATGGAGCCGGAGATGCTGGCTGGCTGCATCGATTACCGGCATATTACTGATGCTCTGAATCGCGACGAAGCTGTTGAGATTTTGCAGGCGAGTTTCGATTCGCGTCAATCGCGAATGGAGGAGTTGAGCGAGCGTGGTTACCCAACGTACACGACTTCGGCAGGTTGGCTTGGGTACAGCGACGAACGCTTGCGAGATCTCTGTCGTAGCTTGATGGAACGCGGTTGGTCGCATTTTAAGATCAAGGTGGGCCGCAATATTGAAGATGATGTCCGCCGTTGCAGAATCATCCGCGAAGAAATCGGCTGGGATCGAAAATTGATGCTCGATGCCAATCAAGTCTGGGATGTGGAAGAGGCCATAGAGCAGATGCAGCCGTTAAAGGAGTTCAAGCCTTGGTTCATCGAGGAGCCGACTTCACCGGATGACATTTTGGGGCATGCAAGAATCGCAGAGTCCGTGGCACCGATCCGCGTCGCGACAGGGGAAATGTGTCATAACCGGGTCATGTTCAAGCAATTTCTACAGGCGGACGCGATGCAGATTTGCCAGATCGATAGTTGTCGACTTGGCGGTGTTAACGAAGTCTTGGCTGTACTCCTCATGGCGAAGAAGTTTGGCGTACCAGTTTGCCCGCACGCTGGTGGAGTGGGTTTGTGCGAATACGTACAGCATTTGTCGATGTTTGACTACGTTCGAGTGAGCTGTTCTATGGAGGATCGAGTTGCCGAATATTCGGATCACCTTCACGAGCATTTTGTGGATCCGATTGTAACGCGAGGTGGACGCTATATGCCGCCATCTGCGCCGGGTTACAGTGCAAAAATGCATGACGTAGCAATCGCCGAATACGCGTTTCCCGATGGCTCGGCTTGGAAGGGCTAGGCGAAGTGGGCGTGGCGTGTTGGCGGCTTTCTTGATTCGCCACCCTGGTCCGACTCATTGCGGAAAGAGAAAAGCGTTGGTCGACCGATAAGCCGGGTTCTGTAGCGACGTAAGACGCGCTAGTCGTCGTACGCAGCTAGATGGCCATTTATCTAGGCCGCCAATTGCTCGGCGGCTCAAGCGATCTACCCGAAGGTCAGACGATGCGAGCAACATCGCGGCCGACGACAGAGTCGCTGACCTTTCCTTCTGTTTGATCTTGCTTCGGGCGGGGTTTACCAAGCCGACCAAGTCACCTTGGCCGCTGGTGAGCTCTTACCTCACCTTTTCACCCTTACCACGCGCCGATGTACCCCATTGATTGCCTGATTTCTCGCCACTGTGTGGATAGGTTCAGCGGCATGTGAAGGGGAAGTCGGCCGTTCGGCGGTTTGTTTTCTGCGGCACTGGCCCGCGCCTTTCGACGGGTCGGAGTTACCGACCGCCCTGCTCTGCAAAGCCCGGACTTTCCTCTCCTGCACATGGCAGCAGCGGCCATCTGGTCGACCAACGCAGTCAACATTCTATTCTGATTTATTGAGAGGAGTAAGCCTTGGTGGTGAAGTCATCATTCGGATTGCCTGTGAATGTTTCGAATTGGGTGCCATCATCCGAATTGCGTGTTGCCCGGGACAAAACGTCTGTCTGCATCCGTGGCTCGCGGTTACATTGGTGTGTCGAGCATCGTTAGTGACGATCCGAACGCAAGACAATCAAAACATCTACCGACTACGCAACTCCCAGAATTGACACAGACGCGACGTGAAGGTTCGAAGCTTTAGGAATACGGATCTAGAGGCCGTCTGCGATGTTTGGCAACAACACTTCGTTGCCGAAGGCGCGGACTCGGGCCTCGATATGGAGCCGATTTGGTTAGAGTCGTTTGCTCTCGCCAAACCCAGCTTCGAGAGCGATCAGTTCTTGATTGCAGAGTCGGAAGAAGGCGGGATGAAGGGGTTCCTGCATTTCAGTTTCCAGTCGGACGCTGATGGGGCCGATCTCGATGAAGCGAGTGTTTCGATCGAGGCACTCTGTATTCTGCCAGCAGAGGATGAAGGACTTGTCGCGAAGGAGTTGATCGAGAACTGCTTCGGGCGTTCTCCATCGGCAAAACGTCGGGTGGCTCGGCCGAAGATCCTTGAGGGATGTCATTACTTGGGAGTTGGGCCTTGCAATGGGCTGATCGGAATCACACCGCAAGAAACTAGAGCGAGTTGCTGGTTGACGCAGGCTGGTTTTCAAATCGGTCAACCAAATATGCTCTGGGAACTCGATCTTGCTTGGTTCCAGCCTCCTGTCGACAGAGCGATCATTCAGACACGTCGGGCGACTCAGGTGGTTCGTAATGAAGATGAACCAAATTTGAATTGGCATCAAGCTTGTTGCATGGGGCACACTGAGATGACCGAATTTCAGTTGCTGGGACGCCAACGCATCTTGAATGAAACAGCGGTCCGCGCTCGTCTGCTTTTTTGGCAGTTGCCAACCGAATTGGCTCAACACGAACAGTTAGTTGCTTGGCTATGTCCGCTTGAGATCAATGATTCGGGTTCTAAGAGTTTTCCTTACTCGAGTGCTGAGGAAGAGTGGCTTCATCTTTTCAGTGAATCAGCGCGACAGTTGCAGGCTGAAGGGTTCGATTGGATTCGTGTTGCAACAAACGCAGCGGAGGAGTCGACTGTCACACTGCTTCATCGACTTGGGTTTGCGCCTTGTGGAACTGGAGCTTCGTTTACGCGGCAAGGGTGATTCTTCCATTTTGCACAACGGATGCCCATCTGAGATTCTCTCGTTTCGGCTTTGTGAGCCGCCACCTATCCATTCTCCATTCTCCAGTGTCCATGCGTCGCAGAGACGTTGTGAAACCGTTCATGGCACAAGACATCGAAAGCACGAGCATTCTCCAGTGATAATTGACACACACGCTCATCTGACCGACAAGCACTTTGCGGAGTTAGAACCGTACTTGGAGAAGGCGAGAGAAGCACAGGTTCTAGGACTGCTGGCAGTGGCGACCACGGCTAAGGACTCTCGCGAGTGCATCGAATTATCGGAGCGGCATTCGCAGATCCGCGCTTCCGTAGGAATTCATCCAAATTATTGCCATGAAGCCGAAGAGGGCGATTGGGAGATCATCGAAAAGCTGTGCATAGACCCACGAGTTGCCGCGTTGGGCGAAACCGGGCTGGATAAGTATTGGGACGATTGTCCTTGGGAGATCCAAGTCGATTATTTTCGTCGACACTTGGCACTGAGTCGCGACACGAACTTGCCGGTCATCATCCACACTCGCGAGTGCGCACAGGAGACGCTGGAGATTCTGACTCGAGAGTACCGTGAGTTCGGGCCGATCCGTGGCGTCATGCACTCGTTCACCGGACCCCATGAGGTTGCGTTGGGATGTCTTGAACTTGGACTCTATATCAGCTTCGCAGGTATGCTGACTTTTAAGAACGCCCAGGAGATTCGCGATATTGCAAAAGAGATTCCCGAAGACAGGCTTCTAGTGGAAACAGACAGCCCGTATTTGACTCCTCACCCATTCCGTGGACAGCGCCCGAACCACCCGGCGTTGGTGGCAGAGACGTTGAGTTGCCTTGCCGAGACTCGAGGCATTTCGAAGACCGACTGCGCGGCGATTACTACTAGAAACGCGGAGCGGCTTTTCGGAAGCTGGTAATTCTACGGCTAGCGGAAGGTCTACTTGAACAGCCGCTCGATAAGATCTTCGCCCGACTCTTTGAAGTCTGGGATTTTCCCAAATATTGGTATCGGCCTAGGTGGGTGCGGCTCATTGGTCACTCTATAGACAAATGCGCGGCCACCCAGTAACAACTCGAAGGACTGATTTCTTGGCCTAAGCTCCATCGCAAACATGGTCGAATTGGAATCGACGGGTTGGTTCAATGCGGCGTGAGCCAGTTTCCCGTTGCGAAGGTCGAGAACTGCGACATTTGAATTCTCAGTCAGGTTGTTATCCGAGTCCTGAAGTCTGGGGTTGAAGCGGTAACAGACTGCAAACGGAGAGTTCCGCGGTTGTCGGTACGGGAAGAGCAGGTTGTACAATTGCGAAGGTTGTTCCCATTCCAGACTGGAGTTCTCAATTTGGATGGCGAAAACGCTTCCGTTCACGCCATGATTCTCGCTGATCGCTTTGCGATTTCTTTTTGAAACAAACGTCAGCTCCTCGGCGGTCGCTGACTTTCGGGAAGTGACCAACAAACGATCGTCGAACCGATCCACAAAGATTGCTTCTAAGTCTTCATCAACTGGCATTTCCCATTTGCGGTAAAGCCCTTGTTGTAAATCGAAATAGTGGACCAACTGGTTTTGATCGGCGACTACCAGAAATCTTCCTTCGCAGACTCCCGCTCTTGAGTTGCGTTCCATATTGTCGATCTCGGCCAACACTTTGCCGGTGAGCGGACTCCAGACTTTCAGTAGCGGGCGATACTGCGTCGTTGTCGCATCGTCACTCACGATCTCGGATTCTACTTCTGTGTAGTCGACAGCCCAGCGACCGCTACAGAATAAAGGTTTCCAATTCTCGGTGTATTTTTCGCGCCTTGCCGTAAACTCTTTCCCATCGCGGCAATCCAGATGGATGATGCCAAGTGTCTCGTCAACAATTGCTAGATCAAACTCGTCATTCACCATGCGCGTGATAGACAGGAAGCCATCGCGGACCCAATTCTGTTTTCCAGAGTAAGGGTCGACGCATACGAGTTGCGTGCCAAAGTTCAAGATCAGTCCGGCGGGTGTCAATGGACCCACCGAGGTATCTACTTTTTGCCTTCCGCTCAGGGTTCTTCTGGTGGGAATGGATAATCCAAGGGCGGTATCTTCATCTTCCGTTCGCGGCATTTGCATCGTGGCATTCGGCTGTCGGTTAAACCTGAGGAGACTCTGCCGCCAGAGCATGGCTTCGCGGCTATTCTGTAAGCCGCGGTAGATGTCAAAAGCTGCGATTTCAGAACTGGTCTCTAACAGCAGCAAGCCACCAACCATTCTTGCACGCCTCAAACGCTGATTGTTATCCGCCGTCGCGCGTGGATATTGCATTTGATTCACGATGCCACCATTGGCGTTGAAAAGGATTAAATCGTTGCCTGCCAACCGAACGGAGAGTTCTGGTCTCCCAAATCGTTCAGACGCCATATCGATTGGAGTGCCGATGGGAAAGACCGTTCTTTGACTCTGTTCGCGAAAGGTCAAAACGCCTTGGTGCCATTCCCCAGGGCCTAATCCTGAATTGGTTTTTGGGGCTTCCGTTTGTACTTCGAGCGAGTTTCCATCGGGCGATTCCATCACGCCCGAAGCGATCGAGCCAAGATCTGTAAACTGATTTCGATCGGCAACAGTGGGAGTACTTAGTAGTTTGTAGGTTACCGTTCGGTTGGCTTCGTCCGCAGAGGACAGGAGAGGAATCAGTACGCGTTCCATGTTGAGTTGGCGATCACGTTTGTTGTAGCCAAGTGCTAATCCGATCACTTGGCTCTCAGCAGCTGGATGCCAGAGGAAATACCTCAGTCGCAGCATGCGTTGTGATAGCAAGAGTGCTCCACTCTTGCTGAGTTCCTCTGTGATCTGGTTGGTCATCTCCAATTGAAGCTCTTCATTTGCTGCATCGAAGCAGCGGACGAGCTCGCTGGCGATCCAAATGTCAACTTGGACGCGATGGCTTGCTGAGAGCTTGATGGTGCTCTTTGAAGCAGAGGAAAATCTCTCACTCTGTCGAATTCGATCTCTCATAAATTCAATGAGTGACGCGAAAGCGGCAGCGTTGTTTCCGGATCGAACTTGTCCCAAAGCTACGAACTTCAAGAACTCGGACCGTTTCGGATTATCCAACAGGATCTCCCGAAACTCGTTTGCGAACGGCAGAAACCGATCAAAATCGACTTCTAGGCCCGAAAGCACAATTTCACTTGTCAGCGAACGCGTCTCGATGTTCTCGCTGTCGATGGCAAGTGATTTTCGGAGGCTCTCAAAGGCACTGTCGATTTCCCCCGAGGCAAAGGCGAGCTGAGCTTGCAAGTTGAGCGCTTCGAGATTCCCGTCATCCGAACTCAGTTTTGCCAATATGGAATCGCGGAGTACGTCGCGAGTATGGTAGACGCTAACTGCAGTGGGAGTTGCAGAGATCAGATTGCCGAAGTGACAAAAGAGATTGCCGACTTCTTCATCGACGGTCGCTTCCTCGAGCTGTGTTCCGTCCTCGGCTGAATATCGTATCAGTCGGTTGGGTTTGAAGGGTACAACGATGCTTTCGCCAGTCCATATCGCTTGACCGGCCAGTTGATTCTGAGGCGGAAAGTCGGTGTTCCAGACGATTTTGCCCTCGTCGACATCGATACATCGAACACTCGCCTCTGCAACAACGAACAGCTTGCTTCCATCGGCGCCCACGAGGTAGCGCCCGTTATCGCGAAGCATCCTTAACTGTTCTGCACCTGTAAGCAGGTCGCGAACGTGCAAGTCATCTTGCTCGACGGGTGTTAGAGTTACTCGTCCGTCTTGAACTACCAATCCGGTGTGATCCCAACGGCTACCCAATGCGTCAACACCAGAGGATTGTAAAAATGCGCCGCCGAATCTGGGCCGCCGGTTTTGAACTGTTTGATAACCGAATGCCCAACGCAAACGTCGCGTATGAAGGTCTAGTGCAACCAATAGATCTGAGCCGGTTGGGCAAACGATGATCCCGTCAGAGATGGCCGGCGACAAAGCCATGCTCGTCCGGAGCTGCGTTGAGAAGGTCTGCTGGCAGAGTTGTTGTGTCCACTTTAGTGCCCCGGTTTTAGCGTCTAGCACCGCAAGCTGTGTTTCACCGCGTTTGGCGACGATGCAGTAGAGGTAGCCTTGGTACGAAAGTGGGGGCCCAAGAAAACTGGCTCCAACGAGATCGTTGTGTGTGAGTGGGACGAGGTCTCCATCAGCAGGTGTTCCGACGGTCCAGGTTAAGCTGCCTTCGCGTTCGATGCTCGCCGCGTGCAATTGGTTTGGGACCACATTTATTGAGCTCGTCTGAAAACCGCTCCGCCTGATCGTGCTGTTCACCGGCGGTTGAGTGATGTAGTAGACGCTGTCTTCATCGCAACTGAATCTTCCGAATGAAGAACTGCCCCAGACCCTCCATTTGACATCGTTTGAAAGAGTTGACGAACTCGTGTTTCCACCGACATTGAAACGCGGAGTTAGGAAATCGACGGGTGCACCATCGGGGTAACATGCCCATTTGGTCAATCCAGTGCGAAGGTCGATGGCGATGATGCGTGAATCAGTTGTCTTGGCCAGCACCAGATTCCCGACAGTTCGAACTTCCGCCTTTGGAAGGATGACGCGACCACTGTCCTCTTCTGCAGAAGCTAATTCTCGAATTGCGTTTTTCTCAGGAACGCTTCCGTGGGTGATCTTGGCCCATCGTGGCGAGGAAACGGGCATGCTCAGACTAATTGAGGCATTGCGTCCAGCGGAACCGCCTGCGTTCATCCAGTTCGAAACGCGTTTGGGAAATACTCCAGATCGCATTTGATCCGCGAGACTTCCGAGCACGTTCTCCCAGTCGGTTTTCTCGCCAAGTTCGACCTCTCTGTTACCCAGTTGAATCGTCTGCCCTAAGTATTGCGGTCCGATCTCTTTCAACAGAGTTTCGGCCGTGGCCTTTTTTTCACCTGCCACAAGACTCGAAATTGTCGCTGAAAGCAGGTTGGTGCCGAACCGATTTCGTGCAGCAGCCGATTTGAGCAGCTCGAGATAAACTCCCGCAGCACCAATTGGTGAGCCTTCATCCAAGAAGCTCTGAGCTAACCAGAGTTGGGCGTCCTGTCCGGCTTCGGTGAAGGGAAATACACGTGCAACCTGAGCGATAGCACTGGCATTATTCGTTTCAAAAGCCTCGTTCAGTTCTTGTCTGGCTTCGACGCCGGAACTGATCTCGATGATCTCGCGACCGCGCGGCGGCAAACTGTTGAGTAAGTTAAGAGCGGCGTCTTTTAGTGTTAGGCGGAAGGTGTCTTGATTATTCCCTGCTTCCGTCGAGATACGATTCGGCAAGAGGAAAAAGTCTTGCCCTCGCACATCAGCGGCGACTGTTGTGCCTCTTTCGTCAAAGATTGCCGTCAGCAGCTCAACGGCGTCCGCGTAACGCTCCTCATTAATTGCCGAATTGCCCTCGGATAGCAACCGCTGCAGCGACCGCGGAGGCACCGGGATTTGATCGGCTGCTGTGGTGCCACGAAACTGAGCTTGCAAGTTGTCAGCTACGGAACAACCTAACACGCACAGGAAGCTCAAGAAAATCCGTTGTATTCGCTTTGACATGGAGTCCCACTTCATCGGCATAGAAATTCACGACGGCAATTATGGCAGTTTTTGGATCGCAATTGCTACCGGTTCGTAGATTCGCGGGCCGAATTATCGAACGTGTTTTCGCGCAAGGGTTGATTGTGGCCTTGGGTGCAGAACGGCTGCTGCTAAGCGAGAAGCAATTATTTTGGCGGTTCAACCAGAATTTAAGACGAGTGCGTCTACCGAAACGAAAAAAGCCTTGGAAAAACGATGTTCTCCAAGGCTTCAGTGACCCCTACGGGACTCGAACCCGTGTTGCCGCCGTGAAAGGGCGGTGTCCTAGACCGCTAGACGAAGGGGCCGTCTGCTTTTTCGTCGGTCCAGCGAATGGTCCGTCCTCAGTCTTATTTAGGAAAACGAATTTTTATCGCTGTCTATGAATTTGGTCAAGTCGCGATTGGCCGACCTGCGAGGAAAGGAACTGAGGAGCTGGGATGAAAACCTGTGATAACACTCCGTCAGTCTGAGCTGGATATCCCATTCTTCGGGTTGGCCCGAGTGAGGCCAGTGTCGCAAGCCAAATTGTCGCACTTGGCTCAAGGTCATCTAGCCCCGTAGTTCGAACCTGTCCAGCTAGACGCGGTCTCACGAAAATAGGTTTCGTCGTTTCGAATAGAAATTCCAATAGCCGCAGCGAACCAGTTTGAGTGAAGAATCTGCAATTCAAGGCAACATGCAGTCGTGCCGTTGCGGCCTTTTGCTCGAAGTGCCATGCAGTCACGAAAAAAACCCATACCGATGCAACCCTTTTGAGGAGTTGCATTGATACGGGCTTTTCAGAACAAGACGAGCTTAGCCCGTTATTCTCCAAGGTTCAAACGCCAGCCGCAATTTACTCTTGGGAAGCGGCAGGCGAGTCGTCGCCGGCTTGGCTGCGTTGAATTGCGTCGTATACCTCACGGCGATGCACAGGTACTTCACGCGGAGCTTCAACTCCGAGACGGACCTTATCTCCGCGGATTTCTACCACTACGATGGTGATATCGTTATTAATAACGATACTCTCATTCTTCTTTCGAGAAAGAACTAACATTGGACCCTTCCTTTGGTTGTTTGATCCTAGCCGATTCCTGTCGGAGCGGTTTACTCTTCGAAGTAATACAACGCAACTACGGACCGATTCTCAAGCTAAAGGCTTGAAAACGTACTTCCACTCTACGCACGCTGATGTCCGAGTCAAGAAAATGAGGTCGGGTGGTAGGCTATTTTGTTGATTTTTCGCAACTTTGGTTGCAGTTAGTCAACCTATCATGTCAGGAATGGTTGTTTTATCCGCTTGAACACTGATTTTTGGGTCTCACAGAGTGGCTGAGGAAGGCATGGGAAATCGGCAATCTTGGACGCAAACTGCCCTTCTGTGGTTGGTTCAACTGCTGGTAGTTTTCCTTGTGGCTGGCGAGCCTGCGCCAGGTGTGAATGAGTCACACTATCTGACGAAGGCGAGACACTACTTCGATGGCGAATTTGCGCCGGGAGACTTGTTCTTGGAGTCTCATAATTCCCATCTCGCTTCGACACTTGTCGCGGGATTGCTGAGTACGTTTCTTCCGTTGGCTGCAGTAGCTTGGATTGGCCGGCTAGTATGCTGGGGATTCCTTAGCTGGGCATGGCTACAATTCACACGCTCACTGCGCTTGCCCTCTCTGCTGCAACCGCTCTCGTTCGCGGCTTGGTACTACGCCGTATTCTATGGTCATTGGGCTGGAGAATGGGCGGTCGGTGGGTTCGAAGGCAAGGCATTGGCGTACCCCTGTGTCCTAGTCGCATTGAGCTACTTGATGCGCGACCGGCTCACGTTCGCTTGGCTCTGGCTTGGTGGAGCCGTCGTCTGGCACCCTCTCGTCGGCGGGTGGGCTGGATTGAGCGTAGGGTTGTTCTGGTTACTAGGGCTCAGGTGTAAAGGCTTGCACAAACAGCTGCCGTACCTTTTGCTGGCGGCTGGATTAGGGGTGCTTGGGGTCTTGCCAGCGTTGACCGGAATTGGTGGGGAAGATCGTCTTGGGAATGTCGTGGCATCTCAAGTTCACGTCTACTTCCGCTTGAGCCACCACCTTTGTGCACTCGCGTTTGACCCGGTCAGGCATGAGCGCGCTGGTCTTTCATTCGTACTCTTCATTATTGCAAGTGGATTATGGCTTGTCGCACGAAAGCGAGGTGCCGGGGGGTACGATCCTGTGGCCCACTCTGGACAACAATCGAAGTGTTCTCTCGAGCCCAGCGTTGCGTCGGGACGTTTGCTGGCAGTGGCTTGGTTCTCCGTGCTGTTTGCATTGTTAGGACTCGGAATCGATGCTTTGTTGTCGTTGCCTAGCAGCCCCGGCTACGATCCGCTTTTAGGTTCGAAGTTGCTTCGGTTTTATTGGTTCCGGTGGTCGGATATTGCTGTCCCATTGGCCTGGACAGCGGTCTACTGCCAGGTTGCCGCTCAGTGGGGATGGACTTCAGCGAAGGCAGATTCTGTGTCGATTTCAAGTCTCCCGGTAGCCAGGTCTACGGTCACTAGGCCCCTTGGAATCGGAATGCTGGTGGCCGGAGTTATCGCAGTGTTAGTTTGCGCGGGGAATACAGTTGTCAATACATGGAATGAGTCCTTACCGCCCGCGGATCGCATGTTGGTCAACGGCAGTGGCTTTCAAAGGGAAATCGAGTGGGACTGGGCCGTCGAAATTTTGGAGGATCCGAAGGAGCAGCAGGAACGAACCCGAGGTGTAGCTGAGCCTGTCGATGCGAGCCGACAACGTTTGAGGGAATGGAGAGCCGTTTGTGCTTGGATCCGCCAGAATACGCCGACGGATTCGCTCTGGTTAACTCCAAGGAACCAGCAGACTTTTAAGTGGTATGCAAATCGTGCTGAAGTTGTGTGTTGGAAAGATGTTCCGCAGGACAACGAGAGTGTGTTGGAGTGGTTTTATCGGGTTCAAATGCTTGAAATGCCGCGTGATTCGCAGGGCAGATCAAGGTTCTGGAATGATGAGGAGCTTCGGGGACTTCAGGAGGAGTTTGATTTTGAGTACGTGCTGCTAGACAAAACATTCTTGCCGCCGAACGAAGTGCCCTTTCTGGAAATTCTCTATCCGTCGCAAGAGTTGGATAACCGTTCCTTTGCTGTGTTTCGCATGCCCTAAACTACTGCGGAAAGCCGATTTCAGAGGGCGAAGACGCCCGAATTGTGGCGATTTTATAAATGGCCCTCGATACCTCCGTTGCGGATTCGAACGACAAGCTTTGGCGAGGATCAGGTGCAGGCGGGCTAGGATTCGTCGAACTGCATATGTAGACTGCGAATCGAAGGAGAACGATACCAGATGCCTGCATATATCGTCCGGTGCGGAGTCATGCGTACTTTGCACGTGATGCAATCGAGACAGGAATACACTCGCGGAACCCGTGTCATCGCGCGGACAGGACGCGGTCTAGAGTCCGGAGAGGTCGTCTGTGATGCGACCGATCGTGTGACTGGTCAGCTAGCCGAGGCGTTGACCGGTGGTCGAGACGACTATGACGGGACACCCTACCCGGGCGGTACCGTTCAGCGTGAGATGACGGAAGAAGATGAGAACGAACTTGCGCATCTTGCGACGAACTCTGTCGAAGAAGCAGAACGCTGTTTCCAAGCCATTAAAGATCTAGATCTTCCGATGGATCTCGTCGATGTGGAACGTGTTTTCGGTGGTGAGCGGGTCGTGGTCTACTATCTGTCCGAAAGCCGCGTCGATTTTCGAGGACTCGTAAAACGGCTTGCCAGCGAGTTGCAGACTCGCGTCGAGATGCGACAGATCGGTGTTCGGGATGAAGCCAAGTTGTTGGCTGACTACGGCGACTGTGGCAAGCCCGTTTGCTGCAATACACACTTGGCGAAGATGCCACCCGTTTCCATGAAAATGGCAAAGTTGCAGAAAGCGACTTTGGATCCGAACAAAATTTCAGGTAGATGTGGCAGATTGAAGTGCTGCTTGCGTTACGAGTACGATGTCTACGAAGAGCACCGTAAAGAGCTGCCAAAAATTGGCTGCGATGTAGTCACTGCGAATGGGCGAGGGCGAATCATCAATCAAGAATTGCTTTCAAGACAATTGCTGGTGCAAATGGAAGATAATCGTCGTACGATGATTCATGTCGACGAGATATTGTCGGTCATCAAGAACCGCAATTCGAGTTCGAGCAAATCGAAAGATATATCGCCTCGCGATCGTTCTCGGTCCAAAGGTGATCCTTCATAAAAGGTTAAGGTCGTGTCCGAGAATTTGCATCCAATTGTGGAACTACTGCAGCAGGATCAGCGGTTTCATATTGAAGCGTACCAATTCGTCCGTGAGGCTTTGGCTTACGCTCAAGAGGTGATGAAACTGCCTGGCGAAGGTGAAGAGGGAGAGCATCACATCACGGGGCAGCAGCTCTGTGAGGCGATTAGACAATATGCGCTGGAACAATTTGGCTATATGTCAAAGACGGTGTTGAATAGTTGGGGGGTGCATGCGACGGGTGATTTCGGCGAGATCGTTTACAATTTGATCAAGATCAAACATATGAAGAAATCGGATTCCGATAAGCGGGAGGACTTCAACGATGTGTTTGATTTCTCAAACGCATTCGAACCAGTTTTCGAACACTCTTGCAGCGACGAGTCTTAGCTTGTGGGTGAGGCCAAAGAACTAGATGACGGTCTGAGCCAAACGCCTGCAGTTGTTGGTTCTCACGTTGGTTCTCAAAATGCTGTCGCAAGCGAGCAGCCCAAGCAGCCGACGTCATCCCGTTCGGCGGAATCGCCAGCTCGCAAGAAGGCGCTTCGCTGGCTGTTCTTTGCAGCGAGTGTTTACGCTGTTTGGTTCTTGTGGTTGCTTTACGTCGCTTGGGTAAACGTTAGCGCGGGTAACCGATAGTCGGTACCATGTTGGGCTCAAAGCAATTTTGAACGCAGCGTTTCCAGCAAGTTGGAAGCGTGTTCGATTTCTGCTTTTTGCCTCTCCGGCTCCTGCGGAATCTCGCGTT
The DNA here is from genome assembly GCA_045105035.1 of Pirellulaceae bacterium. Classification (GTDB taxonomy): domain Bacteria; phylum Planctomycetota; class Planctomycetia; order Pirellulales; family Pirellulaceae; genus Aureliella. The sequence continues at coordinate 14,764 of JBGCCZ010000078.1, read as the reverse complement.
CGATGGTGAGCGGGCCTCGGTAGCCCAATTCCAGCAGTGTCTTTAGGTAAGTTTCCATGCCCACTTCGCCCTCGCCAAGCGGAACTTCTTGTCCCCAGGTCTCGCCAGGTTTGTCGCTCCACTTTGCATCTTTGCAGTGAACACTTTTCACGTAGGTAGCGACTTCCTTGAGCGCAGCAATGGGTTCGCCGGTGCCGTAGAGAATCATGTTGGCGGGGTCAAAGTTAATGAACAGGTTGTCTCGCTCGACGTCTTTCAAAAACTGCAGTAGCCCTGCCGCAGTTTCCTGGCCCGTTTCCAGGTGCAGAGCTTGGTCGTTCTGTCCAACATGGTCGCAGAGTTTTCGGGTTACATCCAATACATCGCGATACATGTCGCATCCGGTATCGTGGGGAACAAAGCCCAAGTGGAGTGCGACAACTTCGCAACCAAGCAATCTCGCGAAGTCGCTGATTTCGATCATCTCTTGTAGGCGATCGGCTCGAGTTGCTGCTGGGACGAGTCCGACTGTTTCGGACACAGTCGGAATGTCCGCGTAGCTTTCGCCTTCGAATCCGCCAAATACGGCAGTCAATTCGATCCCAAGATCATCGAGTTGCTTTACGAACTGCTCGGCACGATCTGGCTGACGACTAGCTCTATGCGGTGCATGCAGTTGTATGGTTGGGATCTTCAGTTCACTCGCAACTTCAAGCTTGACTCCAAGCCCCGCGTCAATACTGGTGAAAACGCCGACTGGCCAATCTGCCATGGTCTAACTCCGGGTTAATGAACGAAGCGATGAGTTCTGCGACAATCGCAACCGCACTCAATACGGCTGGGACTTTGCCACTGAGGAGCCGGCATTGTAATTCTCGGACTCTCCGCGACCAAGGTGTGCGGAAATGAGATTACAATGTGCCCGCCTTTTTCTGGGAGAAAGAAATGATTCAAAGTGATTTGGCAAGGTCTCTTGGCTACGCAGTGTTGGGGCTGTTTTTGATTGTCCAGAACGATCGTTTGGCCCGTTGTAAGGCGGGCGATGAACTTGGGCTTCGAAAAGGGGACGTTCGAAGCGACTTTGTAATCTACGGTCTCACTAGCGCCGGCGTCATGGCGGCGGTCGAAGCGAAGAGGCTCGGTAATAGCGTCGTTTTGGTTGGACCAGAGAAGCATTTGGGGGGGCTTACAGCATCCGGTCTTGGCTGGACGGACACAGGCAACAAAGTCGTCATTGGTGGGTTGGCAAGGGAGTTCTATCAGCGTGTTTGGCAGTACTACCAGCGGGACGATGCTTGGGGCTGGCAGTCGCGGGAGCAGTACGGAAATCGCGGCCAAGGAACAACGGCTATTGATGGAAAGCAGCGTACACAGTGGATTTTCGAGCCGCACGTTGCTGAGGCAGTCTTCGAGGACTTTGTACGCGAGTTGGATATTCCTGTTTTCCGAGAAAGCTATTTGGATCGAGCAAATGGCGTTGAAAAAGCCCATGGCCGCATTCGGGCGATCACGATGCTGGACGGGAAGGTCTTTGCAGGCAGAGTGTTTATGGATGCGACTTACGAAGGCGACCTAATGGCTGCTTCGGGAGTCCAATATCACGTTGGTCGTGAATCCAATGAGATGTACGAAGAGTCGTGGAACGGTGTACAAGTTGGCGTTTTCCATCACAAGCACTGGTTCCACACGGACATCTCTGCGTACAAGGTGCCCGGGGTCGCTGAAAGCGGGCTTCTTCCCCGCATCAGTCGAAAGCCTCCGGGAAAGAAAGGGGCAGCAGACAGGCGAATTCAGGCGTATTGCTACCGGATGTGTCTGACAAATCATCCTCCGAATCGCTTGCCGTTCCCTAAGCCAAATGGCTACGACTCAGCGCAGTATGAGCTGCTCTTGCGGGTCTTGGAGGCGGAGTGGCAAGAGGTGTTCAACAAGTTCGATCCCATTCCCAACTTCAAAACGGACACAAATAATCACGGCCCCTTCAGTACTGACAATATCGGAATGAATTACGACTATCCGCAGGCGAGCTACGAGCGGCGCGAGGAGATATTGCAAGAACACGTGACCTACCAGCAAGGGTTGATGTATTTCTTAGCGAACGATCCTCGGGTTCCTAGTGATATTCAAAAAGAGTTCTCCAAGTGGGGGTTGGCGAAGGACGAGTTCACGGACAACGGAGGGTGGCCGCATCAGATTTATGTGCGCGAAGCCCGAAGGATGCTCGGCAAATATATCATGACGGAGCACGACATCCTTGACCGACGAACAACACCCAAGCCAATTGGAATGGGGTCTTACACAATGGATTCCCATAACGTGCAACGCTATGTAACGCCGGAGGGCTTCGTGCAAAACGAGGGCGACGTGGGAATCAGAGTCCCCCGACCGTACGAGATTTCCTATGATTCGCTCGTTCCAAAATCGCTGCAGTGTGAGAATTTGCTAGTGCCGGTTTGTGTCTCAAGCAGCCACATTGCGTTTGGCTCGATTCGCATGGAGCCTGTCTTCATGATTTTGGGCCAATCCGCAGCAATGGCAGGCACACTTGCTATCGAAAACGACCTTCCGGTTCAAGAAGTTCCCTATGATGAGTTGTCAAAGAGACTTAAGGCTCGAGGGCAGATTTTAAGTTGGGCTCAGGTTCGCGAATGGGTCGGTTCTAATCTGCCTGGGATCGTCGTGGATGACACGGCAGCGGTCTTCAAGGGCCCATGGTCTCAATCGGCTTCCACTCTGCCTTTCATTGGCTTCGGCTATGTTCACGACAGTGATGCGAATAAGGGGGAGTGCGAAGCTAGGTTTGAGTCCAAATTGGTCGCGGGCACGTATCTCATCCGGCTCGCGTTCAGTGCCCACGGAAATCGTGCGAGCAATGTTGAGTTAAGAATCCAAAGCGCGGCAGGTGATGCGACCGTAATTGTCGATCAAAAAAATCAGCCCCCGGAATTCGATGGCTGGTTCGATTTGGGGAAATTTTATTGCGAAGGTGTGTCCAGTGTCACCCTTACAAACCGCGGCACAGACGGTCACGTGATCGCAGATGCTGTCCAGTGGCTGCCCGTGAAATGAGAGAGCAATGGTCAAACTGCACTCGGCTCTAAGAGAACCGAGTGATCCGAAAGTAGACGCCGGCCAACAATTGGTTTTTTGAGAATTGGTATTCGTTAGCTCGCCGAATCGCTTTCGGAAGGCTTACTAGGCTCGGGAATTGACTTCGACTCTGCGGTCGAGCCTGTGTCTGAGCCGCTCGTCGATTCCACTGTTGGTGGTTCGGCCGGAGCTTGGGAGGCTGCTACATCCACGGGGGCGGGCGTCAAAACGGTGGCCTTGTTGGCCTCCTGAGTTTCGGCCGCAGCGACAGCCACAGTCTCTGGCTCTTTGGGCTCAGGGCTAGGGCGAACGCTCTCTCCCTTTGGAGCTGGTGCCGGAGGATCGGTGCGTTTGGCTTCGTAGAACTGCATCAGATCGGAGAACGAACGCAACGGTGCTTCTCCCTCTTTCATTGCATCCGTGATATTTTCTTTTGGCTTTTTGCTCTGCACAATGACTGGTTTTGACGTTCTGTGCTCGTCGCGTCGATTCCCGCGACCGCCCCCTTGTCGTCCTCGGTTGCCCTGCCCTGGGCGTCCGCCTGGTCGACCACCACCCGGGCGACCTGATCCGGAAGGACGGCTTGAACCCGATGGACGTCCGTCTCCCGACTTGGTTCGATCTCCGTAAGACTTCTGCCCGCCTTGACGGCCACCTTGATCTCTGGAGCCTCGTTGATCTCGATCACCTCGCCCGCCGCCTCGTTCGTTGCGTTCTAGGTTGGCTGCCCGTCTCTCAGCAGGGGAAAGAGCGGTTAGCGCGACGCGGTTTTTCTTTTCGTCAATCGAGACGACCCAGACTTTAAGTAGGTCGCCAACTTGAACGGCTTGGTGGGGGTCTTCAACGTAGTGTGCCGAAAGACGGCTGATGTGAATCAAACCGCTGCAGTCAGGGCCCAGTTCAACAAAGGCGCCGAAATCTGCCACTCCGACAACCACTGCCCACAAACACTGCTCTTGTTTCAAGGATTGGAGCGTGGGAACTTCGCTCAGCATCGGTAGGGGAGTTCCAGATAGTCTAGGATCGGCAAACGGTGACTCAAGGCACTGCGCGATCCAACGGAGCTTATTTCTACCAACTTGCCATCCGCGAGCGAGCTTCTCCGCATCCACTTTGGTCGGCTGATCACCTGGGCTCTTCGCTTGAGCGGCGACTACGTCTTCCGAATACTCTGGTGTATAGCCAGTCGATGTCATTTGCGAAGCTGTGGCCGTCGCCTCACTTTCGGATCCGGCTGCGTCCGAAACTGTATCTTCCGAACTAGCCTCTAAGTTTTCACCATCCGCTGGAGGGGAGTCTGGGGCCGCCTCGTTGTTTGCTGCAGGGTTTTCCTCCGACGAAGTCGCTTCTTCAGCTGAAGAATCTTGAGCAGCCGGTTCGGCCGTCACGGTTGTTTCGCTGGCTGGCTCTGGGGCAGTTGTCTCTTCTGCGGGAGAGGTTTCTTCGGTAGGATTCGCGGCTACGATCTCGTCGCCTCCCTCCGGCGTCGTTTCCGAAGAGTCATCGTTGGAAGTATCGGCTGCAATTTCCGCAGTTGTGGAGGAAGCACTGGCTGGCTCAGTCGTTGAATCAGAATCCGCGTTTGCGTCGGAAGCGGTTTTGGCGGGTTTCGGTTCTGGCTTGCTCCATTCGTCAGGTGCGTTGGGGGGAGCCGGAAGTTCGGTATTGCTGACCAGTCGTTCTGCAAGTTTGTAGTCGTCAGGGTGGATTAGTGTCGCATCGAAGGGTTGCTCGCTGCCGTAAACGCGCAGGAAACCGATTGCTTGTTTCGCGTCTTGAGGTTCCCAAGGAGTGATTTCAGCAACTAGCTGCTCTCGACTAATGAGCGAGCCACTGTCGGCCAACGAGACGATTTTCTTTGCCTGCTCCTCATGGACTCCCGCTACGCTCTTCAAGGCTGCTTCGTTGGCATTGTGAACGTCCAACCCGCGAGCCGATAGGCAGTCTGCAACTGTAGCTTGAACAAGTTCGCGTAAAGGCTCTTGGGGAAGTTCCCGTTGGTAACTCCCAAGCCGCAAACGATTGGCGTCAACTTTCAACAACTCAAGCATCGGATCTAGGAGCGAACGTCCGACCCAAATTGCGGCTCGATCTCGTCGATTGTGAGAAGGTAATTCCTTCAATCCGCAACGCGAAGTTGCGTATGCGTCTGCTCCGCCACGGTCTGCCATCGTCCAGCGGAGCTTGCCATCGCTGGCTTCGATCAATTTTCGAATACTCAGAATGAGAAATCGTCGGCCGGGTCCATTTGTCAGCGCAATCAACGTGACTTTGTAGCGATGGGCAATTTCACCCAGCCGCACCATGTTCTGGTCAATTGCTTCTGGACGCGCCGAACATACAACTTCGTCGGTATGGAGAACACGTCCCTCTGGCGAGACAACAGCCACGGAAGCCGACTTGGGGCCGATCGTATCGACCACCAAAATCACATGCCCTCGGACGGGACGTTGCATCAATGTCGAGCGCAAGTTCTCTGTCGCCGTCTCGAACAATTTCTCCTGCGCTCGCTCTTCTAATGTAGCAAGCGTATCGGCTTCGATCTTGGACTGAATTGACGACTCGAAAGCAGCCGCTACGACGTCTTCAAACCACTTTGCGAACGGGTGGCTATCGCCAACGAAAGCGTCTCTGCAAAGCTTGCAGACAGCTTTGTTGTCGTAACCCAAAACCGTCTTCACAAGTTGGCTACGACGCCCACGCCCAAGGATCAACTGCTGGTAAGCAGTCAGTTTGGTTATGTTCTTTTTGACCGATTTCATCGGCTGAAGCATGCCCATCAGCCAGCGTCGGCGGCGTTGTCGTGGTGTGAGCTTATTAAGACTCTTAGATTCTTTCTTCGTCTTCTTCTTGCGATCCTCCGGCTTCGTCCAAGACTCAACCTCAGCCGATTCCGTTTCCGCAGTTTCTGTTTCCGATTCTGCACCTACTTCGTTCTCAGCGTTCGCATCCGCGGCCGCTTCCGCTGGATCGGCTTGCATCTCCTCCGCCACCGGCTCGTCATTCGAAGAGTCTGCTGTGTGGCTTTCTGAGGCAGCTTGCGCTAGGACGTTCTCGTCCGAATCAACAACGTTTGTATCCAAATCAGATTGTGGAGCGTCATTTGCGGGTTCCGTTGCAACAGTGGGCGGAGTTTCATTGGTCGCGGCCGCCGCGCTCAGCGACTCGGAAGACGTGCTGGCCTCGGGGGGTGTCTCCGAAGTCGCAGTCGCAGTCGTTTCCCCGCTAGCCGAACTTGCTGCCTCGGAGGTGCTGTCTTGAGTCGGCTCGGTCTGACTCTCGCTGCTCGCCTCTTCAGAGGCTACAGACTCGGCGGTGCTATCTTGCGGCTTACTCTCTGGTTCCTTCGGTTTTGACGGTTCCTCGATAAACTCAATCTGAAGCTGCGCCTTCTTCTCCAGATGGATCCGCAATCGTTTTGCCAAACGTGTGTCGCCCTGCATCAAGAGGGAGACATAGTTCGCTGCCGAAAGGAGTTGCTCTTCTGCCGTACTGCCTTCAACTGGGTTTTGCTCACCAACCCAGGCTTGAATATCGACTTTGGAACCATCGTAGGCGATTAACTTCTCAAGCAACGCGCCGCTGCTCGTATCTTCAAGTTGACTGAGATTGCGTCTGGCTCGCCAACAACGAAGTGCAATTTCGATTTCCGCATTGGAGCGAGCTTCTTGCAGGCAACCGTTCGCCTCTTCATCTAGCTCGGCATCTTTGGGTAGCTGCGTATGAACTTTCTCGCGAGCGGCAATTAGCCTTTTCTGCCGATCAATTTCGCGTTTCAGAATCCAAAGATGCGACTGAGAAAGACTCCCGGTCTCATCGGCCCGATAACGAGCAATGAAGCTTGGCTGATAGCCCTGCTCAAGAAGGTCCGCTGCGATGCGAATCTGATCTGAATTGAGACGAAGTTGCCGAGCGACACCATTAAGGTCAATCATATTTCCGGATTCATGTTTTTGGCTCACCTCGAGTTCAAGTTGACTGGAGGCTTGCAGTTCCGAGGACACAGTGCGAGCGGGCACAGATTCCCGCCTTCTAAAGTTTCATTTTTGCTGCCGAAGTCGTCGCAAACTATGGCCAGTCCACGTCATTGTCAAGCTTCAAGCACTTAAAAGCTAGCGATACTCTTCAGAAGCCCGTGCATTCGGCGGAATGGCCGCTCTAGCAGAACAATTTCTACGCATGAACCTAGCATTGGTATGCAGCCCGATCGTGTATTCAGTTCAGGCGTTTTTCAAGCGTCCTTTGCTAGGCGGATGGTATGAAGGAAGAGCTGGAGAGAATCCACTTTTGCCCGCACATGCTCACACGACGAAGGTTGGCTGACTAGGTTGCCTCGGCAAGAAGTTGAGCACCGCTGGGAAGCTCCTCGTGTCGCTATTTCCTCTCATTTACCACTTTGAGCGGTCGTCCAAGTTTTGCTAATCGTTAAATCTTTACATTCCGATAAGCATACAACTGAACCAAGCAAGGAAGCTCGGTACGCAGTCGGTGACGCCTATGATTGAACGATTTATGCACGATACTCATCTTGTTTCAGTCGATTCTGCCTTGGAAGAGCATGTTCAACCACACCAAGCCGACGATTCGAAGTTGGGGATGGTTCGAGTCACAGTTGGGGAAACGCTGGCGCTCATGATGCACGCTGCAAGACTGAACCGAGTCTGGCTTTCAGATTTTGCAGAGGACACGATGATGGTCAGCCAAGATATGTATGAAATCTTGGTAGCCTACAAGCGACTTGCCCACGAAGAGAACCGCAAGGTCGCGTAAGGTCACGAGTCTTCTTTCTTTGGACTCCGGCGAGCGAATTGTGCTCCGACCATATAGAGTCGGCGGTTGAGTTCCTCGGTCCAGCCCATTGGTTGTAGCACTTTGTGCTTCTCTTCAAGGCACACCAAGCGGTTCCGCCTAAAGTCTTTCGAAAACAAGCACGTGGTAGCGGAAGTACTTGCGGTAGAGCCCCAGTGCGACCGTGTAGGCCGAAGCCGTTAAGTGTTTCCATTGCCAGGATTTTACTCCGGACTGGAACAAGAGTTTGAAGAAGTGCAGTGTGGAAAGATGGATAGCGTGGAGTGCAGAAGGCCCTAGTCTCCATCCGCATTCGAATTCTTCTACCAGCTGAAGTTTCCCGCCTGCATTCCAATTCTTGGCGAGCTCAATTTCATGGAACATCGGCACGGCCCAATTGTGTGCGACGCCCTCCACCACATGTTGAAACAGTTTTGAAGTCTGTTCCAACGGTCGAGTGATATAGCCGTCGGTCATCGCAATGCGTCCGCCTGGTTTGACGACTCTGGCGGCCTCCGCGAGTGCCTGTTCAGGCCTAGTCGAATGGCAGAGGCTTTCTAGGTAATAACATCGATCGGCCGCTCCATCGGGTAGCGGAATTTTGTGATAGTCTCCGCAGTAGTACTCGACGCGCTCGGCAGCATGCAGTGACTTGCCACGCTCAATTTGTTCCTTGGAGAGCGTCATTGCGTGGAAGTCGAGATCAGGAAAGAGGCGGCTACCGTGCCTAGCAACGGCTCCCACTCCACAACCTAAATCGAGGACGTTTCCTCCTTTGAGCTCGCTAAGGCCCAGTTTCGAAAAAACCAGCTGATTCATTTCTTCCAGCATTGGTTGGCGTCGGAATGGATTCATCCAGGGGCGCCAATAGCCGAAATGCAAGTAGCCCTGGGGACTCCAAGCGTCGTAGTCTGCTACCGTTTCGTTGTAGTAGTCCGGAATGTCCTGGCCAGCTGAGGCGTTGGTTGAATCATCGGAGATCGAAGCTGGCATTTTCGGTGAACGCGTGATCGGGCGGACAGGGGGTCGAAAGGGAGAACAATTGGAGCTGTGCGAGCATTTTCGAGGAGGTAGATCAACTCAAATTGAGTCAACGATTTTGTTTTTCATACTCGTCGAAAGCTGCTTGCACAAAGTCCTGGAGGTCCGCCATACCGCAGGGCTTGTTGATGATGCAAAAGACGCCCGCTTTATTGAGTGCGTCGACGGCAGTTTTCTTTTCGCGGCTCGCGGTGAGAAGCATGAATATCGAAGTGGGGCACTTCTCACGAGCTTGAATGATGAAATCGATACCATTCATGCCTGGCATGTGCATGTCGCTGATGATCACGGGATAGTGCTTCGACTCAAGAGCAGCCAATGCCTCCTCGCCGGTGGTTGCTAAATCGACGTTTGCAGTAGCCGATAGGTGCAACTCATAAGCCTTCAGGAGTAGCTCCTCGTCATCGATGAGTAGCACATTGCGGACCGTGGTTCCGCCTGAGTCGCTATCCGTTTGACTGAGAGTCACTTTGATGATTCCTAATTGAGCGGTTCTGTAGCTCGGGATTAGCCGCTCGTCACGAAGCACTACCGCTGCGATGGACTGCCGGAACTCTTGCTCGTTTTCTGCCAAGCGAGAGAACCATTTTCTTTACCGCGAGTGAAGATAATTTGCGCGAGGGATTATTCCGGCAAGACAAGGTGTAGTTATGTCTAGCGTTCCGATGCCCGCTGTTCAACCGGAAGTGCGAGCCCAATCATCAAAATGACTATAAGAACTGGCTTGAAACAGACGGGAGCCCGCTATTTTGCCCGTCTAAGAGGACCCTCCAAAGAAGACGGAGGGTACGAAGTATTGCAAGGGTAGAATTGTTGTGCCCTTGCGAAGCACGTTTCTGGTGCCTCGAATTCGCAGCCTTGAGTGCACCTTGAATTGGCGATATTGAGAGGTCGGCCGTTACTGCACAGATGCTTGAATCCGCGCGTAGAGACTGGAAAGCTCGGAGCGGAGTTGAGACAGTTGGGTTTGGAGTTGGGATACGGCCTCGTTCAACACAGATGTCTCTTTCGAGTAGTTCTGGAGGTCGGAGGCGAGTTTGCCGTTTTCGACTTGCTCCAGGCTAATCAGGTTCTGACCTTCCTGGTTCGCGTCCGCAAGCAGTTGTGTCTCCCGCTGATAGAGCTCGATTCGCTCGGCGACGTCTTTCATTCGAATGGCGTGATTATTGAAGGACTGCTCATAGTCGTTGAGGGGTCGAACATACACGCGCTTGCTGATCTCGGCGGAACCTTTGTCGACGAGCGACCGGGCCACAGGTTCCTTGAGCAAGATCAACTCGTCTTTCATGTCAGGAGTGAGTTGAACACTGCCCTTCTCGCTCACTTCCTCACGCTTAAGACGAATGTCGATGCTGCGCCCCGAAGCGTCGAAGTACCCACGCTCGGTGGCGTTTGCGTTTTCCTGGCTATCGACGTCGAAGCTCTCTGGCTTCAGGATATTAACCAGAGCCCAGATACTGGCTTCCGGGTCCTGCGGCTTGGCTTTCTGACCGTCGAATTTGTACGAATCAATTAAAGCCGTTTGCCGGCCGCCCTCAGTTGGCACGCTTGCGAACAATTCTCCCAGCACCTCTTCGTCCATCCGACCAAAGGTTGCTTCTTCATTGGACTCCGAGCCGGGCGCTGCGAACGCGAGGTGGCTGTCGAGTGGAAGCAGTTCGTAGAAAGTCCAAGAGCCGGCCTCACCGCTTTGAATTTGTTGTTTTTGAGGGGGTGTGAGAGGTAAGGTTGGTTCGATCGTGACTGCGCCGTCCTGACTTTGCACAACCGTGAATTCACCCAAGTAGAACTTCGGGATGGGACGTCCGTCTTGGTTCGTATCTTCTGAGAATCCGTACACGACTTGATCTACCGGCAAGCTTTCGCTGGTTGGGCTCGCATCGTCGGCGGGCTGGTCTACGTCTAAGTTGCCACCCAAATCGGCAGCGGCTAGCTCTAGTTGAAAGCCTTGGTCGTTGCCTTGGAGAAAGGTAACGTTTCTCCAAACACGTCCTCGGTCGCTGGTAAGTCTGCGAAGAGCACCTTTTGCCGGAACAACCGCGTCCAAGTCATCGTTGCCTGCTTGAAAAGTACCCCATGTGAGCGACTGAGTTCTTGCCTCGGCAGCTTCGAGTTGTTCGGTCTGTTGAAATGCTTGTTTCGCGTACTTGACCCGATTTTCCTGAACGCCGGCTGCCGCGAAGAGAAGAATCCAGCACTCTGTGAATATCGTCCACAGGAGAGTTGTGTGCAGAGCGCCCCACGTGGCAGCAGCTTTGACCGTCGCGAAAATGAAGACGATCACTGAGACCAGCAGGAAAAGCAGAACGAAAATTCCACCGAGAGACATGGCAGTTTCAATCCTTCATGGATGCAGCTTCGGCCCAAAATCGCGAAAAGCACGTCTTAAGTCGAAAGCCGATTAGCAGGCTCGCTAGGGAAAAGTGGTTCGGGAGCCCTCGCCCGAGAGACTTCTATGTTAGTTGCGAACGCCTCGAGAATGAAACCTTTGAGCTTTCTTTTCCGCCGAGGCTCCTTTGGTGTTAGCCCTGAAGAGGGGTGTTTAGCGTGCATTGCCGGTCTGACCGGGCTAAATGCGACAACTACGTTAAATAGTGCGGGCTGGAGATCTGGCGTCAAGGGGCGATATGGCGCAAGCCGAACAACAGACTTAGCAGTTGGAATCGTTGCAATTGCTTGCAATTGATCATGTGGCTGCAAAGTGCCAGGCTCAGCAAGGAAGCGAGTAAGAATGACCACAATTCGAGGCGGTATCGGCTCCCAAGAACTTCGTTCGAAACTTAACAAGAAACGAAGTTGCAAACGTCAGGCCCTGAAAAAGATCTTTCGTGGCATGCTGTTGTCCGCTTGTGCCGCGGGCAGCTTGTGGGGCACTGCAGGTTGCAGTCGCCAGCACTATCGCTGCAAGACAGACACCGAAGCGTATTATTTGTTGGACGAAAAACGGCAGCAAGCGTGCGAGCCTGGTGCGGCCCAAATACGAATTGAAGTCGATCCGCGAAGCCGTATGTTTGATCCGTTCAACCCGGATCGTCCGCCAATGCCCGAAGATGATCCCCAAGCGAACCGCTTGATGCGTTGCGTGGATCACAAGAAGGGTTACCCGCTTTGGGAAGCCAACGGGCGCACCAACATGGCGGAGAATCCACAATGGTGGAACTATCTTCCGTTGGATGAACGTGGTGTTCTCGTACTGGACTTGGACGATGCGGTACGAATCGCGCTACTGCATTCGCCCGGTTACCAATCCAACTTGGAAACGATGTATCTTTCGGCGTTAGACGTCAGCATCGAACGCTTCCGACTCGACAGTCAATTCTTCTCGGGGACTGGCACTAGTTTCTCCCGCTCTGGCCCCGTTGCTGCGAACAATCCGTTCGGTAACACCAACATCGGCTTGGGTTCCGGCACAGCCTCGATGAGAAAGCTCTACTCGACTGGTGGGACTCTGGTCGCCAATGTCGCCAACTCGTTGACTTGGCAGATTGCTGGGCCGGATACGTTCACCTCCCCATCGCTCTTAAGTTTTACGTTGATTCAGCCACTGCTTAGGAATGGTGGTCGAGATGTCATCCTGGAGCGACTCACACTTGCAGAGCGTGCGTTGCTAACGAATGTGCGTGCCTTCGAGCGTTACCGGCGTGGCTTCTACGTGCAAATTGCAACTGGCGTCGGGCCTGATACCAGTCCAAGTCGGCAGGGAGGTGCATTTGGTGGTGCTGGACTCGGAGGCTTCGATGCTCTGGGATCCGTTTTCGCGGGAGCAGGCGGTGGCGGCGGCTTTGGCGGTGGCACGGTGCAGAACGCAAACGGATATATCGGTTTGCTGCAGGATCAGTTGAACATTGCAAACTTGAAAGAGAACATCGTCCGATTGGAAGACATCTATCTGCAGTACGAGGACTCCTATCGCGAATTGCTGCTGACGATGCCTGAGGTGCAAACTCAAATACCATCTCAGCAACTCCAGGTCGCCCAGGCGCAGCAAAGCGTTTACGCGGCTCAGTCGGATTTGTTGGGGCAGCAGACTGCCTACCAAGCAACGCTTGACGGTTTCAAGCAAACGCTCGGACTGCCGCCGTATTTGTGCATTGAAATCGAGGGCGATTTGCTCGATCAGTTCAAGCTGATCTCTCAAGAGTTGCGTGATCGCAGAACTGAAATGAACGCGTATCGTGCAAGCATTGGAGACGAAAATTCTCGCATCCTTAAAGCAGCGACTTCTACACGGGATGAAGAAACTGGGCGTACGACTCGGAAACTTGCCGCAAATGATGAGCTGTCGAGTGGCCTTAACCGGCTGAGCCAGTTACTCGATCCGATCGGTGGAGTCGTCGACAGTGTTCTCAGGACAGATGTTCCTCGGATTCGCAGCGACATTGAGCGGCTTCGCGAGACGGTGCCAATCCGTAAACGGCAGTTGGACGGGATGAAAGAAATCGCCGAGAGTGAACGAGGAATGGTCTGTAGCCTCCTGCCACTCGGTGAGTTCAATACTTCGTTCTTGGATGGGGAAGGACTGGATGAACTGCCAGATGAGCTGACTTCTGATTTGGATACTGTCGAAGAGAAGTTCACTAAACAGGCGGAAGAGTTCAAGTACGTTCGAGATTTGATCCGTAAGACGAGTCAAAATCTTGAGGACTTTGCTGATGACGAGGAACGCTACACGTTTGTGAGCGAAGATCTGATTTTGGCAACGCAGGATCTGATTGCAACTATCAACGAACAGATTTTGGCAGTCCAACTCGTCCAAGCTCGGGCTCGCACCGAGTCGGTTATGTTGCCTGAAATCGACCTCGAGGTGAGGGATGCTGTCGAGATTGCAAGGCAGAATCGCCGCGATTGGTTGATTCGAAAGGCCTCCTTGGTCGACACTTGGCGGCGAATCGAGCTGGTAGCAGACGACCTCGAAAGTGTTCTGGATGTCACAATCAGCGGCGATGTTGGCAATGTAGGTAGCAATCCGTTTGCCCTGCACAGTTCCAATGGAACCCTAAGTGCCGGTCTAAGATGGGATGCACCGATCACTCGAGTCCAAGAGCGTAACAACTATCGTCAAATTCTGATCCAATTTCAACAAGCACGTCGGGCGTACTATCAGTACGAGGATTCGATTTGGAGTTCATTGCGTGCGTCGCTGCGGCAAGTGAGGCAGAGTCGACTTGCGTTTGAAATCCAGCGGTTTGCTGTGCAGAATGCGGCTCTGCAGATTAGCGTCAATGAGGATATTCGGCAGATCAACGAAACGTTGGGGCAATCTTCCGGACCGACTGCGGCGCGGGATGCAGTTCAAGGTTTGAGTGCTTTCTTGAACGCACAAAGCCAGCTTATCGGATTGTTCTCAACGTACGAATCCAGACGCCGGGTACTCGATCGTGACTTAGGTACGATGCAAGTGGACAGCGAAGGTTTTTGGATCGATCCAGGCCCAATTACGTTGGATACTGTGGGAGGTGGAATTAGCCAGGCGATTGCAGAATACGGTTTCGGCGAAGGGGAAGTGCTCCTACAGAACGAGACCATCTTGCAGGATGATGTCCGGATCGTCCCCAGTGACGAAATGCCAGGCATTCCGAACGCCATTGGCCCGACGGGTTCCGCGATTGTCCCGTCGCCTTCGACAATACTGCCCTAGTAACGGTCGTCAGCGAATCTCAGCCCATTTTCTCAGTATCTACTGGTTTCGTGAGGTGGCGTGTCCGCTTCGCGTGACAGTAGAGCGAGACTCGGTGGAATGCCGTTAGCGATGCTGGCAAGAGGTGGCTTAGGTCGCTAAGTTAGTGCCAGTTCGTAGCTTCCTACGAAACTCTCGTCTTTGACGGCTGCGATCCGCTCGCTTCTTTTTATCGCTCTCAATAGCGGT
>JBGCCZ010000077.1:0-2741 GCA_045105035.1 Pirellulaceae bacterium | reverse complement strand
AGGATCCGCTCCGGAACATAGTTCACGATATGCAGCGTGATGGCATCATCATCGGTCAGCTTGCCATCCGCGCGGTAGTTCGTTTTGATTAGCCCACCGATCTTAAGGTCGACGTTGGCCACAGGAGCCACCCACGCTCGCCAGCCTTCAGTGCTCGTGTATGCCGCCCAGACTTTACTGACGGGCGCATTGAGAACCATTTCATGCTCGAGGAAGATGTCACCGTTATCGCCCTTCTCGATCTTCGTTTGGACTTTCTTGCTTGCAGCGTCCGCCGAATTGCTTTCTTCCTGTCCGAGAGTACAGGGCGGGAACGAGGTCAAGAGTACGAGAATAGCGGCTAGCTTCGAAATCTGCATTGTGTACTTTCAAGCAAGGAGAGTTCTGCTGTTCAAATCCGCGTCCGAACGCTTCTACTGAACGCAATCTGTGCAAAGCGATGCTAGGAGAGTCGCAGGAACGAGCGGGTTTGTATTGGACGGAATTTACCTCTCGGGCTCATCGACGGGAAAAAAATTCTCGCGATCTGAATCCGCAGCTCGGAAGCCTTCGGGCGTAAAACCAGAGAAGTTTTTGAAATCTCGAATGAGATGAGATTGGTCCGTGTAGCCACAATCGAGACTCAGCGTTGTCCAAGAAACCGGATGTCCCTCCTGGATTGACGTCAATGCCTGGGAAAACCGTAGGATGCGCTGGAGGTCCCGTGGGCGCAGTCCGGTGTGCTTCTTGAAAAGTTGAATCAGGTGCTTCTGTGAAAATCCAGAACGCTGAACACACTCCGCCAGCGTACTTTGCGACGGATTCTCTGCTATGGCTTCGATCGCATCGAGAATCGCAGGCTGTGGTGTGAGCGATACATCCATGTGCTGTTCGAGCCAGTGGTAGGCAGTTTGAACCTTTTGCTCTGGTGATTCCTGTTTCAGGATTTCTGACCGCAAGTCTTGGAGGATTCCTCCAAGTATTTCCTGACCGTCGACAACACGATCCGTGACCGTCTCTACAGGCTCACGCAGCAACGGAAAGAGACCACCAAGTCGAAATCGGACAGCCAACAACTCTGTGTCAGGTGCTGTTCGAATGGAAAAGTACTTGCGATGGGGACCGGAAATCCAGCTACCTTTGCAGGACTGAAGTGTCTCGCACGTATCATTGTCGACAATCCATCGCTCTTGGTCGTCAAGCTCGATGACCAGGCTCGCACTAGTGTCCGGAACAATCCTCTCAATAGCATGTTCGGGCCCATACCCGCTCAAGAAGAAAATGGTCTCGACGAATTGCTGGAGTGGTGGAGGCGGGTTGAAAGGAAAGTAAATCACTTGAGTAGGCTGGCTTGAGGCTTGAGGCGAGTGAAGTTGCTTTTCGATACGCATCCTACGAAGCTGGCAGACTTCCTTTACATCTTAGCCTCTGCGTTCGTGAGAACGTGTTGCGAAGTTGCACGGCCCGCTGCCCTTGAGGATGCAAGCTAGGTCAGGCACGGATTTTGAATTTCATGGTAACACGAAACAAAGTGCTCACCGGATTCGAGCACAGTTTGCTGAAGCTCCCCAAGCGTAGTGGACAGTGTACCTGCTACCGAGGCTAGTCGTTGCGAACGCTCCTCGCCACTCGTCGTCAGCTTGTCCAAGTTTCCATCTCGCTCAGCGTGCCGAACGACAAGAAAAGTGGTCGTCGCTCTGGCTGACTCTGGCTGGGCAACAAGCGGCGCAGTGAAGAGAGGCCCAAGAACGAGGAGCAATCCACCAAATGCGAGCCGAAGCGGGCACGCGAAAGAACAATTGATGAATTGATCAGGGGGTCGGTAGTTGAATCGGCTCAAGGTGATTCCTTCGTTCGTCTAAGATTTCAAACGAATGGGAGTGGCTATTTATCCGTAGAGATCATATCTCACTTCGTGTCACTAGAGGCACTTGATTGATCAAAGGTCGCGCTACGAACATGAAAATCAGCAGCATGATCGCATTGAAGAAGTTGGCCCAAAGCGTACGTTCTCCGCCAATAATGTTTGTCGTGCTCTTCACGATTCCGGGAATGATCGTGAGTCCGCCGACGATGCTCGACGCAACGTTGCAGGCCCGATTGCTTGCAGCGTTACATTCGGGTTGGATCGCCGCTTGAATGGAGCGAGTTTGTCCACAGCGACAATCGTTGCGAGTGATCCAGTCGCATCCATCAGGAACAGCACGAATACCACCTACGCCATCATGGACCATGTGGCTGGATAATGGATGATTCGATCGAAGCGGGAAAGTTGAATGCCGCCCATCGGATCATCTGGGAAGAAGATGCAGTAGCCCAGGTGGGTTTGCAACTCCTTGGCCTCTAGCTCGGCAGGCGTTGGGAGGCCACTCGGGATTTGATTGAACGCCTGGAAAAAGCGGGTGCCGAATACGAACACCCCGACTGCTAACCGATTCGAGGGTGCTCCTGATCGCGGCAAAGCGAATGGAAGCTTTTGAGCGTCGAAATCGCTAATTTTCAGATTTTCTTCGACAGTGACCAAAGTTGTCACGGCATCGCTGATAACTAGTAGTGTCAGGGAGGCGGTCGCCTGACTCTATAAAACGGCCGCTGGAATCCCAGAATCAAGGAAGATGAAATGCTAGTACTAAGTCGCAAAGTGGGTGAGAAGCTGGTTATCGACGGCAACATTACGGTTGAAGTGGTGAAGATTCAGGGCAACCGCATTACACTCGGGCTCGTCGCCCCAGCAGACGTCAAGATTCTTCGCGGCGAGTTGC
>JBGCCZ010000076.1:0-2918 GCA_045105035.1 Pirellulaceae bacterium | reverse complement strand
GATGCATTGTTGGAGCAGAAGCTCTTTCAACCTAAAGTAGCAATTGTGCTTGGAAGCGGACTTGGCCCACTCGCGGACGAAGTCCAGAATCCGTTCGCAGTTCCCTACTCTGAAATTCCCGGTTTCCCTAAGACGCATGCCGTCGGTCATGCTGGCCAACTCATCTTTGGATTTCTCGGGGGAATTCGCGTTGTCCTAATGCAAGGGCGAGCGCACCGCTACGAAGGTTGGACCCCCGAGGAAGTCGCGTTTCCGACTCAAGTCATGCGAGCACTCGGAACAGAGACGCTCATCGCAACGAATGCAGCCGGTGGACTCAATGCCCGATTCCGAGTGGGCGATTTGATGGTGATCGACAGCCACTTTGATTGGCTCTGGCATCGCGCAGGCAAGTCCACCGCGAACGCGAATGTCGCAAGAAGTTCAACAGACTCACCGCAGCGTCTTGGACAGCCCTACGATCGAGAGCTGATGAAGCAGGCGAAACGAATCGCATTGAAGTACGCGATTCCCCTCCATCAAGGGTGCTACATGGCAACGCTTGGGCCGACGTACGAGACTCGCAGTGAGTATGGCATGTTTCGTTGGATGGGAGCGGATGCAGTGGGCATGTCGACGGTGCCCGAAGTGCTGACCGCTCGCGAGCTAGGAATGCAGGTTCTGGCTTTCTCTGTCATTACCAACGTGGCGTCTACTGATGTCCCTCAGGCGACAACTCATGACGAGGTTGTCGAGTCTGGGAAGGCGGCGGGGCCAAAGCTGATTCGCATCATCCAGAACTTACTTGATGAATGGTCTGGCGAGCCGGATTAGAGGACTCGCATCTCGATTCCTTAGCGGCAATGCAGTGGGAATTTGCGTCGAGCGAACTTTAGGTACTTCTCGATTTTCGACCAACCGCGATAATCGATCTCCGATTCTCGTCAGATTAGACTCGAGCTCTCACTGACCTGATTCGACATTTCTAGGGTCTTCCTCTCAGCATCTTGGGCTTGAAAGTACAAGTTTGTCCGCGGTCATTTCTCAATCGATGAGTCAGCAAGACAGCGCCCAGAATTCTGGGTTTGTTCCGCTCGTACGTCAATTGCCCGATGGCTTTACTCCTGAGTATTGCTTTGAACGGCTGTCCAGGCTCCGGGGATGCGTTTGGTTGGATAGTTGCCTGCGTTCAAGTGAATTCGGTCGTTATAGCTATCTTGCAGCAGAGCCGTTTTCGATGATGCGAGCTGACCAGACGAACGATCGTTCGATCGAAGATCTGGCCAGTCTTTCTGCGCCGTTTTTCCAAGAGCGGATTCCTGGCTTGCCGCCCTTTCAAGGCGGTTGGTTGGGCTGGTTTGGCTACGAGTTTGGGAGGTGTTTTGAGCGAATTCCAGCGGCACATTCCAATGAGTTTCGTCTGCCTGTCGCGCACTTGGGGCTCTACGACGTTGTGTTGTGCTGGGATCATGCCCAACAGAGTGGTTGGGCCATTTCACAAGGCTGGCCAGCAAACAGTGAGAAGAGCCGGCAAAAACGTGCTTACCGACGGCTGAAGTCAATGCTTCGTGTCTTGGACTCAGACGTCAATGATGTTTCGAAACGCCCTGAATTGCATCGTTCACTGGACGCGCAACGCTTGGTTCAACAGCATCCGACTCGGTGGTCCGATCAGTGGACGAGCAATTTTTCTTCGGCGGGCTACCGTGATGCAGTGCAGCGCTGCGTCGACTACGTTGGCGACGGCGATATTTTTCAAGTCAATCTGTCGCAGCGGCTACTAACAAGGGCGAAGTCAGACTCGGCGACTCTTTATCAGCATCTTCGCAGTGTGAATCCAGCTCCGTTTTCCGGGTATGCAGATCTTGGGCGGACGCAAGTCATCAGTTCTTCTCCAGAGCGGTTCCTGCAACTTCAGGACGGGCAATTAGAAGCCAGGCCGATCAAAGGAACGCGACCGCGTCTGACTGATCCGATTGCGGATCACGGGATCGCTCAAATGCTGCAGGCGAGCGAGAAAGATATCAGCGAAAACGTCATGATCGTGGATCTTCTGCGAAACGACATGTCACGCGTCAGCGAGCTAAATTCACTGCGAGTCGACAGGCTGTGTGGGCTGGAGAAGTATCCGTTCGTCTGGCATCTGGTGAGTGTGATCCGTTCGCAGTTGCAGGAACGGTCGACAGCGTTTGACGTGGTGAAGGCAACCTTTCCTGGTGGCTCGATTACCGGAGCTCCGAAGATCCGTGCGATGGAGATTATCGCTGAGCTGGAGCCGACGGCTCGGGGGCCCTACTGTGGTAGCCTCGGCTATATCAGTTTTGCTGGTGACATGGACCTAAACATTTTGATTCGCACGATCACTGCCTCCGAGGGCTGGTGGCAAGTTCCCGTTGGAGGCGGGATTGTTGCCGACAGCGATCCCGCACTCGAAGAGCAAGAGACGTGGCATAAAGCCGAGGGGATCTTGAGAGCGATCGACAGTTTGCGTGCGGAATAGCCTTCGCTAATTTGTAAACCTGGTGAGCTTTTGGCTGTGACGAAATGATATTACTGATCGACAACTACGATAGCTTTACATTCAACCTTCAGCGCTACGTCAGGCAGCTTGGTTTTGAAGTCGTTGTGGTTCGTAACGACGACAAACTGCTCACGAGCGATCTGTCTCGGCAATTCTCCTCGATCCTTCTCTCGCCTGGGCCGAAACGGCCGGCCGATGCGGGGGCGTGCTTGGATGTCATTCGAACTTGGTCTGGCAGCATTCCAATGCTCGGAGTTTGTTTGGGGCATCAAGCCATTTTTGAAGCCTTCGGCGGTAGGGTGATTCGAAGTGGGCGTCCTATTCATGGTAGAGCGACGGAGATCCAGTTAGTTGACTCTCCGAAATCAACACTTTTTGAAGGTTTACCTGGATCGTGCAGGTTCGCTCGCTATCACTC
>JBGCCZ010000075.1:0-62535 GCA_045105035.1 Pirellulaceae bacterium | reverse complement strand
GTTTCTCCGGTTTGCGGATGCGAGACACTTAGCAGCTCTTGGAGCTGAGCGATCGCTTTCTGATACCGACGGTGTACGCCGCTACGCGATAGCTCCATTGCCTCAGCAATTTGTTCGAATGTCTGGTCGCCCCATATGCGTGCAACCACGATGGCTCGCTTCGTTTCGTCCAGACCATGCAGGGCTTCCTTCAGCTCAGCGCCATCCAGCGCCGGCTGCGAATCGGACAAGCGAGTTTCAACGAACCAGCGTTCATCACTGTCAGCGGAATCGCGTCCGGCAATCTGCTGGCGCTGGCGACGGCGGTTATCGCCACGGGCCAAGCTGATTGCCCGCCAACGCACAGCTTGATAAAGCCAAGCAATTGGTTCGTCTGGTAGTTGCGGCTGTTTGACCAATTCCAGCAGGGCTTCTTGGACAGCATCCTCGGGGCAGTCACACCGGCTGCGGGCAAACAGAGCTAGGTTTGGCGAGTTCTGCTCGACCAAGTGCTTAAGCGTATTGGCTTCACTTGGACTGAGTTTCACTTGCGATTCCCTGGAAAAGCCGACGATCTGCGAGTCGAACTATCGTACAGGCGAGTTGCTCAGCCTTGTGGGCTGGGGTTGTACAAAGATGTCGCCGCCGAGCGGGCAATTTTCCCACACGCGGGCAACTTTTGGGTGAGAAAGGCGAATTTCGCGCCCTGTGGAATCTGAAAGCTTGCTAGCGCTATATTAGCAGGCGCCCAAGTTTTCGATTGGCGCCCAGCTTTGATTGCAAACAGAGTCGCTTACGGTGGGCGCATAAAAATACCCCGCGTTCTTTGAATTCAAATAATCAAGAATGCGGGGCACGGTAGAAAAAATCAATATGTCGCACGCGATACAAAATCCTTGTCGCGTACTAATGAATTAGGCACAGAGTGCACCGATTGTAAATGCCAGCGATAGAAACAAAATAGCTTTCACGATGTCAACTCACGGTTTTTCGAGGCATCCAACCGGGACTGTGTCAATGATCACATTCAGTTGCATTTTGCGTGCCAAAGTTGACACAACTGGTGCAAACTAACGGCAGAAGGCTAATTGCGTTGCGAAAGTCGCCAGAATGGCTTCGGAAACAGGAGACCGGGAACTGGCCTGTCGACGGGCCGACCTCCGCTTCTGTATCAGCTTGCGACATCGCGCTCAGAATGAGAGCGGGAGGTAGTTGCACAGTGTGGATAACACTGCCACACCGTGCCCCACCAAGCTTGCAAAACACGCCGGAGTTTCCTCCCCGTTTGGTGCGTACGAAGCTCTGATGGCGGGCCTGCAACGGTTGCTCGCAAGCTGCTAAACTGAGTGCTCGTCTGCGACTCTCCGCGGCGAAGCAAAATTTTCAGCCCGGCGCGCGCATGAATCAAACGATGGATGCAAAAATCGATTGCCGCGTTCGGGTCGTGACGCCGGAGAATATCGCGTTCGAATACGCGCTGGCTGGCCCGTTTCAGCGTCTGCCTGCATTTGCACTCGACTTACTTGTTCGCGTCGCCTTCTTTATCGCGGTGGCGATCTTCCTTGGGATCGTTGGCAGTTTTCTACCCTTTGGCGGCGGTACGATTGCAACAGTCGTCATCTTTCTGTTGTTCTTTTTCCTCAGCTGGTTCTACGGCATTTTCTTTGAGACACGTTTCAACGGACGCACTCTCGGAAAAATGGTGTTTAAGCTGCGGGTGATTTCCACGGATGGTAGGCCGATCAATGCCCCACAAGCAGCGCTGCGAAACATGCTCCGATTGGCGGACATGTGCATCATGTTGCCGTTGCAGATTTTTTCCGTCGAAGCTCCGGCTGCATTCGTCATCCCAACGTTTTCGTTTGGCTTGATAGCGATGGTTTTGACCCGTCGATTCCAACGCGTGGGAGACGTTGTCGCCAAGACGATGGTGATCTCCGAGCGTACCCAGTCGCGACCATGGAGACTGAAACCCAATGACGTACGGGCATTCGGTTTGGCAGAAATGATCCCAGCGAATTTCGCCGCGTCTCCGTCGCTCACGAAAACAATCGGCTTGTATATGGAAAACCGAAAGCGGCTTAGCCCAGGAAGACTCGATGAGCTGGCGTCGCATATTACCAAGCCGCTGATTGAGAAATTCGGCTTTCTGCCGGACACCGGCCCCGACCTATTGATGACCGCGCTATACACACGCGTGTTCTTACCCGAGAATGAACGTGATGACGGATTACAGCAGTACCGGAATCTGACTCGTCAGTCGGGAACGGGACCGACGATGGAAAGTTCGCTTGCGACCCCAATCAGTACCGCCACCAAGCCTTCGGAATTGGTTGGCTCTGGAAATATGACGAGCGGATCGCTGGGTGATTTATTGACGCCACAGCCCCAACCTGTAGAAGAACTCAACACAAAACCGGAGTCGGCCAACAGCCCTCCAGATTCAAACAACGACGCATTGCCGGGTAGTCAGGCTTAGTTGCCCACTCCTTTGGCGGAGCAACATTGCAGCTCCTGCATCACAAAATTTACGATTCGATGGGCGACTGATACTCTATGGCGACACCAGCAGAAACGCTCGAAAAACGACGCGCCGACTGGGTGCGCCTGGATCAAATGCTGTCGCAAGTAACGGCGCGGACTCTGCGCGGCTATGATGGCAAACGCCTGATCGAACTATCACGACTTTATCGGGACGCATGTGCTGATTTGGCGATGGCTGAACAGTATCGTCTTCCGCCAGAGACGGTCCAGTATCTACATGAACTCGTCGGTCGCGCGCACA
The DNA here is from genome assembly GCA_045105035.1 of Pirellulaceae bacterium. Taxonomy (GTDB): domain Bacteria; phylum Planctomycetota; class Planctomycetia; order Pirellulales; family Pirellulaceae; genus Aureliella. The sequence continues at coordinate 59,771 of JBGCCZ010000075.1, read as the reverse complement.
ACACCATCTATCGCTCGCGGAAATTTCAGTACAACACTTGGTGGGATCTCATCTTCAAGGCGGCTCCGCAGCAGATTTTCCGTGACGGATGCGTGCGATTTTGTGCAGTCTTGTTCTTCGGACTGTTCTCTCTTTCGGCATACATGGCGTATGACGAATCAGCGTTTCCGAATTTTGCCGATCAGCTACTGGGCGAGCAGGCTCAGGAGATGTCTCGCAGTTTCAGCGAGATTAATTTTCGTTCGGGAACAAGCCGCGATGTTCGCACCAACTTTATGATGGTGGCATTCTACATCCAGCACAACACGGGGATTGGCTTTCAGTGTTTCGGATTGGGTCCGCTGATCATCCCCGGTATTCTGGCAACCGGCTTCAACGCAACATACCTGGGTGCATCTTTTGGTTACATGGCCCGCGGTGGAACAGAGGGTGGGGATTCTTTTCTCGAGTTCGTCGTTGCACACGGCCCGTTTGAATTGACCGCGATCGCGCTTGCTGCTGCAGCCGGGCTGCGCATTGGGCTCGGTTGGTTGATTACTCGCGGAATGTCACGGCTCGCATCCCTGCATGCTCGCGCCCTGGAAGCGCTGCCGGTAATCGCTGCCGCAGGCTTGCTATTCTTCCTTGCTGCTCTCACCGAGGGCCTCATTTCGCCAACGTCGCTCCCTTACGCATTCAAAGCACTGTGGGGCATCGGGTCGTCGGCAAGTTTGATGTTCTACTTCGTCGTGTTGGGGTATCCTGACAGTACGATCCAACAGAACAAGGGCTAGAGCAGTGCAGCTGGATCGAACGCAGATCGAAATTCGCCAACGAAGCGGGCTCGAGCTTTTCGACCTCAGCCTCGTCGTCCTGCGCCAGCACTTTTGGCCAATCGTACTCACCAGCCTGCTGCTGGGCTTACCACTATTGCTAATCGACCTGGCCTGCATTCGCTGGATATTTAGCAAGGATGCCTTTTTCGCAGTTGAAAATCTAGAATCCCCCGAAGCGGCCCTGTACCAACGGCACGCGGCCCACTTGATCGCTTTGTTCTGCGTCCAGTTCCCGCTGATGTCGCTGCCAACCACAATTATGTTGGGCAACATCGTTTTCTACCAACCGCTCCGGTTCAAAGATTTACTAGGCCGCCTACGACCGATCGCATGGCGATCGATATTTGTGCTCGGGATATTAAGATTCGGACTTGTCACGCTAGTGCTCGAACCATTTGTCAGCAGCCAAGTCGCGTTCCACTGGGCCACGGAGCTGTTTATCCTGGCGTTGCTGCCAATCCTGGCACTGCTTATTCGAAGCGTTGCCCCGTTCGGACCGGAAGTCCTTGGGCTTGAACTTTGCCCGCTGTGGAAGAAAAAGGGCGAGCCAATCGTCACGTACCGGCAGCGCAGTCGACGGCTGCACTACACTCTCGCTGGCGAACACATGGGACGGATGCTGGGCACGGTTCTCGCCTGCGTCCTACTTGGTGCGATGCTACTCGGTATTCAAATGTTCTTTGTCGGAGCGACCACCGGGTTGTGGCAGTGGGGAGCCACAATTAGCTGGGTTTGCCTGCCAATAACCCTATGGGCCATCGGCGTGTTTTTATCCGTTGTTCGATTCCTGAGCTACTTGGACAGCCGGATTCGCCTTGAGGGCTGGGAGATCGAGTTGCACATGCGGGCAGAGGCGGATCGCCTAACTGGAAAACGCCACATAGAAACCGGAAGCCATGTAGCTACTCCGCCGGACGCAGTCTCAAGAAAAGGGCTAGCTGGGCAAGACGCCCCGAGCAATGCAGCCGCGAAAGAGGAGGTGGTGACGTGACTCTTTTTTCACACCTACTTTCTTGCGCTCCACGGGCGGTGTTTATCGCGTTTGCGTTCCTTCTCCCTCTTGGCGGAGAAGCGTATTGTTTAGCCGCAGATTCTGTCGATTCCGAGGAAGTGCTAGCCGGATTTCCAGAAGCGAAATGGTTCGACAGTGAAACAGACAGTTATCGCGCTCCAAAAGTCACGCCTTTCCGCGACAATCCTATCCGAGAAGATGGCTGGAGTAGCACACCTCGCGAAGAAGCGACCTGGGATTGGGAATGGCCAGACTGGTTAACCGGAGCGAACGCAAATTGGTCCAGCAGCGTTCTTGCTTACATTCTCTATGGCATGCTGATCGTTGCGGCGATCGCGGTCATCTGCCTGGTAGTCTGGTTTCTTTTACGTGACTCGTTCCCGTCGCTAGCGGAACGAAGTCGACAGCCTGCCGGCGAAATCGAAATCGACGCCGCAAGAATCGAAGACCTTCCCTTTGAAACGCGACCCAACATGGGAGACCCGCTGGCAGCCGCTCGCGAGTTATTCTCCCGTGGAAAACTGGATGCCGCATTGGTTTACTTGTATGGTTACATGCTTCTTGCCATGGACCGGCGACAACACATTTACCTTCAAAAGGGCAAGACGAATCGCATGTATTTGCGAGAAATCGGCATGGAATCACTTCGCGATACGGTGCGTCCAGTTCAACTTGCGTTTGAGGACAGCTTTTTTGGAAAGCACCCAATTACTGCCGAGCAATTTGGGACACACTGGGAAGCAATCGAACAATTCCACTTGCTCGTTGCGGAATCGCCAGTGCGACCAACCAATGCGGCTCCTAAGATCGGGGTGACAGCATGAACAATCCCCCTCGGACGTGGGCCAATGCCATAAGTATAGTCCGCCACGCTAGCCTACTCTGCTGCACCGCAACATTGGTATGTTCTTCCGGATGTTCGCAATTTCTCCCCGTACAGGACCCGTTCGGCGCTGTTGTGGCGCCGGATGTAAACCGCACTCCTAACGGCCTTGGTTTGCACATGCGAATGTGGGAGTCGACTGGCGCTCGTGTGATTACACCTCAACAGCTTTCGCCTCGCATGGATAACGTGCAGGTGATTATTCTGGCCGGACAAACGTATGCACCGCCGGGCAGAGCCGCCCGAGCCTGGCTGGAAAACTGGCTGGGAGAACAAGAAGACAGAGCAGTCATCTACTTCGGGCGCGATATGAATGCTGATGCATACTATCGAGAAGAAATGCTAAAGCGGGACCAAACGCCAGACATCGTGCAACGCACTCAACTTGCAAAGCTAGAAGCTGACGAACTCGCGGAGAAGATCCAACAAGTACCTGAGAGTACCTTCTGTGGGTGGTTCTACTTGGATGCAAAAGCACGGCCCAAAGTCGTTCGATCATTTGATGGGCCCTGGAGCAGCCAGCTTGAGGGACTCAGCGGTAACTGGCCCGTTGGAATCCAGTTAGCACCACCGGATGCATCACAGAGCAAAATGCAGCCAAGCTGGATTACCAAGGCCGCTGGAACCCCACAAGAGATCACAGACGATGATATCGACAAATCAATGCACAGCACGTGGACAATTGACGAACTGGCCAACGGCGAATTATGGTCGCAGGAGTTTACAGATCTGCATGAGGCGAACGTGTTACTCAGCGGCAACGACGGAGTGCCGCTAGTATACGAAATGGAAGTCGGCAGACCGGGCAACTGCATTATGGTTGTTGCCAACGGAGCTCCGTTCCTAAACGCAACGCTAGTCGAGCCACTGCACCGGAAGGTCGCCGAGAGTATCATCGAACATTGTCCGGCGGCCGAGAACGTTGCATTTTTGGCTTATAACCCACGCGGAATTCAACTCTCCAATGCTGAAGAACCCGATCGCCGCGCTGCTGGCCTCGAACTGTTCCTTACAATGCCGTTGAGCATGATTACGATACCGCTAATGCTGACCGGGATTGTCGTCTGCGTCGCGTTGCTGCCGATCGGTCGACGTCCTAAGAAATTGCCACCGCGTGATGTCAGCGATTTCGGAATGCACGTTGATGCCGTGGGCAGCCTACTCGGCGCGACACAAGACGAAGCCTACGCGCGTGAAACGATTCGATCGTATTACAAACGCGTGCGTGGCGAAGCCCCCCCAGCCTGGACCGACGATACGAATATGGCTCGCGAAATCACCACGGGACCGCCGCCTGTCACAACTGATCTAGGCGACTCACAGCGACTCGCAAATACAGCCAACACGGCGGTACAGCCAAGCGCTGCCGCTCCACAAGAGAGTCCAAACGCACAACCCAACAACGACCAGCAGTAATGTGTTTCTATTAAACTGAAGATATCTGCATGCGATCTACACAAGAAATATTCAACGAAATTTCCGGTGAACTGGAAAAGCTGTTCGTCGGCCAGAAAGAACTGGTCGTTGCAACGCAAGTCGCCCTATTCTCGGGGGGCCATGTGCTGATTGAGAGCCTTCCCGGGCTAGGGAAAACGCTTTTCGTTCGCGCACTGGGCCGCATCCTGGGATGTGATTTTGGACGAATTCAGTTTACAGCCGACTTGATGCCATCGGACATTACCGGTGCACCGCTGCTGGATATGCGGACGCAGGAATTCAATTTCCGTCCTGGGCCTGTATTCACGCAGCTGTTGCTAGCCGATGAGATCAACCGATCGCCGGCCAAAACACACGCCGCACTACTAGAAATCATGCAGGAATACCGCGTCACGGTTGATGGCACCAGTCATCCACTTGAGCGACCGTTTCTTGTGATGGCAACGCAGAACCCAATTGAAAGTGAAGGCACCTACAATCTGCCGGAAGCACAACTCGATAGGTTTATGTTCAAAGTGATCGTTGGCTATCCGAGTGAAATTGAGGAAGAGCAAATCCTTTCGCTTCACAGCCAACAGATCGACCTCAACAAACGCTTGGTGGACGAGCTAAAGACTGTCACCAGCCCAGAGGAGATCATGCAGATTGTGGCCAACAACGCCAAAGTGCGAGTTGAACCATCCCTGGTAACATACATTAACCGTATCGTTCGGCAGACTCGCGATTGGCCAAGCTTCCATCTGGGCGCGTCGCCCCGAGCTGGCCTTGCTCTGATGCAAGGCGCCCGGACACTTGCCGCACTGCGTGGGCGAGACTACGCGACTCCAGATGATGTCGTCGATATTTGCTTGCCAGCTTTGCGGCATCGCGTCATTCTCTCAGCAGAAGCTGAAGTCGAAGGATTGAATGTTGACGATGAACTCAAACAGTTGCTTCGGAGCATTGAAGTACCACGTGGCGCATCTCCACAAGTAACCGCCTCCAACGCTGAAAGCTAACAGTCCGTGACACCCGGCCGGCTGTTTCGAGCACTCATAGGAGGCTTCATTGGAAACTGAATCATTCAACATAGCGGAGTTTCTGCTTGAGACTCTCCACGTCACGCCTTGGACACTGTTTGGGTTCGTCCTCCTTGTCCTTGTCGTGCTGGTGTATTTTGCGCGAACCTACCCGACTCTGGTCCTAGCTGCTGCCATTCCGGTGCTAGCGATTGCCGCCATCCCGCTCCAACTTTGGGGGCTAACGGCTCTGACCATAGCCTTATTCGCGGTGCCAGCTGTTGCGATCTCTGCTGTGGCATTGATTGACCTACTGACACTTCCCACCAGGCATTCCCTCAGTGCGCGACGGAAGATGGCGAAGGTTGCCTCGATTGCGGCCAGCCATCCGACCGAGGTCACAATCGAAAACCGAAGCTGGGCAAAGCTGCTCTTTCGCATTTCAGAAGATTCGCCCGAGGGCATCTCGGTCGATCCCCCCAACCATACCGTAAAGATTCCGGCCAAGAAGTCGGCGACAGTAAAGCAGAACTTGGTAGCGACACGGCGTGGGCAATTCCAAATGGAATACGTCTACGTCACCTGCTACAGCGCGTGCTTTCTATGGAAACGCGAGATTAGGGTGGAGTGCACAATGCCGCTACACGTCTACCCAGATATCAAGCAGATCGGCGACTACGCAATGCTCGCCAGAACAAATCGGCTTAGCCAAATCGGCGTCCGGCGGACCCGGCGGGCCGGACAGGACAATGATTTTGAACGATTGAGAGAGTACCAGCAAGACGACAACTACCGCCACATCGACTGGCGTGCCACCGCGCGGCGGCAAAAAGTGACCGTTCGGCAGTTTCAAACTGACCAGAGCCAACGTGTCATTTTCCTGCTTGACTGCGGGCGAATGATGACGAACACGCATGAAAACCTGAGCATGCTTGACCATGCACTCAACGCGACGCTCATGCTCAGCTACGTTGCACTCAACCAAGGCGATTCGGTCGGGATGCTCGCGTTCTCAGACCGTATTCATACGTACGTTCCGCCAGCTAGCGGAAAACGCCAAATGAACCGCTTGCTGCACGCCGGCTTCAACCAGTTTCCCGAGCTCGTGCAGTCGCGATTCGATGAAGCGTTCTTGTACCTGTCTGAACACTGCCGCCGACGTTCACTGGTTGTTCTAGTCTCGAATGTGATCGACCAAGTCAACGCCGCACAGATTGAAAACTATCTGCAGAATTTGGTTGGCGCTCACCTTCCTTTGCTCGTCCTGCTGCGAGATCATTCGATCTTTGACGCCGCTGACCACCCCGCTTCAGATCCGGACATCCTTTACCGGAGTGCGGCAGCTAGCCAATTGTTACTATGGCGTGACCAAGTTCTCAAGAACGTCCAGGCGCGTGGTGCTCTTACGCTTGACCTATTCCCAGAGAAAATGACCGCTTCCCTCGTAAACGAGTATTTGGAGATCAAAGCCCGGCACTTGCTGTAATCCCTGGCGATCGTTCCAATTGGCTTTCAATCCCATACAAATTTTTTTCCGACTTGGTCCCTTCCATGCGATCCTTCAACAAAGTCTTCGTCGTTGCCTTGCCCAGGTGCGCTACAGTGACAATGTCGGACGCGCTCGGAATACTGGGAGTCAAGACAGCTCACCTTGGGCGCATCTACGGCGAACCGGGCGCGGAACACAACAATCCGCAGCGATTGATTCGGATGCATCAACAACTTGCTTCGGGCTGTGACAAACTAGACATTCTTGATCAATGTGATGGGCTAGCGGACTATCCTGTTTGCTGCATGGACATTGTCAGCCGCCTGGACAAAGCATACCCAGGTAGCCTGTTCATCAACGTCCGCAGAGACACGGACAATTCCAGGTGGCTTCAGTCGGTTGAGCGTCAGTTCGTCGGTCTGCAATTGCTCAAACAGAGAAGCGGAGCAAGTAAAGACGAAAGGGAGTTCATGCAGGTCATGCTCTCATTCCGCGAGATGACATTCGGCTCAAGTGTTTTTCAGCCGACAAAGTACACCGCTGCGTACCAACAATACCAAACCGAACTGCAGGAATATTTTGGTGTACGCCCATCGGATTTTCTATCAGTTGAACTAGAAACTCTCGGTGACGCCGGCTTTGGCAAGCTGGCTGAGTTTCTCGACTGCACCTCAATCCCCGCAGATGGCTTTCCGTTTAGCAACGCACACAGCATTCGACCACGTGACGCTTTCTATGATGCACTTAGGCGTGGGGAAATCAAATCGCAAACCGGCATTACCCCGGCCTAGAAACCACCACTCGCCCGCTAGCTTTTCTGCAAACGGTAACCCAGTTTTTCACAAGTCGCGCCACAGCGCTTGGTCTGGTCTCCTTGCAACTCAAGCGTGTTTTCTTGGATCGTGCCGCCCGTCCCCAGGTCGTCCTTTAGCTTGGTCAGCGTCGCTTGCATTTGCTCCTGACGGCACTTAAACCCGCTAATCACGGTAACCAGCTTTCCTCTTTTTCGTTTATCCACTCGGATTTTCAAACGCTGCTTTTCCGGAGGCGTGTCTGCTTCCTGCGCTGGTGGGCAGTTGCATTCTGCTTCCAATTTCCCACAGACTTCGCACAGCACGGGCCTTTCCAGAGGCGTTCCATCAAAAAGTCCCACGTTTCGGCTCCTGTCTGGTTCACTGCCGCGTGCTGCCTAGCGCGTCGGAGCAGTTGATATCGAAGAAAAACAAAAATATTGAGTCGTATACCACCGGGCTTTAAACGCGATGCCCTGTAATCGCCACCATGGACGCGCGGACCTATACTTTGCGTAGTAAAAAGCGTTTTCGTGTATGCACCCGTGGAGTATCGCTGCTGTGCCACTGAAGAATATTCAGATCTTAGTCGTAGTAGTTGTTGTTTGCTTGTTTTGCCATGCCCAAGCACAGCGATTGAGGTACGGTGGCAAGATTGGCTACAACATACAGCTTATTGAACAAAACTATGTAGATGAAGTAGACCCAAATGATCTTTATCTTGCGGCTATGCAAGGAATTGTATCGGAGCTGGATCAATTCTCAGATTTTATCACGCCATCACGCTATGACGAATTCCAGTCCGTCATCGAGCAGGAATTCGGCGGCGTCGGCATCTTGATCGAAGGCCCGCCGAATGTCGAGCAACTGACCGTTGTGACACCGATTCCAGGATCGCCCGCCTACAAGGCAGGCATGAGCCCGGCAGACGTTATCGTAGCCATCGACTCGAAAGAAACCGAGGGCATGAACACCACCGACGCAACCAAACTGATGCGTGGCCCGGTTGGAACGCCAGTTACGCTTACAGTCAAAAGAATCGGGGAAACAGATCTCCTCGATGTTAGTATCGAGCGAGCTGACATTAAAGTCGATTCGATCTACGGAGACCGAATTCGTAACGATTCGATGCCCGAATTCATTATGGAGGAAGATTCTCGCATTGCCTACATTCGCATCACGTTGTTTGGCGAAAAGACAGTCAGAGAATTTAAGTCTGCAATTGAAAAAGTGAAGGGCAAAGCAGACGGGATCATCATCGACCTGCGGTACAACCCTGGTGGAATCCTGGAAGCAGCTGTAGCGATGTGTGACATGCTGATCGACGAAGGGGCAATTGTTAGCACCAAGGGACGAACCGCCCAAGCATTCGATCAAGCAGATGCAACACGAGGAGTATTCCTGGATAAGGAAATCCCAATCGTCGTCTTGGTCAACGGTGACTCAGCCAGCGCCAGCGAAATTATGGCGGGCTGCCTACAAGACGCGGGCCGTGCCCTGATAGCCGGCTCGCGAAGCTACGGCAAAGGAACAGTGCAGCAGGTCTTCTCGCTCGATAGTGACAAAACGGCGCTCAAGTTTACAACCGCCAAATTCTATCGACCAAGTGGTAAGAACATCCACCGAACCGAAGAAATGAACGCTGACGATGAATGGGGCATCACCCCAGAAACCGAGCTTACGCGGGAGATGAGCGACCTTGAACTCCTCCGCCTAAACCTTAGGTGGCGAAGGCGGAATGACCCTCGCGAAGTTGAAGATCCGCTGGCACCACCCATGCCGCTTTTTGCTGGCGACCCTCAATTGGAGCTAGCTGTCGAAAAGCTACAAACATTAATCGACTCTCCGGCTTCCGAGTCAACTACGGAGGGCGCTGAATGAACAAGGCAAACATCGAACAACCGCCGCGACTATTAATCGTTGGCTGCGGCTATGTTGGAAAGCGAGTTGCGAAATTGGCTCGTGCAAGCGGCTACGAGGTATTCGCACTGACTCGCAGCGACGAACGTATTTCAGAGCTTGAAAGCGAGGGCTGTCGACCGATTGTAGGATCATGGCACTCGCCCGAATCGCTCGCCGGACTACCGGAATTTGATGCCATTCTGGTAGCGATCCCGCATCGCGAAGAAGCCGACCTGGGCGAGCTTACTCATGTCAGGGGCCTAGAGAATCTCTCAGCGGCGGTTGGGGACAGTCAACCGCGAATCGTCTATCTGAGCACGACAGGAGTTTTCGGAGAGTGCAGTGGTGAGAAGCTCAATGAGGACTCGCCGGCTACTCCAACGCGACTCGGTCCAAAAATCGCCCTAGCCGCCGAACAACACCTTACATCAACGCTAGCAGGACGGGCTACCATCATCCGACTTGCCGGTATCTATGGCCCTGATCGCGTGCCATTGGCGGCCAAGTTACGGGCTGGAGAACCGCTTTCGGTCCCGCTCGAAGGCTATCTAAATCTCGTCCACGTAGATGACATTGCTCGTGTCACGCTGCAAGTCATAGAGACGAAAATGCGGTCCGATCTCTATTTGCTCTCGGATGGCCAGCCAGTGCTCCGCCGCGATTTCTACATGCACCTGGCAAAACTGTGCCGCACTTCCCAGCCCACGTTTTGCCAGCCATCGGCTGATTCCCCCAAAGCAAGACGAGCAACCAGCAAGTGCATTGACCCCAGCCGAATTGTTTCGGAAATTGATTACAGTTTTCTGTTCCCGAGCTACCGCGAAGGCTTGGAAAACGCGCTCGACGCGTCATCCGCCGAAGCATAGCGGCCTACGCACGGGCCATTCACCATTTTTTTGTTTATCGAACTGACCAGGAGAAGAGATGATCAAGATACCCGGCAAACTAGTTGCCCTCGCATTGGCGACTGCGGCAATCCCAGTTGCAGCAAATGGTGATGAAGTTCTCTCGAAATTCATGGCTGAAGGCGTGTCGAAAAAGATGGGTTACCGCCCTAATAGCGTTCAAATGAACGATGATGATTCAGTCGTCAAAGTAGCACCAGAGGGGCTTGAAGCTCCTAAGTACGGCACACTTAAGTACGCAGGTAACAGCTGGCCTTTCATTCTTGACGAAAGAGAAGGCGGTCACAAATTGTTCGTCGACACCGACGGCGACGGTGATTTGACAAACGACCCTGAAGCAACTTGGGCATCAAAGAAAGTTGGCGACTTCAACCAGTTTTCAGGCAATGCAAGAATTGCTCTGGATGAAGACCGCGCCGGGGCCATCGGACTCTATATGTTTGACCCCGAAGATGAGCGACGCGCACACCTGAAGGGCAGAATCTTTTTCTATGCCGACTTTGGGTTGGAATACACGTTCCAGCTGGATGGCAAAGAATTCTCGGTTTTCGAGGCAGGCTTTCCAACCAAACAATCTTCTTATGCGATCGACCGAGATGGCAATGGCCAAATCAGTTCGCAGCTTGAACGTGCACGTGTCGACAAGCCGTTCAACTTTACGGGAACGACGTACGTCTTCAAACTTGACGACGGCAAGTTATCGCTTGAAAAAGCAGAGGAAGAACTTGAGCGAGCCCCACTTCCGCCGGACTTGAGTGTTGGCAAGCCAGCTCTCGAGTTTACCGCGACAACTTTGTCAGGCGAAGAAGTTAACTTTCCGAAAGACTTCGCCGGAAGCATTGTCATGCTCGACTGCTGGGCAACGTGGTGCGGGCCGTGTATCCGCGAGATCCCAAACATGAAAGAGGCCTATGCCCAGTGGCATCAGGACGGCTATGAAATCCTGGGCGTGAGCTTTGACAGCGAAGGTAAAGAAGACGCAGTAAAAGAGTTCTTAGAAGACAAAGAACTGCCGTGGCCGCAGATTTTCGAAGGCAAAGGCTGGGACAACGCAATCGGACGGATGCATGACGTTTCCGGAATTCCATTTGTTCTGCTTGTCGACGGCGACTCAGGCAAGATCATCGCGACAGAACGCAGTCTTCGCGGCGAAGGCCTTGCGGACTTTATTGGCAAACAACTGAAAGCGAAAAACGGCAAGCCCGACAAAGAAGACACCGAAGAAGAAACAGCCGAACTCATCGAAGAATCACCAGCAAGTGATGCTGACGATTCGGGCAACTAAGAATAGTCGTTCCCGCAAGAGGATTTTAGGATGGATAGTGCTGCGAAGTTCCTGAGTGCGAGCTCGTTTGCCGTTGCTGGCGCGTCACGCAATCAGGCCAAGTACGGAAGCAAGGTTTTTGCGGCACTCGTAAACTCCGGGCGAGTCGTCTACCCAATCAATCCCTCTGCTGACACGATTGGCGAAAGTATCGCCTATCCAAACTTGGCAGCCATTCCGAGCGTTCCCGTGGCGCTATCGATTGTTACGCCCCCGGAAGTGACGAAAGTCATCATTGAAGAGGCCGTGAACCTGGGCGTTGAGCACATTTGGATGCAACCCGGAGCTGAACACGAAGAAGCATCTGCTCTGGCACGTCAATCTGGCATTAACGTGATTGATGACGGCAGCTGCATTTTGGTTCTATTGGCTCTTGGCACAAATTGACAATTTCCCCTCTGCAGAGCGCACCGTGAACCCGCGTGCTTCAGCGGCGGTCTTAACAGCCAACGGAAACTGTTAGATGCAAGTCGCCAAAGCAGAGCGACGCAAGCAAAGGTGAATATGCAGAGATGCTAATCTACTCGGTTGGAACTCAGGTCGTCACGCACAAGGACGTGATGAGCAAGGGAGATCGCATCGCACATCCGGCCGGTGCGGTAGGCGTAATCGTTCGGTCGCCACTTGATCAGCAGCACGCCTATCGCGTGAAATTCCTCGATGGCTTCGAAGCCGCTTTGCACCATCCGCAGCTCATACGGTTGTCCGACTATAAGAACGAGTCGATCCGCGATCAGGATGCAGCCCTGATGAGTGCTGGACTGTACGAGCGGGTGATCTTTCGATGCGTAATCGGATCGCGGGCATACGGTCTGGAAGATGACCATTCTGACACCGACCGCCGGGGCGTGTACCTTCCTTCGGCACAGCTACATTGGTCGCTCTACGGCGTGCCCGAGCAAATTGAGAACGATGAAACGCAAGAGTGCTACTGGGAGCTACAGAAATTTATTGTGCTGGCCCTGAAGGCAAACCCAAACGTGCTCGAATGCTTGTACTCGCCCATCATCGAAACGCTTACCCCGCTGGGACAAGAGCTGCTTGATATGCGTTCCGCGTTTTTATCCAAGCTCGTGTTTCAAACGTACTCTGGATACGTGGCTTCGCAGTTCAAGAAGATGCAAGCAGACTTGCGCAACCACGGGCGCGTAAAATGGAAACATGTTATGCATCTGATACGTCTACTAAAGTCTGGAATCCATGTACTAGAGAGTGGCACAATATCCGTCGATGCTGGCGAAGACCGCGAACGATTACTCGCGATCAAACGCGGTGAAGTGCCGTTTAGCCAAACTGATGCCTGGCGACTGAAATTGCAGACTCAGTTCGAATCCGCACTGTCAACAACTCGCCTGCCCGATCGACCAGACTACCAGCGCGCCAACGCCTTTCTCCTGCATGCCCGGCAGCTGGCAACCCAAGACACTCTGCCGTAGCAGCCAACGAACCGAACATTGGAAAGGAGTGAAGTCCGTGATGATTGATAATGAGTTGTTGCTCCCACATGTGCGAGAGCATCCGCATCAATTGGTTTTTGCGACGATCAGCGGAGCGCATCTGTACGGTTTTGAGTCAGCTGATTCAGATTTTGATTTGCGAGGCGTGCATGTTTTACCGGTCGAGAATTTCGTCGGATTGGACGAAGGTGACCGAACGATCGAAAAAGAGGGCGTTTACGATGGGCTTGAAATCGACCTAGTAACGCATGACGCCGAAAAGTTCATCCGGCTCATGCTGCGCCCCAACGGATATGTCTTGGAACAAGTTCTTTCACCGCTAGTGGTTCACACGACGGCGGATCACGAGCGATTAAAGGAGCTTGCGACCGGATGCGTTACGCGGCATCATGCCCATCATTACCTTGGGTTTGCCGCGTCTCAGTGGAAGAAATTCCTGGGCACCGCGAGCGCCGAGCTCCCTGGGGCGTATCGATTGAAGCCGCTACTGTACGTTTATCGCGTTTTGCTGACGGGCATTTACTTGATGCAGACCGGGCGTATTGAGGCAAATTTGCAAGTTCTTGCTGCGGACCGGAAAATGTCGTTTGTCACGGAACTGATCCAACAGAAGCGAACTGGGACCGAGAAAGGGCTACTGGAAGACTGCAGCCTCGATTTCCACAACCGCAACTACAACGATTTGCATGCCGAACTTCAAACCGCTCACGAGCAATCCCACTTGCGGGAACACTCGGCAGTGAAGGGCGAATTGAATCAGTTGCTGGTTGAACTGCGCCTGAGAGACCTACAAGCCGGATTGTGAACTACCACTTCGGCCGAAGAACGCACTTGCCAATCGGCACTGGTCGTCTTTCGGCGCGGATCGTCAATCGGCACGGATCGTCAGCAGGTCGCGGTGGACGACTTCGCTGTATGGACAGCGGCCGAGTGCAGCAGCGATCGCGTCGGACTTCAAGCCAAGAATCTTCCTCAGGTCGTATGACCCGTAGTTGACGACGCCACGACCTACTACGCATTCTGATGCATCGCAAATTTCAACGATCTCACCGGTTCCGAAATCACCGTCAACCATCGCGATTCCAATCGCCAGAAGACTAGCGCCGTCCTGCAAGAGCGCTTCTCGCGCACCGTCGTCTACCACTAGGCGGCCGGCGACCTGTGCCGTTTCGATCCAACGCTTTCGTGGCGGTAACCCTCGTGAGCTTGGCGAAAAATAGGTTCCTACCGGCTCACCATCCAGCAACTTCACTAGTACCGCATCGACACGTCCGCCAGCGATGACGACGGGAGAGCCGCCGCGCGTGACAAGCTGCGCCGCACGGAGCTTGCTCCCCATGCCGCCTTTTCCGACTCCCGTTTTTCGATTGACGGCCATGTCAAAGACACCACCGTCGAAGGCATCGATGTGGTGAACTATTTTCGCGTCAGCGTTCTGCGGATCCTGATCGAAAACTCCTTCGACGTCGCTTAGAATAATCAGAGCGGTCTGACCGAGAACGCCAGCGACCGTGGCGGCGAGCCGATCGTTATCGCCAAACGTTGTCTGGAGCTCCTCGACCGCAACGCTATCATTCTCGTTGACGATCGGCACAACACCTAAATCCAGCAGCGCTGTAAGCGTGTTACGAACGTGCAGGTAGCGAGTGCGATCATCGAGGTCTTCTGCGGTCAGCAGAATTTGCCCGGCATGCAAGTTGTACGAATCGAGAAAACTCTCGTAGAACTGAATCAGCTGGGCTTGCCCGACGGCGGCAACGGCCTGCAACATAGCCAGCGAATCGGGGCGGGCCGGCAATCCAAGCTTGCTGACTCCTGCAGCCACAGCTCCGCTACTGACCAGTACGACCCGCTTCCCGCGGCGCAATAGCCCTGCCATTTGCCTGGAAAGGTTGGCAATTTGCTCGATATCTAGCAGCCCGTTGGCATTCGTGAGCACTCTTGAACCCACTTTGATGACAAGGGTATCAGCCTCACACAGGGGATTTCGATCCGTCGTGGTTTCACTTGTCATGAAACGTGGATTCTCCTTTTTTGCATACTTCGGATCGCCCCAGCTGAATTCCATTATCTCACCGGGTGCGGCCGAGCGGTGGCCAACTTCAACGCGACAGTCATTATCTACCTGACGACCATTTATGCCAGTATGAGCGGAGACGTTGCAATCGCTGGTGCCACAAATTGCGGGTTGGTGACATGCTTTGGAAAGCAATCGGGCAAAATGAGCCAGGCTTGGGGCATCGCCCGTTTGCTCTGAGAGATTGCCCAGCTAGACTGTGTGAACATCTTCCTGCGAGTCGTAGATTTACTTGTCTTGTGGGACTTCTCATTCGATTCCAACGTGACTGCGGTCCAAGTAGGAGTCTTCGCCGAATATGAGCGAACTGAATCACGAGTGCGGCGTTGCGGCGATCTATCATCTCGCAGGTAGCCAGGAAAGCCCACTGTGCACGCACGAAGGCCCTCTCGAGGTGTCGCGTTTGTTGCCGAGAATGTTGCAGGACATTCAGAACCGTGGCCAACTTGCCGCCGGAATGACGACTTATTCTCCCGATCGTCCGAATCTGCTTGATACGCTCAAGGATATCGGCACCGTTGCGGAAGTGTTTCGGATGTCGCATCGTGGAAAATACGATGCGCTGATGAACGAATACGCCGGTCGCGCCGCAATCGGCCACGTTCGCTACGCTACCTGTGGCAAGGATGACCGCAACTACGCCCAACCGTTTGAACGCCAGCATATCCATAAACACAAATGGTTCAGCTTTGGCTTCAACGGGCAACTCGCCAACTACGCACAGCTGCGAGCCAAACTGCTTCGCGAGGGGGAACACCACCTCGCCAGAGATACCGACACCGAAATCATCATGCATGAACTCGGGCGCGCACTTTCTAGCGCGACTCCCGGAACAGACGTTGCGGACATTTTTGCCGAAGTCGTCAACCAATTTGATGGCGCTTACAGCCTCGCTTTTCTCAACGCCAAAGGTGAGATGCTGCTTGGGCGTGATCCGCTGGGTATCAAACCGCTTTGCTACGCCATGGAAGACTCTCTGTTTGGTGCGGCCAGTGAAAGCGTCGCTCTACTGAACTTGGGATTCAAGCCAGAGAACATTCATTCGCTCGCGCCGGGCCATTTGATCGTTGTGCGTCCGGATGGAATGGAAATCAAGCAATTCGCCCCGTCTGAGCGCCGAGCCCACTGTTTCTTTGAGTGGGTTTACTTTGCCAACGTGGCAAGTACGCTCGACGAAAGAAGCGTCTACCTATCGCGGACTGCCCTGGGTGAAGAACTCGCCCGAATGGAAACCGCCGACGGCAGCGTTCCGCTGGATAATGACACGATCGTCGTCCCCGTTCCTGACACCAGTAAAGCGGCCGCCGATTCCATGGCCTTCGAGCTTGGCATTCCCAGTCGTGAAGGCCTGATTCGAAATCGCTACAGTGGCCGCACGTTCATTGAGTCTGGCAAGGCTCGCGAGGCGAAAGCGTCTAGCAAATACACTCCGCTGCGAGAAGTGCTCGAAGGAAAACGCGTCTTCCTCGTTGAAGACTCAATCGTCCGTTCCACAACCATGAAAGTTTTACTGGATCGGATCCGTTTGCTCGGTGGCGCGAAAGAAATCCATGTCCGCGTTGCCTGCCCGCCGATTGTCGCACCGTGTTTCTACGGAATCGACATGTCAACGATTGACGAATTGTTCGCGCCGAAATTCTTGGAAAACGGCGTGCTAACAGAAGAAAGCCAGCGGCGCATGGCTGCCACGCTCGGATGCGACTCGCTGCGTTATCTGCCGGTCGAGAGTATCGCTCGCGCGATCAACTTACCAAAGTCCGACCTGTGCCAAGCCTGCGTGACCGGCGACTACCCCACCGAACATGGACAACGCCTCTTTAACATCGCGGTGCAGCAGCGGCAACAAGACGCCTCGGGGCCTTCCCAAGGTGCTGATGTGCGTACTTACGAACAAACACCCACCTGATTGCTTGCCAACGGGGCTAGGGCTGCTTAACACGTGATGGCGAAATCAGTTTAATGCTCAGCATCTCGGAAGAAGTGCCAAGCATAGACATTTCCATTTGCATCATCGTTAGCATGTCACCATTAGCGTGGCTGTAAATCCTGCTATCCTTGATCTCTGCGCCGGCGGGCATTGCTTGCGACGCGTTCTCGAGTGCATCCGCGGGCGCCGCCTTGAAACCAGCATTTGCCGCGTATGCATCCACGATTGGAATGACACCGTCGGCGGCTCCGCTCAACTTGTAGGTGGCAGAAACGCTGGCACCCGTGAGTCCGTGCGTCATCCTCTTGCCGGCGATGGCATCGATCTCAACCAGCATTGCCTCAAATTCTCCGTCAGGGTCAATAGCCCCCTCCGGAGCAGGCGTGGGCGTTACTGACTCGCCGACGTCGCTCTTGGTGCAACCACAGCTGAACAGTGCGATTGAAAATAGAACCGTCAGTGCAAATTGTGTTGGACGCTTCATGTTGACTAATGTTCTTTTTAAGTGGCTCGAAAGCTGAACGGGGCATCGGGGACTGTGCTGCACGGCCCCCCCGACAGGGATTAGAGCGGACCTGGGGCCCCGATGCAAGCGAACCGCCTGATTACGACAATCACCGGTGCGCGTATTAACACACACTAGAGGTTTGCGAGCCTGCTCTACCGTCTAGACTCCCATCGCACCCAATGTAGTGGATCGCTCCGTCGGTCCAACTATTGCGTCGCCGGCAATGTTGCAGCAGTCGGGCGATACCGGGGCCGCTGAGAAATCCTCAAAATCGATGTTGCAGTAAGACCGGCATAACCGATACATTTGGTTATGCAAATTTGGTTAACCAAAAAGGAACAAGGATGGTCCGCCCCGCAAAGGAAATGACCGAGCGCGAGCTGGAGGTCATGCATGTCTACTGGGAATACGGCGAGCTGACTGCTAGCGAAGCCCGTGACCAGCTGGCCGAAACCGGCATCGATCGCGCCTACCCGACTGTCGCCAATTTAGTCCGAATCCTAGTCGATAAAGGCTATTTGAAAGCGGTCAACGACCAGCGGCCCTATCAATATGCCCCGTGCCGCTCCTTCGATGAAGTATCAACAGGTTTCGTCGGCGACTTGCTCCAACGTGTATTCCAAGGATCGCGTGAGCAAATGCTTGTGCACCTTTTTGGTAGGCGAAAACGTCTCACGCCCGAAGAACGCAAGTTCTTGCAATCAATCCTCAACGAGGAGCAAGAGTAATGGAAGAATCACTTCAAACTCTGTTTTCACTCGGTATTCAAGTTTCAATTCTGGCGCTGCTGGGAATCGCAGGTCTCGCGCTCATGCGGCCATCATCGTCGCTTGCCCGCTGGACGACTTGTAGCATTATCGCAGTCATCGCAATCCTTACGCTTTCAGCCGTCTTTCCGACACCCAAGTGGTCGTTTGCGAGAGTAAGTGAAAACCAGTTAGTGGAGGCCACGAAAAAACCGTTTAACGTGATCGGCCCCAACACACGCTCGGTTGTCACATCTCCAGGCGGGCTCACAGCAATCAACCTTAATTCCGCGTTTTCTCGCGTAGAATCCGCCTTGCAAAAAGCAAGAATGAAACCGCCGCAGCGCAGCGTTCAGCCGATGCTGATTCTTGTCAGTGTTCTATGCGGGATTGGTCTCCTCCGGTTTGTAGCTGCTTGGCGGTACTCGCGGGGAATCCTTCGCAATAGCCAACCAATTGCTGCCGCTGCATTCCCATTCGCACTTGACCAGCTGAAGGGCAAGTTTGGACAGAAGCACGTGGCCTGCCGTGAATCCAGTGATGTTACCGACGCTGCAGTCGTGGGCATTTTCAGGCCTGCGATCGTTCTACCACCTCAGTGGAGAACTTGGACGCAATCGCAGCTTGAGTGTGTTATTGCACACCGGATGGCGCACGTGCCCCAGCAAGATTCAGCTTGGCGGCTCGCCGCATGCATCGTCGAAACACTCCACTTTTACAATCCAATCGTTCGACTACTGACGCGGCGTTTCGCGTTCTTACAAGAGATCGCCGCAGACAACATGGCAGCCGAATGCGTTGGCCTACAGCGTTACGTACAAGGCTTGTCCACCCTTGCTCTACAGCGAGACAAACACACGTTTTTACACGATGCCGGAATGAATCCGGTATTCTCAGGGTTCCTGATCAGGAGGATCAAAATGTTACGAAACTTGAAGAACACCAACTCGAAAAGTGAGCCCAGCTGGGCAAAGTACGCGGTCGCCGCAGCAGTCGTTGCATTTGGCTGCCTGGGATACGTTGCACGCAGTGTGGCCGATGGTCCAGACGACCCAGTCACTCGCATCGCCAGTCGTGGCAAGAATACGCGTAGTCCAGCAGATCCAACGCTTGGCATGTTCCAGCGGGAAAGATCCGATCCGAACTTGTTACCGGAAAACAACGATGGCATGGTCAAAGTTCGGTTCAACGACCTGCTCGATGTTTATGACACTTCGCCAGCAGTAGGCCACCTAAACAGCCTTGTACAGCTTGGTTTTCAAAACGCGTTCGGAAGTGAAGAAATTCCAACTTTTGACGCGAGCCGTATCGAACTGCTAGTGGGCTCCTGCCAGTTGATTCTTGGCTATCACCCAGACGCCGAGAACAAGCACAGTATCGGACTTGGTGCCGATTCGATGCAAGTTCGGCTGAATGGCCCACTGGACCTCAAGGCGTGGGTAACCCAGTACATCCCCGGGATCAAAGATATATCGGATGGCAGCTATCAAAAATACGAAATCCCCAAGCTGCTCGCACTTGCACCAGCGCCAATCCCCATGGCCCTGAAAGGCGACCGAACGCTCTGCTTCGGCGGACTTATGCCCCGGCGAATTTCGAAAGATTCATCCGGACCAGAATCGACACTGGACGCCACAGTTGCTCACCGCGCAACAGAAAATGCTTCGGGCTGGGCTGACGCGTTCCGCCGCGTAGACGGTGGAATTATCGCGTTGGTTGCATCGAACCAGCACATTGACCAAACAGGACCGCTAGAGCTCGACGAAACTATCACTGGTGACGAACGGCTTGGGAATGAAGCCTATCACCGCATCCAAAACGCGATCGAGACCGTCGCGGTTGGGGCAGACGTGTCGGCCGATGGGTCGCGCGTTGGCGTGAAGATTGAACTTGCCTGTGATGAAGAAGCCAAGGCGGATAGTATTGTCAACGATGTACGTTTCCTCATCGAAGCGGGTCAAAGAAGTCTGGACGAGACGGACGAACAGAGCATGAAGACAATCGTTGCCACGGACTTCTATGCCAACCTTGCCGTGGCTAAGACAGCCGTCGAAGGAGGCTTTGCGGTCACGCTTAAGACCTCATTCGTCAAGCCAGACATCAGCGGCCCACAGCTTGCAGCCATGATGGTATCTGAATTGGGAATGAGTAGCTCGGTGGAAGTGAAAGCCGAGTAAAGCCAGTAGGGCAATCCAGTGCCGCCTCAAGAAGATCACTCGTTCCCAAGCAACCGGCTTGGGAACGGATGTCTGCAATGCACTGCTTTGGCTCAGTCTCCGGGGCCTGCGCTCGCTGGCTGATGATCTCGCAGCCCGTACAACTACTTCGATGAAACACTCAGTTTCCAGTCCTGCATCTGCTCAAGCGAGTCTGCAGCTGTCAGATCGAACTTAAGCGGAGTCACCGTAACGTGCCCGTCGGACAGCATCGTTAGGTCCGTTGGATGCTCGGTTCGCTTTGGCGGTGGATCATTGGTTGCCCAATAGTAATCCCGGCCTTTCGGATCTTGCCGGCGAATGTAGTGCTCGCCGTAGCGTTCAACGCCCATTGGCACCGTGTGCACTTCTACCAACTCTCCACGCCGCAGTTTCTCGGTTGCGGCAGTCGGAATGTTGATGTTGAACAATTGAGGTTCAGGCGACTTCTGAGCCAAAATCTGCTCAATCAACTCAACTGCAATCGCGCCAGCAGTCTCAAAGTCGGCGTGCGGATCGTACTCGAGCGAAACGGCAAAGCTATTGAGGCGAAAAAACGCACCTTCGATGCTAGCCGCGACGGTGCCAGAATAGAGGACATTGATTCCTGCATTCAGCCCACCGTTGATCCCGCTGACAACTGCGTCTACCGGTTCATCGAGCAGCTCTGAAACACCAAGCTTAACACAATCCGCTGGGCTGCCTTCAACGGCGATGCCATACAGATCATCGCCTTGAAAAATCTCCTTGCAAACCAGCGGTTCAAGAAAGGTGATCGAGTGGCCAACGCCGCTTTGCTCCGTCGCGGGCGCAATAAGACTCACCGTCCCGAGCTTACGAAGCGGCTCCCGCAGCGCTGCAATTCCCGGCGCGTAGACGCCATCATCATTGGTTAACAGTATTCGCACTGACAATTTTTCCTAGTTGATCGATTGAGTGTTTGTAGATTGCAAGAGGCAAACAGCTTGAGTGCTTACTTGCCAGGATTTTCATACCAAACAACATTGTTACTGGCGCGGCCGGCAACGAGTAAGTCGAGATGTTTGTCACCATTTAGATCGACGGCGCGAATATCGTAGGCCTCTTGGTCACGACCAACAATGTGCGTCGTGAACGTTCCGTGGCCATCATTCTCAAACCAGGCGGCCAGTTTATCGCCAAACGCACAAGTCGCTGCATCGATATCGCCGTCGTTGTCCATGTCGACTGCCACCAAGCAGTGGGGCTCTTGAATGGACGCATGAATGGGATGCTCTTTCCAGCTTGGCCCCTCAAACCAGACAACGCCGCGCCCGTGGCCGCGGGAAGCGATGAAATCTACGATCCCATCATTGTTCACATCCACAGGATGAATATTGGTTGCGCCGGGCTGTTTGTCGGAGATTAGCCGCTTTGTCCAGGTTTCGGTTGGAACCTTGGGTGCTTCCCACCAGGCAAACCACTCACCTTTTCCGCTGGCGTCTGTAGGCCCACCTTTAGCACCCGTGGCTACATCGGGTCGGCCATCACCGTTAACATCACCGAATCCAAGATAGTGCGTCAGGCCAGGCGCATCGCGGTCAGCCATTACATTGCATTCCCACACAGTGTCTTCAACGTCGAGTGGTTGTTTCGGCCTGAGCCAGACAAGCGACTCGGGGTAGGGCGGCTTGGGCTGCGCACTGGTGGCAAGCAAATCCGTTTTTCCATCACCGTCAACATCGCCTTTGAGCAACCCGTGAATACCGTGTACCCGATCGCTGATCATGTGCATTTCCCAGCGGTGGCTCACCGGTGAATCCGGCTGCTCAAACCAGACAATCAACCCCGGGTTGTAGCGAGCGGCGATGTAGTCCGTGTCGCCATCATCATCGACGTCGTAGGCTTCGCTGTGGATAAATTTATGCTGGGCGTCTTTGCCGAGCGTTACGCGTTTCCAATCAGGCGCAACCAACAGGATCGTTTCGCCACCAGCACTACAAATAATGTCCGTCTGGTCGTCACCTGAAAACTCTCCCGCAACAGCCGTCATGCAGGGAGCCCCATCGTAGACGACGTGTCTTTTCCATCTTGCGGAGTCATCCACGACCGTCTCGTCGGCAAAGACACAAGCATGAGACGCAGCGAAAACAATCCAGAAGAGAGTCAACGCGGCATGCACACTCGCGTGACTCTTGATCGCAAAAACACAGAACATGTCTTCTTCTTTCCTCGAGGCCGATCGTTACAAAACCTACGTGTCGTTCTGCAGATCCAGGATCGCTTGGACAACTTGCGTATCATGTCCGTCAACGGTGACGCGTTTCCAAACCTTGGCAATCTTACCGTCTTCGTCGATCAAAAACGTGCTTCTCTGAATTCCCAAAGACTTCTTGCCGTACATGTTCTTCTCACGCCACGCACCGTAATTCTCGGCGACCGCGTGATCTTCGTCGGCCAGCAGAGGAAAGTTCAACTCGTACTTATCCCGAAACTTCACATGCGATTCGACAGAGTCACAACTAACGCCCAAGACAGTCGCGCCCATATCCTGCAATTCTTGCTTGCGATCGCGGAACGCGCAGGCTTCCTTGGTACAGCCCGGCGTGTCATCGCGTGGGTAGAAGAACAGGACAACCGGGTTCCCCTTCAGTGCTGACAATTTGATATTCTCGCCACTGTCACTGGCAAGATTAAACTCTGGGGCTGTGCTGCCGGCTTCGGGCCATTCACTCATCTGTCTTACCTTGTCCTACTGAGTTGTTGTATGTTCGCAGGCACAAAAGCCTGCGGCTCAGGCATCATAGCTGCTAGCAAACTGCCGCAAAGGGAAGCTCTTCGCCACGGGCCATCACCTGCAGCTCACAGGGAAAATCGGCTGGCCGCTTCCCCAGCCAATCTGAAGTTAACCAGGGATTTTGGTGGTAAAGCTAGCAATACAACCGGCACAAGCCGGACAATTGTTTTTGCTTAACTTGTCGGAATAACCCGGATCTTTTAACACGACATGCCGAAAACAAATATTGACGCTCATCTTGCGTTTCAAGTATTCCCGGTGGGATGCAGTCTATTGTGCCCGAGGCAGTAGATCTTGGAAGGCGACATGGGACCACGAGATCGGGCAGTCTTGCTTCGGTGGCGAGTGTTTCCAGCCAGCTGACTTTTGTTTTGTTAGCTGACGAGAAGAACGACTTTTGCCAAGCAATTGCTGGAAGTGAAGGGCGATCACTCCTTACGCGAGTGTGATCACCTGACACAGGCCAGCGAACCAAGGCTGCTGGAGGAGAACGAATTGGCCGTGCGGGAATACGGCGAATTAGGCTGGCACTTTCGCCAACAGCCGGGCATCCGGTTACGCACCATCGCGAAGAAGGAGAGTCGCGTTGAGTCAGGTACTTACAATTCAGAAGCGACGTTGGCTGAAACGGATTTTGGGTGGATGTACGCCTAAGGCTCTGTGGATGGCACCTGCATTGCTAACCCCGGTCTTCATGGCCGCGGCACCAGATGTAGCGTTGGGACAAGCTCCGGCTGCGTCTCAAACCATCCAAGACACATCCAAGGCTATTGACGATCAATTCGTGCTTGACTGGCTAAACTACGCCGCTGTCAACGCGAAAGATCTCAACAAGGCTGCCCAAGGCTTCACCGAAGCACTTCGTGGTCGCAAGATCATGCACCTTCAGGAAAAGAAGCTCGACCCTCGCGTTGAGGGAAGACTGAAGGACGTGGAAGCGACTCTCAAACGAGCCGGTCTAACGATGCGGCACGTCGAAGACGCAGCTAACAAACTCAAATCAAATGCGATCAAGCCGGCCCCTAAGATGGCCGCTCTGACGCAAACACCCAATCTACCTAGCCCAGTAGTTCCGGCTAGCAGTGTTTCGGGTGGCCCGACGGCCCAAGTTGCACCAGCGATGCAGCTTCCCGGTGCAGCGGGACCGCAAGTTACGCAAGGCGTCTACTGGCCTGGCCAAGACGGCACGGCGAATAGCGCGGCAAGTGGACAAGTGTCCGCTGCAACGCCAATCCTGTCCGGCGCCAGCGGCGAAGAACTCTACCAACGTGGGCTCGAACAGCTTACCAGTGGTGACCGCCAAGGGGCTTATGACCTGTTCCGTCAGGCTTGGAGATTTGAACGTGAAATGGATATCACCATTCGCGCTCAACTGAAGGACAAGCTGACGAGCATGCAGCCGCGTTCGGCACCAAGTGGCCCAGAGCGTGTCAGTCCATCACCAATTCAGCAGGCAAGCCAAGCACAATTGCTCGCCCGCCAAAAGTGGATGAGCGAAGTCTCGGGCGAGATCTCTGCCGCGGAAGCTAACCGAGAAGCAGAACCACAAGTTGTAGCCGAACGGCTGCAAACTTTGCGTACTCGTGTTTCTCAAGCCGAGCTTGATGGGCAGACGCGAAAGCAAATGCTGACTTTGGTCGATCGCCAAATTGCGACCCACCAAATCTACATGACGCAGAACAAGTCGGCGATCGAACAAACCATGCGTAACCAACAGGTTACTGAGCAACGTTCGCTTGACCAACAACAAATCTACAAGACTGAACAACAGATCGCGTCTCTAGTAGACTCCTACAACGATCTGATGGATGAAGGCCGGTATTACGAAGCGGAACAAGTTGCTAAGCAAGTTGGCGCTCTCGATCGCGATTCTGTTATTGCTGCATCGATGATCATCAACTCTCGCAACGGCCGCCGTATACGCGAGTCGGAAGAAATCCACCTGGCAAAGGAAGATGGATTCATCGACGTGCTCAACGACGTTGATCGCTCTTCGATTCCGCTACCTGATCGTGAAGGCATGACCTTCCCGGACCAAAAAGAATGGGCTGAGCTGACTGAACGGCGTGCTCGATTGGTCGAAGACCAGAACCGTGGCATGTCGCCAGCAGACGCAGCAGTGTACGAACGACTCAAGTCACCAGTTTTGGTCGACTTCAAGAATCGTCCACTCAGCGAAGTGGTTGATGTGCTTCAGAATCTGACCGGTATTCCGATCCACATCGACGAGGTCGCCATTGAGCGTGAAGGACTGGGATCACCTAGTGAAATCGCGATCTCTCTAAGCCTTCAGTCGGAAATCCAACTGCGTAGTGCACTGAACATCATGCTGACCAGTCACGGTTTGAGCTATCAAGTTCGTGACGAAGTGCTCTACATCTCATCTGCAAGCGATGACAGTAAGGCAAACATTGAACGCGTCTACAACGTGAAGGACTTGGTAATTCCAATCCCTAACTTTGTTCACGACAACAACAGTGGAATGGCGGGTGCTGTTCGACATGCCTACGAAACGGTAGCGGCAGGTCGTGGCTTGATGGCTCAAGCAGAGCGTGGCAACACTGCACTGCCTGTTCACTATGCGGGCCAGAACATCGCACCCGGCACGAATGCCCTTGGGCAGCTCAACTTTGGCGCTGGTGGCGGTTTGCCTCCAGGTCTTGGTCGCGGCCTTATGGGAAGCGGTGGCGGACCTACGATGGGCTCACCAAGCCCAATGAACATGGGATCACCCGGCCCAATCGGTGGTGGAGCGGCCCAGGCTGACTTTGACACACTGATGAACCTGATCCAACAAACTATCGTGCCAGATTCTTGGCTCGCCAACGGCGGTTCAAGCAACATCTTGCCTTACCCATCCAACCTGTCCTTGGTTATTAGTGCTCCGCAGACCACGCATGAAAAAGTGGCTGAGTTGCTCGAATCGCTACGACGCTTGCAAGACTTGCAAGTCACGATCGAAGTCAAGTTTATCACCCTTAGTGATACGTTCTTCGAACGAATGGGTATCGATTTTGATGTGAAGATTGACGACAACGTTTCCGCCCTACCAAACGACGACTCCGGTCCAAGTGCAAGTGTGGGCCTCAACGCTTCGGTCAACCCATTCACAGGTGCACTGCCTGTCACCGGCGACCTTGATATCACGTTGAGCCAGAACACCTTCGGTAGTGCGGTTCCTCCTTTCGGAAACTTCGATGCGTCCTCGGGTGCGTCACTTGGCTTTGCGATCCTCAGCGATTTGGAGATGTTCTTCTTCATGAATGCTGCTCAGGGTGACCAACGAACCAACGTTCTGCAGGCTCCTCGAGTGACCATGTTCGACGGGCAGTTTGCTTCGATCAATGATACGATTCAACGACCGTTCGTCACGAGTCTGATCCCAGTTGTCGGTGACTTCGCAGTCGCCCAACAACCGGTCATCGTTGTACTCAACGAAGGTACGGTCCTGAACGTTCAAGCGACCGTTTCTCCTGACAAGCGATTCGTACGGCTTACGCTGAATCCGAACTTCTCCCAAATCGACCGAGTCGACACCTTCACCTTCGAAGGCTCGACAACCACGCGATCTGGGTCGAACGTCCTTGATGCCAACGGAAATCTGACGGGAACCACCGACGACAACGAACAAGTTGTCACCGGTACGACCGTTCAGCAGCCTAGTTTTGCGAGCACCAGTATCTCGACAACAGTGAGCGTTCCAGACGGCGGTACTATCCTGCTCGGCGGAATCAAGCGAATGCGAGAAGGTCGGATCGAGAGAGGTGTACCAATCCTCAGCAAGATCCCTTACGTCAACCGCCTGTTCAAGAACACTGCGATTGGCCGCGAAACGAGTACCCTGATGATGACCGTGACTCCACGAATCATCATCCAGGAAGAAGAGGAAGCCAAGTACGGCGTCTCTCCTTAAGCTGAAGACAATAGCGATGCTGGCAGCGATTCAAAGCCGATAACCGGCGGCCGAGGATCGAAGCGAGCACAACATCAAAGAGCCCGCTTGAGCAACCACTCAAGCGGGCTCTTTTCGTTTCCGGATTCCGAGACAGTTCCTCGACGGCTCTCTCTTGCGAGACAGGATCTGCTCTGAAGAGATTCACCGATTCCTTCGCGCGCAACGTCGGCTGTGATTCCAGGGGTCCCCACCGGCTCGAGCGTTCGCCACCTCCCCAAGGGGAGGTAACTAGCTAGATTCGGGCCTTCTAGTCTATTGAACTCGTCTTACCCTTCTGCCACCTTCCCTTTCCGAGCTCTTGGCGAGGAATTCTGGGAAGGTTGCGAGCGCTCGAGCGGGTAGGGCCCTTCAGCTCTGACCAATGCCTTCGTCGAGGCTGGGACAGATAGAAAGGCCTAGCTTTTCTTCTTCGAAGATCGTCCCTGCATCGTGCTGGCCCGCTTCAGCGAATCGAATCCAAACGCCTCACGAACGCGATCAGTAGCTGAATCAAGGCGCTGGTGTTCGACTTCTGCGTGCCGCGATTCCGCAGCGTCTCCGAACAACTCAAGCTGAATGGGCGCTGAGCGTTCCAGATTTGAAACGCCCACCCCAATCAATCGCACATCCAGTTTCCTACGAGGCAATTGAGTCCTCATGAGTGTCGAGGCAGTTTCCCAAAGCAAATCCGTCGAGTCGGAGGGGCGTTCGAGACTGCGTGACCGCGTAATGGTGTGAAAGTCGGAGTAGCGTACTTTCAAATTGACGGTTCTACCTTTGCGATCGCTGCGGCGAAGTCGCGCTGCCACTTGCTCGGTCAACTCTAGCAAGCGAGCCAATAGGACTTCCAGGTCCTCGACGTCGACTGAGAATGTCGTCTCGTGCGAAACGGACTTGGCACGCCGCTCTGAGATGACTCGGCGGTCGTCAAGTCCTTGAGAGAGTCGCCAAAAGTGCTCTCCCACGT
Source organism: Pirellulaceae bacterium (assembly GCA_045105035.1). GTDB lineage: Bacteria > Planctomycetota > Planctomycetia > Pirellulales > Pirellulaceae > Aureliella. The sequence continues at coordinate 31,649 of JBGCCZ010000075.1, read as the reverse complement.
TGCCAAAGAGATGCTTGGCTTGCTCCAAACCTATAGCGCGGAGTTGGCCGAAAGTCACAATCCCGTGCGCTTCGAACTTTCGCTTCGTCACGCGTCCCACGCCCCAAATGCGGGATATCGAGAGTGGATCCAGCATTTCTTGAATCCGTAGCTCGGGGATCACCGTAAAGCCGTCTGGCTTTTCAAGATCGCTTGCCAGCTTCGCAAGGAACTTGTTCGGTGCGACGCCCACGGACGCAACGAGTTGCAATTCATCTAGGATTTCGTCTTTGATCCGCCGCCCAATAACTTCCGCTTCACCAAACAACTTCCGCGAGCCCGCCACATCCAAAAAGGCCTCGTCCAACGATAGCGGCTCAACTTCGGGAGTATACCTTTCAAAGATCTCACGAATTCCGGCCGAGACCTCGGAATAGAACTTCATACGGGGTTGTACAACCTTCAACTTGGGGCACTGCCGCAGCGCCGTAGACACAGGCATCGCACTATGCACGCCAAACTTACGTGCTTCGTAGTTCGCCGCGGAAACGACACCTCGACCGGTAGGCGAACCACCCACGATGAGCGGCTTCCCCTTCAGTTCCGGTCGCTCCCGTTCCTCAACAGAGGCATAGAAAGCATCCATGTCGACATGAAGAATCAAACTGTTGCCTATCGCAATTAGGAGACTACACGCAATTAGGAGACTACACGCAGTTAGAAGATCACAGGCTCGCGCAAATGAGCTAGGGAGTTTAGACCTAGCAATCCACGCCGCTGATTGTACTGAAAGCGGGGCTGTTCGGATGTTCTCAATGCGCCACCAACGAACCTAGGACCAATCGCAGAGGGCCTCAATGGCCGCAGCGGAACCATCGCGGAGCCAACCATCCAACTGAGCTTGCTCCTTCATTTGTTGCCCGCGAATCGTCGGCACAACCAAGAACTGACAATCCACTTCGGAGAGTGCCGTCATATCGCCCCAGAGCTTTTCGAACTGAGAAACCGGAAACACGTCTTCTTGCCCATTGCCCCAACGCTTCTTAACGTCTTTTAGGGTAACGTAAGTAGGCATCCGGCGTCCCAAAATTCGAATCGCCTCGTCGACTTCCGGTTGTCGTGCCAGCATGCCGCGCGAGAGCCCCATAACCTCCAAGAACTTATCGATGTCGATCCAAGTGGTCATCGAGTTGTAGTACGAGAGCCGAAATTCCTCTTCTTCGTTCGGCATGGCTAAGCCTTCGACCAGTCGAGGACGCCCGTCGACCCGCGCGAGGCCCCCGCCTCGATCTTCTAAACGTCGTGTAATGACTTCGAAGGACAAGCATGCGTCCGACTCCAAGTGGCGGGCGAATACGTTCGGGTCAAGTGTCGCTCCCAGCGTGTCTACATTGTGCAACATGATGTATCGCAACTGAGGTTGCTCAGCGAGGAGATCCTTGAGCACTCCATTGCGAAGCAAATTCGGGACCTCATACCAGTGCCCAACTGGATGCAAGCACTGCATGGGCACGTTATCCACGTAGTCCATAGCTTGGCCTGTTGACTCGGCCCATCCGATCAGCGCTGCCCGAGCGCTCAACCGCACCTTCTCTTGCTGTTCGTCGAGAACCTGTTGCGGCATTTCCTCCCAAGCGAAACGCAAATCACGAGTCGTCGGAACCATGCGTAGGCCGACACTCTTCCCTGGAGAAACAACCTTCTGGCCCGCGTATTCCAAGTCCTTCAGGAACTTTGCAATTGGTTGATCCGTCATATAGCCAGTGGACACGATATGAGTCGGAAAGCTGCCGTAGCGATTTCCAACTTGGCGACTTTTCGCGACGTGCACGTCTAGAAACGTGCGGTGCCGCCCATTCATTTTGCAGAATGGATGGATCGCTTTGACGACTCCCGCACCTTGTGTCCAGCGACTACCAACCCCGGCGGCGAGCGTCATCACGGCGACTTCACCGCCAGCGATCAAGTCTTCGGCTTTCTTACGCAACTCGGGCGGTGCCGATTTGCGTGCGTCCAGTACATCGGAGGGATAGACGTCTTCGATCCGCGCCGAAGCGGGCAGTCGGTTTTGCGGGAGCCCGAGTCGCCCGCTTAAGATATCTTCTCGCAATTGCTCGTGAGCGATGGGGTCGAACCCGTTTTTCTTCAAGAGCGAAGCTAGCGAGTCTTCAGTTTGCGACTCTTTGACATCACCAGGCAATATCTGCTTGAGCAACCGCTCTGCGAGCCCACGATTGCCAGCTTCGGAATCGTCCTGGCTACACGCCCTGCTCACCGCCTGCAACTCGGCCTGTTGTCCGGTGGACAAGGTTTGTATGTCGCGGCGCAGAAGCGGAGGCAGCATCAATTCAAAGTAGCCCAAGGGCATTTCCGACGGAGCCGACAACTCGGCGGTTGTTCCACGATCGTTGATCTCGAAATCGTAGACAACAGGATCCATCGCGAACGGCAGACTGTCCTCCAGATTCCGCTTTACCATGAGCATCTTTTGCTCCAGCCATCGAGAAGCCTGTGGTTTTACGGCGGGGTCGAAAATGAAACCCATGCCGCCTCCGGCCATACCGCCCAGCATCCAGAAACCCCAAAAGTCGTCTCCATACTCTTGCTCACAGGCTTCGATCAGTGCTTCGGTGTAGCGATTTGAACACCAGGGGATAATCTCCTGAAGCGGCTCACGAAAATTCCGGGAAGTGAGCTGCCCAACGCGTCGCAAGTCTCCTTCACGCAATGCGAGCGCGATGTCGTCCAAGATTTGCATCGCGTCCTGTCGTGCGTGCCATTCTTTTTCACTCCGAAGCAAGTACTTCTCAGTCACCATCTCGAGAATCGGCCCAACATTCTGCGCCATCCCGCCGTGGACTAGAACTAACGAATCTTGCAACGCCCTTCTCGTCTCGGCTGTCACTTCTTGATCCGTGAAAACATGATGCCGTGGAAGTAGACGCCCACGACTTATCCCGAACTCTGGATCGCCTTCCTCAGCCGGCGAACCGCAAATCATCTTGATACCAGGCCAAACACCGCCCGAGTCTTGCCATCCACCGCCCGAACCGCCAATCCACTCACCAAGGATCGCACGGGCTGCGACAATACGGCGATCGTCTTCCGTCAAAGGCCCATCCAGTGTTGAAACTTGCCCCGTGGCACGCATACAAACAGCGATGAGTCCACCGAGAAGGTTCGTCGAAACGGCCAACCGCGACCCCTTCGGGATATCGTTGACTCGGCTGACGATCTCAATGCCTCGGCCCGGTCCCACCAAACCCTGAAGGACCGACTCAATCCCTTCCTCGCACCCTTCCATGCCCGGAGGAATCAAGCCGGAAGCAATTACGGCAGCTTTCAGTAGTCCTAGATAGTCCCGCGCAAAATCATAAACTTCCGAAAGTGACTGAATGTCCGCAGAGGCCTTGAGATCAATACTGACCAAACGCAAAACGGGTTCATCGATTACCCGGAAGGCGCAGTCGATCGGCGGTTCTGGCTCTGAGTGCTTGCCACGCACGGCCAAGTCAACCGATGCATTGATCACTCTAGCGCCCTCGGGAAAATCCATCCCGAGAAAGAAAATGTCACTCCAGCCGCTGTGCGAGAAATCCATCCGCACGCTGGTACGCTCGCGCAACACCGGAAACCGCCCGTCCAATTCGCTCCCGAGGAGATCGCGGTGAACCGACAAAGGCAGGTCGGCAGGGTGTCCCGTTCGGAACATCCACTGGTTGCCCTTTACTGTCCGAACGCTCTTGCGAACTTGATCCGCCAAAGTCTGAAAGGCCAATTGATGGTAGGCGGTCGCCAGTGCGCTGCTAAGCGTAATACTGGGTCCGCTCGTCTGTTGCTCTCGCAGAAAGTCTCGGATTGCCTCTTGAAAACGCCTCCCCAACAACCGCTCGAAACCACTAAAGGGAATCGAACCGCACTCTTTCCCAACCAGTTGTTCTGGCAAGTGAAAGCGGTGGATCGCATACAGATAGAAGAGCGCACGCACCCGGTGGTAGAGGTTGTCTGTGCCGCGGCGAAAGCTCTCAAGTTGCTCACACACGGTTAGCAGTTCATCGCGTTCCATAGTCCGACACATTGAGTCCAAGGAGCGATCGCGTGTCTCCGGGTCCTCCGACAAAATAGTGTCGACAATCGATTGCGTTTCGTTGGGAATCTCGTTCATAGCATTCACTCTCGGATTCAAACTGGTCTCAATGGGAACCTATCTCTTGGCCACCAGTTCGACGAGTTCCGTCAAAAGGTTGTCGCGATCGTCACCCGAGAGGGCGATGGCAAGCTGAGCGAGCACAAGTCCGTACTTTTCCCCGATGTCGTAGCGTTCGCCCTCAAGCAGCGTTGCTAAATAGCGTTGTGATTGTGCCAGTCGATGGAGCGAATCGGACAGATTGACTTTCTGCCCTGGTTCCAAGCGGCTGACCGCATCTTCGAGCAACTCAAAAACCTGCGGCGTAAGCACGTGCATTCCGAACAGGCAAAGATAGTGTCCGGCACGCTGGCCAGCGACGATCAAATGCTGCTCGGCAACGGTCGGAGTGGGTTTTTCAAGGACTGCAGATACATCGAAGAGCCCCGGTTTCTGAGCAACTGGAGATCCACCGATTGCCCCAAAGTAGCCTAACTTATTTTCTCGAGTCGCTTGTATGGCGGAAACGGCACACTCTTCACGTTTAGCGAGTTCGATCAATTGCTTCGCGCACGACTCGTGGGTTCTTGAAACGTAGAGGTGATCTCCAACAAGGTGAAGAAACGCCTGACCACCGGCAAACTCGCGTGCCCGCAGGAGTGCATCGCCGTAGCCCAAGGGCTCATGCTGTTCGAAAAAAGTCAGTCGGTCTGCGTGCTTGCGAATCGCGGACTGGTAGTTCTCTACCTGCCCTGGGCAGACGATCACCGCGACTTCTTCGATACCCGCACTGGTAATTTCGTCGAGTAGCAATCCCAGGGCGGTGCCGACGGCTCCGGAACGATCCACAACCGTTTGCAAAGGCAGCTGAACTTGCTCAGCGCCGGCGGCGGTAATAATGGCTTTGGTAATCTGCATGGCGGTGACTGAAAAAAGTTCTCGGTAGGGGGTAGAGCTTCCAATTAGCAACGCGTCCGCGATTGCTGGACAACAATTCCGGGCGGAACTCAGTCCACAGTGTGAACGCGGGGCCGGGAAAAAGCGACCTACTGACACTCAAGTGGCCCTCGACGAACATGCAAATACGACGGATCGTAGCGAATAAATCGCGCTGAACGGGTCACCCCGCATTGAGGAAAGCCGTCAGGAATGCTCATAATGCGAGTGCATCGCAAGGAGGAGGAGCACGCATGGAAGCCACACTGCAGGAAGAGAAGTTCATCGATTTCGGGAAAGACGGGCTCTACCCCTTCGCCCGGACAGGACTCTGCTCCATTGAGTCTGATGATCCGAAAGCTCTTAAGGCCCAAGTCCGGCAGTATGTCCCCAAGGAGCCTGGCGTCTACGGAATGCTGGATCCACTGGGACGCTTGGTGTACGTGGGTAAGTCAAAATGCCTCCGCAACCGACTGCTGAGCTACTTCATGCCGAACAATGAAGAAGACAAAGCAGGCCGCATCGTTCAATCAACGGCAACCATCGTTTGGGAATTACAACCCAGCGAGTTTGCCGCGCTGTTGCGCGAGCAGTTCTTGATTCGACATTTCCAACCGCGATTCAACGTACAAGGAATTCCACGGCGCCAGCAACCGATCTTCGTGTGTCTGGGACGCAAGCCTGCCGAAATGCTGTACACGGCCCGGCGTTTCGAACCCAATGCAAGTTTTTGCATCGGTCCGTTATCAGGTGCCGCTCGGGCAAGCCGCGCAGTAGAAGTCTTGAATCGCATCTTTCTGTTGCGAGATTGCAGCAGTCAACAGCCTTGCAGTTTCACCGAGCAACTTCAACTGTTCGACATTGAACTTCGCCCCGGCTGTATTCGATTGGAAATGGAGACCTGCCTCGGCCCCTGCATCTCAGCGTGTTCACGCGCCCAGTATGATGCTCAAGTCGCCGAAGCCCGTTCATTCCTCAAAGGCAAGTGTGAACGCCCTCTTGAAGTGCTCGAGTCGCAGATTCAACAAGCGTCCGACAATTGGCACTTTGAGCGTGCAGCCGTTCTTCGCGAAGACCAATCCGCAGTCAATTGGCTACACCGCCGCGCGACCGATCTAGCACTCGCAAGACATCGCTACACGTTCGTCTATCCAGTCACACCCTATCCGTCCGATGCACAGCAACGCGTGATCTGGTATCTCATCCGGCGCGGCATCATCGAAGGGGCCATCGCCGAACCACGCGGGCAGGTCGAAGAGAAAGCGGTCGGTGAACTAATCCACCAATGGTTAGCATCAGATCAATCCATAGGATCCGAGTTCACAGCCCGACCCGAAACGCTGGCATTAGTATCCAGCTGGTTTCGCAAGCACCGCGGCGAATTAAAGAAAACAATGAGTCAGCGGAAGATCCGGGCACGATTTGCAGCCTAAGCAAATCCGATTTCTACGCCTTCCCGGCCAGAGTTGCGTTCCTCGCATGACATGGAGGGCGCAATGGACTTCCTCGTCAAAGTCGCCGCAGCTTCCCTCTTCGACACCGCGCAATTGACGCTGCAAAAACACTCCAAGACCCATTGCGGATGGGCAGGTATCGCGACCGATCAATTCCATCGGAGAGCGTGCGCTTCGGGGGCATCATTTTCGATAGCAAATCGAGACTTGAGTACTTCTCCGGCGACCGCGACTATCCGCAGTAAGAAGAAGCCTCTGAGACCAGGACGTCTCACACTGCGAACCAAGTTATAGGCACAGCGAGATCCAATTGCGGCGGCATCCGCTCGTCCTGTGAGTGCGACTCAACGCTTTTCAGCTTTAGAGGTCGCTCGGACTAAAACCTGTCTTGTTAAAAAATTGATTCAAAACTGGCGACTTGAAAAAACAGCCCAGACATACGACGACTCGACCAGATGAGTCACGTAGGCAGTTCAGGGCCAGTTCTTTTCCCGAATAGGAAATGTTGGAATGCGACAAAGAGGTTATCGAGGCTGGACTGCCGCAACGACCTGCGCCCTAACGCTTTCATTGGTATTCTTGGTGGTCGAGAAACACCTTCGAGTCCCAGCCGCGCGGGTTATCGCCAAGCCGAGTTCGGTCAATCTGGCGATTTCCACTGCGCCTGAAGCCAATCAGGCCAAACCGTCTTCGGGAATTCTCCTGTCACTCGACCCGGCATTAGTTCCTCCGACCCGAGACGAACCTACCGCGGAGATCGTCGTACTCGATCGCACGGAGAATCAAGTTTCGACCAAGACGGCTGAGATGATTCAGCAGCCACCGGAACCTGCGCCCAACGTAACGCTATTCGCGCCCATAGAAGACTACGAAATTGGCTCTTTGCCGCTTCACACTGCAGAGAAGAGCATTAGCTACCTCATGGAAGCGATGGACAAAGCCTTTGACCGCCCCACTCGGATAGTGAGCGCCCATCGCAAGGCCGAGTCGGTGCCCAGTTTCTCCATCGGCAGCCAATTGAATTCCGAAGTCCCAGCCCCCATCACGAGCCAAGAAAAGCTGCCGGCGCCCCAAGCTTTGCTCAACCAGCTAGCTGAGCTAGAAAGCACCGTCATTGCTTCCACCGACGCCCAGGGAAGTCGCTTTGTATCCAAGAAGGTCAATCTACCAGCATCGGAAGCTCAGCTCGTCAGCATGTGGGCATCCCGGGCGCAATCCCGTGTACAAGCGATCGTCTATGACGTCGGCCTTGAAAATTCGCTGTATCCCGCTGAAGCGGAGGCACTCAGTCAACTCGCTCGTCAAGCAGTCGAAATCGGCGGAGCTCTAACAAACTACGAAATAGCCAGCCGCATGCTTCGCCTCGGCTACAGTATTGACCGTCGGTTGGCAGTCTGGAACTCCATCCGTGAGAGTCTAGATGCGACGTCAATTGGACTTTCTCAAGCCAGGGACGCGTCGGCCTCACGAGTCCCTCTGCAAGAGTCACTTGCCGCAGTCGAGGCGTTGCTTGGCAACAATCCGGACAGCGAAGCTTGGCGCAGCTTCCTGATGCTGGACGCCCTTAGTGAATGGGCACAAACCGCCGAATGGTCCGCACAAACCCCCTTGATTTCTCAAGCGGTAAAACGACTCAACTGGCCCGGGATGCATCCCAAGCAACGCGCCTTTCTATCCCAATCAGCCTTCCGCGAATTGGCCCGCAACCTCGTCGCCTGGGGCCAAGCGCCCGTGGACTACCGCGAATTTGTCGACCAAATCGAGCAAATCGAACTCGATCCAACTTCGCGTGACGCTCCCGCACTGGCCCGAGCCATTCAGTCGCTCCGCCTTTCGGGTTCTAATGAAAAGCTGGTCGCCACAGCGACCAACAACCACTATCGCAATGCAAACTTGCGTCTGAGTATTCGCGGTGAGTTGATTGAGAAGTTCTTACCCAGCACTCAAGTCGAACTTCGCCCAGTACGCCAACGCATCTTAGGCGCTGACACTCGGGGCAACAGTGCCGTTCAAACCGACTTGCAACTCGGCCTCATTCCTGACGGCTCCGCCTGGAACATCCGAATCGGTGTACTCGGTGACATGCTCTCAGCCACGCGATCCAGCAAAGGTCCCGCCGTGTTTCACAACACCTCGGAGGCCCAGATCAATAGCCAACGGTTCATACGCTTGAATCAAAACGGCTACCAAGTTTCCGCTCAGCCTACGAATGTGCAATCCCGCGATTACCTCCGCAAGATGAGCACCGACTACGATGCTTTACCAGTCATCGGTGACTTTATTCGGATCATCGCACGAGAGCAATTCGATCAGAAGCGAGGCATCGCCAAACGGATTACTCAAAGGATCATCGCTCAAGAAGCCGACGCTGAGCTCGACAGAAGACTTCAAGAAGCACTCTCACAAGCAAGCGACAAGCTCGAGAATTTCATCGTCGGCCCGCTTCGGCAACTGAACCTCAATCCCCTCGTCGCCTCCATGGCCACTACCGATGAGCGACTCACAGTGCGCTATCGCGTTGCCAACGAATCCCAACTCGGAGCTCACACGCCTCGTCCCCGTGCTCCCGGCGATTCCCTCATGAGCATGCAGATTCATGAATCGGGCATTAACAATGCCATCGCTCAACTCGGGCTAAGTGGTAAGACTTGGAACATCACTGAGCTGTACGCGCACCTGGGCGAAGTTCTGCAGCAGAGCAAATGGTCACTGCCCAAAGACGTACCCAACGACATTCACATCCGCTTTGCCGACACTCGTCCCGCAACGGTAGAAATGCACGAGGGACGCCTGCGGTTGACTCTACGAATTGCCGAACTGAGCCAGGAATCTTCGAAGCTGAACATTCAACGATTCCTGGTGCACAGCAACTACATCCCAGTCGCAGACACGCTCAATGCGGAACTCGTGCGGGACGGAGTCGTAGAGATCGTTAGCCAGCGGAACCGACTGGCCCTACGTGTCATTTTCGCGAAAGTGTTTGTGTCTAGGCCGCGAATCGCGTTGATCAGTGAACAGTGGCAGAATGACGAGCGGGCAAAGAACCTTGCTGTTTCCCAGCTTGAGATCAACGACGGCTGGCTAGCTGTCGCAATCGGAGAGCAGGGCAGTGGACTTGCTGCCGAGGTAGCGGCCCGCGCTGCTCGCCTGCTCAAGTAAAATGCAGATTCGGAATCCAGCTGAAGATTCGTTCGAGGCTATTTCCAGACTACGGAGTAGCTATCGACTTTCATGGCGTGCACAACGTTGAGCATGAGTTGGTTTCCGTTCACACCAAGCTCAGCGGCAACCACTGGATCTGCTAAGCGAAAATGATCGGCCAGTCCGTCGCCACGAAGCAAATAGACTGTTTCCTCGGCGTCTTTGAATACCCAAACCGGCAATCCGCTTTGCGGATCGCTTGCCGCATTCGTCAACGTCAGAGAGTCACGCGTGCCCTGCAACGCAGTACGGTAGCTCCACACGGTTTGCAATTCGGAATTCACTAAGACTGCTGCCGGTTCGTGCTTCGCTTTCCAACCGAACCCAAGGCACACAGCGCCTTCTTTCAAGCTCTCGACCTGCCAGGCTCCAGCCAACGGTTGAAACGGCAACCCTTTCGCCTGGCCCAGCTGGCCGACCGCAGTCCCAGCTGATTTGCGAAAGCCAACGGTACTCACAGTGAGTCCCGCTTCTTCGCTTGAGAGCGAAGACGCTTGTTGAGAATCCTGAATCTCGATCGCCTCCAACGATTTATCCTTCAGCACAACATAGCCATGGATACCAGTACGTGAATTCCCAGGGACTGCAAAATCAGGAACAAGGGCGACCGGCGTAGTAGGGCAGCGACCACTGAGCTGCTGCTGGTTCGCTGGATCGATCAGTAAAAGTGTTCCTTGCGCAGTGATCGCCGCGAGGCGACCCCGAGCGTCCGCCGTGCTCTTGAGCCAACGAGCATCGACGAGACGTTCTCCATCTCGCAAATTGACACGAAAGCTACTCTCATCCTGAGTATCAAAGACTTCTAAGCGATTTGAATCCATGACCATCATGGCTACGTAGCGCCCCTGGCCGTCCGTTTCCAACCTCGACCGACGGGGTATACCACTCCATTGAGTCGCCCAAGTCTGCTGAATCGCAAGATCTCGCCCGTGCGTCTGCCAGGAGTCCAGTGCTCCATCATCGCCCAAAGTCCACAGCCCACCATCGGCATCACCCGAGGCGCACACTACCGACCCTTTCGTCGGAATAGTCTCTTTCAACTGCAACTGAAACCACTGTGGGCGATAGCTACCCGTACCGACGCGCTGCGGCAGGGCAATTTGATTGTCAATTGCGAGTGACCTACGTAATTCTGTTTGCCCTCGCTCAAATGTATTGCGAGCGTCATCTAAGAACGCTTGAGCCACATCCTCATCAGCACATACCTTCTGCAACAGACTAGGTAGTAATTGAGCCAGCATCGGATTCGAACTCGTTTCCCGCAGCTGGATTCGGTTCTTCGAGTCCAACACAACCAAACTGGGAGCCTGATCGATTCCGAACAAATCCCGCCCGAGCGCATCGCGATCTAGCGCAACGCTTCCAGGGAGACTCCATGCTTCCGGTAGCTCATCGAACGACAGACCGCTTGGAGGGCTCGGCTCGGCCCAGATCGGGACAATCCGCACAAATCCTCTTAGCTTAGGGTCCTTTTCGACTTCCGATGCGAGCATCGCGATCTGGTCAGCCGCTGCACGGCAAGCTGGATGGTCGGCTAACCAAACCAGTACGGTTGCCCTTGGAAGCGGCCGCGCAAATTCGGGTTCGGACGAATTATAGATGACGCGTCCCCCGACACCTCTCAACAGAAAGGCCGGGACTTTCTCACCGAGCCCCCGAACGTCCCATTCAACGGGAGTGGGAACAAAGTGGTTAACGAGATAGTCGTCCTCACCCACTGAAACTTGGTACTTCCCCCAATCCACTTTGTGATTCACACGCACAGAATCCAGCTCAATACTCAACTCAGCCGCCTTCACCCCACTTCCGCTCAATAGCTCCGGTGGCACGTTCTGTTTCGGTAGCACAAGCCTCCTCAGCATCAACGTCGCTTTGTCCACGAACACTCTGTATTCGCGATCTGCTAACGCAACTTCAATTACATGGCAGGACCTTCCGTCGATGGATTCCGCTGGTAGAAAACGCAAAACGGAAGCGTCGTTCACTAAACCGGAAAGTGGTTCCGGGCTGAGCAGCAGATCCAACTGGGGCGGAAAACCCGCCAGTCCTGCGGACAGGCTTTGGGCAACGACTGGATCATCGAGCAACCACTTAAAGTCCAAGGCTTCAGGCGTTGGCACAGCGCGACTTAAAATCTGATCGTTCTGAGCCAAATCGTCCCGTCGAATTCGCAACCGCCACCGCTCACCTTCCGGTCCAGCTTCAGTTGAATAGACACGCATCCCCAACAGACCTTTCGCGTCCCAGGCCACTGCTAGGGGCGCTCGATCTTCCTGCCACTCGCCGTTGATTTGATACTTGAGTCGCACAAAGCCGCGATCCTCGTAGCTCTGTAACTCGCCATACGCTCTCACACAGTTCGCGAGTGTTACTTTCGGCGACAACGTCTGAGCTACATAGTGCTCAGGTCCGCTCGAACTCGAGCCGTCTGGGGTATTCTCACCAGTGTTGTCACACCCTAGCGTTAAGCCAAAGACTAAGCACATCGACAGCAGCTTGAAGAGAGTCTGATGCCTGCTCATTGGCGACGCACTCTTTTGGATTGGGCTACTAAGCAACTGCACAAAGTGCTCAGGGTAGATGCTTCGCATTGTCGGATTTTTTCCAAAGGGAGTATTTCAACTGGGCCCACTTCGCTTCAACTTGCGAACCATTCACCACAGGGCCGGCAACTCGAAATGACAATCACTGATGCGGGAGGCCGACTATTGGCCTTAGATACCAAAACTCCCAGGCGGCGAGCAACGGCTGCACAGCCGAGCCGCAATGCCAGCATTGCCGAGCGAAGTCCGCCCGCAGCTCCTCTGATTCGGCAAGCATCACGCGCGTTGCGAGCCCAAATTGACCGTTCGAACGCTCCGCCGAATTGCCACGGCCACCTCTAACCCAGCCTGCGCTATTCACGGCTTTTACCCTAAAATGTGCAGGTTCAAAGGGGCGAGGTTGCCCGCCGCACAAGCTAATAACGAAACACTTAGTCACGAATTGAATACCAGGATGAGCCAGACTACCCGGACGCCTTACCAGCTTCGTTTTGGCCTGAACCAGGTTTGGGAGCTGCCCGCCTGCGAGCAAGTCCAAAGCTACCTGGAAGCTCCGGCCAACGCCGCATCGACAAGCACCCCGCCTACACCGCTTTCGACTCAAGTGGCCGACGCACTGAGGAACCCAATTGAGTTCCCCTCGATGGATCAACTCACGGTTTCAGGCGACATCGTGGCATTTGCCATCGATCCTCTTCTGCCCAATGCGATCGAGTTGGTGCCTGAAGTTGTTCAGTGGTTTGTGGACCAAGGAACTTCGCCCGCCAATATGCGGATCGTCTACGCGGGAAACGCGCCGAAGTGCGCGAATCCACTACAGGAGAAACTGGAGAAATTGCTCGGCGGTGATCTCGAGTTTAGCATTCACGATCCAACCGACACGGAAGTCCTTGCCTACGTGGCCGCGAACGAAGCAGCGGAGCCGATCTACATCAACCGCACCTTAGTAGACGCCGATGTGGTTGTGCCAATCCGCGGCTGTCGCCCAGTGGGAGCAATCGACGACTGGGGCCCACACGCACTTTATCCACTGCTAACCGATCAGAATTCTCAGCAGCGTTTCCACTCTCCGGAATCGCTTTGGGACGAAGATTCAAATGCACTTCGCACCCACTGGTCCAACGAGGCAGCGAACTGGGCAGGTTGGCTGACACAGATTGTGGCGGTGCCATCCAACCCTGGTATTGTATCTGATGTATTCGCAGGGCTCTGTGAACCCGTTCACCGGGCGAGCCAACGCAGGTTCGCAGAAGCCTGGTCAACTCCGGTTCAGGAAGCGAGCTTGACCGTCGCATTGCTGGATGGAAATGAAGAGCACCAAGACTGGCTGGGGCTTGCACGAGCGCTTCACAATGCGGACCGCGTCACTGCCGACGGCGGCAACATCGTTGTTTGCACAGAAATCTCGAAACCTCTTGGCAAAGCCCTGCGCAGCCTCCGTGCCTCCGCCGTCAGTGACGAAGGGTTAGAAGAATCACTTCAGAAGGCACCCACTGAGGATTCGCTTGCTGCTTCATTGATCCACCGCATGAAAGAAGCCAAACACATGTACTTGGTGAGTCAATTAGCGACCGAAACCGTTGAGAGTATCGGCTTGGGGGTAATTAAAGACGTTTCGGAGTTGCAACACTTGGTTGCGCAACACGATTCAGTCAACCTAGTAAGTAGTATCCAGCAACGCCACTTTGCTCTGCCCGAGAACCAATAACTGGGAAGGTCACGCTGCCTTTGGATAGGCGGTCGGTAAAACGAAAACAACTTAAGCACGTAACCAATTTCAGCTCCCATGACTCGATTTTCTTGAGTCACCGGACCGAAGTGCTACAATCTAAGTAGTTGAGCGTCGAAGGTGATTACTTTTCACCAACGTTCCTCGTCGATTGCCATCGAAACTCAACCAACGGAGCTAGGATTAGAGTGGGCAAGAGAGTTGTCCCAAGGCAGGAGCCCTTGCCAAGTGTTTGCTTTTCTGTGACCTCAGCTGAAATTGTCGTCCTTAATAAAACAGCCTCGCGGACGGCAACCGGCAGAAAAGCAGTACTTGAAATAGGCGAGCAACCGAATTTGTACTCGTGCGCATTGATTTTGCTGCGGGTTGTGCTCCGCAGGGTGGCCTTTCAATCCTGCAAATGAATGAAGCTGGCGCGAACACCGAGTTAACGATGGTTTGCTAACGCGACTGTCGGGAGACGAGCCTTGGAACCGACGAACGAACCACAGCCCACTCCACCAGCAGGCGATCGTCCTGCAGTGCGTGATGGTACGCCTGTGCCTCCTCCGTTCGCCCCACCAAGAGTTCCGCCCGGTCAACCAACCGCCCCGCCTCCAGCACCAGCCAGCGCGCCCGCTGCCCCTCCTCCAATCCCGGCTTCCGCGAAACCCGCCTTACAATCTCGTGCCGTTTCACAAACTCCGATATCGCCAGCCAGTGGCAAGACTCCCTCGGTTCGCCGGCCGACCGACTCTCAGCCTCAAACGAAAAAATCAAAAGCACTACCGACGCCAACAGTAGGAGCGGCCGTCCCTAGCGCAAACACTCCAAGAAAAGCGTCCGTCGCAAGTTTGTCGCAGAGTAAAGTCCCGGCAAACGCCCGTCCGAAGCAAAAGAAGTCTTCCAACCCCAACCCCAGAGCACGGCAACCGCAAAAAGCCGCGGCCGTTTCGGAATTGCAAGCGGTTGCACTGGCCTCGCAAACGAAGGCTCCTCCGACTGCAGGAGAGCAGTTAGCTGAAAAGGAAGAAGCCCGACGCAAAGCTCCTTCGTGGCTAGTCAGTCTCATTTTCCACTTGGCAATGCTACTCGTTCTCGCGCTGATACCGCTTAACGAGATCATCCAAGGCCCGCTGACGCTCGTCTTTGGTGATTCCGGTTCAGAAGGCATCACGGAATTTGAATTGAAAGGCGCCGAGGACAGCTCTGAAATGCTTGAGGTCGAGGACGCGAATTTGGAATCGGCCGTCAATGCCTTCGAGAGCTTGCAGTCCATCGAGCTACCAGATTTTTCACCCAACATCTCGGATGCGATCGCCAGCAATGTTGCCCCGGAGAGCATACCTTTCGGTATTCGGCAGGGATTGAGCGGTCGCCAAGGTCCGCTGAAAAGTGCACTACTGGCTAAGTTCGGCGGCAACTCGGAAACCGAGGCCGCCGTTGAACTTGGGCTTAAGTGGCTAGTCAAGCAGCAAAAAAGCAATGGCTCATGGAGCCTTACCGGTCCGTATGCGAATGGTTCCTCGGTCGAAAATACGACGGCCGCCACAGCCATGGCGATCAACGCGTTCCTCGGCGCTGGCTACACCCACAAGCAGGGCAAGTATCGGCAGAACGTCGACCTTGGGATAAAGTACCTCGTTCGCCGGCAGAACAGTGAGGGGTTCTTCTCGAAACGCGAGCCCTCGAGGCAACAGATGTACGCTCAGGCTATCGCGTCTATTGCAATTATCGAAGCGTTTGGCATGACCAACGATCCTGAGTTGCGGGGGCCAGCGATGCTGGCAGTCTCGTTTGCGGAGTGGTCCCAGAGCTCTTTGAAGGGCTGGCGATATAACCCACGCGAAGATGCCGATGTTTCGGTAACCGGCTGGTTCGTAATGGCCATGGAAACGGCCAAAATGTCTGGACTACCCGTCAATGCAAAGAAACTGAACAGCGTCAACGATTTCTTGGATAGTGTCGCTTACGAAGAACAAGCTCGGTATGCATACAACCGCTTTGAACCGCCGAGCTTGAGCATGACTGCCGAGGCGTTGCTCTGCCGCATTTATCTCGGCTGGCCAAGAACCCATCCGTCCCTGCTAGCCGCAATCCATGACGATTTGCTGCCCGCACGCCCCGGCCTGGGCGACGACGAATACAGCGTCTACTACTGGTACTACGCTACTCAAGTTCTGCACCACGTCGGCGGTGGCGTTTGGGATCAATGGAACAAAGCTATGAAGAAGACGATACCGGTCATGCAAGAAAAGACCGGGCCGGAAGCCGGAAGTTGGGATCCAGGCAAAGACGTATTCGGAGCCTCAGGTGGAAGACTCTACACCACTTGCCTGAGCATCTACTGCCTCGAAGTCTACTATCGGCACCTGGCTCTCTACGATCTCAAGTAGACAACGCCGCTTGAAATTAACACCGAGTCAAATCCATCAGCAACGCAACCCACCACTTCACCGCAAAGCTGACGAAGGTCACGCTTCGAAGTAGGCCGGATGGATCTCGCGAAGTGCGTCTGCAGCGGTTTGAGCAGCAGTGCGAATCTGTTCTTCGGTGTGAGTGCAGTTGATGAAGAATCGCAGCCGCGCTGCCGACTCTTCGACCGCAGGATACAAGATAGGCTGCACGTTGATACCAGCTTCAAACATCTTGCGAGACAGCAGCAAAGCATGCAACGAGTTCCCGGTAATAACGGGAATCACGGGTGTTTCACCCGACTGGCCAGTCTTTAGCCCCAGTCGCTTCGCTTCAGAGAGGAAGAGTGCCGACCTCGCACGCAAATCTTCAACACGCTGTGGCTCAGCCCCGAGGACTTCGAGTGCCGCGAGTGCTGCAGCCGTGTTGGTCGGAGATAGACCAACGCTGAATACGAACCCTGGCGCGGTGTACTTCAGCAATTCAATCAGCTCATGGCTACCGGCGATGTAGCCACCGCAACTACCAAACGACTTACTAAGCGTACCCATCCAGATATCGACGTCCGAACCCGGCACATCGAAATGTTCGCCAATCCCGCGGCCCGTCTTCCCCATCGTGCCGATCGAATGCGCTTCATCGACCATCAACCAAGTCTTGTACTTATTCTTGACTTCGACAAACCGAGGAAGGTCCGGAAAGTCACCATCCATACTGTAGACACCTTCAATGATGACCAAGATGCGTCGGTAGCTTGCTCGGACCTCGCTGAGAATACTCTCCAGTGCTTGCCAGTCGTTATGCGGGAATGGACGTCTACGTGCGCCACTGAGAATTGCACCCTGAACAATACTGTTGTGCGACAAGGAATCGTGAAGAATCAAATCTCCCGGACCTACCATGTGCCCAATCGTAGTCTCGTTCGTCGCATGGCCGCCCACCATCAATACGGCAGACTCTGTCCCAACGAGCCCCGCCAAGCCACATTCCAGCTCACCGTGCAGCGGTTTTTCGCCGCTCACTAAACGTGATGCA
The DNA here is from genome assembly GCA_045105035.1 of Pirellulaceae bacterium. Taxonomy (GTDB): domain Bacteria; phylum Planctomycetota; class Planctomycetia; order Pirellulales; family Pirellulaceae; genus Aureliella. The sequence goes on along the minus strand of JBGCCZ010000075.1, from coordinate 14,252 downwards.
CTTACACTCGTCCCATACTTGCGAGCAGCGTCGACGACAGCTTCCGTTACAACGGGATCACCTGACATCCCGAGATAGTTGTAGGAAGCAAAGCTCACCAGCTCTTGGCCCGCGATCTTTGTCGTATCCCGAACCGTTCCCTCGTGAACAGAGAAATACGGATTGGGAACACCAGTCATTTCAAACTGAGTCATCGTGCGTTTTAGCCGACGATACTCGGGTAGTTGATCGAAGCGGTAGTCCTCCTCAGCGATCTCACGACTATCGGATGGCTGTAGTCCAGTCTCCGTTGGAACCAACTCGCGGCGAATTCGCTTCTTACCCATGTGCTTCGCGATAGCTTCGGCAACTTCGCGAACCGTCTCGATCTCCTGCAAGACGTGCTCTGGGAATCGTCCGTCGAAAGTCTCCTCCAGAGAGTGAGCGATCTGCATCCGCTCCAGACTGTCGAGTCCTAAGTCCAGAACGAGGTTCGTCTCTAAGTCCAACTGCTTCGCGCGTTCTCGAGCGACCGCTCGGATTGCATCCATGACGATATCGACGATTTCATGATCAGGGATTGCCCCCGTGTCTTTGGACCGCTCCGAAACAGGCTCCATCGAAGCTGCCGCAATCATGGGCTCGCTTTCGGGCAAGTCAATCTCCCACGCATTCCATTGCGCAACGACTTTCAAAGAATCACGTTCGAAAAGATCTCGGCAAGCGTGTCGCTGAATCTTTCCGCTCGAAGTCCGCGGTAAGGTGCCGTACCGCACAAGAACAACCGCATCCGGTGGCAAGTCGTGAACGGAAGTCACTTCACGCCGAATCGTCTTAATGAGCTGCTCCCAGTCTTCCCCTTCGCCGCGTTTTTGAACTTCAGCCGTAATGACCAAACGCTCAATGCCGTCGACTTCGTGCGCAAATGCCGCAGCGACACCGCTCTGCATCGCATCACTGGTTTGTTCCGTCGTCAACTCGATATCTTGCGGATATTTGTTGACGCCGCGAACGATAATCATGTCCTTGAGTCGCCCCGCCACGAAGAGCTGTTCTTCGTACATAAACCCCAAGTCCCCGGTGCGCAGGAACGGACCATCACCTCCGATCGTGTGCGCTTGAAAGGTCTCAAGAGTCTTCTCTTCGCGTTGCCAATAACCCTGACCGACGCTGGGGCTGCTGACCCAAATCTCGCCAATGGCATCTGGGCCAAGCACCTCGCTCGACTCAGGATCGACGATTAAGACTTGCTCGCCAGGCAAGACAACGCCACTGCCGACCAATTCGCGGGCTCCGTCGCCAGGCTTGCAGGAGACAACCCGCTTCTTGTCGAGCTCGCTGGAATCGAAGTGCCTTCGGACGGGCCGATCCTTGCTAGGACCTCCGGTCACAATCAACGTCGTCTCTGCCATTCCATAGCAAGGCAGAAAGGCCGTGTCCTGGAAACCAACACTTGCAAAACGTTTCTCAAATTCCTGCAATGTAGACGCACGCACTGGCTCCGCACCGTTGAAGGCCGTCGTCCAAGTGCTGAGATCAATCCCCACGAGCTCTTCATCCGTAATTTTGTCAACGCAGAGCTGATACGCGAAGTTTGGCCCGCCGCTCGTGGTCGCCTTGAAACGCGAGATTGTCTTGAACCATCGAATCGGCTTCTGCAAAAACGTCATGGGACTCATCAGCACCATGGGGCATCCCATCCAAAGTGCTTCCAAAACGCCACCGATCAACCCCATGTCGTGATACATCGGAAGCCAACTGACTCCGATACTGGAACGTTTGGTCTCGAAAGAGACCATAATCAACTCGGTGTTTCGAACCAGGTTTGCATGCGAGAGCATCACCCCTTTGGGATCGCCCGTTGAACCTGACGTGTACTGCAAAACGGCGAGATCATCTGGAGCAATCTCGGGAGCAGACCAGTGCTCTGAGTAGTCGCGGGCCATCGAATCCGTCGCCACAATGGAAACGGACTCCCATTCCACCCAGTTGGAATCGCCCTCGATCTGCTGCCGCACTTGTTCGGTTGTGAGCGCAAACTTGGCCTCACAATCACGCGCAATCCCGTGAATTCGCTGCCCTTTGCGATTCCGACGCGGTGGGAGGGCAGGAACCGCAGTGGCCCCCGCAAAAAGGCAACCGAAAAAGCCAATCACAAAATCCAAAACGGGTGGATAGATCAAGAGCACTCGCTCACCGCGAGAAATCCCCGACTTTTGCAAGTAACCGGCGACGTCCTGAGCAGCAGCCTCTAGCTCGGCGAACGTGAGACTAAGATCCTGTTCGGGGTTTTCCCCATCAGTGAAGTAGTAGGCCACCTGATCCGGTTGGACCTTCGCCCAATGCTTCAAAACGGCTACAAGATCGCTACGCGGCGGAGCATCCTCACCATGAAACGCGGTCATATCGGATTCCTGAAGCCCTTGCTGCAACGGAAGGGTTGATGCGCTTAGCTGGTCCATCGAATTCCTAGTTTCTTGCAAGGATACTTCTCTCGTTGACCGCCATCAGCCCCCAGCCCTGGAATGCCTCGCAGCGTTGAACATCCGTCAATACTCGTCCCTGGGCCTTTCCACCTGGGAGAAGTCGATCTACTTTCCCCAGACACCCCAAAGCTCGCAAGGAGTATCTTCCTCAATAATGTTCAAATGGACAGTATCTCCGGTGACTTTCAAGGTCTGTTATCGACCTAGTCTGCTGGAAGTAGCGTATGGAATCGGCTCTTGTGACAACAAATCGAACGAGAAACCCGGTTGAAACGCTATTTCCGGATCAACCGGCGCCAACCAGAATCGCTCCCGAGGGTGGGCTAAATCCGCTCCGAAGGCTTCGGCTACGTCTTTCGGCCAATCCAACGCAGAAATCGCTTTAACGCACGCCAGTCCTCTTTTAAATGGCCAAGCTTCGATACTTGCCATGTTTCGCCTGAGTGAACATCCATTCCTGAGAGCCAGTAACCGGCAAAGCAAGCGGTGTCTAAACAAACCAAGTGCTCGAGGACACTGACCCGACCATAGGCTTGGGGAGTATGGCCGACGAAAACAGGCTTCCCAGAGTAGTGAGGTTCGGGCAGTCGATCCGTCAGATGCTCCCAGTAAAGCGCGTGCTCGGTCTGCTCTGCGAGAGGCAAAGAAGCTTCGTAGTTCGCGTGTACGAAAATATGCTCTTCGGTTTCGAAGTACGGAAGGCACTCATCAAAAAACTGACGATGATTCTCGGGCACATCCTCTAGTTTGCCACCGTAACTGGTCAGCGTCGTTTGCCCGCCAATCTGCAACCACAGACTTGGGTCCAACCCACGCAACGCACCGCGAAACATAATTTCGTGGTTCCCAAGCAAGAACACCGCGTTGCACTTGTTTTTCAATTCGATCAAGTAATCGACAACACCGCGAGGGTCTGGGCCACGATCGACGTAGTCCCCCAAGAATACGATCCGGTCTTCCGGTTGAGGAGCAATCGCATCTATCAAACCACGGAGAGCTTTAGAGCATCCGTGAATGTCGCCGATCGCAAGGGTTCGCATGGAGTCTTATCGAGTTGAAGAAAAGATTCAGTAGTCAAGCAATTGACCGCTGAAGCCACCCCCAGCCCATCTCTGCTAGTGAGTCTCGTTTGCATTCAATTGAACGCTGGGTCAGTCGGAATCTTCGACGGATCAATTCCGCCAGACAAAATCTCTCGTCCGATACTCTTAACCGCATGCTGCCACACGGTGTCGGAATCATGAAAAACTTCCGCCGGAGAAACTTGCCAGAGAAGCCAACCGCCGTGTTCAAGCTCGCTGTCGAGCTGCCCAGGTCCCCAGCCTGAATAGCCATCGAAAACTCGATAGTCGAGGACCTTGGATTCATCCTGGCAAACGCTCAAGATACGAGCTTGGTCGGAGTCGACGGCGATGACGACTTCCTCTCCGACTTGAACGCTCTGCAACATAACAAGCGGCCCATCGACGGGACCACCACAGAACACTTGCGCTTGATTGCAAATCGAAGTGTCATCAAGCTGCTCGAGCAATTCTCCGAGATTCGTTGAAGTCGGCCGATTGAGCACGAGCCCCAACGCACCTTCTTCATCGTGTTGCAAAATGTAGACAACCGATTTCAGAAAATTCGGATCGGACAGATGCGGAGACGCGACTAGCGCCAGACCTTGGATGCTTTCCATCAATCGGAACCTCCACAGAAACTACCTGCCCATTAAGCCCAACGCTCGACCTGAGACTCCACGCAGGAGGCCGACAGGTGGAGCTCGCGAAAATCGCTCAATCCCATGCCTGGATAGGACTCGATTGAGCGAGACTAGTTTAACTAGTCGCTTCAGGAGACCAAGTCTCCTGCCAACTACAGCCCGCCCAAGACCAACCTACTCCGAACCCGATTAAAAGGCTCTGAGTGCCGGGGGTCAATTCACCACTCTCGCGCAATTGCGAAATCAAAATCGGCAAGGTGCTAGAAACGGTGTTTCCACAGTGCTCGAGCCGGATTGGAAGCTTCTCTTCGTCGACCCCGAGTCGCGTCTGCAACTGCTCGAGCATCTTACGCGTCGCCTGATGCAACAAGTAGAACTGAATTTGCTCTTCTTCCGTTCCCGAGGCCTTCAATACCTCTTCGATTAATTTGGGGACCGCGACGATTGTGAAGTTCAGCAAACTCGGGCCATCCATATAGAGGCGGCTCTTCCAACGCTTTCGATGCCGTGGCTTGAGCACTTCGCCCCCTTCGCGGGCTCCCCCATCGGCAACCATCAGTGTGTCGGCGCCACTCCCGTCAGTCCCGAATTGAAAACCACGCAAGCTTGGTTTGTCAGAGGCTTGTAGCAATGTCGCTGCCGCCGCATCACCGAAGATCGTTCGGAGACTACGATCATCAGAGTCGATGTACTTCGAATACGTCTCCGAAGTCAGCAATAAGATTCGCTTTGCCGCACCGCTTTGAATCAAACCCTCGGCAACAGCCAATCCGTATACAAAACCCGAGCAACCAAGATTGAAATCCAGCGCTCCACAATTCTCGCGTAACCCCAAGCGTTCTTGAATGAGACAGGAAGTTGTGGGCAGGGGATAGTCGGGCGTCTGTGTGCAGAGCAGCACAAAGTCGATCGTGCTTCGATCGATGGCATGCTCCGAGAAAAGCTTCTCCGAGGCAGCAACGGCCAAATCCGACGCAGTCTCTTGCTCATCCGCAATGTGGCGAGACTGAATCCCTGTCTTTGCCTCGATCAAAGGCAAGTCCCAATTGGGGAACATCGCTTGCAAATCCGCGTTCGTCTCCAGCCGCTGGGGAAAGTGCACTGCGATCGGACCGAGTTCTGCGAAGGGCACGAAAGAAACCTTGGGAGAAGAGTAGGAGTTGAGGTAGCGTTCGCGACGCAAAAGAGCGCCTAAATATCGAAGTCAAAAACCGAGCAACTGCGGCGGTCTGGCCGGCGAAAACAGGTAAGAAAGTCGATGAAGTGGCAAACCTTTATATCGAGATTTCCCATTCTCCGGTAGCACACCGCCGACGATGGCAGGAGCTTCTCCGCCTTATTGCGATCGCTTTCCAGTAGCGGGATGAAGATGACTGATCGGCACATAGAATTTCGCGTACCGGCAACCGTCATCGTAGAGTTGCCCTTTTTCGTCTCGTACCAACACCGTTGCTCGCCGCGTGATCCGATTTACGACCCCCTCACGCAACCTGCCTTCCACGACGAATCTCACCCGACTACCGACTCGAACATTGAATTTGCTAGCAGCCCGCTCCTGCTGAGTAATCAGATCATGCTTGTGCTCTGTGTGCCCAAACAAGCGACCCGCGATCGCTTGGAATCGAGGCGCGGCACAGCAACTCTCGTCCCAAACCAACATCTCAACCAAGTGAATCAACTCATGCTCCAGAATTCGCTGCATCGCTTGCAAACGGTTCGTGCAGAGTAAACCAGTTACGCGTATCGGGCGGCGGAGATCGGCGAAAGTCTGAAACAACAAGGTTGCAGAGAGCACGATTTCATAACGGAGTATTTCCTGCCCAAGTTTATCCGTCGTCGCGATCCGTACCGTTTTGCCACCAGTGCTCGTCATCCGCTTCGACCACCGGAACTTCATTCCGCAATTGCGGGCCAAAGCGAGACAGTGTCCGCCGTAAAAAAAACGATCATAGAGTTCCGCCATGTAGGTCAAATCGGTAGCGGTAGTCAACGTAAAATTCTGATTCTTCATCGTCCTTGAACGAGCCAACACTCGCTGGCCAATGTCGTAGACCATGCTCCGACGTTCTGACTCCGTCAACACATCACTAGAAACGATTTTCTTTAGACGCTGCTGGTGCATCCGTTTCGCGTCGGAGGTCAAACGATAATTTTTCGCACGCCCCGCCCGTGTCACCGTTCGAGTTCTAACTTCCCCAGGCTGGGAGGCTCTCTGCGCTGCTGTGCCAACCATGACTTCCCACTTCCACAATGATCAATCGAGCAATCATGCGATTGCGAACGCAGCATTTGCAATACGGCCGTCGGACTGCCCAAGACGCGCCCACCTGCAAACCCAAGCCGGTCTGCAAACACGGGCCGACTGGGGTGCCGCCTAGCCGAAACAAACCGTTTCTCCAGAGCGGAGACGCCTACCAAGGCGTTGTGCCACGAATTAATTCTAGAGAAGTTTGAACGGCGAACGCTACATTGCTGCAGCAACCTCAAAAGAATTCGTCGGTTTCGCGATTTGCCGTTTTATGAGCACTTAGACACCCAAAAAACTTGACACAGCCAAGAAAACTTCCTAACGATCATCGCCCGCACCAGAAACCAGCCAAGACTCTGATATACCCTCGATCTCGAAGCTATCTAAGACAAAGCCTCGTGAGAGCAATGCTTGCAAAAAAGCTCCCACCCCGATCCGAGCTCGGAAGAAAGAGATCCGAGTAGCGTGTGCAACAGTTGCCTGCCACGTCGAGAATAGCCACGACTCACCGCCGTAGAAGCCTAGCTGTCACTCTTTTCCGCTTCGCTTGATTTGTCGGAGTCTTCTACGTCTTTGGCTTCCGAATCTTCCTTGGACTTCGCGTCGCTATCGTCTTTCGCGTCACCTTTGGCAGCTTTCTTCTTGGCTTTCCGCGGAGCAAACTCAAAACCGAGTTTCCCTGTAACACGATCGAGTGTCAGGTGAGCGGCAAACGGACGGCGCTTCTTCGAAATGAAACCAGGCATCAAATCCGTCTTGCCTTCGACGAACAGCTTCACGGCTTGGTCCGACGGAATTTCCTTCTGCAGGATCGTCTTGCTGATTCGCACCCCGCGTTCGTCTTTGTCCTTAGCCATATCCGGCGCGAGGTAAGCTCTCTCCGTCTCGTAAACTTTGATCATTTGATCAGAGCCATCCAGAACGGGAGCCTCGCATAGGATTTGCTCGTCGGTAAGTCCATCAATCTCGCTCTCGCGGTCATCGTCGCCTTCGAAGACGAAATTGAGCTTCCAAGTTTTCTTCTCTTTCTCGAGAGTCAGCTCAGCAGAGAAAGGCTGTCCGAATCGGTTCTTGAAAGTTTCGATGGGTCCAATGCGACGCTCATTGATCAATTCGATCGCTTCTTGCTCGTTCAATTCATGACTAGCGATATGCTTTTTGATACGGAACTTACATTCCGGATTCTTACACTCGAACACTCCGTCGGTTTGTCGAATCTCTGTACCCATGCACTCGGGACACATTGCCGAGATATCAGGAAAGACTTTGTTGACGATTTCCTCTGTAAAGCCCTTTGTTTGATCCACGATGCTCTTGGTCAGCGTAAGCACCTCGGACATGAATGTCTCGCGATCAAACTCACCAGCTTCCATCTGCTTGAGCTTGTACTCCCATTCGCCCGTCATTTCTGGTGAGCCAATGGTGTTGATGCCAATTTCGTCCAGCAAATCGACTAGTGCGAGCCCCTTGTTCGAACACACAAAATCTCGGGGATTGGCATCATCACGGAACACATACTTCGTTCTGATAAGTCCTTCGATGATGGACGCTCTTGTAGCTGGCGTACCCAAGCCGCGTTCGCTCATCGCATCTCGCAACTCATCATCGTCGACGCGCTTGCCTGCAGTTTCCATCGCCGAGAGCAATGTACTGTCGTTGTAACGAGCGGGAGGCTTCGTCTCGTTTTCCTTAACCGCGACCTCGATACTCTTGGCTTCGCCGCCATCTTCGGCTGCGACCAATTCGCCTGCACCAGAGGCAACGCCCGGCTTGCGTCCGTAAACCTCGAGCCACCCGGGTTTGACCAGTACTTTGCCGTCCGTTCGGAAACTGGCATCGTCAATTCGTGTGATTCGCCGAGTCACTTCGTACTCAGCACTGGGATAGAAAATGCCCAGGAACCGTCGCGTGACGAGTTCGTAAATCTTCTTAGCGTCCGCATCCAAACTTGGCGGTGGAACCTTACCGGTCGGGATAATTGCAAAGTGGTCGCTGACTTTGGAAGTATTGAAGATACGTTTCGATGGAGTGACTCGATCGTTATCCAAAATCCACTTGGAACTCTTGATGAATTGAGCATCGAAGGCGTCAGTCGACTTGGCCTTGGCGAAATTGCTCATCGTTTCCTTAACGGGATCCACGTAGTCTTCCGGCAAGTAGCGGGAATCGGTACGCGGATAAGTCAGAATCTTGTAACGGTCGTAGCAGGCTTGGGCCAATTGCAGAGTTCGCCGTGCGCTATAGCCGTGCTTGCCGCTGGCCTCGCGTTGGAGGCTCGTCAAATCGAACAACCTGGGGCAAGCCTCGGTGGCAGGCTTCTTCGTTTCATCGATGATCCCCACTTTGTCCTGGCATTTATTGCGAATCGCTTCGGCGTCCGCCAAGTCCCAGATCCGCTCCGCTTTCTTGTGCGGGTCGTCTGCGTCTTTCTTAAAGTCCTCGCGGTACCAACGTCCGCTGTACTCACCGGCCGCAACAGAGAACTCACCATGCACTTCGTAATAGGTTCTCGGAACGAAGCTTCGAATCTCCCGTTCACGCTCCGCCAAAATAACGAGCGTCGGCGTTTGCACGCGTCCGGCAGTCGTCACGTTGAACCCGCCGTTACGTGAATTGAATGCGGTTAAAGCCCGAGTACCGTTGAGTCCGATGAGCCAGTCGCTCTCGGATCGACAGACTGCCGCGTTCGCCAGCGGCTTCATCTCTACGTCAGATCGTAGGTTATTCCAAGCCGCGACGATGGCGCCATCCGTCATCGACTGCATCCACATCCGCTTGTAGGTAATTTCGCGCTGCGGAGCGGCTAACTCCAGCAAATAGCGGAAAATCAACTCCCCCTCACGCCCGGCGTCACAGGCGTTCACGACACAGGTGACGTCCTTCTTCTTCAATAGCCGTGCGAGCAACTTGAAGCGAGATTCGCTTTTTTCGATTGGCTGCAATTCAAACGTGCTCGGAATCACAGGCAAATGCTTCATGCCCCATGGCAACTTCTTACCGTTGGGTCCCTCAGGCATCTTGAGCTCGACCAAGTGGCCGACTGCGGAGGAGATGTATCCCGTCTCGTTCTCGAAGTAGTCCTTCTTGCGCTCGAACTTCCCAAACTCGGGAAGCTTTCCTAGAACGCGAGCCAGGTCCGTCGCAACGCTGGGTTTTTCTGCAATGATGAGTGTCTTGGACATTTCCTCTACCTCGGACCTGTCTTGGTTCTCGCTGATGTCGCCAAGCACAGCCGATCGACTTGCGAAAATTTGGCAAAATAGGCTAGCTAGTAACTACAAATGTATTTCCCAACCAGCGCAACCCTTAGGATCCGAGTTTGAGCCTCTTCGGCCAACTCAAAATCGCTGAGTGCGATATCCTGGGCGGAAACCCTGAACGGAAACCTCTCGCGGCCCTCAACCTCGTATCTGCAAGATCCGTATTCCCTGGTATCCTGTCGCGTCTGCGAAGCTTTTCGGGACCATGTTCGTTCGGAATCCCGCTAGATCAACCTGGCCCAGCGAAACTCAAAACGCTGCAAAGGGCAAAATAGCAAAGGCCGGTCAGCAACTGGTGGTCCGCTCGTTCGCGGATTCCAATTCCAAACTACGGGGCAATGTTCGCACCGCAGTCTGGAACCAGCAGACCAATCCAATGGAATCTGTCTCGAAAGCCTTCGCAACACCCATCGATGTCGAGTTGGGGCTGCAAACACAAGCCGCCACACTGCCGAGCTACACTCGCCGGTCAATTCAAGCGGTTCCTCTTGCATCACCCATCCGTCAGTGGATAACGTCAGAGTGGATAACTTAGCGTGTTCCCTGTGACAAGGGGCATGCCCCAGCCCGAACAGCCGCCTGCCATGGCTTTTTACGGTTTAGGCCGTGAAAAAGATGCTCCGGTTTGGCTGTTCCAATTTTTGAAGCAAATTTCCCAATATCCCTATTTGAGACAGCCTGCTCCGTAAACTGCCTCAGATTTAGGCCCCGATCTTGTTGAACTTGTAGGAAATCCTAGGATGGCCAACCCCTTCGCTATTTTTCGTAAGAACCAACGCGCCTGGATGGCGGGTCTCGTACTCGTGGCTCTCTTCGCCTTCGTCATCGCTCCAGCGTTCCAATACGCAAAAGATTCGATCGGCGGCTCTGCTGGCGGTGGGAACGAAGTCGCGGTGAAGTGGAAGGGCGGAAGCCTCACACTCGCGAGCCTGCAGAACGGCATCGTCCAGCACACGAGCCTAGTGCGTTTCATGCAGGAAGTCGCCCGTCGAGTCCTTGAGAACGGAGGCCGGCCCGACGTTCCCGGCTTCAGCGTCGACCCTCAATCCGGTCAAATCCTGGCATTGGGCATCCAATTTAGCAGTCGCCCGGAAGACATCGTCCGCACCAAAGTGCTCGCCTCTCATGCTCGCTCCCAGGGCGTCGCGTTCACGGATGATGCAGTGGACGAGTTCATCCAACAGTACGTGGATGACAAACTCTCCAGCGAAGAAGTCGCCAGCATCCTCTCCGATTCATCCAACGGACAGCTCTCGTATTTCGAAATACGAGAGATGCTTAAGGATGAACTCAGTTCACTCGTCGTGCAACAAATGGCAGTTGCTGGACTCCTCACCCAGAGCCAAAACCGACAGGAACCACTCGTTTCGCCTGGCAAGTTGTTCAGCGATTTCATGAAGCTGAATCAGACTGCCAAAGTTGAAGCCTTCCCTGTGCTGGTCGACGAGTACATCGACGAAGTCGCGGGTGAACCAACCGACTCCGAGATCGAAGCTATCTATCAAATCGGTTCGATGCGAGCCGCCAATCCGAATTCGCCCGACCCGGGCTTCATCCGCCTCTACAAGACCAATGTTGAGTACGTCGAAGCCAGCCTTCAAGCCTGGATCGATCGCGAGAAAGAAAAACTGACTGAAGAAGATATTCGCAAGGAATACGATCGACGAGTCGAGCTAGGACAACTCAAAGTCCCGGTCGAAAAAACGGAAGAAACAGGAACCGAAGAAGCGGCCGCTGAAACAGCAGACGAATCGAGCCCTGATGCTCCTACCGAAGCTGCATCCGAGGACGGCGATCAAAGCGAGCCGGCTGCCGAGATAAGCGCCGACACTGAAGAGTCAACAAGCTCCGAATCCGAAGCAGCAAAGTCGGAAGGCTCAGCAAAAGTCGAGGAAGAGGCAGCGAAGAAAACAGACGCAGACGACACGACTACCCCGGGATCGGAAGACCAATCCAACCTAGAAAACGAAAGCTCAACCAACGTACGACTTGTGTCGATGGTGCAAGAGGAGTCGGGTTCAGCGACGAGTACGGAACCCGCGACCTCACAGACTGAAAGCGAAGCGCCGGCAGCACAAGAAGAGACGAGCTCGGCCGAAGAATCAATGCCCGTGGATGCACAAACGGGCACCTCGGAGACCACCGAGGGCGAGGAAGCAGCAGACACTCCGGAGACGCCTGCCGAGCCTGAAATGCGAGTACAGACGTTTGAGGAAGCCAAGGATGCAATCGCTTCGGACCTAGCACGTGACAAGGCGATCCCGGCCTTGGACGAAGCTCTGACAAGCCTACTCGAAGACACAATGCGACCGTTCTACGGTGAGTATCGCCAGTTCGCTGCATTCCAAGACTCGAGCATGTCCGAACTCTCCGATGCAGGAGCAGAAGAGCCTAAGCGACCAGACCTCAAGCAGCTGGCCGAAGCGGCTGGTCTCAAGTGGGGTGAAACCGGGTTAGTAGACGGAGTCACATTGGCACAAATGCCATTTGGCTTAGGGAACATTCGTCCCGATGAATCCGGTATCAACGGGTCAGTCGCCAACGTAGTCGTCCAACAATCCATCGACCTATTCCGGCCACTACAGAGCTCTTATTTCGACCAAGCAGCCCTCGCCGAGGGCAAAGTACCAGAGTTCCTCCAGTACTTACTTTGGAAGTCAGAAGATCAAGCCGCCTACGTTCCCTCCATTGATGAAGTGCGCGGCGAAATCGTAGACGCATGGAAACGCATCAAAGCGCGTGAACTGGCAGCCCAAGCGGCCGAGGATTTGGCGAAGAAGATCGGCAGTGGAGAAGACGCCTGGGCTGCTGCACTTTCGACTAGCGAACAATCGCTAGTGATTGAATCGAGTCCTTTCACCTGGATGAATCGCATGGGCGAGTTCATGACGACCAGCGTGGTCAATAAATTGGACAATGTCAGCGGAGAGTTCATGCGGGAAGTGTTCGTCACACCGGTTGGAGCGGCCTCCGTAGCACCAAACGCGAATCGCAGCACGTACTACGTCTTTCGAGTCGTAGAAATGGCCCCGGGTGCAGAAGATTTGCAGGCACGGTTCCAAGCAGATCCAGTGAAGAGCGGTCCGCAGAGAATCGCTCGCTCGGAGACGCAACAGCAGCTCTTGTCTTGGGTTGAGCAGCTTGAAACGTCCATGGAACTCGAGTGGCAAATGAACGTCGGCCAGTTCAACTAGAGTCTCGTCTCGAAGTCACCGCTTTGAGCACTTTTCGATTGCCGACAACCAGTTTGGCAACGGCGAACCTAAATTCGTCCGGCTGCCAACACTGTAGCTAGCAGATGAAAAATGCGAATTCGCGTCAAGCGCCCAAGCGTGCTCTGGAACCGATTTACACTCTCGGCGTGGATTCGTTGCAGGGCAGGGTGAGCACAGATTGACGATCGGCTGGGCTAACAATGCCAAATCTGGGAGTTCATCCATGCAACGAGTACTGGCTTGCCTTTTCTGCTCTCTGGCCTTTATCGCCAGTGGTTGTGCTCAGGAGCCAGAGCAGACGAACTCATCCAAACCAGCCGCGGTTGGAAACTCGAAAAGCAATTCCACTCTAGGCCCGAATGACGCGGTTGGATCCGATTCGGCGACGCGATATTCCGCAGCCCACTGGAGTTTTGCAAACCAACAGTTCGCTCAAATCAATGTCGACCGTCGGGTACCAGAGGGCAGCGATTGGACCAAGTTTCTCGGTCCTCAGAGCAACGGCAGTTCGCTTGAGACGGGCGTGGATGTTGCTTTGTGGGATCCGCATCCCCCATTAAATTGGGTGATTCCGCTGGGCACCAGCTACGGTGGTCCTGCCCGAGTTGGCAACCGCTTACTATTGTTCGATCGCTTCGGCGACAACGAACGACTTTCTTGTTTCGACACCGAGTCAGCTCAAGAGCTCTGGCGTTCCGAAATGCCGGTCGAATATGGCGACATGTACGGCTACAACAACGGTCCACGCTGTGCACCAATCGTAGATAACGATCTGGTATTCACCTACGGAGTTGCAGGACAACTCTCATGTTGCCAGCTGAAAACCGGAGAACTGGTTTGGACGCGGAACCTGAACACTGAGTTTGGCGTTGTTCAAAATTTCTTCGGCGTCGCAAGTTCGCCGTACATCTTTGAAAATTTGCTCTTGGTCATGGTAGGTGGCAGCCCGGCCTCGTCCCAAAGTCCGTCATCCAGCCGCATTGATCTAGTGGAACCAAACGGAACTGCAGTCGTCGCCTTCGACAAGAAAACGGGAGAGGAACGCTATCGATTGGGAGATGACTTAGCAAGTTACGCTTCTGTGGCTGTAGAGGAGATTCACGGCAAGCCGACTGGCCTAGCGTTCCTCCGTAGCGGACTCCTCGCGTTCGATCCGCTTGCTGGGACGGAGTGCTTCACGTTCCCTTGGCGCTCATCGAAGTTTGAAAGCGTCAATGCGGCCATGCCCGTCGTCACTGAAGATCAAATCCTGCTCAGTGAGTGCTATGAGATCGGCAGTGTCCTACTTCAAATCCAGGACAGTGGCCAGCCAAGCATACTTCGCCAAGACGAAGGTCGATACCGAGAACTCTCGTTTCG
>JBGCCZ010000074.1:0-94096 GCA_045105035.1 Pirellulaceae bacterium | reverse complement strand
GCTGCAATCAGCGCTTTTGCACTGCCCGAAAACGGTTGTTTACTGGTACCCAATACCAACAGCTTTGACGCCGTTGTCTGGAGTGATGCGGGCCTCATCGCCTGGCGTCACGGCCTTTCGTCGGTGAATATCCAGCGCGACCTACAACTTCTCTTTGGCGAACTTCAAGAAGAACTCAATGTCTTTGTTCTATCCCGAGAGGACTCAAACGAACTTGTCGAAGCGCTTCCTCCCAAGCTCTGCGAGCGAGTGCTCCATTCTCATGAAAGAAACTTCGACGACGCCTACGTCGGTTGCATCACAAAGAGAAAGGAACTGTGGAGTGACTTTGCCCGTGACCCGGCACTCCAGACTTTTACTGCGGCACAGCAAACACAAGTCACCCTTCTGTGTGCGTCTGTCTGCTTCTTGATCCTCTGCACTGTCGCATGGTGGAAGTCATGGCAGTTTGATACCCAACGGCAGCGTGTCCGCGATGAGCAAACCGCCGTATTCGACGAAGCGTTCCCTGGTCAAAAAGCGCCGAACGCGGTCTTGAAACGCATGAGGAGCGAGCTCGCGAAAGCCCGCGGAGCAAGTACACCCCAAGCCGATATTGAGCTTCCAACGCGAAGCATTGCCCTTATCCAAGGGATCGTCTCCGCGCTGCCGGAAGCGGGCCAAGCATCGATTCAGCAATTGCGTGTGAACAAACAGAATGCGACACTCACTGTGCACATCCCAACCCACGAAACAGCTGCGTCAATTGCCGACAGATTGCGAAGCGCAAAATTCGCCGTAGCTCCTCCAACGACAGAAACACTCCGCGACACCGTTCGGGCAACAATCACGATCACCCTGCCGGAGGGAGTGTGATTTGAGCGCGGAGAGCCTAGCCGAAAAGACTAAGTCGCGAACGAAGGCCGCGCGTCCACGCACGTTCGTCTACTGGCTACTGCTCGCAGTGTCCGTTTTGTTCCTAGCTGCAGCCTTGCAGCAGTACCTCGGCTCCAGGGCATCCCTCGAAAAGGAGGGCCAGAGCTTAGCAGAGTGTCAGGGCATTGCCGAACAACTCAATCAGCTCGCCACCCGACCCAAGTTGGCTTCCGTCGATAGCTCTGCGAATCAATCCGGTGCGAATCAAATCAACGCGGCCATCCAAAAAGCCGGAATTGATAGCATCAGCCTTCGTTCCGTCAGCCCTTCCCCCACCGTGCGTCTTGGCACCTCAGATTATCAGCAACGTGAGACGACTGTGAGCTTCACCAACGTCAGCCTGACGCAAATTGTGCTGTTCGAACAAGGCCTTAATGCTGGACTCGGTATCACGCTCAGTGACCTAACACTTTCCATTCCTGAAGAAGCTAACGCCACGGCCGCCGAAGCCGAGCTCTGGGACGCAAGGTTGACCTTGACGCAGATTATCTATTCTCCGAAAAGCCCCAAGTAAGTCGCTATATCTACATATTGAAGCGAGCAAGTTGAACTGCAGTTGCAAACTCCGTTGGCTTGGAGCGTTGCGAACCAAGCCACTCTTCCGGATGTCAAATCGTTTAGCGATTTGCCTGTTCGTGTGGTGCTGCGCAGGTTGTCAGCTTTCCTCCAACCAAGAGATTCTGCGCCCAGATCAGATCCCCCCGCTCGAGCACCTGAATGTCAGTACGTATAGCCGTGCTCTGACCGCCATGAAAAAGGGGAAGTCGGATCGAGCGCTCCAATTGTTTGAACGCGTACTTCATGCCAATCCCCATCACGGGCGAGCTTACAACAACGCGGGGCTCATCTACTATGAGCAACGCAAGCTACAGTTAGCTGCCGCTCATTTCCTTCGGACAAGCGAGTTGTTACCGAAAAACCCAACACCGCTAAACAACCTTGGCATGACATTAGAAGCCGGAGGAAGAGTCGACGAAGCGCTCGCTTACTACGAAGATGCGCACTCTCTCGCACCCGGAGTTCCCCTCTATCTCGGCAACCTTCTTCGACTGCGAATCAAGCTAGGCATGGTCGATGACTTGACCATTCAACAGTTAGAGGAGCTGGCATTTATAGAAGACCGATCAGAGTGGATTCAATGGGTCGATCGACAACTGGCCCTACATCTAAACCCATCGTTAGACCGGGGCCCAAAACCCACCGACTTCAATGCCGTTCGCAAATCACAGAGCGCCCAGTCGGCGAAAGATGAATTCGAATTCCAAGACGCAGCTCCGATCTTGGAACTCAACCCGGCCAACGGCATTCGCGACGAATCACTCGAATCTCTTCCGGTACCCGCGCCTTTACCCTATTGAGCCAAGGCGCCTCAACGGCACAACATGCTAAGCCCGAAATCCGAGTTGGACGGCGTTCGGCGGCTACACGATCTCGGGAACAATGTAGGGAGCACGATACTTTCGTTTCAGGAAGCTATTCGCTTTCTCGCTTCCCTCTCCGACAAACTCATTGGCCTGGGTGTCATATTCAAGCATGCCGCTGAGCTGCACTTCGCCGCCGGTCGGGTCAACTGCGTGAGTTTTCAGGTGGGCGAGCATTTCATCGTGTAAGGCACCCCATTCTGGGATTTCCTTCGCGAGCACACCTGCCTCTGCTGCGGAGTATTTGCTCCCCGCTTGAAAAGCAACATTTGCGAGATTGCACCAACCGGTTGAGAGATTGCCCATCTCTACCGGTGTATTGAGAGCGGATGCATCTCGTGAGCGGCAGCAATCGATAAAGTTCTGTTGGTGCAGTCGGTTTCCGCTATTACCTTTGAACTCGCGAATCACCTGTCCGTCGTTGTCGTAGGCTACCGCGCGGCCCCGCTGCCCCTCGAAGCGTCCGCCCTCACAGTAGGCGATATATCCACTGCCTGGCCCCGGGTGTTTCGGCGACTTACGTTGCCCCGGCCCTGCAGTCAGGTTCGTCAAGCCAATTACAGTTGGGATCTCGCCCGTGTCGAAGTACACAAAATGAACATTTGGAGTGTCGCCTGCGTCGCCCCAAGCCACTCGGCCGCCGGCTCCCATTACACGGCTGGGAAGCCCAATCTTGTCTTGGAAAATATTGTTGCGCGCGTCGTCCAAAACGTGCACTCCCCAATTCCCCATCTCGCCGGAGCCCGTATTGAAATCCCAGTGCCAATCGTACTGCAATTTCTCGCGGAAAATCGGCTTCTCCTCGGCCGGGCCTAACCAGATGTCATAGGCTACGTTGTCTTCGATCTGTAACGGGGTATCTCGTTTCCCGATTGGCTGTCTAACTCCAAACCGATTCACACGGCAAGACAAAATCTTGCCAAGTCCCTTTTCCTCGTGGAGAAACTTCTTGATTTCCGCCTGCATTGGATCCGAGCGCTGCTGAGTTCCAACTTGGCAGATTCTCTTGAACTTCTTCGCTGCGGCGACCGTCTGGGCGCCTTCCCATTCGCTGTGAGAAAGTGGCTTTTCAACGTAAACGTCTTTGCCTGCTTCCATGGCCCAAATCGACGCCAAACAGTGCCAATGATTGCAGGTCGCAACTACCACTGCATCGATTTCTTTGTCGTCGACAAGCTCTCGAGTATCGGAGTACTTCTTGGCCTTTGGAAAAATCTTCGCCTTCCCTGCAACTTGTTTTCCATCGGGATCACAGAGCGCCGCAACCTGCACCCCTTGCATGCTCTTGAACACGTTCATGTGCTGCCCGGCGCGGGAACCACATGCTGCGAAGCCAAGCCGAATTTCATCATTGGCCATCGCACGCAGAGGAGTATTCGGAAAAGTCCAGACGGCTCCAACCGCTGCCGCGGCCTTGAGAACACTTCTTCGGTTTGTCACGTTTGTCGCTTTGCGTACCATGATGTCGCATCCTAGAGGGGTGGGAGAGGATTGATGCCGTGTGCTGTTGGAAGCTTTTTGGAAAGTTTCAGGCGGCAAATAGCAAGTTGCTTGCTGCTACGATCGAGCCTGAGAAGCCTAGCTTAACCGGAAATCTTTCGGGGCGTTTAGAATGGTCTTTCAAGCTCACCTGAACTCCATAGCACCGCCTCCGCCGTTAGAAATCGGGAGGCAAAATCGAAGTGCCGTTTGAGTCCGTTCCTTCGGACGTAGCTCCGGAACTCGAACCCGGTTCTTCCGATTCGGATCCAAGGTTCGATGAAAAATCGCGCACGCCTTCCTTGAGGCGGTCGGTATCCGCTTTCAATTTATCCTTGTCGATGGTAACTCCGATCCGAGTCTTCTCCGCTTCTGATTCCGTCGAAAAAGAAAACCATCCGCGGACTAAGCCAACACCTACCAAGATGATGACCAAAATCGTGAGTGTCCCTACAAATTTTCGCATCCTAAATCTTCCAACTTCATCACTTTAGAGTTTCACAATAGTCTGACGGCCTCTGTCGTCTATTCGAAGGCAAAGCGGTTATCTTTGCTGACGAAAGGCCATGATTCGCATCGGCGACACATAAATCAAGTGACCTTGATTCACGATAAGATTGCCGCCATCAGATCCCTGAGCTCCCATCTTCCAAGTCCGCAACAACTTGGGTTGACCGATCCGTGTGGCATCGGAAACATCATCGACGTCTGTCGCGAACGCCATGATCGCATTCTGAATCGGCCAGTAGACTTCGTCTGCTGTCACCATACCTCTGCCCAGTCCTCTGGGCGAAGCCAACGAGTTCATTCTCGCCGGAGTATTCGATCCTGGATACCTGGCCAGAATCCTGCCAGTGTACTGATCGATCCAAGTGATTCGATCCCCGCTGACAATCAAGCTACCCTGCGCGGCACCTAACAAATGAACAGCATCGGGAACTTGAGTCGAGTCCGTAGCCCACACCAGGTCACCAGTGGACGAATCAATCGCGAAAATTTCGGGACAGTCCTGAGGCGCACAATAAACCAGTTCATTACTTACCAAACACGGATTCACATCACGATAGCGGAACCGATTTGGCGCCAGCGGATCGCCGTCCTCGCCAATGTGCCTTTTGTAGTGAACAAGCCAAACGATGCTACCATCCGTCGGGTTCAAGCACGCCACCGCACCAAGATTCGTGTTGTAGAAGATTCGCCCACCGCAAACAGTGAGCAATTGATGTGAAATCAAATTTGCCTGCTCGCTGCCAAACACAACTCCCGAGGCAAGCGGCTTTGACTCCCACCTAAGCTGGCCACTCTTGACGTCAAAAGCTGCAACACTCCTGCGTAGCCCAACGTTGTCCCTCGTCGCAATGGCCACAATCAGAAGATCACCCCAAACACATGGCGTGCCCTCAAATTCGGCATGCTTGAATTGGGGCGCCTTGAGACCGATTGGAAAGCCCGGGAGCATCGCAGCTTCGCGTTTGAGGTCCAGCCCGATAATCAAACTCTGCGACTCCTCACTGGTTGGCGGATTGGCCCACCCAGTCACTGCCTCTCCCATCCTGGCAAACAGGCGGTCCTCATCGACGACTAGCGTCCCCCTGGGTGTGCCAAGAAGCGGATATCCAAGTGGCAAATAGGACGCCGAGGCGCTATCGCGACCGTAGATAGTGCGACGACTAGCGTCCTTTGGCCAACTTTCGCCAGTTGCAATATCAAAGGCTTGCACGTGAGTCATCGCATTCACATAGACCCGGTCTCCGGCCACCACGGGAAAGTAAGGCAAAGTCGCTCTCTCGGACTCCGCCACACGCGGTCGACTGGCCGGGTTGCTATCCTGAGTTGCCATCAATAGTGGCAGTGTTTGACTCCAGGTCGGCCATTCCGGCTCCAACTGAATCGATCCACCCAGTCGATTTCGTTGCGAATTCCCACCAAACTCACTCCAGTCATTGCCGTCCGAACCACGCGGATTCCAAGCGGCTTTCGTCGCAATGATATCGCTAAGTTCAAATGCATCAGCCTCCGCAAGAACTGGAATGATTGCTCGCGCCCATTCACCCCACAGCTCACCGCTAATCTCATCCGGAGCAATCCAATTCGCGGTGAGTAGTCGTTCAATTGCTTGGACCAGAAAACGTCCGCGATCGTCACCAGTTGCCGCGCTGCGTTTAAGTTCCCGCTCGAGCCGGTTTAGCAGTTCGCTCCGATACTCCTTACTGCCGTGCTGCCGCCATGCGAGTGACCAAGGCAGGGATCCGAGATCAGCGTTGGAAGGTCCAACCACGACGCGCAGATCAGGACAAAACTGCTGACAGACCTGAAGAGCCGCGGTAGACCAGCCGTTCTCCAAATAGCTATCCGCCAGCAACATCCCCAAGTCTTGACCGCTCTTGGTCCAAGCATAGCGGCTCGCCGCGTATTCAAGCTCCTCGATGTTGCCAGCCGCACGTAAGCGCTCCCAAAGCGACTTGGCTGAATCGTTTAGCTTACTTTGGTACTCCGCTTGAAGCTCTGAATCGCCTAACAGAAGCCCAGCCAGCCGCCGCTGAACCCACTGACGCAACGGAATGAAGCGCTGAACAACCATTGTTCCTGCGGATTGCTGATTGCCAACCGCGACCACATAGCCCTTCCCCTGCTCAAACAGTCGTTCCAGGTTTGTAATCGCTTCCCCCAACTCTCCCGCCTGAACCAACTCTTCGACTTGCTCAAGAATCAGTTGCTGAGACGACAAGAGGATGGCGGGCGGATCGTAGCTGTTAAGAGAAACTTCTACGACGGACGTTTCACTGCCTCGATTCCCTGGTTCGCTGTTGGCGGAC
Source organism: Pirellulaceae bacterium (assembly GCA_045105035.1). Classification (GTDB taxonomy): domain Bacteria; phylum Planctomycetota; class Planctomycetia; order Pirellulales; family Pirellulaceae; genus Aureliella. The sequence continues at coordinate 87,465 of JBGCCZ010000074.1, read as the reverse complement.
TCCAAGGCTTGCTTTTCGCCTTGCGCCCAAGCCGTAGAGGCAACGCACGCCATCACCAGAACAACTATCGATGAAGCTGTCTGTAGTTGCGAGAGCAGACTGTGTGGCCTTTTGAGACTCATGAAGAACTCGCTGTAGCGATGGCGGCTAAAAACCCACATCGGCATTCTAAAACGAATTCGGACCGAGCGCAGGAAACTCGCTTCAATTTCCCAAACGAAACGTTGCAGTACGGTGCATTCAGGACAGGCGAATGCAAAACTGAGCTAGCAGAACGCGGCACAAACGCAACAGAAGCTCGTCGTTCGCTAGATAAGTCCCGCTTACGCCACAGGCGGATTGTAAATCTGATACAGCATGAGGTAGACAATTACCCCAGTTATGGAAACGTAAAACCAGATTGGCCAAGTCCATTTCGAAAGCCGCTTGTGCGCCTCACGTCGCCCCTTCAAGCCCAAGTAGACCGATCCGAGTGCCAAGAACGGCACTGCCATGGCCAGGAGAACATGACTCAGCAGTAACGCATAGTAGAAATAGCGAGCAGCGAGCGGAGCAACCTCTGTGTCCGTCGGAAATTTCTTGCTGCCACCCTCAATATTAAAATGGTAGACGAGGTAACAGGCTAGAAACACTGCGCTTACGGCTAGTGTCGCCAACATGACTTTGCGGTGGGCTTGCTCTTGCTTTCGCTTAATCAGCACGAACCCAACGAGGAGTAGCACAGTCGCCAGAGCATTGAGAGAAACATTGATATGGGGTAGATACTCAATCACGAAGTGGTCACCTCCGCCGCCTCGCTATTTGATTCCGTGCTCCCATCAACTTCTGCTTCGCTGCCCGCCTTCAATTCTGCTTGGTCAGTATCCACAGATGTGCCATCGGCCGGTTCTTCGATAGCTCCCCCAGCAGCGATCAACTTCTCAATATCTTTCTCAAGTGCACCCCACTGATTGGGATCAGACCACGTATACAGTCCAAAGAGTTTTCCATTCTTGTCCACAAGCCCGAACTTCTCAGGATGCCCACGACGCACGACCGGGAGGCGAAAGAACTCAGAACCGACTCGGCGGATGTATTTCATATCTCCCGTACAGAACAACCACTGTTCCGCATCGGCATCGAATCGTTTCGCGTACTTCCGCAGTGTCTCGGGCTGGTCAATTTCCGGATCCACAGAGATGCTAACCATTCGGATTGGCTGCCCCCGAAACTTGTCTTGCAGCTCCTTCATTTTGCCATTCTGTTGTAGGCAAACAGAACCACAAGTCGAGAAGAAAAATCCGGCGACGTAGGGCGTACCACGCAGTTCATCGGTCCCCATACTTATTTCGGATCGCTCCGTAAGAGTCCACTCCTCGAGCCAATCAGCATCCGCCGAATCCGGTGGCGGGATGACCGTCTTAGCTGCTTGTCGGTGGCCGTCGCTTTCGATCAGCTCGCCTTCTTCGTTCTCAACGAATGCCCTACCGGCTTGGCCTGGATCCAAGTCCCCTCCAGGCAACGTGAGATAGACAATCAACACAAGTCCAACGACCATCAGTGTTGTGATCAATATTCGCATAACCAGTACTTCCAGTTGCTTGATTTGGACACACGCGAAAGCTCTTCGACTCTCGCGATCGACTCTAGATTGCTGTAAGCCAGTTGCACGGAATGCTCAAACCAATGAAGCCACACCGCTAAAGGTTTCGCCCAGCCAACACACTGTCCTCACCAACTTTACGTTTGGAAGCGGCGTGGCAAAAAACAGCGACTCAACTCGGGCTAAACCCACTGAGTGAGCAGGATCAACAACATCGTCAGCGGAAGATGAAACAAACTAACGTGAAGCATTTTGCGTGCGACTTGTCGATCCGGGCGGCAAACAAAACGAATCGATGCGACCAATTGCCAAACTGCCAAGCCGACCGCTAGCGCAGTCAGGCAACTACCGATCCAGCCACCTGGTGGCACAGCCAACGGTGCAAGTGCGATGAGCGCTAGCGAACCACCGATCGCATGAATGCCTGCCCCCACACCAGTCTTGTCTGTGACAGTTATCATTTTGTATCCAGCCGACTCATACTGCTCTGCATACATGAATGCGATCGCCATGAAGTGCGGCAACTGCCAAGCGACGAGTAGCCCGAGCAACACCCAAGCTTGCGAATCCATCAGTCCACCACCCGCAGCGGTCCAGCCCATCCAAACCGGCAGGGCACCGGGAATTGTTCCAACCAGGGTGTTGGTCCAACTTATTGTTTTTAGTGGAGTGTAAACCCAAACATAGAGCACCCAGGTCGCCAAGCCGCACCACATCGTGGGGATATTGACCAGTGCAGCGAGGTACACAGACCCCAGAACAACGAGCACCCATCCCATCCACGCAGCTTGGCTCGACGCGACACGACCACTGGGAAGCGGACGCTTGCTGGTCCGAATCATGACACCGTCACGGTCTTTTTCCATCCACTGGTTCAGAACGCTAGCGCTCGCTGCGACCATGGCAGTACCCACACAAGCGTGCAGGACGGTCAACAGACTCACCGAGGAGCCAACGGCGACCATCGCAATAACGACGGTCAGCAAGATCATCACCAGGATACGCGGCTTTGTCAGCTCAAGGTAATAGCTCAGACGGCGCTGAAGTGAGATCGAATTGAGTGCGGCAGTTTCCACCGGATTCTCGCTACGTCCCCATGGACTCTTCTGAATGGATATGGCTGTCGAGCGAGATCAGGCCCAATGCGGCTAGGCTCAATCCCCGACAAAGACTCAAAAATTTGAGACAACAAACAAAAAACACGCAATATCAACTCGCAAAAGCCCAGCCTGGGCTCCCGAACGGAGTGGATCCGAACCGGCTCAAATTGCACTAACCGCAACTTTAGCTTCCTCCGGAAGACTCCTCGATCGCCAGCCCCGCAGCACAATCACCGTGGATAAGCTGATGATTAACGAGCCCACAGCCACGTGTGCCGTGACGACAAGGCTCTCCCAATAGCCCTTGGACGAAATCGTGTACTCCGCGAGAGCCTGATTCAGATCCGACCAAGGAAGAGCATAGTTCACAATCCAAGTACCAATCCCCAAACCAATCTGCACCAAAACGGCTATTGCTAGCAGACTCGCCGCGCGTCGAACCTTTCCCGGAACTGCTCGACTAAACCAGACCGAAACAAAAAGCGACAGGGATAGCAGTAACACAATTGCAGCCAGCCCCAAATGCCCATGCACAAAGCCCTTAAACAGCTTGTGACTCACCAATCCGGTGACATGCCGTAGTTGGGCGCCAAGGACAAGCTGACAGTAGCTGAACAGCAACAGAGCAAGCGCCAGAAAGCGAATCCCGGCACCTGTGGCATATTGTCCTACAGACGAATTACGAGCCTCCTCGAACCCCGTTCTAGCTGTTGAACATCCAGTTTGCGAATCCCATTGCCGCCACCAGCGAGAACTCATCACTGCGGTCGCCGTAGCGAAAGCGAAGAACAGCGGGCCAGTGCAACCGTGAATCATTGCGAACGTGCGTTGGTCCAAGACGACTCGTGCTCCGCCTAGAGCACCTTGCGCGATGACTGCAGCCAAGATGAAAATGCTCCACCATCGGAACCACTTGCGTCCGTCCATACGGAACGCAGCGACAACGAGACCGATCGAAAGCAATCCGGCTAAAGAGCCTAAGAGCCGGTGCCCGTGTTCGACCAACAGATCGAATGGGCCGAACAACCACGTTGACGCTGGATAGGCAAACATGTTCCAGCCATATGTCCCTGGCCAATCGGGAACCGCCATACCAGCGTCGTACGTCGTAACCAGTCCTCCGACCCAGATGAGAAAGAAGACCACTACTGTCAAAGCCATCGAGAGCCAGTGTATCGACCTCGAGTAGCGGTTTCGCACAGGTTCTTTTATTGAAGCTAGAGCATTCATGACTTACTGCCTCCATCGCTGAGGCTCAACAAGAAGTTCACGAGATCCCAAACCTCGCTCTCACTGAGACCTTGTGGATTAGCGGGCTTCAGCGGTGCTGCTGGCATGGGTGTACCTTCAATCCCATGCATGATCCTTGAATACAGATCTTGCGGATCTGAGCCACCTCGAAAAACTCCCCGTTGCAAATTCCTTGGCAGGATATTCCGGGGCTTCAGTGCTCCGAGATCCAACATGGGCTTGAGTGCGTCTTCATCTTTAGGGTTGATACCGGCCAGCGAAGTCCAATCGCGGGTCCAATCGTCATAGTTGTTCTGCTGGCCATCACCCAATCCCTCCGAGCCATGGCAGAATGAACAGCCTGCAGTAGTTCCCGAAAACAGCTCGTGTCCGCGTGCCGCTGACTCAGCTAACTCTGACTCCTCAGAGTCCCCGTAGGGATACTCAGGAATGGGCGACACCTTCGCCGGAGCAACCTTCCACTTCTCCACGATCGCTCCCACTACCTCAACCAGTTCTTCCTGACGCTCTGCATACGCATCCGGATCCCTAGTTGCCAGCTTCGAATCCCAAAGCCGATCTCCACCCTCGACATCAAGCTCCAATGCAGCCTCCGCCAGCAGTCGCCGTTCGGCTTCTCCTCGAACGGAAAAATAAATGACGTAATCGACAAGTGCCTCCAGTTCGTCTTCTGGAAGTAGATTGAATGCTGGCATACTCGTGCCGACGATGCCGCGTTTCAGCGTTCGCAACAGGTCATCCCGGCTCGGCCTAACACCGATCGGGGTCGACGTGAATTTGAATTTACCCATGCGATAATCTCGCGGGTATGGATTCAGCAATGCAGCAGATGGCCCCAAACCGTCTCCGGTCAATCCGTGGCAGACGACGCAGTGCTCGCGATAGAGGCCTACGTGGCTTCCCGCCTCGTCACTGCTGAACGCTCCCGCAGCCTGCACTAGGCGATCCATCTGAACCAAACTCTCGCCGTTCGACTCACGAAGAAAATCAGGCCAACGCGGATCATCAGGCGTACCGAACCATTCGGTCAGTAAGTCTGAACTATCCGTTAACGGCTCGTCGAGAGGAATATCGTCCGTGAGCTCCAGACGCTTCGCAAAAACCTCATTCGACGAGAAGCGACCAATGGGCGCGTCGCACCCGGTCAGCAGAATTGAGAACCCCAGTGCAACCACTGCCATCAGGCATCGCACGAAACGGTGGGGCAACATGCTCGAAAATTCGCTACGGAGATTCTCCAAGCTAAACGACGAGCCTTGGCGAGAAATATTCACTCTGTTCATGTTTCGGAAACCGCAAAGTACTCGAACCAATTCACATCTACTGGTAAACGCAGTACTTTACCTCTGAAGAGCCGGAATTCACATTCGAGATGCGTTCTACCGCAACAATTCCGGCGCCATTTCCGCAGGAAGGAGATCCTTCGCGAAGAACTTGTCGCAACCATGATGGCCGGTCGCACCGAGCGGCCCTTCAATTTCCTCAAAACCCAGCCGCATGTAGAGGGATTGTGCGGCCAACATGCTTTCAAGGGTCTCGATGTAGGCTCTTTTGAACTCAAACCGACTCGCATCGACCAGTAGCATTTCCCCTAAGATTCGCCCATGCCCCAGCCCCCGAGCTTCAGGCAAAAAGTACATCTTCTTGATTTCGCAGATCGTCTCATCCCCGCCATCCAAGGCCGCAAGACCTCCACAACCTACCAGCTCCCCATCATCCTCCAGCACGTAAAACACAGCCCGCTCCGAGGAGTAGGCGTCATGCATAGCATCCACTTCAGGATCTTCTATCGAGAAGCCAGCGCCCACCGCCCCGCACTCAGTCATCACCAAGCGAATAATTTGAGCGACCGCAGCATTGTCTTCGGTTTGGATCTTACGAATCAACATAATTTGCTTCTACTAGCCGTATCACCCACGGCATTAACGACTGCAAAAAGGGACTGAATACTCACCGCGCCAGCCGGCTATAGCGACGCAACAGAACTACTTTCATCCTGGGAACTCTCTTCTTCGATTGTCTGGCCCACCGCTTCCCCAGGTTCAATGAGAGATCGCACGAAGTTGACGATGTCCCAAATATCGTCTGCTTCTACTGCAGCAGCCGGCATCGGTGTTCCATCAATCCCAAGTGCAATTCGTTGATACAGCTTTTCGGGCGTATCTCCTCCGCGGAAGAGTCCCTCATGGAAATTCCTCGGCGCCGCTTGACGGACTGGCAAAGCCCCGCGTGCAATGAGTGGCGTATGCGAATTAACGTCGGTTGGATCAAGCCCGAACTTGGCAGTCCACTCCTTGGTCCAAGCGTCGTAGTCGACTTGCTGACCGTCTCCGCGACCCGAAATGCCATGGCATTTCGAACAGGCTGTCTTCTCTCCAAGGAAGAGAGTGCGCCCACGTGTTACTGAATCGTGAATTGGCGAGCTCACCACCTTCACTGCATCACGCAACACAGCGATATCATCTGGAACCAGCGCTTTGTTTCGCTCTGGTATTTCCAATGCTGAATCCGTTGCATCGATCCAGTTTCCGACAACCCGGGTCACAGTGTCCGCCAAGTCTTCCTGCTGATACTCCCAGGTTTCTAGATCGTCCTCATCTTCGCTTTGTGCCAACTCAGGCACGTAGATCGATTCGGGTTCTTCCGGGTCCGTAAAATCAAGATCGCTGGCTAAGTACAACAGTCCGCGCTCAACTTCGCCGCGAATCGCCAGAAAGATTACATAGTCCACCAAGGCATCAATGTCCCCCTCGGTCAACTCAGGAATCTTCACCATCGAACTGCCGGTAATCCCGTTGCGGATAACGTACGCGAGATCCTCTTTTACTGGCTTCGCCCCAATCGGCGTGCTTGTGAACTTGAAGATTCCCATTCGATAGTCGCGTGGATACGGATTCACTTGTGCGGCCATCGTTCCTCGACCGTTCCCGGTAACGCCGTGGCAGCTTGCACAATGTTTGCGGTATAGACCGCGACCCTCCGCGTCGGCTGGCCCGGACGCTTTTATCAAGTTGGCCAGGTCGAGCAGCGAAGACAGATCTTCGTCTTCCGTAATCATCTCCGGCAGCTTTGGTTCGTCTGGAGTCCCAAAGATATCCCCCATCGCCCGCGTCACTTGAGCCACTGGTTTATCAAAGGGTTGATCCGACTGCTGCCCCATCTGGTAGGCATACACCAAATTCGGCTCGAACTCCGCTGGTTTCAAAACCACCGCATCACGGCAACCTGTCGACGGAACAACCAGACACGCACTCGCCAATGCGGCCCAACCTGCCAAGAACCTACGATTCATCTTCCCTCTACCTCAATCTCTGTGCGCTATTCGACACACTATACAACTACTTGAACTCGTGAGCTTTCCTAGCCGAAGATCGGCGAGACAGCCTGTCATCTAAACCATGCTTAGGGCCCCACTGCACCCCAGGTCGGTATATCAGCTCCCTCCGCCGATTTACCACCTTCCGCATTCGTACCGCGCAGATTCGCGACGTAGGCCGATACCATGACAATCTCGTTCACATCGAGCTTCTCTTCCCAAGCGGGCATCGCATTGTTATTCGCACCCTTCAAGATCACATTCGCGATATCCCCGACATCCCGAATGTGCTTGTATTTCTCATCCGTCAAATTCGGGCCGATCAAGCCCTCTCCGGACTGACCGTGACAGTTGGCACAATTCGATTTGAACACAACCTTGCCGACTTTGACCCAATTGTCTTTCGCCATGTACTCAAGAATCGTCTCACCATCGGGTTGCAGTTCGCCTATCTCAGCAAAACGAGCGCGTGCTGCGGCCGCAACTTCCTTTTCGTAGTAGTCGGCGGCAGATCTGCCCGGAGCACCAATATGGAAATACACCATGAACAACGGGCAAAATCCCAGCAGTGCAAACATGGTGTTACACCACCAACGAGGGATCGTGCCCGTCTGTTGCTGGATACCTTCGATCACGTAGTTGTCTTGATCTGCCATCGATTCAACTTCTTCTTTCTACTGACCTACTGAGTCTCGGCCGAGTCGCTGCAAATAGGCGATCAGCGCGATCGCTTCGGATTCGAACTGTGCCGCCGGGCCTCCACCAATAACGATGTCCGCCGCGACCACTTCCTGGCTCGCCCGGAGACTTGCTTCAAGCGGCGTGGTCTGGCCTACCAACCGGTCTTCCAAGGTTAACGAATCTTCTTCCACCAAATCCGAATCGTACGCAATGCCTCGCGCGATCTGTCGCTGCAATAGCCCACGGACTTGCTCTAGATCCAAGGGATTGTCACTGAGGTGCTGAAAGCCGGGCATGATCGATTCGGGCGTTGTCGACCGCGGATCGTTCAGGTGTTGCCAGTGCCAAAAACCGTCACGTTTCCCTGATTCTCGAGCAAGATCGGGACCCACGCGTCGAGTCCCCCAAACCGTAGGCTGATCCGCCATATAGGCACCCGCAACGCTGAAGTCACCGTAACGGCTGGTCTCAGCTACTAGCTTGCGAACAACCTGCGTATGGCAGTTCGAACAACCCTCTCGCACGTAGATTTCGCGTCCAGCCAGTTCAAGAGGTGAATAATGTGAACTCGCATCGGCAAGCTGAATCTCCGAGGGATTCGAAGCCACAGCACCCCCTAAGTGACAGGCCACACCAAGCCCGAGAACCGCTAAGACCGCTGCCACAAGAATGCCAGGATTTCGCTCCCACTTGCGGTGGAAAGTCAAAGAACGCCACTGATCGAGCTTCACTCCTAAATCCAGTACCGGCTGCCCCGCGAGGACGCTCTCCGGCGGCGGCTCGTCTGCATACTCAAGGCTCAGCTTAGGAGCGATCGTCTTGCGAACTGCCTCATCACCTTGCTGCAGGATTGCCGTCATCAGCAGATTCACGCTCATGAGCAGCACAGAGACGACGCAAAGGACAGCTCCAACCAACGACAACCACCACCACGCCTGAGTTGCCTGCAACAACTCGACGAACTCCGGATAGTTCAACGTTCCGATCGAATCGACGCTCATCGCCATCGAACCACCCGTCCAGCCGGAGACGTAACACGGCAAGCTCAGCAACAGAGCGCCCACAACGCCGACTCCGCCCTGTACTCGGTATAAGCTCTTGTTCCAAATCTGCCGATGATAAATCTGCGGGATCACCCAAGCCGCACTGGCAAAAACAAACATCAAGGCACATCCGAAAATTGCATATACGTGGGCCAAGCTCCAATCCGTAAAGACGGTCCTCGCACTGAAGTACCGGAAGGAGTTCAAGCCGATGTCAATGAGCACAATCGCATACAGAAGAATCCCAACCATCGCATACTGAAGCATCGGGCTCTTCTTCACATCCTTCGACGGACCGAAGAGCATCTTCCAACCGTTCGTGACTCCAACCCAAGCGGGCAAAAGCAACAACAGGCTCGCAAGTCGCCCCAGCGATGCAAGCGACTCTGGTGCCGGAGTTAAATAGAGCATTCGCGACGCAACGAACATCCCCAGAGCCGTCATAAACCAAAACTGGAGAATTGCCATGCGGTAATTCGGAATCGCCGAACCAGATGCCTTCGGTACGAAGTAATACAAAACTCCGACGGACGGCATCAGCAGCAAATAAAAGAGAATCGATGGCTGCGCCCAAACCTGGATCAAACCATCTGCGACTCCAGCAAAAAGTGGCTGGCTCTCGTAACCCGACGCAGGAAAACCGGCGCTGGAAACAATCTGAACTCCGAGAACCCCAAAGGCACTTGCCAGGTAGTACCACAGAGAAATGTAGGCGTGTCGCTCTCGCCGACAGAGAACTGTCATCATTAGATTCAGAGTAAAAACCCCTGCCACCGCAATCAATGCCAGGTCGATCAAGAAGACCCACTCGAGTCCAACGCGTCGCTCTAAGTGGCCGCCCCAAACGGTGCCCAGCCCCCAAGCCAAAATGAACTGCAAACCCCAGAAGTGCGCCCGGCTCAGGCCGCGGCTCCACATTTCTGACTTACACAAACGCTGAGTACTGAAGTAGATGGCCGCAAACAACCCATTGGCCCCTAATCCGTAGATCAAAGTACTCAAGTGAAGATTCCCAAACCGCGCGTAGCTGTACTCAATCGCCAGTGAATCCGCGTAAATCAGCGACAGCCACGAATAGCTCGTAAGTAGCGTGGCGACCAATCCCCAAACGGCGGTCGCGAACAGAAACCATCCCACAATCCGGTCGTCGTAGCGATAATGTTCAGCGTCGGTGCTGGCAAGTTGGTCCATTGAGTCCGGTGAGTTCAAGGCAAGCCTCAATGCATTTCTGAGTAGAGAGGATCTGAAAGTGCGACTCGCGCAGTCTGCGTTAGTCAAATAGGCGAGGGAAGTCGAATCGGGTCCCGCATCAACCCGCAAAGCCCTACGGCATTGTTTGCAAGTGATCGCGGCTAGTATAGATACACAAACCGCAGATCAAAGCCCTTGCACAGAAGCTCACACCTGCCGCAGCACCGTTGTACCAGCCTGCAGGTCAAGACAAACCCAAGTCCGATCACCGGAGTGACAGAAACGCCCAGCGCGCAAATCTTCCCGCCCAGCCGTGCGCTGAAGTGTGAGACGCTCTGGCGAAGAAGCTCCCCGCACGTGCTCAGCTTCCACCGAATCCCAGAGACCTTCGAACGACACAGTGTAATCCGAGCAGGCTAACGGACTTGAAAGCCGATACATGCCCACTCCGGTTGCCACAGAGCAGCACTCACGAGCAGCCCAATAGTGCGCGATCTCGCTCACTTTCATCCACAGTGTTTCCGAATCGAAACGATCATGGAGCGACTTTACGACTCGCTGGAATGCCCGAAAACCCGACTTACTTCCGTTGCAGTACATCCCCGGCCAATGGCAGAGCATGACCGCAGGCTCGCCTCTCTCAATCAGCTCAACCATGCGACCTGTTGTCGCATCCCTGTCGCTGTACTTTTCTGCACTGGACTCCAGTGATCCATCCCAACCTCCAAACCAATCGCCAGTGCCCGCTGGCACATTGACCACAAACTCGGGAAGAACCTTTGACGACGCGCCGCCAGGCTCGCGATACTCGATTTTCGGTACCGTGCTTTCGTCTCCCGAAACGACGTATTTAAAGTAGTGCGGAACCTCGACGGCAAACACATCGCGTACCGCCTCGAACACTGCCTGAGGCAATTTGTCTTTGACCTGATTCCCGAACCCCCCAGGAGTCGTCACGCCTTCGCAAGGCAAATCGCAATTTTTGAGGATACGAAGCGCGTAAGCCAAGTAGTCCGCCAAGTAGTCAACCGACACGTCCTCTTGCGGATACGAGTTCTCCATGTGGCGTGGACTAAAATCGGCAAACGGGCGACCCGTCTTCAAGTCGATGACTCGGGTATGGGTGATCATCTCAGGATGAATGTCCCAGTTTGGCGTCATTAAGTCTCGCACAAGCCGCAGACTCTCTTTCAACTGCTTCCGGGACCAACCGGGCACCACCCGATCCAACCATCCGACACAGGCGGGATACGGCACGATCGAGTACTTGCCTTTGACTCCGTACTCCGCACACCACTCGCCAAACTCCCGAACAAACGCATCAGGAATCTCGTCCGGCCAAGACTGCCAAGGCCGTTGATAGTCTTTTCGCTGCGGATACGTCGCCGCGAACTGCGGCATGCAGAACTTCCCCATGTTCACCAGACAAGTGGAGTCATCAATAATAAAGGACAGCGGTACACGCCCCCTTGGTAATTCGAATCGCAGTGAACCACTCGACGGTGTTTCTTCTGCTTGCCCCGCTGCCTGGCACACCGCTTGGGCGCATCTGTGCGATGAGTAGGTTGCCCCCGCTACGGTGGACGCGCCGAAAAGCCCCAGCCGTTTACCAAACCGTCTACGATTGAAATTCATTCTTAGCTCCTTCGAACTGGAATAACCCACTGTGCTCGGCGTCTTCTCACTACTGATTGCCCTGTCGGTCTCACTCATCGTGACCCGGATCGCCGCGTTAGCGCTCATGTTCACGGGGTTGTCTCGCGAGGCGGCTCGCTTCCAAGCGCGGTCGGCCTTCTCAGGCTGCGGCTACACCACGCGCGAAGCTGAGACCATCGTAAACCATCCAGTGCGACGCAAGATCGTGATGATCCTAATGCTCCTCGGCAATATCGGAATCGCCACAGTTGTGGCCACGATCATGATCTCCTTCAGTTCCACGGTTGGAGAAAGCAACACAACCAAGCTCACCATCATGGGGTGGCTCAGTCTAGGCATCATCTTGATCTACTTTTTGTTTTCCAGCCGCTGGGTGGAAAGACAAATGAACAAGGTCATCGCTTGGGCACTTAAACGGTTCACCGATCTCGAAGTTCGCGACTACCAATCGCTTTTGCAACTCGCCGATGGCTACGCAGTCTCTGAAATGGTTGTTGAATCGAATCACTGGATTGTGGGCAAAGAACTGAAGGACATGCGACTTGCCGATGAAGGCATTCTCATCCTGGGAATTCACCGTTCACCTGGAGGATTTAAGGGAATCCCGAAAGCCAACGATGTAGTCGCAACCGGGGACGCCTTAATTATCTACGGTCAACTCGAAAACGTGCGGCAACTCGATCGCCGAAAACCCGGCGAAGCCGGAGACCGCGTCCACCGAGACCAAGTCAAGAAACAGTCCGTAGAATCCGCGAAAGTGGATGCGGATTTTCCGAAAGCGGAGCTAGCCCCCGACACTTCGACGGAAAGCGAAGCAACGAACGTAGCTTCAAAGTAACCGCGCTCGCCCGTCCTGCTAAGAAAGCCTCACTCCTGCCACCAAGGTACACCGGTCTTTCCCCACGCTAACTTAGAAAGCCTCGGCCGCAGCTAGCCAAATCCGTGCGCGTCAACGAAACTAGTGGGATGAAAGACACCCAAACTCAAACTGTCACAGCGTCTCAACCTTCGGCGAACTCCGAACCAGACTTCGGATTCGTACGCGTCTCGGCGGCAAGTCATCCGATTGCAGTCGCAAATCCGCAAGCCAACGTCGAAGCCGCGATCGCACTGCTCGACGAACTCCCCAATAGCCAAGTTGTGTGCTTTGGCGAATTGTCTCTAACCGGCTACTCCTGCGGAGATCTTTTCTCGCAACAGCATCTATTGAACGAAACGCAAGCCGCGCTCATGCAACTCGCCGAGACCACTCGGGCTCGCAAGCAGATCGTTGTGGCAGGTCTACCTTTGCAAGTTGAAGACAAGCTCTTCAACTGCGCTGCTCTGCTAGCCGGTGGACGCATCCTCGGAATCGTGCCCAAGCAATTCCTGCCAAACTATCAAGAGTTCTATGAAGCCCGCTGGTTCCACGCTGCTGAGGGACTTGAAGTCGACTCAGTCGAGATTGCTGGAGCAGCCGAGCCTGTGCCTTTCGGGATCGATCTCCTCTTCGCTTGGGATTCATTGAAGATCGGCATCGAGGTTTGTGAGGACTTATGGATGCCGACGCCTCCCAGTAGTAGCCAGGCTCTCGCAGGAGCCAACCTACTCCTGAATCTCTCTGCCAGCAATGAACTCGTTGGCAAAGCCGACTGGCGAGAGGTATTGGTCCGCAGCCAGTCTGGTCGATGCCTGGCGGCGTACGCGTACGCGAGTGCTGGACCTACCGAATCGACAACAGATACCGTCCTAGGTGCACACTGCATGGTGGCGGAAAACGGCGCGCTGCTGTCCAGCTCGAATCGCATCGGGCTGGAGGGCTGTGGTTGGATCGAATCAACCCACGCAACAGCCGACATCGACCTTCAAAAGCTGACCCACGACAGAAGAGTTACCACGAGTTGGCAACAGGCAGCCACGCGACAAGCTACCGACTATCGCATCATCGACTGCGACTTGCCTGAACGAAGCGATTCGGATGGTAGCCAGCGGATCGTCAATGCGACTCCCTTCGTCCCTAAAGAGGGTCCCGAACTGCACGAGCGCTGTGCCGAGATTTTTGGGATCCAGTGCGCGTCCCTGGCCAAGCGAGTACGCTGCCTCCCGCCCAAACTGCCTCTGTACATCGGAGTCTCCGGAGGACTCGACAGCACGCTCGCACTTTTGGTTGCAGCTCAGACTAGCACGCAACAGAACTGGGAACCACAACGCATCAAAGCTATCACGATGCCCGGTTTTGGGACAACGAGTCGCACGCTCACGGCCGCCCAAACACTGATGAAACAGCTCGATGTCGAAGCGATTGAAATCGATATCCGGGAACTCTGCCTGAGTACCTTTACAGCCATGGGACACCGTCCGTTTGGGATTCCAGTCAATGATCTGGATGTCGAAGCGTTTACGGAACAATTGCACGCAGTTCCTGACGACGAGCGGCACGACTTAGTTTTTGAGAACGTGCAAGCCCGCACGCGGACCATGCTATTGATGAATCATGGTTTCGTACTCGGAACCGGCGATCTGTCCGAACAGGCTCTAGGCTGGAGCACTTACAACGGCGATCACATGTCCATGTATAACGTGAATACGTCGATCCCCAAGACTCTCGTTAAATTCCTGGTTCAATACGCCGCAGAAAATCAATTCGACGGGGCCACTCGCGAATGCCTCATTGGCATCGTCGATACACCGATCTCACCCGAGCTATTGCCGCCGACCAAAGATGGCAAAATCGACCAACATACAGAAGACACAATCGGCCCCTACGAGCTTCACGATTTCTTTCTGTATCACATGATTCGCTTCGGAAGCTCACCGAAAAAGATCCTCCGACTCGCTCAACTCGCTAAGTTCTCGCAAGACTACTCCGAAAGCCAAGTGCGCGAAACTCTGCGCATATTCCTGAGGCGATTTTTCGCGAACCAGTTCAAACGGTCCTGTGTACCGGACGGACCGAAAGTCGGAAGTGTCAGCCTGTCCCCGCGCGGCGACTGGCGCATGCCCAGTGACGCCGATGCTGCAGCTTGGTTGTCAGAGTTGGAATAGCGGGCTCTTTTCCCTATTCACATGTCGTAGATCTCGGGGTCTTCGTTCGGTGCCTCCGTCATCCGCCGAACGATCCCAGTGATTTTGTTCTCACCAGTCGAGAATGGATCCTCATTCTCCAGCACGTCGCCGAGTTCCTCCTCGACCTTGTCAGGATCTTCGCCCGACTCCATCCGACGAATCGCCTCTTCCATACCTTCGCCGAGGTTCATTCCGGTCGTGTTCATCAGTTTGCGCATGACGTGCGCCATTGCCTTGGGATCTTCTTCGTTGACACTCTCGAGTTCTCCAGCCATCTGCATCATGGCCTCTTCCATCTTTTCGTCATCAAAGTCGATGTCCGGTTCGCCACCACCTCCATCGTCTCCGCGACCTTTCGAGATAGCAAAGCGAGACACCTGTCGATTGAGCTTATGCTTTTTGTGGCGTGGACACTTCGGTGTCGTCTTTGTATCCACCTTGCGTGACAGGAAACTGAAAATCGTGTGACAATCGCGACAGTAAAATTCATAGATAGGCATTGATCGACCCTGATCCTTTTACCCGAGTGGAAGACACATTGTTTCTCGACTAGCTGTCTAGCCTGTAGCATTGGCTGTTGTCGTCGTTGAAGGTGTCGCCGTCAACAACGAGCGTATCGACATTCCACCATTCAAATTGCAAACTCGTTTGAAACCGAGTCCCCTCAACAAACACGCGGCCACATGCGCTCGCTTGCCAGAGTGGCAAATGGTAACCGTTTCTCGATCTGGATCTAGCTCACCGTAGCGCTCGTGCAATTCATCGACTGGAATACACACTGCGTTTTTAACGGGAGGCAGCTTCTTAAACTCCTTCGCCGCCCTCACATCGACAACTTGGAACGCGCTCAAGTCAGCATTGGATCCGATCAGCTCGGGAAATTTCTCCAAATCATTCTGAGCGGCAAAGGCTGCCATGTGCACTGGGTCTTTGGCGGAGCCAAATGGAGGGGCGTACGCTAAATCCAGATCTGCCAAGTCATCGACGGATCCACCTTGGCTGATCAACGTGGCTAAGACGTCAATCCGCTTATCGATCCCGTCAGGTCCTACCGCCTGCGCCCCGAGTAGTTTCCCGGTGGGAGTGTAGACAATTTTTAGAGTCAGCCCACGGGCACCGGGGAAATAGCTGGCGTGGTGGGCCGCTTGAATCGTGGCAACACGGTGATCCATTCCCTCCAGGTCGCACTGCCGTGCATTGAGCCCCGTCATACCGGCCGCGACTTCGAAGACACGCACGATCGACGTTCCCAAAACCGGCGGCATGGGCTTACATGGACCACCTGCCGCATGAGCCCCCGCAATTCGTCCCGCTTTGTTCGCTGGTCCAGCAAGAGGTACCCGCATCGTTCGGTCAAGAATCTGATGCTTGTATTCGACCATATCTCCGACAGCATAGACGCGCGGATCTTCGGTCTGACAGTACTCGTTGACTAGCACGCCACCCGTCTCGCCGATCGGCAAACCAGAATCCACAGCTAGCTCAGTGCGTGGTCGAACTCCTGCAGCCACAATCACCAACTCCGTCGCGATCGACTCTTCCTTCAGCTTGACTGCCGTACAACGATTGTTTGCGATCAGCAACTCTTGTACTTCGTCATACAAATAGAGCTCCACACCCTTCTCACTCAATTCCCGCTCAACCAATTTGGCCATTTCCGCATCGAGCGGATTGAGGACTTGAGGCGACTTCTGCACGATGGCAACTCGCATCCCAATCTCTACAAGCTGCTCGGCAATTTCGAGCCCTACAAAGCCAGCTCCGATAACGACGGCCTTACCACTGGGCCTGCGCTTCATCGACTGCAGGATCGAGTCCATATCATCGAGAGTCCAAAGCGAGAAGACATTCTCAGACTCAACGCTTTGGAATCCGGGACGAACTGGAGTCGACCCCGTCGACAGAATCAGACGATCATAAGGGAGTTTAAATTCCTCACCGTCCTCCACCTTTCGCCCAGTAACTGTTTGTGCGTCACGGTCAATCGCGATTACCTCGTGGCCAGTTCTTACACGAATTCGGAATCGCTCCCAAAACAAATCAGCGGAGGCTACGATCAACTTCTCGCGTTCGGCGATCTCTCCACCGATGTGATATGGCAGGCCACAATTGGCAAACGATGCGGCCGGACCTTTCTCGAGAATCGTTATCTCGGCATTGGAGTCGCATCGCCGAGCACGAGCGGCCGCCGACGCGCCGCCAGCAACGCCACCCACGATCACAATGCGATTTCGGCCCAATGAACTCTGTTGATCGGCAGTCTCTGTGCTCATGTTTTTCTCGTGTCGTGCTAAGAAGGTTTCGTCGCCAACAAACTCTTGAGTGAATCCGGGACCGACCGAATATGCAAGTCGCGCTGAGGGAATGCGATTTCAATTTCAGCTTCATTCAGCGAACGATAAATTGTCTCATGGAGCTCGTGCACTGTTGAAAGCCGATTGTCGAGCGAATCAAGGTAAGCTCGAGCCACGAGATTAAGTGTATTGTCCCCGAAGCCTTCGAACGTCACGATCGGGCCCGGATCTTCCATGATGTTTGGGTGCTCGCGGCAGACTCGCCGTACGATCTCACAAGCCTGCTCCGCATTGCTGCCGTACGCGACGCCGACATTGATGACAACTCGGTTAGTCGTGTCGCTCAACGTCCAATTGATCAGCTTGCCTGTGATCAACTCTTTGTTTGGGACAATCAACTCCTGACGATCCCAGTTTACGACGGTCGTAGCTCGCATCCGGATCTTTGCGACTGTTCCGGTCGTACCATCGATCGTGACGACATCACCAACTCGAATCGGTTGTTCAAACAGCAGAATAATACCGGAAATAAAGTTCGCGAAGATCTCCTGCAATCCAAACCCCAAACCAACACCGAGTGCTGCGACCAACCATTGGACACTCGTCCATCGCAGGCCAACCAGCCTACATGCAATCACAATCCCCAAAGCCACCAAAGCATAGCGCGCGATCGTGGTTACCGCATAGCGAGCCGCGTTGGAGATCGGCAAGTGCTGGAGAAAAGCAATCTCAAGTAGACCGGGTACGTTCCGGGTGGCAATCACTGTCAGTACAACGACCGGAATCACCAGCAAGACATCGGAAAGCGTGATCGAAACAACTTTGCCTTCAGATCCTTCCACGTCCCAAAAAACGAATTCTTCAAGCGAGTCGATGGCTGGCAGGACTCCCGCCCAAATCCAAAAGGCCAGCCCCAGCCCGACCGTGACAAAAAAACTAGTCACCAACCGCTTCGTCTGGTCATTCATTACCACTAAATCGAGCGCGTCCTCCACCGGCACCGCATGCTCTTCCTCTGCCGCCTTACTTGACGCATCCAGGAGTCGCTGACGTGCTTGCTCCATCATTAACGCTCGACGCCGGATGACGAACCACCGCTTCAACAAGCAGTAGAGCACGGTCAAAATCACCACCATCCACAGAGTTTCGTCGATCTTGCCAGCAAGCTGCAGCGACGTGTAGTGGTAGCCCCAAAGACTCAGAACACCCAATGAAACCGGAATAGCGACTAACAGCGGGTACCAAACGTATCGGAGCTGATCGACCCAGCCACCACGTCGGCTTGCCAAGTAGCCGCTAAAAATTCCACGTGCTGGATGCAGGGTAATGCCAAAGAAAACACTCAGGAGGCCCATGAATGCGAGAAACGCAAGCCTGCCCAACGATTGCTCCCAAGCTTCCTCCGAATGCGCTAGCAACATCCCAATAGTCACAACAAGTGGTACTGAAAAGTCGATGAGCCATCTCAAGCTTCGGTGCAAAATGAGTGTCTGAGACTCGCGCCATTCGAAGTGCTTGATCCCTAAGCCCTGCGGTCGACAGAGTTGCCGCAACAGCGACATCGGAAAAAGAGTCTGCGTGGCAGCGAACATACCGCTTGATAGGGCGAGGGGAAATCCGGCTATCCTCTCTCGCTCGCAACCCACGTATAAGCGCCAGCCGATAAACAGCAGAGCGAAGGAAACCGGTATGGCAATGAGGAGCGTGGCAATTAGAGCTCGAACACTTGGCTGATATTCAACGCATGTCTTGCGAGACGCCAAGCGAGAACAGGAATGCAACTCGTCGATTAGGCTGGAACGCCGAACCACGAGCCAACCAATCGCCACTGCAAAACCAACCCACCAGAAAAGCCTACTACCCTGCGCGTCCCGATACAGCAGAGCTCCGGCTGCTTTCCACTGCTGCAGATCCAACAACCAACGTGCAGCAGGCGCTGCGTTGGCGAGAGTTTCAGTACTTGCTGGCTTCGAACTTGGAGTCCAGAACAGCTGTTTGTCGATGAAGCTGCGATAATTGTTCGCTACCTCAATCGTGTCTTCCTTCGCGTCAGCGACCTCGTAGAGGTCGACAAGATACCGCGAAATATCGGACTTCATCAGCGACAAAGACGCCCTCAGAACGCCCGCCTGATCTTGATTGATCCCCTTTGCCGGACTCGAGCCGGAAGATGGCTCTTGGCTAGACTCGGTGCCATCCTGCGAAGGCTCCGCTTGCGGTTCCCCTGCCGCAGCCGACTCGATCTCTCCAACCACGATCAAATCGGAAAGTCGTTCTTGAACTTCTTCAATGTCATACTCCAACGACTCCGCTTGTTGCTCGTCCGCTTCGAATGCCCGCAACTCAGCAGACAACTCAGCCACGTTCGGTAGTTCAGCCCGCTCTCGCCGAAGGCGTTGAACCACCCAACGATTGCCGCCCTTCGCCGAATTCAGTCGCTCATGCATCGCCTCGCTGGCGCTCGTCCACCGGCTTTTTAAAGCCGAGGCCTTTTTCATGCTACTCAGAATTCGGTCGTGCTTTGCAGACAAATTAAACCAACTAAACGCCTCTTCCGTGTCTTCCTCAGTCGCGTTTGCAACCTTCAGTTCGAACCACTCTTGAATCCGAGTCTTGACGAATCCATCCGGCAACTCTCCCAAAACCTTCGCGACCTTGGCGCGCTCGACATGAATCCGTCCGATCTGCTCTTGGGCAAGCTGCTTCTTCAGCGCTTCGACGCGAGCACTGATCTTCGAGACTCCCTCCTCTAACTTTTGCGTACGATTGCGAAGAACTTCAACCGAGGTGTTTTCTTGGAAGACGAGTAATTCCTGCAACAACTGCTCGCTGACCTGCTGCTCGAGAGTAGCGATTTCTGCAAGACCATTCGGAACCGTCTCGCGATTGACCTCTAAGCTAGCTTGAGCGTCCTGGATCTGCGTTTCGAGCCCTGCTTTAGCTTCTTGCTTCGCTGAGGCATCCTTCAAAGCCAAACGCAGCTCGACCAACAATTTGTTAGCGCGATCAAGCGCGACTTGCCCTTCGTCGTAGTCAAAGAATGCAACATTGGCGGCTAGGTTTTCATCCACTCGTGCCAGCAAATCATCGGCAACACCTGCTTGTGTAGAGTTCCAGCTTCGAAACTGCGCCAGCAATTTCAATCGCTCTTGGATCGCGGCAAGCTTTTCGCGCTTAAGTGACGCCTGCTCGTCATCCGAGCTCACATCTGACATTTGCCCATTTGTCGTCTCTGTCAACGACGCCACGGTGGGGCGTTCAGGAGCATTTCCGCTGCCTTGTACGATTTCATTCTCCGCCCCCCCAGCCTGAGCTTGAACTCCCGCTGGTAAATTAACCTGCGGCGAAGATGATGAGCCCAGGGCCGGGTTGAGCGGAACTTGCGATTCCGTCGACTGGCTCGGCTCGGTTCTAGATTGAGGCCCAACGCGACTGGTAACGCCCTGCTGCCCTTCCTGAGCAAGTCCAAAAGTTGTGAAGCAGCCACACACCAACCATATGCCTAGACCGAAGCACATGACTGAATCTGAGCCGCGTTGTGGACGGGTCAACTTGAATGAAGGCTTCATAGGCTTGCCGGTCGCGAGAGTGAATGCGAAACACCAGGGGATTGACCTTCAATCAATCCGCTCGGCAAAGCGTGAACGTTGTTTAGCTCTCTTCCCTGCGGCTGGTTCATGGCCGCATTGTCGCTTATTTCCGAAAGTCGGTGAAGTCACCCTACGCCTATGCCTTCTATCGTCTTTAAGACAATCTAGAAGTCGATCATCGTGGCCGATTGCCTCAGAGGTTTCGGAAAGTGATTCTTAACGGCACCGTTGCCGATCTTTCCCCAGCCTAGCGGTCGCTGCTGCCACCAGGCAATCTGCCAGCCCGTTGAAGTCGACTCGTGACGCAACGACTGGCCTTCAACAAATGCCTGGGCCTGCTCACTACTCAATTGAAGTTCAGCGTCCGCAGAGGACTTCGGAGACTGCTGCAGCCTTGACAACCCGTACTGCGGATCCGTGTAGCGCGGCTTCACCTCTGCAATAAAGGTGCCGGCCAACCCAGACTGAAGCCAGTCATCTTCAACCACAGGGAACACGTGAACCTGACTGGACTTCCCATCATTCCCGGCTCTCTCTTTATTCTTGAATCCGCGTTCACACAGCATCCGAGGCCGGGTGGCATCTTCAGGATAGAGCCCCTCAATATCTAGATTCAGTTTACGAGGATCTAAGCGACTCCAGACGCTGTGCTTGGAACGCCGTACAGCCTCTGGTTTTACCTGAAGCTCCGGGCAAACAAGTGCTGCAGCGAACGCTCCCGAAGAATCATCTGTGTGCGGCCAAATTCGGTAACAACCGGGATTCTCTGGATCCTCCCAATCGGTCAATCCCTCGTCCCGCACTGTCGTCCATCCCGGATTCTCTTTGAGGAAGTCGCTAATGATGGACTCATTTTCGCAAGTCGCAAATGTACACGTCGAATAGACGAGTCGTCCGCCAGGGGCCACAACTTTCGCAGCGGCACGGATCAATCGACGCTGTCTGGCTGCATTCAGATCCATGTGCTGAATCGAGAAAGCTGCCACTGATTGTTTTCCCTTCACAACCATCGACTGCCCGCTGCACGGAGCGTCAACCAGCACGCAATCAAATTGCCCGTGGAAACAAGCGGGCATCGCATCCAAGTCAAAACTCGTCGTGAGACTATTTCCGTAGCCCGCACGCTCCAAGGCCATTTGCAATAGAGCCACGCGACCGCGGATTACTTCGTTAGCAACCAGCAACCCGCTGCCACCCAATTGCTCTAGCAAACCGGTCGACTTGCCACCGGGAGAAGCACAACAGTCGAGCACCCTCCAGCCGGGCCGAGCATTGCAAAGCCGCAATGCAAGCATCGAACCAGCATCTTGGACGTAATAATCACCCGCCGCGTGGTTTAGAAATCCACCGGGCCGGATCGACGAATCCTCGAGCAGTCGCCCGTACTCCGGGTACCATGCAACTCGCGTAGAAGACAGCCGCTCTAATTTTTCCAATCCGGGACAACGTGGTGAAATCCGAAACGCTCGCTTAGGATGTACCCGAACGGCAGCGTCCAGCTCCTTCAGGTTCTGCCTCCAGTCCCCGCCACCTGGTATGCGTTGCTGCCAGTCACCGAGCACGCCGGCCCAGTCTATGTTGACTTCGCTCATCGGAGCATCCTATTGAGCACTCTGACACTCTCCACCGAAAGAACAACTCAAGGGCAAGTTAGTCGAGAGAGCACTTTCCGAAGTAGTACTGCCCTCCGGTTTCAGCCGAGATGCCTGCGAACCCTTTGTGGGCGTAAATCTCCTTCGCTGGATTGTCCGCCACCACCTCAAGTGTCACTGCGCAGTACCCCTGCTCTGCACCATACGCTTTCACTTGATCGATGAGCATACCGCCCACTCCCTGCCCGCGTGCCACATCAGAAACAAACAGATCGTGAATATTGATCAGCTGCTTCGCTTTGAAAGTCGAAAAGCCGATGAAACAAGTCGCGATCCCAACGGCTTGCTCTCCACTTTCTGCCAAAAACACCCGCGTCAGTGAATGGGTTCGGAGGGAATTCGGCAGCGCCTCTAACACGACCTCATCCAAACCACGCGACTGGCCCATCGGGTGCTGCGCGTATTGGTTGAGCAGGTCGACCACACAGGTCATGTCTTCTGAACTATCAAGACTCGCCAGCCGAACCGCGATGGACATAGGCTCTCTCTTTCAAATGCGAACAAGAACGGGATGAGATTCTCCCGCTGAATCCGATCCGAATCAACCGCTGAACCAGCCTCAATGGGAATCAGCGGTGCGGTTTTGGCCGATCGGTCGGTGGTAAAACGAAAAAAGCGGCTCGAGGTCAAAGACTTCGAACCGCTTTTTGAAACGTATCTAAAATCAACTGGATTCTTCAGCTAAACCGAGGCTTAGCGAGTGTAACCAGAGGCTTGAATGACACGTCGATTGTTTTGAAGGTAAGCACTTGGATCTACGATCGGTGCTGGTGGCATTGGAGCAGCATCTGACGCAGCTGGTGCTGGTGCAGGTGCCATCGGAGCAGCCATTGGTGCAGCCGAGCAGCTATTGCAGCTCGTGCAAGCAGACATTTCGCATCCGCAAGTTGGAGCAGAACCGCATCCGCAGCCTGTGTCACAACCAGCATCGCAGCAGCTGCTCTTCTTCTTGAACAGCTTGCTCAAAAGCCCGCATCCACCTTTGCTGCATCCGCTGTCGCATCCGCAAGGATCGCAAGCAGCGATTTCGCAACCACAAGTCGGGGCAGCGCCACAGCCGCATGCGTCACCGCAAGAAGCGATTTCGCATCCGCAAGTTGGAGCAGCGCCACAGCCGCAGGAAGTGTCACAACCGCTGTCGCAGCTCTTCTTACCAACCAAGCCGCGAAGCATGGACATCTTCTTCTTCTCAAGCTTACCAAGAAGCTCTAGAAGAGGCTTACGACGTGGCTTGCTGCAGCCGGTGTCGCATCCGCAAGGATCGCAAGAAGCGATTTCGCATCCGCAAGTTGGAGCTGCGCCACATCCGCAAGCGTCGCCGCAAGCAGAGATTTCACAACCGCAAGTCGGAGCAGAACCACATCCGCAAGCGTCGCCACATGCAGAAATTTCGCATCCACAAGTTGGACCTGCACCACATCCGCAAGCGTCGCCGCAAGCAGAGATTTCACAACCGCAAGTTGGTGCAGAACCGCATCCGCAAGCGTCGCCACATGCAGAAATTTCGCAACCACAGGTTGGAGCAGAACCGCAAGCGTCGCCGCATGCAGAAATCTCACAACCACAAGTCGGGTCAGCAGAACATCCGGTGTCACAGCAAGCGCTGTCACATCCGCTGCCCTTCAGTCCGAGCATTCGATCCAACAACCCGCCGCCGAAGCTGGGGGTACTCAGGCATACGCCGAGCATCAAGGATCCAAGTACAATATTCAGTTTCATCGAGCCACAACTCCCTATTGCGATGAATTTTTTTGGCCCAGTGCAGCTGTCAAGCATTTGGGGGTGTAGTCAGGCCAAGCCCGGTTTCCTCGTACGAAGTCGCCGAAGAAATCGCCCTCCAACCTGGACGGCAACGGACCGTTCCAAAGAACCATCCGGCTTCGTGTACCGTGTAATGCCAAGCTCTCCGGTGCTGAAGCCGGAGAGAAAGTCACTACCACTACATGCCTGTCTGGGTCTCTGCACTGGTTTAAGCACGTCATTCCGTAGACGTGCTCGGTCGACCAGACCCGACAGAGAACACCTCCGCCAGTTCTGGACTGTGACGGTATCGGCCCGCTGAAAAGAAGTGCTTGAGCTACCTACGACCTTTTTTGCGGCAAGGACTTGCGCTAACGGATCCACCCGCCTTTCCCCCCTAGGGCGAGCAGGCAAGACCGGTCGAGTCTACGGGCCATGCAGTCGATACACCCGCTACAGACTCACAGAAATGAGCCCACTGACTACTTGTCCACTTCCCAAAACGATGGGATTATCGAAAATCTCGCTCGAAAGCCTCCGAGACTAGTAATCGGCACAACCCTCAAAACTTACCGATGTGAGCATCAACTCTGGGCCCAAAGGCGTTCAAAGCCGGCCAGTTGGTCACCGCCAAGAGAGTTGATCTAGCTCTTCTGGCGTTCGAAGACGATTGTTCGGTGCCTTGTTTGGTTCCGAAGCGCCGACTTTCGCGGCGTGACTACTACCCCAAGAGTACGAGCTGAAACGGAATCGCTAAGTGGCCGAAACTCGATTCGAGATCACCGACTTCGCAAAATTGCCGGGGATCCCCTGCCCCTGCGGTACCGCCAGACGAGGTTTGATGGAAGCCGAACAAGTTCCCTACTCGTTCCACGTGACAGAGATATCCGAAGACGCCAAACCGCATTATCATAAGCGGCTCACAGAAACCTATTTCGTGATTGAGTGCGGCCCACAGGCAGCCATCGAATTGGACCAAGAACTCGTCCCGATTCAGCCGCTCATGGCAATCACAATATATCCCGGCACTCGCCACCGAGCCGTAGGCAGGATGAAAGTGGTGATTGTTGCCAGCCCGAAATTTGATCCCTCCGATGAATGGTTCGACTGACCTTTGGCCAGCCGGTCCTCGAAACTCGCAGGCCTCCTGCATCGGCCGCATACGAAACACCAGAGCTACGAGTACATCTCGAATGGAAAGCATGATCCAATTACGACTTTTGCTTCGCCGCGAACGATTTGCCGCTGCACTTATCTTCTTAGCATTTTTGTCCGGCATGGTACTGACGGCTGCGACCAGCGGATGTGACGCGACCAATCGCCTCTCCGCGTCTGAAGCGACCGCCTCCGCAGACAGCTCACAGTAAAACACCCGCCACGGCGATTTACGATCTTTGGATTCATCGAATCCGTCATTCTTAGTTTGAGTTCGTGCTTTCTTCCCTGATACGAACGCTTCGATACAAACCAGGTGCTTAAGTGACTAAGAGAGTTCTCGATGTAGGTAATTGCGGCCCCGACCACGCTTCAATACTGCGATTCTTTAGAACCCATTTTGACAGCGTCGTCGTCGATCAAGCACATGGACTTCCCGACACGCTCGAAGCGGTTCGAAGCAAGCAATACAGTTTGATTTTGGTCAATCGAAAGTTGGATCAGGACTATTCGGACGGCGTTGAGATCATCATGCATCTTAAAAACGACGACGACTTCAGCCAAATTCCAACGATGCTCATCACAAACTATGAAGAGCATCAGCAAGCTGCAGTTGAAGCAGGTGCATTGAAAGGTTTCGGAAAACTGGAACTGGATTCAGTCGTTACGAAGCAACGCGTGGAAGCAGCTTTGCTCGTCGACTGAGTTACGACTTGCAAGACGCCGACTGAAGAGAGACGAACGAACAAAAGTCTGCCTGGCGTACACACTCCGCCGAAGCCCATGTGAAGGAGCCGAACTTTGGGGGAGAAGACAACTTTAATGTTGCTAGTGAACGTGCTGGCCGCGCTCGCTGCTGGTTGCGTGATGGCATTACAGCCCGCCGTCAACGCTCGACTCTCCAACCACTGCTCTCAGCCTCTTCATGCAAGTTGGGTCAGCTTCGGAGTCGGCTTTGCTGCGCTCAGTGGCATTCTCCTCCTGCTGCAGATCGGTTTCCCACAACCTTCGAAGCTCGCCACAGCGCCTTGGTGGGCTTGGCTGGGAGGCCTAATTGGAATCTACATGGTGACCGTTTCGCTCTTAGTCGCTCCGCAGCTTGGAGCGACCCGCTGGATTGCTCTCGTCTTGACGGGCCAAATTCTACTATCGCTCGTCCTGGACCACTTTGGACTTATTGGATTTGCAAAACAGTCGTTCAATGGGCTGCGCCTACTTGGAGTCATTCTCCTACTATCTGGAGTCCTCCTAGTACTTCGCCATTGAATCGAGAACTGTTCGACGTACGCGGACTATCAACGAGACTCTGATTGAAAGAATCGACCATGGCAAAATTAGTCAGGAAGACGGCAATCGTCACCGGAGCGGCCCGAGGCATTGGCGCTGCTTGTGCTCGCAAGCTGGCCGCAGAAGGTGCGTTCGTCTACTTGAATGACATTCTAGAACCAACTGAAACACTAAACAGCATCGTTTCGGCGGGCGGGTCAGCCACCGCCGCCGTTGCTGACGTGACAGATCGCAGTGCGGTCGATGTGGTGATCGACCGCGTTGTCAAAGAACAGGGGACTATCGATATCCTCGTCACCAACGCAGCCTTTAGTGATCGCGAGTTGTTTTACAAAGCCAATTTGGAAGGTTTTGAGAAGACCATCAACGTCTGCATGTGGGGACCGTTCAATTTTCTCCACGCGGTATCCAATGCAATGCTCGAAAAAGGAACACAGGGCAGCGTCGTTTGCATCTCGTCACCACACGCTTTCAAAGCAATCCCCGGCGCGATGGCGTACAACATGGCGAAAGCGGCCGTGGATCAAATGGCCAGAACCGCTGCGTGTGAATTGGCTCAACACCGCATCCGCGTCAACATCGTTCACCCAGGCTGGACGGACACACCAGGCGAACGAAAATTCTTCCATGAAAATGAGCTTTCCGTACAAGGTTCAGAACTCCCTTGGGGCCGACTCGCCCATCCCGATGAAATTGCTCGCGGTGTTGCATTTCTATGCGATCCCGACAGCGAGTACATCAATGGTTCGACGATTTCGATTGACGGCGGAGCGCTCTTGCCACACGAGCAGCTATTCCGCACACAAGATCGCCCGTCGTAAAATGCAATGCTGCGCCTAAAGACACCTAACGACGCCCATCAAAAGATACACTCGAATGACCGAAACCAATCCAGCAGACCCAAACACTCCCAAGGAACTTGAGATCCCTGCCTTGCAACGCAGAATCTTGGGCGTCCTCGTGGAGAAGGCCAGAACGACTCCCGACTCTTACCCCCTCTCACTGAACGGGCTTGTCACCGGCTGCAACCAGAAGAGTAACCGCTATCCGTTGATGAACGTCAACGCAGAAAGAGTCGAAGATGAATTGATACTCATGCGCGAAAAAGGCATGATCGCAGAAGTCCACGGTGGTGGACGCGTCCCCAAGTATCGGCACTACATGTCCGACTTTCTCAGCGTCCAAGGAATGGCCGGTGGCGTTCTTACTGAACTCTTACTTCGCGGCGAACAAACGGTTGGAGACTTGCGAAGTCGGGCGAGCCGCTTTGGTGCAATTCCTGATCAAGCCGCTTTGCAGGAGATCCTCAATGACCTCATCGAGAAAGGTCTCGCTGTAGCGCTTACGCCGCCTGGCAGAGGGCAAATGGTGACGCACAATTTGTACGCGTCACACGAGTTGGACGAAATCAAGACTCAAGTGGCCTCGGGTGAAATAGCACGACCAGCTCCCACCACTTCCGCAGCACCCAAGGTCAACCCGAACGTAATCGAATCAATGACACTGGAGATACAAGAGCTTAAGTCCCTGGTGCAAGCCCTCGATGAACGGTTGAAGAAGCTCGAAAGTTAGACCATGGATCCGCTACTCGCTCTTCAACTTCTCGCGGAGTGCACCGGAGACGACATCTGGTCTTTGGAATACTGCCGAGCCCGAAAAGTCCCCGAGCTCTGGATCGACGAGCTAAGCGACTGCTACGAATCCAGTTTTGAAGATGACCGGCAAACGATCTACGTGGAACGACAACGCACGAATCAATACGAAGGTATCCGCGACGTGGACTTGGCGTTGAAGTTGGGCGAGTTCTTGGGCGTTGAAACCAGTGAGCTATCTGAACTCTCTTTATCACGGGTGGATTTAGTGCGCTCAATCCAGGAAGCTGCCGAAGAGGGCTGATGCCGTTCATCGACGAATGGCTCTTCATCGGTCGAATGAAGTGCCTCGGCAACTACGCTTCTGATCTTCAGTCTTTTTGAATTCGCTCGACTCTCCCGCGAATCCGAACGGAATCCCGCTATCCACGAGGGTAGCCGCATCGGAGATTCCAGCACAGTAGAAAGACTCCACCGCCCATCGTTGACTGGTTTGCGGATTCTACGGCAGACGACTTGCACGAGGCGAAATTTCTGACGTGTCTCGAAACCTCGTTCCAGCCTCGCGAGAAATCAGCTTGTAAGCTTGAGGGTCAGTTTGTTCATCCGCATGGAGGCTCGCACGATGCGACACCTAGTTTCTCTCAGCCGAACCGCTTCGTTTCCTTGGATGGCCGTGCTTCTGGTGTTCGGCACAGTGACCACGTCCACTACTCCGACTAACGGGAACGAGCCAGCTCGAAAGACGGCCGAGTGCACTTTACGCGAATTCTCATCACCCGAATTCTGGGTCGTGAATACGCGCTGTGCCCCGCGTTGCTCAGACTTAGACGCTGGCTTTTCGCGACTAACTTACCAGCGTTGGTGCCCCGAACAGAGGTGTTTCATCAACGAGACCCTGGAGTCTTTTCTGGTTGCTCAGGGCCAATTGCCAACACTTCTCTATGTGCACGGCAATTCCCTCAATCATGAGAACGCACTCGAATCCGCGTGGAAGATGTACAACCGCGTCAAGGTCTGCCCTGGACCAAAGATGCTCGTGCTGTGGTCTTGGCCTGCCGAAATCATTTACAAACGCCCACTTATTCGCCCAATCCAATTGGCGCGTAAAAACATCAAAGCCAAGTATGTCTATGTCGAGTACCAAGGTTATTACCTAGCCAAGCTCGTCGACATGATGAGCACCGAGCTTCCGCTCACCCTGGGCGGACATAGCTACGGAGGCGCTTGCTGCCTGGTCGCAAGTCATTTCCTCGGAGGAGGCACCTTGAATGGCCTGTGCTACGAAGGTGGCTCTCCGACACTGCGGCCGAATTTGCGAGCTTCACTGATCTCGCCGGCACTCGACAACGACCACTTGTACCCAGGCCACCGCTATCAAATGGCCATGTACCCGTTAGAAAAACTGCACACCACCTACAACACCAACGACGCGACTCTCAAACGCTGGCCTACGCATTCTTTCCGCGAGCAAAAGGCCATGGGGTATACAGGCATTTGCACAAACCGACTCGGCGAAAACGCGTACAAGGTATGCCAGCAGCGACTGGATGCCGACGTTGGACGATCGCACTACATCAAAGAGCATTTGGCCAGCCTGCAAATGATCTCAGCCGTCTGTCAAACGGCCTTCAATTCAACTCCCGTTCCTGGCGCACCGGGATCATCAACCGGTAGAAGCCTAGCGCCCGGCGCAAGTAACCTGGACCTTCGCAACGTCATCGAAGCACCCGCTCAAATCGTCTTCCCAGGCTTGGCGCTCTAACTCCGATGATTCGCTTCCCCGTGCCTGAAAAGACCTTTCGCAGCTGCGAAAGGTCGTTTTAACTCGCCGCGGCTTCCGCAGCTTGCCGTTGCTTGCGAACGGCAATAAAGGACCGTACGCAAAGAAAAACGAACACCGCACAGATAATCGCCATCAACCACACATACATGAAGCTGCGTTGATTCAAGCTGGGGTCACCGGAAAAGAATTTACCAAGCCCCATCGCTCCTCGGCCACCTCCGGCAATCGCGCCCAAGAGTCCGACGGTTGCCGCTCCATGCATAGCGTGTTTCAGCAACTTCTCATTCAACGCTAGAAAACCACACAGGACCATCGCAACGCCAAAGAATGCAGGGATGAGAGCTGTCACCGAGCGTTTGCCTGCTTTCTCCTCCGGCTCCGAGTCAATGCTACTTCCAACCTGCTCGGTTGCCGACTCGTTTGTGCTCTCTTTGGGCTGTGGATTGGTTCCGAAATAGCCAAGCGCTCCCAAACCAATCAGAAGCACTCCACAGAGGATTGCGATTTTCGCCATTGAAATTCTCTATCTTTGAACAATGTGTGATTCGTTTAAGTCTTCAAGTTTCGAACACCCGAGTTGCCGCATCGTGTGTTCAAGTTCGTCTTTAATGATGGAAAGTGTTTTAGTCACTCCGGCCTCTCCAGCAACGCCCAATCCAAACGCGTAGGATCGGCCCAGTAGGACGGCCTTCGCGCCACTGGCGAGTGCAATAGCGACGTCACCACCCGAGCGAATTCCGCCATCGACCAAGACTTCGGTGCCGTTGTCTCGCATCGCGGGAGCAATCGCCCTAAGCGTTTCCAGGGTCGGAAGTACTCTATCGAGTTGTCGACCACCGTGATTTGAAATCACAATTGCGGCGGCGCCAATCTCAGCAGATTTCAGTGCGTCTTGAACCGAGTGCACGCCCTTAATCACAATCGGGCCATCCCAGACTTCGCGTATCCAATCGATATCGCCCCAAGTCACCGCAGACTTCTGCAACTGATTCCCAATGTCAGCGTAAGGCATCGGAGCTCCACCCTCCAGCTCAATGTTCGGAAAGTCCATCAAACCGCCGTCATGAAAATGGCTGGTCAGCCAAGAGAGATGCCTCATCATCTGTGGAGCAAATTTCATTTTCTGAAAAATACTACCTGTGATCGCTTCAACCGAACCGTTTCGCTTGTCACGGTAACGCAACCCAGCAACTGGAGTATCGATCGTCAGAATCAACGCTTTGTATCCCGCAGCTTTGGCTCGAAGGATCCCCTTAGTGGCGACTTCTCTGCCGCCCACTAGGTACAGTTGGAACCAACAATCGTAGGGCGACGCGGAACTGACTTCTTCAAGCCGCGTTCCGGTTAAAGTCGAGAGGCAGCTAATCGTCTTCGACTCGCCCGCTGCCTTCGCAGCCAGCGCTTCTCCTTTTGGCCAAAGCGTTCGTAGGCTACCAATGGGCCCAAGGATCACTGGCATGCTGAGATCAGTGCCAACCACGTTCGTAGTTATGTCAATCGCATCATGGCTGACGCCATAGTTCGGCGAGAACCGCGTCTCTTGATAGGCGGCAACATTGTCCTGCATCGTCCGTTCGTCGCTGGCCCCACCGTGAAAATAATCCCCGACTACCGCGGGGATACGTTTGTCGAACATTCGTTCAAGATCAGAAACCGTAAAGCACTGATTGAGCTTCGAAGTCCATCGACGACAGGTCAGCCAATGACAGGGTTCAAGCGCTTTTTGGAGAGTTGAGCTAACAGCCATAGATGTTGACCGGATTCGGGACACAGAAACAGAACGGCTCCATCGTACTTCGAGCCCTTTAGCTGCCTAGTCGTCTGTCCAGGTACGCTGGTTGCTATTGTTCCCCCCCGTCGCAAAAGCCCTAAGACCGAAAACGAGTGAACCGACGATTCCGTGAACGATCGGTCAGCGTGGAAATTGCCCGTAGAGCAAGAAATGGAGTGCGGCCCGCTGGGTGCGCTCAAAACGAGGCATGATTTGGTGCAGACCACCGACTTGAATGAAGTCGGAACAGCCCGCCAGGTACTGCGAAGTCAAAGGGACAATAGAATCATCATCACCAGGCAAAAGCTTCAAGTAGCCTTCTCCGTCGCACTTTCCGCCCGCAATGATGCCGAACTCGAAGTCCGGCGTCTCTAGCTGAGCTTCAAGACAAGGCCAACCCTTCGAGAGGGCATATTGGTCCACAACCTCTCCCAATGACCACTGAAAAATACGACGTTGACCAAGCGTATCTGCGAGGTAACTACCGTGATTCGGCGGGCTAATCATCACCATCCGGCGAAATCGAACGGGCGGCGGTTTGGACTGACGGCGCATTCGGTAGAGCAAGTGGCGAACGAGAATATTGCCTTGGCTGTGACAAACAAGATCAACTTCCTGAACGCCAGGCAGATTCCTGAGCACGCTTTCCAACCAAAGCGTCTGCTGCTGGATGGTTCCCTTTGTGGAAGCGTAACCCATGTTCAAAACACACAAGCCACCATCTGACCGCAA
Organism: Pirellulaceae bacterium; assembly: GCA_045105035.1. Taxonomy (GTDB): domain Bacteria; phylum Planctomycetota; class Planctomycetia; order Pirellulales; family Pirellulaceae; genus Aureliella. Next base: position 55,001 of record JBGCCZ010000074.1, on the reverse strand, counting down.
ATAGTCGACCAGCCCGCTCATGAGTTTTCGCGAACCCGCTAATCCGTGCATCACGAGGACGACCCGGCGTGGAAGAGGAGCGATTTCACCACGCCTCGCACAGCATTCAAGCTCGCGGTAGCAATCGTGAATCGAACCCGTGATCAGGAGCCGTTTACGATCGTCCAACAATCGACATCGCCCCGTCTCGACATGCTGTTGAATTCTCCAATCATGACGAACAACGATGTCGGACCAAAAGATCGGACCACCGAGAGTCTTCACGGGAATCAACGGCGCGTACTGACCAAGACTTCGGTTTGCTGGAAGAACCAGAAACGAAGCGACCAAGACAAGCAAGAGAGAACGAATTGCCAAACAACCGAAAATGCTCTCGGCCCTATTTTGGGATCCAGAAACAGAAGCGAACTCAGTCTGGATATCGGCACTTCATTCTCGGTTTCTATCGGCTGGTCACTTGCTTTCCTGCTTGCCGTCACCCGGCAATCCCTCCAAATCGTAATCCTTTAACTTCTTGTGCAGCGTATTTCGGTTTATGCCGAGTTTAGCGGCGGCCTTGGTTTGCACATATTGGCAACTCGCCAAGACTTGCGCGATTACCTCTTTCTCGATCCGATTCACCACGAAGCCATGGATCTCGGCTTTTTCGCTCTCCGCCAGACGCATTCCTTGATCGACAAACTCGGATGCCAGCGACTCGAAGTCGACACCTCGCACACTGACCGTTGACTTGCCACTGCCACCGCGCACTACGTCCGGCAATAGCTCCATCGTCAGCTCGTCGCCTTCAGCCATAACCACCGCGCGTTCCACATAGTTCTGAAGCTCGCGGACGTTACCCGGCCAGTGATAGTTCTGCATCGATTCAATCGCCTCCGGCTGAATATGCACGACGTAGCGATCGTTGGCCTCACTGTAAAAGTTTAGAAAGAACGCGACCAAATCTGGGATATCGTCGGTGCGTTTTCGTAGCGGCGGAATGACGATCGGAACCACATTCAATCGCCAGTACAAGTCTTCGCGAAAACGTTCCTCCTGCACCTCTTTAGTGAGATCACGGTTGCTGGCTGCGATGACGCGTGTGTCCACCGTAATCGTGCTCGTGTCGCCCACTCGCTCGAACTCACGTTCCTGCAAAACACGCAGAAGCTTGACTTGGAGAATTAGCGAAGTCGAATTGATTTCGTCGAGGAAGATTGTGCCGCTATGGGCCGCTTCGAACCGCCCAGTTCGGTTGCTGACCGCACTCGTAAAGGCGCCGCGAACATGCCCAAACAGCTCACTCTCGAGCAGGCTTTCGCTGAGCGCTCCGCAGTTCACTTTGACGAAGGGTCCCGAACTGCGATCGCTCAACTGGTGAATCGCTCCGGCAATCAGCTCTTTCCCCGTACCCGTTTCCCCCAGCAGAAGAACCGATGCGTTGCTGCGTGCAACGCGACGTGTCGTCTCATAGACTTCAAGCATTGCCGGACTGCCACCGATGATCCCCTGTGGGGGCGCGTCGGGGCCATCCGATTCTGGCTGAAATCCATATTGCGACATGCGAGAGCCTTCAGTGCGTTTGGCAGGTTCGATCGATGGCAAATTCGATGGATCGCACGAATCCCTGAATAGGATTCGAGCTCGTAACTACAATCCTCAATCCTCGCATCGTACTCCCCAAACGCAGTTAAGCACGGGGGAACATCAAACGCTGACGCCGCGAACAGACGGCAAGAGAATACCCGGGAATTAAAGAACGACGCCTCCGCCTGCGGTCATTGTCGTCAACGACCGACGATTCGCAAGCTGCCCCTAGATGGCCCACAGGGTTAGTCAATTTATCAAGCTACACAAAGTAGCTCGGAATCTCCGAGCCGAGAATATGTTGCGTTCCGGCTTGGACAGCTACGCTACTATCCTGCCCAAACTGAAAAAGTAATTGGCCCTCAGATGGCCCGAAACAAGAGAAACGCAGGCAGCGATAGTTCGAAGTACACCAACGGACGGAATGGATGGCTGAAATTTCGACCAACCGTTTCAGCACAGAGCACAGTCAATCGAAAACCTGCTTACTGCAAAGCCTCAGGCCAACTCGCTTTCCCAGACTGAGCTTCCAAGACATCCAGGATGTGACCAAGCACCCGCACGGCAACTGAATCGCTTGGACCAAACTGGTTGTAAAGATCGTAACATTCAGAGACCTGCTTCTCATTCAGCAACCCACCGAACCGCCGAACGGAAACCGCAAAACCAGCTGCCGATTGGATGCGGGTCTTTTCTCCAAGTGCAGAGCTAGCTGCATTGCGAACCAGTTCAAACTGACTTTCCGCGTTGCCAATCCCGCTGAGTAATCGAATCCGTTGATCGTCGGCAGCCGCCGCGCTGGTACTCGTTATTTGGTCTCGATAGTCTGCTAGGACATAGAAAGGGTATTGCTCTTGGTTGGAAGAAATTTGGGCTAGAAAGTCGGTAGCTTCCCCCGCGAATCGACTTCGCTCTTCCAGCGTTAGCGGCCGAGTATCCAATTCGCTCAACATCTCCCGAACCATTCGTTGCATTTGTTCAGCATTTCGTGAGAGCACTCCGGTCAGAACTCCACCACTTTGCTGTATCCAACTACTTTCGTGGGAATAAAGTTCCTCAACCGTTACTACCATGGGAACGGAGCGTCCTCGTCGCGTATTTCGAATTCGTTGGAGCAATTCAAAAAGACGTTGATCGGCCACTCGATCCACCACAAAAATGAGTTCGAATGGGACGTTGGAATCGAGTGAAAGCAACGCGGCTCGACCAGAGTTTGCCAACTCGACTTGTCCGTTCGTCACAAATTCGATCTGTTGACGGGCGGTTTGCAAAAGATCCGCACGTAGTCCAATCACTAAGCAACGCGGCCCGCCGCCGAGCCTCGACATTTCGATGGCGACCTTCAATGCCTGCTCGGACCCTCGGTACGCTAGCTGTGGATCGATTTTTGAAATCGTCTCCAATGCCGTAAAGCGAATCACCGGGCGTGGATCAAAGAGCTGTTCACTTAAGAACGCCAAAGTCTCCAATGGCTGTTCCGCCAAAGGTAGCATCTGAAGAGAACGCAAGGCCGCGCCGTGCATCTGCCACTGAGACGCTTGATTGAAAACCTCCCGCCAAAATGCACCACTTTTCGATCGACTCTCGATGCCAGGGACTGCCTGCAACACGATCGCCTCGGATTCGACGCCTGGCTTCGTTTGATAGGCCTGCTGTAGATAGGCAACCGCGTTCGCAATCGCCGCGTTTTCATTCAAGGATCCAGTCTGGTCGCGCAAGACAGCAATCTGCTTCAGCCTCTCCACAGACCGAAGAGCGACACTGCCATCAACAGCCTGAACTGCGTCACCAGCATCCGTGAGGCCCCAGATTCGCGTTGCAATCTCATCATTTTCATTCCGAGCTTCAAAGTATTCTAAAAGTCGATTCTCAAATTCATTCTTAAGGTACGCCTGAACCGAGGCGACATCCGGCAACGTGGAATAGCGACTCAGCAAATTCTCCGCGATCAACTCGCGTGCTGCGTTAGGCAGTCTATTGGACTGCAAACCGGCCGCGATCTCCGCCGAAAATTCTTTGGTCGACAGCAAAGGCAACACAGCCAAGACTCGACCTGCCGCTTCGGGATCATCGGCAACAGTCGCACTACGCAGCGCGTCCGTACCGTCTTGTTCAAACAACATCAATGTCTTTGCCAACTCGACGGGAGCTACGCTAGTGTCAGGCGACATCAGCCGATTCACCAAACGCTTAACGGCATTCACATTAGCATCCTGCAGCTTCAATTGAGCGAGCTTTCGTTCACCCGGTTGGTCACTGCCCAGCCGCTGAATCCACTGATCGATCCACTTCACATCCTGTGCGAGTACCGAAGGAGCCCGCAGAATCTCGGTAACGAGTGCTCGTTGATTTTCGCTCAGTTCAGCTTCATCGGATCGAATGCGAAACCACAAGCTTGGCCCCGCCATCCGAGATAGTGCTGCTTTCTGGTTCGTATTCCAATTGCGTGATGCAGTGAGATCCAGCAGCCACTTCACTTCTTCCCAACGACGAATCCGCGACATCCAGGTCAGCGCCTGCGACATCTTTTCCGGAGTCGTGGGCGGGCTCTCACGCAACATGCGGACAATTGGATTCTTCTCAAATCCATCGGAAGATCCACCTGCGGACACCCCCGGTGTAGAATCGGCGGAAATACCACCCATTGCACCAACGTCCGCCGCATCCCCAGCACCGCCGAACAGATCCCCTGCATCAAACGCATCGTCGCCACCCGCACCGAATGGATCGCTGCCTCCGCCTCCGAAAGGATCACTTCCGCCAGCATCACCTCCGAAGGGATCCTGGGCTTGAAGGCAATTCCCAGCAAAGCCAATCAACGACATGAAAATTAAGCAGAGCAGAAAGTAGCGAGGCATAGAGCTAGCTCGATGAGTGCACTTGAACGAGGGAGGCTTCCGCTTGCAACAAAGTCCGCGTTGCAGCCGGTCATTTCTACTGGGTAGATTTCATTTCTCTACAAGGTAGATTTCACAGCCTCTTCGCCACTTGGCAACGTTGCGTGTTGGAAGAAGAGTCTGCTTCTATTGTAATTGCTCGCTCCAGCGACTCATCTGACTTCGAACCTGGTCTGGACTGCTCGATCCGTAGCTCTGGTAGGCCTTTACGGCTTTTTCCACTCCTAACACATCTTTGACCTCAGCATTCAAGTCCGGGTGGGCTTCCCGAAGCTGGCTCTCGCCCAGATCTGCCAACCGCAAACCACCGGTTTGGGCCATACCGACCAGTTTTCCGACCAAATGATGAGCCGTCCGCTGGGGAATTCCGCTCCTAATCAAATACTCCATCAGCGTCGTTGCATCCAAATAGCCTTCGTCCAAGCGGGAAGCAATTGACTCCCGCTTAAGTTCCGATTCCGCAACGATCGGAATAGCTAGCTCCAGACAAGCTTCGATGGTGTCCGCCGAGTCGAAAATGGGAGGCTTGTCTTCTTGCAGATCACGGTTGTAGGCCAGCGGCAGTCCCTTAACGAGCACGAGCAAAGTCTGAAGATTCCCGATCACGCGAGCCGACTTCCCGCGCGTCAACTCTAACGTATCCGGATTGACTTTCTGCGGCATGATCGAGGATCCGGTGCAGAAAGCATGAGGGAGCTGAATGAAGTTGAACTCAACTGTCGACCACAGAATCCACTCTTCAGCCCATCCGCTGAGGTGCTCTGCGATGAGCGTAAAGACGAAAGCCGTTTCCAGCACAAAGTCGCGATCACTGCTGACATCAATACTGTTCGCGGCCACTCCTTCGAAACCCAATTCCTTGGCCGTCATGTCGCGATCGATGGGTAACGTCGTACCCGCGCAGGCCGCCGCACCAAGACCGCACTCGTTGACTCGCTTCCGGCAATCCTCTAGCCGCGCTCGGTCCCGGTTAAATTTCTCGATGTAGGCCAACCAATAGTGCGACGCCAAAACCGGCTGTGCTCGCTGCAGGTGAGTGTACGCCGGAAGGATGACCTCGAAATCCCGCTCACACCGCGAAAGAAAAGCTCGCTGCAGTTGCAGTAGCAGATCGTCGACTCGATCGATAGCGTCTCGAATCCAGAGCCGGAAATCGGTGTTCACTTGGTCATTACGACTACGAGCCGTGTGCAGCTTGCGTCCCACATCGCCAAGTCGCTCAATCAGAGCACTTTCGATGTGCATATGGATGTCTTCGAGTTCATGCCGAAACTCCATTTTATCGTCGGCAATTTCCTGCTCGATCTCACGCAGGCCTTTCTCGATGGCTGCGAACTCTTCGTCACTCAACAATCCGTTCTTGCAGAGCATCCGAGCATGGGCAATCGATCCAGCCACATCATGTCGAAACAACCGATGGTCGAAACTTATGCTTTCGCCAAACGCCTCTAAACGCTTATCCGAGCCCGCCTTAAAAACACCACTTCTTGATGGAGACGCAGTCAAAGTCTTGGATTCCCGATTCAAAATCTAAATTGATACAGCAGTTGACGACATCGACTCACAATCACGATTGTCGCTCTGGGCACCCCCAGACACCTGCTCGGCAAGCCAGAGCATGAAACGCTGACTTGCCCCAGAGATGACCGCGGGAGTGAAGACCGGGCAGTCGCCAAAATGCGCCGGTTACCACTCCCACATGTCTTTGATCATCAGCTAAACGTGAAAGTCCAGCGTTACCAGATGCGAACGCGCTTGTCTGGCGCGATGTACATATCTCCGCCCGGCTTGATCTCGAACGCCTCGTAAAAAGCATCCATATTGGACAAGATGCCGTTACAACGGTACTTACTGGGCGAGTGAGGGTCGGTATCTAACCGACGGCGCAGTTCAGCATCGCGATAGAGCCGACGCCAAATCTGTGCCCACCCATAAAAGAACCGCTGTTCGCCAGTCAGACCATCGATGACTGGAGCTTCTTTGCCTTCCAAAGAAATTTTGTAGGCTTCGAAAGCCACGGCCATTCCGCCCAAGTCACCGATATTTTCACCTAACGTGAACCGACCTTTCACATGCAACCCGGGGAATGGCTCGAACGCATCGTACTGTGCGACAAGCTGGTCGGCACGCTTTTCGAATTCCGTGCGGTCATCTTGAGCCCACCAATTGCGCTGATTGCCATCGCCATCATACTGACTCCCGCTATCGTCGAACCCGTGGCTAAACTCGTGGCCGATAACACCACCAATCGCCCCGTAGTTCACCGCATCATCGGCTTCCAGATTAAAGAAGGGTGGCTGCAGGATTGCCGCTGGAAAGACGACTTCGTTCATACTTGGGTTGTAGTAAGCATTGATCGTTTGCGGCGTCATGAACCACTCACTTCGATCGATCGGACCACCAAGCTTGCCAACTTCGCGTTCAAACTCAACCCGTCCCGCGCGGATGTAATTGCCAACCAAGTCGTCGGCTTTGATTGCTAACTTCGAGTAGTCTTTCCACTTCTCTGGATAGCCAATCTTCGGCGTAAATTTCGCAAGTTTCTCGTTGGCAGCCTTCTTGGTTGCTGGACTCATCCAATCCAGTTGAACGATCCGTTTCGCAAATGCCTTGCGGAGGTTCTCAACCAACTCGTCCATTCGCTGCTTCGCCTTGGGCGGAAAGTGCTGTTCGACATAGAGCTTACCGAGCACTTCGCCTAGAACCTGATTACAGCCTTCAACGCCACGACGCCAAAGCGGCTTTTGCTCTTCGACACCGGTCATCGCAGTCGCATGAAAATCAAAGTGACGCTTCTCGAGCTCCTCAGTCAAATCGACTGCAAATGCATCCACCACGCGGAACATGTAGTACTCTTTCCACGTCGAGATTGGAATCGTCTCCAATAGCTCATTCAGTCCCGCGAAGTAGTCAGGCTGACGAACGATGAAACTGTCTTCAATAGAAAGCCCTGTCTCGTCTAGGAAAGTCGACATCGAGAAATTGCTGAGCGTCGCTGCGAAGCTCTCGCGTGACGTCGGGTTGTTCGTCGCTTTTGGATTCCGGTTCTTGACTCGGTCCCAGAAGACTTCAGCAAGTTTGGTTTCAAGTTCCAGCAAACGCTTTGCAATGCCTTCGGGATCTTCCTGCCCGAATCGCCCCATCATGTCAGCAATGTACTCTTCGAGATCTTTCCGGGCCTTCTCATAGACCGGGTTGTCTTCGAGGTAGAAATCGCGATCCGGAAGCGTAATACCGGTCTGTGTGAAGTACACGGCATAGCGTGAACTCTCGTTGGCATCCGGCTGAATGAAACCTGCAAACGGACCGAAGATGCCGATCTTGGCAAATTCGGCAGCCATCTTGGCCATGCTCTCGGAATCCGTCACTGCAGCAACTTTATCCAACAGCGGCTGGATCGGCTTGGTACCCAACTCATTGCGAAGCTCAACGTTGGTGAGACTCTTGTAAAAGTCGCCTACCTTTTGTGCCTCAGATCCTTGCGGCGCGTCCGACTCAGTCGCCTCCACAATGATCGCTCGAATGTTCTCTTTAACCGCGTCATCGATTACCGAGAACGACCCCCAGTTGGACTGATCAGAGGGAATCTCGGTCGACTCAAGCCAACCTTCATTCGCGTACGTATAGAAGTCGTCACCCGGATTCAGCTCATCGCTGACGTAGTCCAGGTTGATTCCACTGACGAGTTGCTTCTCTTGGGCCACCGCCGGGCCACAAGATAAAACAACCGCCAAGCAACAGATCTTTCGAAGCATGCCAAGGTCTCTCATCTTTTTAGGCATCTCGCACGCTGGGCGACACACCCTGACAATTAAAAAAGGAGCTGGAACCCGAAAGCCGGTCTTTGTCGACTAGAGTCCCAGATTTACTGCTTGTGATGATACACTTTCGCGTGGAATTCGAAACGAGGGCGAAGTCCCTGACGCTCGACTTCCACGGTCCCCCGTAAATCTCTCAATTTAGATCAGCCCAACTGGCCGCTTTTCTTGGTACGGATCAACATTGCTATCGTTTCTGGGAATCTCCCCGGTATACACTCCGCATTCACTACCACTTGGGTGCCAAACCGCGGAGTGCACCCACAGCACCGCGGGAACTCGCGACCAACGCCGCTTCTATTTCATTCCTTGCTCTCAACGTCCCGCTGAGCCATGACGAACCCGAAGACTCCGACTCGCAAACACGAACCTTCCAACCGCTCCGCCTGGCGCAACCGCCTGTACCATATCATCTTTGAAGCGGATACGACCTCGGGATTGATCTTTGACGTCATCCTGCTTATCGCAATCTTGCTAAGCATTCTTACGGTCAGTCTAGAAACTGTTGAAAGCTATGAACCTTATGGGAACGTGATTGAAAAAACCGAATGGACGCTGACGTTTTTATTCACGATCGAGTACGTACTGCGGCTTGTTTGTGTGCAAAAACCCTGGAGGTATGCCCTTAGTTTTTTTGGCATCATCGATCTCCTCGCGTGCCTGCCAATGTATCTGATGCTTTTCTCGGTTCCCGGACAATCGTTCATGATTTTCCGCAGCATACGACTGCTGCGGGTATTCCGCGTTCTCAAAATGATGCGGATGCTCAAAGAAGCACACAGCTTACAAGATGCAGTTTGGAAGGCCCGCGACAAAATCCTGGTCTTCATCGCTGTCGTTCTGGTCGCAGTCACAATCAGCGGTACTTTGATGTACCAAATTGAGCATCAGCAAGAGGGCTCGAAGTTCTCGTCGATCCCAGTCTCGATGTACTGGGCAGTCGTAACGATGACAACGGTTGGTTACGGTGACATCGCTCCTGAAACAACTCCAGGCAAAGTCATCGCAGCCGTCGTGATTCTACTTGGATACAGTTTAATTATCGTGCCAACAGGATTCGTCTCGGCAGAAATCAGCTCTCAGAATCGCAACCGCGACCTCAACTCACGATCCTGCGCTCACTGCTTTCGCGAAGGACACTCCTCAACTGCGGCTTTCTGCGACATGTGCGGTGAGAAGTTGCTTGAGTGAGCAGACCAAGCCAACCTGAACGTTTCTCCAGAGCAGCCAATACTACTTCCGCTACTTCCGCCCAAGCCAACTCGCTACGACAACTTCGGGACTCGCGAACGTCATCGTCATAGCTTCGTCAAAGGGACGGCCCTCACGCAGAAGTTCAAGCATTTTGTCAAACCGCCTGCGATTGGTCTTGTTCATCATGAACTGAGTCAAAGCCATACCTGCAACTCCGGCAGCCTCTTCGTCTAACCGATTTTCGAGCAGAGTTTTCGGTGATTCAATTTTCTGCATCGCAGCCGGTACGCTCGCTAGCCATTGGTTGACCCGGGGATCGGCTCGACGAAAGTTGCTGACGACGAGATTCCGAGCCACGCCCTCAGCGAACCAAAATGGAACCTTCGAAAAGCTACCGACATAAGCACCCGCCACCACCTGAACAGCGATTGCCTCTTTCTGTTTTTCTTCAGGCTCTTCAAGCTCAAGAAACACTCCGTAGAGATCGAGTGAGCGTGCATTCCAATGCGAGTTCCAATTCCTGGGTAGTTCGCGGCCTTCGATCATGCGACCAAACTCGCTGTAATCGTAGCGATTCTTTAAAACAAAGGCTGCGATCCCGCCCCGAATCAGCGGTTCTTTGCCTGGCACTCGCAGTTGTTTGCGAACCCACTGAATTGCCTTCTCAAGCGCATCACGACGCTGTTCGACGGACGCGTTCGGAACGTTGCCGAGGACAACAACCTGGTCACCCAGGCTTGTTGCTGGTGGATCGTTCGGAGAAACCTTGCTCCACGCTGCATTTGCCAGAACCGTTCGCCGCTCGAGTAATTCCGCATGACTTGCCTCGGCAGCCCAGTTTTTATCTATAAGCAATTCGAGCTCTGTTCGGTCTGAATCACCGTCAAAGGCAGCGCCTTCGCGAATCCAAGTCGAGATCAACTGAATCTGTTCTTCTGGCAAAGCGGGTCGACCCCCGGCTGGCATCCGTTGTCCTTCTTGCCCCCGCAACTTTCGAATCAGCAAGCTCTCGTTGGCGTTCGTCCCCGCAAGTGGCTCGCCACTATCACCGCCGCGCATTAACTGCGCGAAGGAGTCCATCCGTAAGTTCCCAGACGCCCTGCGTCCCGAGATATGACAACCGTTGCAATTTTCTAAAAGGACCGGAGCAATATCCTTCGAAAAACTCACCGACTCTGTTCCATCTGGCCGTCGCGTCATAGGCGGTTGCTGAGGTGCTGCATCAGATGCAGGCGCGGAAGCCCCAGCCAGATCACGGAGTCCTTGGCCTGGATCTTCGCCATCGAAATTCGCGCCTTGTTCAACCCACTTCTTGAGCAAGTAGAGTTGATCGCTGCTCACCTTGCGATTGCCGCGCGGCATATCACCACTTTCAATCACTTCCACAAGACGACTCCCCTTCGTATCGCCGGAATACACAACCGGCGCACCGCGCACTCCGCTCCGCAACGCGGCAAATGTGGCTAACGAAAACCTCCCACGCGACGAATCAATGTGACAACGACCACAGGCTTCGACGATCCACGGAGCAATGTCTTTCGCGAAGCTGACTTCCGCTGTTCCCTTGTCATCCATTGCCCTAGCCTCGTCCGCCACGGCCCCGTTCGAGAGTGATTTCCAAGTGGGAAGCGGCTTCAACTCCGCACCCTCTAATTCCAAGAGTGAACGTGCACGCTGCAGTCTTTGGTAGATTGGCTTAGCCAGTCTCAATAGAGCTGGATCAGGCGCGGGATCAGATGCCTGTTCAGGTTTAGACAACAGAACAACCAGCCCATCATGCACCTCCGAGACTTGCTCAACGCACTTTAGATACTCGCCGGTCTTGTAGAAAGCCGCTGCTTCGTTTGTTTTCTCCGCCAACGCTTTCAGCTTTGTCCGCTGCTCTCCAGTCACGGCAGCAATACTGCTCGCCGGAGTCACGATTAGAACCAAGCCCAATAGCATGGCGATTACACGACGTTGCACATTTACACTTTGTGCCAGAATCAAGCTGAGCATAGACACCACCTAGCGAGACTGCGGAAGATGCCGGCATACGGTTCGCGGTCCAAATCGATTGAACGGATCCGCGGCAGACGAAAATCTAGCGACCAACATCACTCAAAGTACTCAAAACAGCTCCACGACCCGCTCAGCAAACGTCGGTCCAACGAAATAGAGTGTTTTCGGATGCCGAATGTTTCGTCTACGCGTCCAAATCCGAAGGTGCAGCAAAATCTTCCGTTTCTGCGGGAGCTGACTGCAGATCGTTCGACGGAACAGCAGGCGTCGTTACCTTGGCGATAAACACGCCTAAAAGAACCGCCAGAAGAAACATAATGCACAAGCCAACAATCCAAATCGGCTTCACACCGGAACTCGCTGCCTGCGGAAGCGGTTGACCATGAACGCTACTTTGCGCGTTGCTGCCAAGCCCACTGACTCCGGTACGTGACTGGCTGCGCCGTGCGATCTCTGACTCAAGGTTGACTGTACTACCCGCGTCCGATTCGCCGGGCTTGCCCGCTCGTTGGACCCTTACCAACACTCCGCTATCGGATGCCGAAAGATTCGTAACCGAGCTAGAACTCCGGCCAGCCATGGTATCCTCGCCGCGATTGCTCACTGTATCAAGCATCGCCCCAGAACCACTCTTTGAATTCGAAAAGCTCGACCCACTTGAGCCTGAAGTGAGTTTTTCGTCGCCCAACCGAACTGAACTACCCCCACCAGCAGGCACAAGTTTTTCGGCTTGATACTTCACGAGCCAAGTCTCCAAGACTTCAGCCGTTGCTGTCGCATCTGCGTAACGGAACTTCGGATCTTTCTGCAATAGTTTCCAACAAATACCTTCGAGTTCTCCCGGGCAATCCTTCCGCAGCTTGCGAACTTCCTTCGGCATTTCCTTTTGGTGGCGAGCAATCCTCTGTGCGATCGTTCCGTCCGGAAACGGAGGATGCCCGACGAGCAAGAAGTACATCGTGCAACCCAAGCCATACAAGTCAGCGCGATGATCGACTTTGTGACTATTCAGTGCTTGCTCTGGCGCGAGGTAATCTGCGGTTCCAAGGACTTTGTCATTAAAATCCATCGTCAAGGAAGCTTCTTCATCCTCTGCAAAGAGCGCGAGCCCTAGGTCCAGAAGCTTCACCTTACCCTTCGAGTTGATCAAAACGTTTGCGGGCTTCACGTCACGGTGAATTAGTCCCACTTCGTGAGCATGTTGTAGACCACGCGCCGCTTGCGCCATGTAGTTCGCAATGTTGTCGAACGGAAGTGGCCCTTTCTTTTTCACAATCGTCTGAAGATCATCACCATCAACGTACTCCATCACGATGTAGTGCGTATCACCCTGATTGTCGATGTCGTGGGCACGTACAACGTTGGGATGATTCAAGGCTGCGATTGCTTTCGCTTCTTGTTGGAAGCGAGCTAAATACGACGACTTGCCCAGCTTGCTTTGAGGCAGAACCTTGATGGCGCGAAGGTCGCCCATTTTGAGGTGTTCGGCCAAATAGACGCTACTCATACCGCCACTACCGATGTGCCCGAGCAGCTTATGCTTCCCCAGGAAAAACCCTTTGTACTTTCCGTTGAGAAGTTTCTCGCAGTGCCAAGCCGTGACGACTTTGTCTTTTTGAAACTCCTTGGCGAGCTCAGATGGCTCGGGAAACTCTCCGTCGAACTTGTCGAGAATCCGGGCCAAGGACTTCTTGAGCAGATCTGGCTGCGCGAGTTCGCTCTTGCGAACAATCTCGATGAATTTTTTTGAGTCAGTAACTTTCGCCATTTCGGCTCCGATCAGGAAACCATGCCTGAAACCATAATAGGTTCAGTTTGGTTCAGCCCTGTCACTCCTTCGTTACACCACCAAAATCGGGGTTTCGGAAGCAATCGTATTTCCGCGCAAGCGACGAGGATATCAACTTCAGCAGCAATGTAAACTTGAGCCGCCGCTACAAAAACAGCTGGAGATCGCAACCAACCGGTCCCCACGCGCCGAGGAAGGACGCCTGGCTTCCACACTCCATCTTAGTTCAACGCTTCCACCTAGGACTATTCTAAGAAGGCAATCGTGTGTCCAATTAGATGCGATTCAACGGTTTTTGACGCATTTCCAGAGGCTAGGGTGACCGCCGCGAAATCTGATCGTACCTCAGACATCCTCATCGTTGGGGGTGGGATCATGGGATTATCGCTCGCTTGGGAATTGTCTCAGCGTGGCCATGAAGTGAGCATAGCCGAAGCGGCCTCTATCGGACGCGGACAACCAGGGGCATCCTCTTGGGCAGGGGCTGGCATTCTGCCACCCGCCCCGCAGTGTAACCGCAACGATCCATTCGAAGAGCTCCAGTACCTAAGCCAGCAGACCCACCAAAAGTGGGCAGAGTCACTTCTCGAAAAGACCGGAATTGATACTGGATTCCGAAAGTGCGGCGGAATCCACCTCGCCCGCACTCCCGGCGAAAAAGCAACGCTGGTCGGCAACGAGAGCTGGTGGAGTCTGCATGGCATCGAGTACGAGCGACTCGATGCTAGCGAATTAGAACAACTCGAGCCAAAGATCGCTTTGCACTTGGCTGAGTCGAGTAAAACCATCGCATCGACTAACAGTGCAGCAAAAATCAGAGGTTGGAGACTACCTGGGGAATCGCAACTCAGAAACCCAGATCATTTGCGTGCACTCCGTTGCGCGTGCGAACGCAGCGGGGTTTCTTTCTTGCAGAATTCAAAGGTCGTGGAAATCGAGAGCAAGAACGTTGCCCCAGTTTCCGCAGTCCTCGACAACAAGACTCGCGTCCATGCTTCGCTTGTGGCTATCTGCAGTGGCGCATGGTCGCGTGAGTTTCTCGACCGAATGGAAATCCCGAACGGACTGATGCCAGTCCGCGGGCAGATGCTGCTCTACCATCCACCTCAAGCCCTACTCACCCACGTTCTGAACGAAGGCAACCGGTACTTGGTGCCACGCGTCGACAACCGATTGTTGGTCGGAAGCGTTGAAGAAGAAGTGGGCTTCCAACCGTTCACCACGGAAGAGGCCCTAGGACAACTCGCCAAGTGGGCTACATCGATCCTACCGGAACTAGCCGAACTAACCCCGGAACAATCTTGGGCAGGCTTACGCCCCGGTTCATTCGACGGCTTGCCCTACATCGGGGCAGTTCCCGGCCATGAAAATCTTTTCATCGCCGCCGGTCACTTTCGAAACGGACTCTACCTATCAACCGGCACGGCATTGTGCCTTGCGAATGTGATCGAAAAGAAGTCTCCACCACTCGACTTAACACCATTCCGCCTTGCTCGCGGCTAGCAGCGGAGGTTTCGGTCAGCGTTGGTAGATCGGCAACAAGCCGCGATCCATCTGCAACATGATCAAATTGCAAGCCGTGATATACACCGGATGAATTTGTTGTTCCCAAGAACCGTCAGTCTGCTGCTCTTTGGCGATTCGATCGTATAGGGCGACTCGGAACGGCTTCCATTCTTCTTCACCCTGCCGATAGACGACCTGGCTGTAGTAGAGATACGTGTAGTGCCAATGCCCGAACGCTCCGGTCGCATCGGTGATCGCATGCAGTTTATCCCGAGAGTACTTCAACATGGCGGGTACATTCTCGCCGTCATAGTCTCCAGCGTTGTACAGTGCAGCCAAGGCCGCGGCCGTAATCGCAGGCCGTGAAGTGCCCATCTGCTTACTGGAGTAACTAATCCCGCCATCTGCGTTCTTGCACTTGTAGATATACTCTTTCGCTCGCTCGATGACTTCCGCAGGAACTGCGATTCCCGCGTTGCGACAGCCTCGGAGCCCTTGCACTTGAGTGATCGTCGTCGAGCCTTCATCGTACTGCGCTCCGTCCTTCGCGCTGACATACCCCCATCCGCCAGCTTCCGTCTGGGCATTGCAGCAAAAGTCGACAGCACGATTCAGTACATCCACCAACTCTTCGCGACGGTCTTCATAACCCTCTTCGCCCAAGATCTGACTCAGCATTAACATCGAGAAACCATGGCCGTATGTGTAGCGGCTATCGTTGACGTCCCCGATCAATCCGTTGGGTCGACAGCGGCTAATCAAGTAGTCCGTGCAGCGAGCGATCTGCTTCGCGTACGGCCCCTGCGTTGTTGTCGAGCCGGAGCAAATGAGGGCGGTGCCTGCCAGCGCTGCTAACGCAGTGGGATAGTCCGGAGTGTTCCACTGCCCTCGCGTGTTCTGATTGCGAGCCAAATAGTCGAGTCCCGATCGAATCGCTTGCTCCCACTCCGGCTTTACATCGGATCGCGCCGCAAGAACGGTCTCTGCTCCCAAAGCAGTGCCAAGAGAAACACCGCAAGCGAGCTTCAATAATCCGCGACGGTGCATCATTGAATTTCGCTTGTTGAATTTTGCGATATGACTCATCCCTACCCTTTCCCACAGCGGGCCAGTTTCTTTTCAGCGTGACATGCGCGCTTGGCCAGCGTGCCACCGACAGTTCGCTCCTACCAGCTTAGAGTATCGGGAAAGAACTCTGCAATAAGGTCTTCGTAAAATGGCCTCAACGCGGCAACGTCCATCCGCTCGTCACGCTTGGTATACAGGTCGTATTGATTGAATTCCCGAACCCACGTCAAGAGCTCCAAATCACCCGGTTGGAGCAGATGCGAGTAGGCTCCCTCTTGGTGAATTGGGTAACACGAGTGATAGCGTATCATTGCTAGCGCCTCGCGAGGCAAGTAAGGCTGAGCGACGTGATACATATATTCATCATGTCCCCATGACATATTGATCTGCTCCAGCCCACAGTTCTCTGCATAGATCCCGCAATCCGATTGGTATTCAGAGGATTTCCAATCTGGGTTCTCTTTGAAGAACTCGTGATAAACGATGCGCTCAGAGAAGGCGCATCCTACTGGAAACGTATCACCCACCACCGCCCACTGGGGTTCGTCCCACAAGCAAAGAATTTTCCCGAGGTCGTGAACGAGTCCCGTCAGAATAAACCATCGCGGCCTCCCATCCGCTCGAATGGCTTCCGCCGTTTGCAACAAGTGTTCGATCTGAGGGAGATCCAGATCAGGGTCACTATCGTCGACGAGTTGGTTCAGGAACTCCATCGCTTCCCAAACGCTCATCCTCGCCCGATCCAAACCCAAGAACTGGCGACGTTTTTGCTCGCCAAACTCGACGGTTTGGTACCGATGATTCAGACGGTAGAACTCTCTGACGCTGGGGCGAGTTTCCGCTTCATAATCGCGAAATGACTCTTGGTCATTCGAAAGCCCCGATGTCCCACCTTGAACCGACTCGCTCGACGTGGACTCATTTACGACAGTCGAATCGGCAGGATACCGACGGAGGACGTCATCCTCCCACTCATCAAGATTCTCGAGTGGGTTGTCTTCCTTAGAATTTGCTGGCCTTGGAGAATCACTTCGGCTCATCACTCATACCCTTCTCGCAAACCATGACTCCATGGCCATAGCTGCCCATGCCTTGCCGAACGATGTAATAGCTCAACGCTCTAGTCTTTGCCGTAGTGCTTGACCTGCTCCCAGTATTCTTCGAATGCGCCCTTCTCCTGAAAATCGGGGCTGTTATCCAGATCGTGACAGTTGATGCACTTCTGCTGACGAACTTTGTCGAGTGGAATGATCATTTTCTGCCGCAGTTTCTCCAATTCCTCATTGCTGACTTCCACGTCCCCGTATTCCGCCTCCACATGGTCTTTACCCGGTCCATGACAATTCTCACATCCACTTCCGGTGAGATGCGCGGTCGCTTCAGGACTGACGAATCCGGTTTCGTAGGGATAGTACTCTGTGACGTTCCATCCAGTCGCATGGCAACTCACGCACTCAGGATCAAAGTGCCTAGCAATTCCACCACGGTCATTGTTCGCGGCGATTAACGAATCTGTCGCGTGTACGTGTGGCGAATTCTCCCAAATTTCGAAAGCAGTCGTGTGACACTCCCCGCACGTTTCTGAGCCCACATACTCACCGGCTTGGTTAACCACTTGCTGCGCGCCGAGCCCAGCGAAGCCAACCTCTTTGAGCCTGCCTTGGTATTCTGCAAATCTCTCCAGCATCCGCGGCGAGTCCTTAAACTGGGCCGAGATAGCGATCTTCTGATACCGAATGGGATACTCCTCATCGTCAAACAGACCAACGATACCTCCATACATGCCCTTCGTGCCCACCTGCACCATCACCGCATCAGAACCTTCAATTGACTCAGGCAACAGAGTTGGCTCGCCAACACCGCCGGCTGTAACGACCAAGTCGATCCCGGGAATCTCTTGCCCCATTTTGGCCGATTCTTCGAGCGAAGCGTGGGCCAACAGAACGACAAAATCGCAGCCGTCGGCTTGCATCTTTTTCACGATTGGGGCGACTGTCTCAACTGGATCCGAAAACACAAAGTCTCCGGTAGCAGGCAGTCCCTTTTTGTACTCAGCTCCGAGTGCTGTCGTTATTCCGATCTTCCGCCCACCGACTTCTTTGATCCGATACTGAGGAAAAAACGATGAATCGATAACACTGACGTTCGTTGATAAGAACATGCCTGGCTGACCGGGTTCAGAACCGGCAAGCTGAATCAACTCGACACTGGAAAGCTGCAAATCGTCTGGACCGAACGCAACCGCTTCATAATCCATCATCTTCAATGCATCGACTGTGGTAGCGAACTTCAGCTCAGCTTGCCGCACAAACCGACGAACCTGGTTCCCCACATCCAACGGAATAACGTCCCACCCCTTACTTCGAAGCTCTCTCAGCAATGTATCGCGGCGAATCAAACCGCCCTTCTGCTTATCTAAACCTGTGCAACCACAGGGCTCGATATAGCCGTGTTGTTGGCCGGAAACAAAAAGCACTGCCTGCGGCTCTGGCCAATCCTGGGCGAGCACTTGATTCAATTCAGAGGTCCTGACAACATTGGCTTCAGCCGGCAGCTGCCTGCCCTCAGTCGAACTCGCCAATGAAATGGGAGCACTCGTCTTGCCGGAGTCAGTCGACTGCTGCACCAGAATCTCAGCTGCTACGTCCCCCAAAGCATCTTCAGGCCCAGTCAGAACGACCAAGCCATCTTCGTTGACCGAATCGGGCGAAATCTCCGTGGCCTGTGGAGGATTTTTCGCGTTGGCTGATTCCACCTGCGTCGCCGATGAGATGACTGCCGATTCGGCCCCAGTGTCATCAATGCTAGCAACCTTAGTTTGCTCGCAACCCAAGCAAACGATGAGCGCTAGAGGCAGCAACCATCGATAGCTAGCTGGAATACGTGAGCGTCTCGAATCCCGGAACATTGAAATTGAAAACCGCAACACGAAACTCTCCTTGATGCACTATATCGCTTGAAGCCGCAGAATCACTATCTATCCGAAGTGCAATAAACACGGCCCAGGGCACCCAGGTTCATCTCTGCGCACCACCCAACTGAAATCAACTTCATTGTAGGGCTCGCTGATTACCAGGCTGCAACCAAGTCCGCTTTCGTCCTCAGAGCCAAGTGATCTTGAGCCAACTCTGCGAATCAAAGGCGATGTCTACCTAGTCGGATTTCCCGCCTTTGACCTGTAGTTTCACGTTAACCATCGTCTCTTTTTCGACCGAGCCCTTGGTCCTCAGAACAATGAACCCCTTCGTCTCTTTACTGCGAGCTGGATAGTAAACCTCGGGAGCCCCCTTGGGAACCTCTAGCCGCAGGGTATAGATATCGCGAGACGCTGTCTTTTTTGGTCCGTCTAATTGTGCTGTCAAAGCCTCTTCTGGCTTCAGGGAGACAATCTCAGGCGTCACGTTGTCCCGCTCTTTCCCGTGAACGAAAAGAAACAAGGAGACTTTTGCACCTTCCTCGGATTTCACATTTCCGAAGTCGACCAGATTGAGATCTGGATTAAACGACTTGCCACCTTGAACCTGTAACAAACCAGCGACATTTCCAACAACGGGAATCTCCATGCTTCCCACCTCTTCGAAGTTGCTCGTGCGATACTGGATCTTCGAAGAGAGCCGGCCGATCGGAAAACCTGCTTCCGCATGAAAGTCGACGCGGTAAGCGTGCTTTGCATTTCGATGCTCTCGGATCCCAGCCTCCGCTGGGTCGACTTTCTCGCTCTTGAAGCTAACGATCTTCCGAGTCAGGTCGTCTGTCCAAGAATACCGATCTTCCAAAATCTCAACATCGTCCAAGTAGCTAAAGAGAAAGATCGTTTTGTTAATTTCCTCGTCGTCTGCGATAGTCCCCAGTTGAATCTTATCTGGCACTGCCGTCACACTGCGTACAACCTGACCTTCGACAGCAAGCTTCACTTCTAAGTTCTCAACATCATTCGTGAGGATCGTTGCGCTCTGCCCAAAATCAGGGACGAGTGCGAGAGCTTTCCAAGTTAGCGTGACGTTCGTTTCTTCGCCTGGCTGCAGCACGGAAGCGCTCAGTTCCCCCACCGTGCACTTACAGCTCGACTCACCCATGTCCAACACGAGCGGACCGTCCCCCATGTTCTTAAAGACGAAATCGTGACTTAACTCGCCGCCATGCATCATCGTACCAAAATCGAAATTCGTTCCTCCAACCACTTCCAAACGCGGATTCCCCTTGGACTTGGTTGCATCCAAGATCTCTTCGGTCGTCATTTGATTGCTCTGCTCAGCAATCGTCGTGCGAGCGGCCAAGAACCGCTCTTCGATGCCAGAATTTTGAATCGATGCCTGGGAGTACCCCAAACCGATCCCCAGGCCAGCAGCAATCAAAGCAGTAAGCAATACACGAATCATGAATCAGCTCTCCAGAGCCCAATTGTTGTTGATGAACTCACATCTACCAGAACACCGAAAGCGTAAAAAAGCAAAAGCAGAGATCCAAAGTTGCAACCCGCCGCTCAGCTAACGCCCGTCCGGCTCAAGTATACCCTCAGATCCCGGTTCTTCCGGATCTCTCTGAGTACGTACCCAGGCAATCAAGGGTTCTGCTCTCACCAACTGGGGGACCGAGGGCGATTTCTGAAACTCACGTGCAGCAGCGACTGGGAACCAAATTAACTGATCACCGTCGCCTTGTGTCCGGTGTCGCCCTAGCCGCTTGTCTTCGTGCGGAGTCTCCTCACTGAGGCGAATAGCCTCAGCCAAATGACCCTCACAAGGCTCCCAATCAGAACGCAGTGCCATCACGGCTGCAAGTTGCACATGCAGCTCCGCACTCGTGGGGTAACGCTCAACGGCACCTTCGTAGAAATCCGCTGCCTGAGCAAGAAGGCTCTGCTGAAACCCTTCGCTGGCCATCCTCGCCTGTTCCCCGCGGCTGACAAGAGACAGAGTTTGATTGCCAGCTTGCCGCCAAACTCCGAACGACGCTCTCTCCGCATCGGTCCAGACACGAAGTTGCTCTATGGCGAGTTCTGCCTTGCGTTCAAAAGAGGATCGCGAAGCTTCAAGGGCCGCTTGCGCCTGCAGCTGCGCAATCCACCCTAGCCATTGACTGTCCAGCGCATCTGTCCGACTGGCTTCTTCGGCTTTCTCAAGCTGCTCTCCAAGACTCGCCCCACTGAACGCCTGCTGCTGAAGTGTCCAAGCTCGAGTCACTGGAGACCACGACTGTGCAAGAAACACGCACAAACCAACGGCCGCCAGACAACAAGGAGCCAGTCGACTGAGTAGCCCCAGCGGAATAGAGCGACCATGGACCTCAGAAAACGAGACTCCCGGCGACGATTCAGCCAACACCATCATTACAATCAAAGACACCGCAATACCGCTGGCCTGCCATGAGCCAGTGATCAGCAAACACAGACCTACGCAGAAAAATGCCGCAAGAAAGATGGATCTCCTGATCGCAATACCCTGACAAGCAGGCACGACAAACGCCCCCACCACACTTGCCGGAAACCAAGCCCAAACTAGCACGCTTGGTGAAAGCCCTTGTAGCAACATCAACATCCCTGCACACAACAGACCACCCAATCCACCGCCCCACAAAACTGATTGCGCAACGGTTTGTTCTTCGATTGTGGTTGCTGTGTTTGACTTCACCATATCCGGGCTTGCGTTGGTAGCTTTATCCCTCGCCCGAAGCGACCCAAGGGTCCGCAGGAACCAGAACCCCATAGCACAGCTAAAAAGCAACGCGAATGGCAAGCCAAGTGTGGCTCCCATGTCGAGCAACCAATTGTGTGGATCGGCAATTTCTTCGCTCGACACAGCCAGCTTGTAAGCCGGGTAGTGCGCCTGAAAATCCCCAAGCCCCACACCAAAGACCGGATAGTCGGCAATCATGGACAAAGTCGCTTGCCAGTACTCCAAACGATACCCCAAGCTCTTCGTCGCTTCGGTAACCACGAGTCGATTCACCTGCAGCAACAGCAAGAAGCCCGCACCAAAAACGGAACCCAACAGGACTAAGAAACCAAAGATCCACTTCCGACTGCGCTCCCACAGACTCCCTTCGTAAATTTTCAGGAAACCCGCCAACATCGCTCCCGCCGCAACCGCCACATAGGCAACCCGACTACTGGCCAAGAACCATGTCGACAGTACCGCGAGAAACGCGAGACCTAGTAGCGCGGTCGATCGCCAGTCTTTTTTCCTGGCAGAGTCCACTAAGCCAGCCCCGAGAATCAGGAGAGCCGCGGACAAGATGGCTGCCAGCGAGTTGGCGAGCGCGAACTGAGCGAAAGGTTCTCGACTGTTCATCAATCGATCTTCGAAACGCATTCGCTGCGGCGACCCCGGAGGTGCATACAAACCAGGGATCTTGGCAATCTCTCCATCCGGATCGGCAGCGTAACTCGCGCGGGCCTGCGGAAATTCAACGGTTACTTGGTAGAGTCCCTGGAATCCGCTCGCAATGCAACCAACCAGCAAAACCGTGAGTAAGGCCCCACGGGTTCGATCGCCAAACCCCGCCAAGCATCGGAGCGCGTAAAAGCCGCCGACGAGCGATACGACTTGCCAAAAACCGTACCACGCGGTGCGCGGATTACACAGCTCTCCAGCTCTAACCGAAGTGACGAACAGTAGCGTCAATCCGGCGCACAGCCAAATCAAATGCGGATTGCCAATAAACCTACGCCGCATCGAGAGCGCGGTGACTGCCGCCACAACACCGGCCAACATCCACACGAGGTTCTGCGGCAGTGCTTCGCCTGCAAACACGCTGGTCGCATCCACTGGTTGGAGGAAAACCCAAACCAGCATTGTGCCGATCAGAAAACCCAGGATCTGAGGCAGCCAGCGCACAGCCTTGTCTATCGAGAAGAAGGAGTGCGGTGGGATCCCCGGCTGCTCTTTGGGTACCGATGCTGTCCGCCGCTTGGCCATTACTCGCTTTCCCGCCCGACGGACTCCAAGACTCGGATCAAGCCGATCACGAGCAGGGTACCTACTAGGATCAAGCCCGCTCCGACTACATCAACTCGCGGCAACAACAGCGCACTCAAGGATACCGTTGCAGTCGCCAAATAGATGGTCAGAACCGCCTGCTTCTTCGTCATCCCAAGATCGACCAAGCGATGTGAGAAGTGCCGCTTGTCACCTTCGAACGGACTCCGCTTCTCACGCAGACGTATCACAATCACACTACTCATGTCGTACAAGGGAATGGCCATCACAATCAGTGGAGCAAGCACCGCGTGCTGAGCGGTTCCTTGATAGCCAGTGTAAGTGGCCAACAGCGTTGAGACGGCGATCCAAAAGCCAATAAAGTAGCTTCCAGCGTCGCCCATAAAGATCTTCGCCGGCGGCCAATTGTGTTTGAGGAAACCCAGCAGCGCCCCAACGAGCACCAACAGCATTGCCGCCACAAACAACTGAGGCTGCCCATTGCCGGGTTCATTGCTCAGCAAAAGCATGGCCGCCAACATGGTTGTTGAAATGGCAGCAACACCGCCGCTGAGTCCATCCATATTGTCGAGCATGTTGAACGAATTGATCAGTGCAACAATCCAAAGAACACTGAGCGCTCCGGTCAACCACGGCAACTCGATAAATGAAGTGAGCTGAAGACCTTGCCAGTAGACGCAAAACGAAGCCACTCCGAACTCCACCCCCAAACGAAGCCACCACGGGATCCCGCGACGATCATCCATGAGGCCCAAGAACATGAGCACTGTTCCGCAAGCCGCGATGACCCAAATCTCCTGGATCTTCGACTGGAGTCCATCCAAGTTCGCAGACACAGAACCGTGCAACCACTCCGCCCGCTCCGGATCCTGTTGCAACCACAGCACGGCGCCGGTCCCTAAAGCCAGCGTTCCAATAACTCCCGCCCAGATTCCGAGTCCGCCACCCAGTGGAACTGGCGTCGTATGGACTTTGCGCTCACCGGGCTTATCGAGAAGCCCCAATCGCTCGGCTCCCCTACGCACAACACCGACGGCAACAAATGAGATCAGGAAGCTGGGGAGCATCACGGCGATCAGAATTAATAGTAGTACGCCGCCGCTCAACTTGTCCTCGCTTGCATCATACGCGACTTAAGAAGTTCTCGCGCTTCAAGAAAAAATGCCTGAAAGTCTTCCCGTTGGTAGTCCGGATAAGTCCAAGGCCGGGACTGCCAGCAGTGATCAAGATAGTACAAACACTGCTCGGCGTAGATACCATCCGAGAGATAGATTCGATGAGCCCGGTCCTTCGCACTCGCCAACACAAGCTTCGTCAGCGTCAGGTAGCCGGGATCTACGTTTACGGGCCTCAGCTCTTCATAGTTCGTTTCGGCTGCGAGCTCTTGCTCCCATTCGTTGCTCTGTAACTTTGACTGGGCAAGCAGAGATGGGTCGTAAAAGCCACGGTCGGACTCCGCCAATTGCGGCTTCCAGTCGACGATGGCGAACTGCTTCTTAAGCCCTGCCCCCATCGTGGATTCATAATACTGCGTCTCAGAGTGGTCGAACCGTTGGCTCAACAAACCAATCGGCCCCCATTCCTGCCGCACCTTCTCTAGTGCCCATTCGATGGCAGCATCATGCCGGCTAAACACGGCCACCAACATGAGCGTCGGTGGAGGTAGGTTGGGAGTCGCCACTGGGCTAGTAGGCCTTCGCGAACACGGCCTTCTTCGCAGCCGGTTTGCCAGTCAAGAAACACGTGCCCGGCTCATCGTTATCTGCCAAAGGCACATTGCGAATCGTGACCTTCAACTCGTCGAGCAACGGTTGCACTTCCTCTTCCGACGCAAAGTAGCAGTGCGCAAAGCCGCCGTGGAGCTCGTTGGAATCCGTTTTCGCTGGAGTGAAGTACGAACGAAAGTCCGCTTCGTTGCTGATGTCGACGGTATTGTCTTGACGCATCTTCAATGCGCGATCGAACAAATTGTTTTGAATCGCGTCCAACCTGTCCGTAAACGTCTCAATCAATTCCGCTCTCGACACTCCCGCCTGCTCGCCCGTATCGCGTCGACCGAGAAACACAGAGTCCTTCGCAATGTCCTTCGGCCCAACTTCGATCCGCAGCGGAACACCACGCTTTACGTGATACCACTTCTTTTCACCACCACGCAAATCGCGATCGTCAATTTCAATCTCGATCACTCGGCCCGCATAGACTTTCGACTCGAGTTCCGCTTTAAGCTCATTGCAGTACTCCATTACTTCTGCGCGCTGCGCCTCCTCGCGGTAGATTGGCAAAATCACCGCGTGCGAGGGTGCGATCTTTGGAGGAATGACCATTCCATCGTCGTCTGCATGAGTCATGATCAGTGCGCCGATCAGACGTGTGCTCACGCCCCAGGATGTCGTCCAAGCATGGGCAACTTCGCCGGCTTGGTCCTGGAAAGTAATGTCCTGAGCCTTGGCAAAATTCTGCCCCAGGAAGTGACTGGTCCCCGCCTGCAACGCCTTCCGATCTTGCATCATCGCTTCGATCGACACCGTCATATCCGCGCCCGGAAAACGCTCGCCAGCCGTCTTCTCGCCTTTGATTACCGGCACCGCCATGTGCCCTTCGGCGAAGTCCGCGTATACGTCCAACATTTGGTACGTTTCGTCAAGAGCCTCCTGCTTCGTCGCGTGAACAGTGTGCCCCTCCTGCCACAAGAACTCGGCAGTACGAAGAAATAATCGAGTCCGCATCTCCCAACGAACCACGTTGGCCCATTGATTGATCTTGATCGGTAGATCCCGGTACGACTGCACCCACTTCGCGTACATCGCGCCGATAATCGTTTCACTGGTTGGCCTGACGATCAGCGGTTCTTCCAGCGGACCCGCTGGACGCAATCCCTCACCCGATGGATCCGGCTCCAAGCGGTGGTGAGTGACGACAGCACACTCCTTGGCGAAGCCCTCGACGTGCTCGGCTTCTTTCTCCAAGAAACTCATGGGGATAAAGAGCGGGAAATAGGCGTTTTGATGGCCCGTGTCCTTGAACATCTTGTCCAGCCCGCGCTGCATGTTCTCCCACAACGCGTATCCCCACGGCTTGATCACCATGCAGCCGCGTACCGGCGAATTCTCTGCCAAGTCCGCATTCTTGATGACTTGCTGATACCACTCCGGATAGTCTTCTCCGCGAGTAGGCGAGATGGCGGTTTTGGGTTTCTTGTTCATGTTTAGTGATTCAATAGGAGCTAAGTCAGAGGGCAGATTCCACCGTTCAATTCGCTTCATTTCCCGGCGAAGTAGGATTCTAGAACAGAATCCGAAATTGGTTCAGTCCAATACTGCCTGATAGAATAGATCAATCGTCTGATAAGAGCTTCGACCCGGATATTCCAGTGACCGAGCTGAGACCTTCGCTCACTTAAGAGCCCGAAAGCAAATCATGAAGCACTCACGTCCATATGACGACGGCCGACTTGCTGGCGATTCCTGAAGATGGAATCGAACGGGAACTCATTCAGGGAAGACTGAAGGAGCGAGAAATGACCCGACGAAACCGTTTGCATGCAGCAACCGAAGCCACAATCGCAAAGTTGCTGGGGATATGGCTCGACACTAACGCTGCCCCCAAAGCTGCCGTGCTCCCTGGCGAGGTCGGAACCATCCTTGCATCAGCCCCTGACACGACTGTCGGCATCGAGGCGGCAGTCTTCCCGATCAGCATGCTGGAAGACCAAAGTTCGGAGACTTCGCTAGTTCAAGGCGCACCGCTACTGGCCGTCGAATTCCCGTCGCCTAGCGATAAACATGAAGACGTTCATCAGAAGATTGAAGAGTATCTTCGTTGTGGGGTCAGCCTCGTCTGGGAAGTTGATCCCGACTTCAAAACCCTACGCGTGCATCGGCGAGATCATGAACCCGTCATGTTCAACCGCGAGCAAGAACTACCGGGCTTCGATGCACTACCTGACTTCACAGTCTCGGTCGCCGAACTCTTCCCAAGCTGGAGTTAGCGCGGAATCTATCTCGAAGCCTGCGAACAATCTGGGAGACGGCGCGCGGATCGCAGGAATGCAACATTCCGCGGACACAGTCTTCGCTGTTCGAAATGACGCAACCGCGAGCAGTCGGCATCTCGCTTATCGAAATTCCCGAACAACCAGCTTCCGAATCTGCCGCCCATTATCGTGCGAATGGATCGCAGAAACGCAGAAACGCCCATCGTCAGTAAGCATAAAAGCGACTTCGCCCGGAGCGTCGAAGACCGCTATTTCACGGGATGCTTGGAGGTCAAGCAAGTATTGTTGACGCAACTCAGAAGGGGTATGACCAACGAAGTAGCGACCGTTGGGAGAAGCAACTACGTTACTTGCATACGCCGGATTGGAGCGTGAAATCAATGGCTGCGGCGGTTTGTCAAATTCCAAAACGTAGGTCTCGCCGCTTTGCTGGTTTGAGCGGACAAGAGCGCTGGCAGTCTTGGGCAAAAGCTGAACTAGACTGAATTGCGAACGCCATGTGCGTTGCCTAGTTATCCGGCCCTTTTGAATATCGATATCCAATAGATTTGCGTCTGAGTTAATTGGCTCATTCTTGCCACACAGTACAGCCAAGCCTCTCTCTTCATCCCACCAAGCACCGCAGAAATTTCCTGGGATCATGATGCGTTGAATCACCTCCGCTTTGGCATCCAAGCGGCGAACCACCAGTTCATTTCGGCGCCCGAGAAATCTTGCGTTAATTACCAGCCCTGGTTTTTCCAAAATCTGATTGCACATTGTTGGATTCTGTGAGTGCCATCGGGCCACAGGCTCGACTTGTTGTTCACACGTCCAGACAGAGGAATCGAAGAGATAATGCTCGGTCCCTACTTCTGGCCCCTTTAACGAGTCGTTAGCGAGATGGCTTAACAAAAACCAACTGCCATCGCCAGCAGCCGCTATTTTGGATGCAGGACCATCCTGATCTTGGAGCAGAGGGATCCGCGTGAGGTCAAAGACTATCGCCTCTTCTTTGCCGCTTTCTAGCGAATACCGACGAAGTGAAGAATTAAACTCTACGATCATGTGTGTGTTGCCTCGCTGCACCACATTCAACACTGCACTTCTACGGTGCTTGTCAGCGTTCGAAAAATCCGTCAACTCAAAACGCCTGACTTGGCCAACGGCTTCCAAAGCGCTAACCGCGGTGAAAACAACGGCAAAGAGCAGGCAAAAAGTCAATTTGAAGATTTGTGTCGTCATAGCGATATCTCGGCGATAACAGTCCAGATTGAATCGTTCAGCACGTAGTGCAACCACGTCGCCCACCCGGGCGCAAATTTCTAATAAAAAGACAAAATAGCCGAACCGCAAAACACAGGTTCACTCGAATCAGCGATTGATATTGAACCGCCAGGCAAAGCCGCACAAACCCAAACCAGTGGATCCGACGCATCGGGCATGATGACTTCGCAAAGACGTTTTGCCGAAGTTGTCTCGGGCTTCGCAGAAAACGGACTCGATCTCGTTATCGTCTTCGACAGCATGAGCGAAGAGACTGAAAACCTCAAAACCAACTTGAGTGAGGTTGGGAAGCCTCTGTTCGCGAAGCTCCCGAAAACGAGAATCAGTGTCGTGTTTTACCGCGACAAGCAAGATGTCTTTGCCTTTGACGGCTTACCGCTGAGACTGAAAGCCCGTCGCGTTGCGTTCGGAGTCAAAGTGCTAAATCAGTCGAATCTCGAGTTCGAATGGTATTGCCGTCTGGCAGCCCTCAGTCATAATCAATCACATGAAACCTCAAACAGAGTATTTTACGTTTAACTTCTTTTTCGGACCCGCGTTTCCAAGCGGGGCTGTGAAGCGTACGTAGAATCGCAAATTGATTCGATCTTCAAAGCCCCGGCAATCCTCTGATTTCCGGGGCTTTTTTTGTTGCCCTGTTCAGAGTTTTACCTTAGACACACTTTCCCATCTGACCGCCCAGAACCACTGAAAGAATCCTCTCATGATCGTCGTAATGGAACCGAGCGCCACCGCCGAACAAATTGAGCACATGCAGTCCCGAGTCCAAGAAATGGGGCTCAAAGCCCACGTGATCAAGGGCACGGAACGCACTGTGATCGCAGCGGTTGGAGATGAACGTGTCACCAAAGCAGAAGCCCTCGAGAGCGGCCCGGGCGTCTCCGAAGTCCTACCTATCTTGGCTCCTTACAAAGTTGCCAGCCGCGAGCTAAAGCCCGAGCCAACGCGAATCCAAGTCCTAGACTTCCAGGCTGGCGCGGATGTCGTCGGCGTCATGGCTGGTCCCTGCTCGGTCGAGAGCGAAGAACAAATCGTTGCCTCGGCACACGCCGTCAAAAAGGCCGGCGCAACCGCACTTCGCGGCGGCGCTTTCAAGCCTCGCACCAGCCCCTACAGCTTCCAAGGCATGAAGGAAGACGGACTCAAGCTACTGGCTACGGCACGAGAAGAAACCGGCCTAGCCGTCGTCACTGAAGTCATGACCAGCGAGGAAGTCGACTTAGTCGCCAAGTACGCGGACGTCCTCCAGATCGGCGCCCGCAACATGCAAAACTATCGCTTGCTCGAAGCCGTCGGAAAGAGTGACCGAGCCGTCTTGTTGAAGCGAGGTGCCAGTGCGACAGTCGACGAGTTTCTCCTGGCAGCCGAATACGTCCTCAACGAGGGCAACTCCAACGTGATGCTCTGCGAGCGCGGCATCCGCACCTTCGAATCGCACACTAGGTTCACACTCCCACTGGCTACCGTGCCGTACTTGCACAAGAAGACTCACCTGCCGGTCATCATTGACCCTAGCCACGGAACGGGCCATGCCTACATGGTGCCGGACATGTCGATCGCTGCGATCGCTGCCGGCGCGGACGGGTTGATCGTCGAAGTGCACCCCACGCCCGAGACGGCTGCCTCCGATGGCTACCAGTCGCTCGACTTCGCGCAGTTTGAATCCACGATGAAACGCTGTGCCAAGGTTACTGAAGCCGTCGAAAAACGGCTCTGTACCATGCCCGCTTGATTTCATGTTACAAAATGAACTGACAACTGGTCTCGCTGTTTTGCCTTGAGATCATGTGCACGCCATTTCAGAAGACTGATTTGCCGAATCGGCCGTCCAATGCTCGCTCTGCCTAGCATTCGATCGGCCTAACTGAGCGTTCCCAGAAACAGGATTCCAATCATGTCCAACCCTTATGCGTCAGATCCAGGAGCAGAGTTCCCTAAACCGGGGATGCAAGCCAATCCTGCTCCGCATGGCGTACTGCCCTATCAAGCGTTAAAGCCACTCTATGACGCTAAGGGATGGTTGATGCTCACAGCCTGGTTCTTAATCGTTATTGGAGTGATCTATTGCATCACGATTATTGGATTGATTATCGGGTGGCTTCCGCTTTGGATGGGTTTTCTGCTCAAAGCGGCTTCCGAATCGCTGAAGAGTGGCTTCGAACAACAGGACCCAATGGCCATCCAGCAGGCAACTAGGAAGCTCAGCACGTTAGCCACTATTTTTGGCGTCATCACGATTATTTACATCGTGATGATCGCGGTCTATCTCGCGTTCATCATACTTGCCATCGTTGCAAGCCTGATGTCCGCCACGATGCAGTGATTGCACAGTTCGTTTGAGAGGACGGCTAGTTGGACTAGCCCCCAGAGAATTCCCACAAAACCGTTGCCTCTATAAAGATGTGTCCGCCACTGGTGGATGATTTTATGCCCAACCCATTGGAAGCACTTCTCGGCAAGATTCACCAGGGAGACTGCGTTGAGCAGTTAAAGTCAGTTCCCGATGGTGAAGTCGACTTGGTCTTCGCGGACCCGCCATTCAATATCGGCTATGCGTACGATGAGTATGACGATCGGTTAGACGCCCAGAAGTACGTGGACTGGTGCAGCGAGTGGATGAGCGAAGTCCACCGAGTCTTAAAAAGTAACGGGACCTTCTGGTTGGCTATTGGCGACGACTATGCCGCCGAGCTAAAAATCGCCGCTCAGCAGCTCGGGTTCCACACTCGCAATTGGGTGATCTGGTACTACACCTTTGGCGTGCACTGCAAATCGAAGTTTACGCGTTCTCACACGCATCTGTTCTACTTCATCAAAGACCCGAAGAGCTTCACCTTCAACTTTGCCGACGTGGCGGTCCCGTCAGCAAGGCAGCTGGTCTACAACGACAAACGGGCGAACAGTGCCGGTCGCTCTCCCGACGATACTTGGATCCTGCGTCCCCAGGACTGCAGTGGCTTCGAGCAAGATGAGGACACATGGTACTTTCCTCGAGTAGCAGGCACCTTCAAGGAACGCGCCGGATTCCACGGATGCCAAATGCCCGAACAACTCCTTGGACGGATCATTCGAGCTTGCTCCAACGCAGGCGAAGTCGTCATGGATCCGTTTTCCGGAAGTGCTGCCACTCTCCGAGTTGCCAAGAAGCTGAAACGCAACTTCTTCGGTTTTGAACTATCGAAAGAATACGCGAAGAGTGGAACCGAGCGACTTGTAAGCGTGTCACCGGGTGAAGAACTCGACGGTGCACCAGAGCCGCGCGTCAGCGCTCCCGCTACCAAGAAGAAGCGGCAGCCCAAGAGCTCAAAGACGCCGACACAGTCAAAACAACGAACAGCGACGAAAACACAGCTCGACCTAAAGCTTCAAGAGCACGATTCGAAATCCGCTTCTGAATCTTAGACCAACGCCGACTAAGCAGGTCAATCGTCCAGCGTTTCGTACTCATGCACGGAAATTATCACCCATGGCGGACGCCGCTCAGCCCAGTCCATTTACGCCACCCAAAGCCGCTGGAAGTAGGACACCGTTGCAAGACAAGGACAACGGCACCTCGTCAGATGGGAATGGGCTTGGCTTCGTTACGCTGACTTGCCTCGTCATTGCCAATATGATCGGAGCGGGAGTCTTCACCAGCAGCGGTTATTCAATTGGCACGCTGGGTAGTCCGGGCCAGGTCATGCTGGCTTGGGTCCTGTGTGGAGTGTGGGCCTTCTGCGGAGCGGTCGGCTACGGCGCTCTGGTTAAGCGTTTGCCAGACTCAGGTGGCGAGTATCTCTTCCTCAGCCGCCTTGTTCATCCGTCCGTCGGCTTTTTGGCCGGCTGGATTTCAATGATCTCTGGATTCACAGCACCCATTTCAGCCGCCGCACTCGGCGCGGCGATCTACTGCTTACCAGGAACGCCCGAAGATGCCTGGCAGCTAAAGTTACTCGCCGTCCTGCTTATCGCCGCTGCAACTGCGTGCCATTTAGTCGGCGTTTCGCTCGGCACAAGAATTCAAAACATCGTCGTGATTGCCAAGATGCTCCTGATTGCGATTACGATCGCCTGGGCACTGGCGTTTACGGATCCGGCTGCGTGGCAAGGCTCCGTGACCGCCAACGTGGGCTCGGATTGGATTCCGCAGGACTTCTCCGCCTGGCTCGTATTCGTCGGATCAATGTCCTGGATTGCTCTGAGCTACACCGGCTTCAATGCAGCGATCTATGTCGCGGGCGAATCAACTCGAGCCCGGGTCTTGGTTCCTCGTGCAATGATCATCGGGACACTGGTTGTAACGGCCATCTATTGGCTGCTGAACTATGTCTATGTGTATGCTCCACCCGCGGACGCGATCGCTTTCCAAGGTGACGTGGCTACGATCGCAGTAGAATCCATCGGCGGCAGTTCGCTGAGCTTCGTTGTGCGCTGCACCATCGTTCTATCGATGACCAGCAGTGTGTTTGCGATGCTACTTGCGGGTCCACGCGTGTATCAAAAGATGGCCGAAGACAAAGTTTTACCTGGTGCTTTCGTCGGCAAACGCGGCGCACCAACCCTGGCCATTTTGACCCAAGCTAGTCTTAGTGTGGTGGCTTTACTTTCAGCTAACTTGTTGCAATTGATGACCTACCTGGGGCTGACACTTTCTGCTTGCGGAGCACTCGCAGTCCTGTCGCTCTTCTGGATTCAGTCGCGACTTCCCGACTCGAAACCTTTGCAACTCAGCGAGAGTCTCTGCACTTACATCTATCTGGGAAGCACACTCTGCATTCTTGCCGCATCCGCCCATCAACGCCCCACGGAATTCATTGCGATGCTCGTCACCTTCGGGGTTGGCTTGCTGGTGTACGCGATTTGGCAGTCTACTACCGGGGCCTCGAGCAGACCGCCCATGGAATCGGATGCAGAGGAATCCGATGCGAAATCGCTTCAATCCGCATAATCGTACAAGCAAGAATCTCCCGGCCCTCAGAGTGAGCGAAGCCGACGCTCCGCCGTCTACCGAGTCGGAAACGCCCCAAGAGGAGGTATGTTTTTCACGCACCTTCAATGGAACTGCAGAAGAACATCCAATCCTCCGAGTTGAACCATGACACTCGCCATCGCATCACGCCTTCAACAATCGCCTCTTGCAAACGTGAATCCAAAGCATCCTGCCATGAGCCTTCCCGTCGAAGAGTCCTTCAAGTTTTGCCCTCGTTGTGGCAATGCATCCACAAAGCCTGGCGCCGTTCCATTTTCATGCGGAGACTGCGGCTATACGAATTACTTCGGCCCTGTTTGCGCGGTTGGAGGAATCGTGGTTAATGAGCGCGGTGAAATGTTGTTCATCCGCAGAGCCAGGGACCCCGGAAAGGGAAAGTGGGGTCTACCAGGCGGATTCGTGGATACAGGAGAAACTGGTGAACAAGCTGTTGTTCGCGAAGTGCGTGAAGAAACGGGACTGGAGGTCACCCGCGCCGAATACATGATGTCGCATCCAAACCAGTACGACTACAAGAATGTCATCTGCCCAGTGCTCGACCTATTCTACCTCGTGGATGTTGTCTCACACGACGCAATTACGCTCGCTGAAGACGAGGTTGAGCACTCAGAGTGGTCCAGACCAACCGACGAGCATCTGGAAAATATGGCCTTTCATTCCAATCGGTTAGCCCTCGAACACTGGATGAAGCTATCGGCGGAGTAAACTGGGCATTCAAGGAGCGGATTACTGCTGGGGAAATTCACCCAGCAAACGCTTCATCCAATTTCGTACTCGCTTGTGTTTCCAGTCCATGCGTCAATTCAAGTTCCACATTCTGCTACTGGTTGGGTTCGTCGGCTGGAGAGCGATCAGTGATCAAGTCGCACCAAGTTGTGGTCCTTGCCGTACATTGGGCAACTGCGACATTGCACCAGTGACTGGAGCAACGGCGCCCTTGCCTTTTGAGCCCAAGCTCAATGACTTTCAGGCCTTTGCCCAGGTTGACGAACTCAGAAGGCAAGAGCTTGGTGACCTGAGTGAATTCTCAATGACCACGGTTAGCGGAACGCAAGCCGGCTGGAACCAACCATCGCTCCAAGAATCCAAACCCCCATTGGACGATCAGCGCTAGACATGCAGCAGGTATCGCCCCCTGCAGAATGAGGCTCACATTGGCCAAGCGTATACCGGTGAGAATTGGTGAGCCATATCCACCCGCTCCAATCAGGGCTCCGATTGTGGCCGTTCCCACATTGATCACGGCCGAGGTCTTAATGCCTGACAAGATCGACTGGGCGGCTAGTGGAAGTTCGATTAGCCGCAGACGAGCCGAACTGGACAGCCCCAGAGCTAGCGCTGATTCATGAATGCTCGGAGAGAGTCCCGATAGTCCCGTGTGCGTTCCTCGAACAATGGGAAGCAAACTGTAAAGAAACAACGCCACGATGGCAGGTTTAGCTCCCAACCCCAGAACCGGGATCATAAACACCATCAAAGCCATGGATGGAATCGTTTGGATCACGCCAACAGTGCCTAAGATTGCTTCGCCAATCCGTGGAACTTTGTAAGCCACAATTCCAAGCGGCACAGAAAAGAGAATTGCGGCAGATAAAGAGACGACGACCAAGAAACCGTGTTCCAAAGTGTATTTGAGAAACTTCTGAAACCGATCCGCAAGCCAACTCTGTGGCCGGGGCAATTCGATTGTTGGGTCGACCTTTTCACGTAAGAAACTGGCAGCAATCAACGGCTCAGACTCGCGATCAATTCGTGACCTCGCGTTGAGTCGAGCCATGGTGTCGCCATTGATACTTCCGGCTAACTTATTGAACTCTACGACGACTCCAGGAAACTTACTCTGCAAGTCTTTGCGGTAAAGCACAATGGCTTCATAGAAGGGAAAGTACGCCAAGTCATCGTCCAAGACTCGAAGGTCGTAGGAAATGATTTCCGGGTCCGTCGAATAGAGATCGACCACGTCAATCGACCCAGCCCGAACCCCCGAGTACGCCAAGCTATGGTCGAGCGCACGAACGGCCGTTTGTGGCAGTTGGTAACGCGCCTTCAATCCATTCCAGCCATCCTTACGTTCCACAAACTCATCGGAGAAACCCAAATCTAGATCCGGGTGACTTCGCAAATCCGAGATCTTTTCAATGCCGAGCTCTCCGGCGCGGTCATTGGTCATACCGAGTGCATAGGTGTTGTTAAACCCAAGAGCCTCACTGACGCCCACCCCACGTTGATCCAATTCTGAACGCAGGTCGTCCAAACCGAAGACTCCCTCGGCCGCCAAAATCTCTTCTTTGATCGTTCCGCTATATTCCACGTAGGCGTCGATCTCGCCGGATAGCAGGGCTTTCCACAGGATCTGAGTTCCCCCGAGCTCCTTGCGATGGTTTGCGTCGACACCCGCGTGTCGCGAGAGAGTGCAGAGCATTTCCCCCAGGATGACGGACTCGGTAAAACTCTTCGAACCCACTCGAATTCCGCCGCCAACAGACTCCTTATTTGACGCAGTTTGCTGTGCTCGCGAAGCGCTTGGACACGCCACCAGAAGGAACAAGGCTCCGAGCGCTGCCCATCCATGCGCGAAACGTGGGATCAAATGCCTACTTGCCATGAGTGTCTTTCTTGCCCGATTCCCAGGACGGTTTTGCATGGAGCGGTTTTGGCCAGGCTGAATACCTGTCGGGAGCTGGGGCTACCCGAGTAGCCAGATGTCTTTTCTATCCAAATTAAGCGCCCAACGCCCGCACATTCGTAGCCTTGGAGGGCTCCGGGCCTGTCGATTGTCGGGCTATTTTGCTAGAGTCTGGTCCCTTCGTCGTGAGACGACCTGTCTACTTGCCATTTTTTTGAGCCGCAAATGCTAACAGTTTCTCTCACGTTTGTTGGCCTCGCAGCAGTGATTGTGTCGGCCGCAATGTTCTTGGCCAAATTTGGCGACGAAATTGCCGAGCGAACAGGTCTCGGCGGGTCGGTAACTGGCCTCGTTCTGCTGGCCGGTGCGACTAGTTTACCGGAATTGTCCGTGGGCTATTCAGCGATCGCAATCGGAGCCGACGATATCACGGCCGGCGGAATACTTGGCAGCTCGCTGGTCAACTTGCTGATACTCGCTTTAGTGGACTTGATCTCTCGCAAGCCCGGTCAGATCTGGACACGTTCGGCAGCCGATCATGCACTGAGCGCGATTGTCGGTGCTTTGCTGACTGGATTGATTCTCTTGGGCATCCTACTTGATAACGAGTGGACATGGCTTTGCGTCGGCCCGTGTAGCTGGGCCGCAATCGTCGCCTACGCACTCTGTGCGCGACTCATTTATCTTGACGAAAAAGAGGGCACAAAACCCGAGTCGAAGGAAGACGAAGAGAAGTCGTCCGATATCAAGGGCATTTTGCTGAACTTTGCGGGCTTCCTTACTGCGACCGCTGTCATTTTCTTTGTTGCACCGATGGTTGCCAGTTGCGCCGATCAGATTGCAGAGGCATCCGGTTTAGGCAGAACCTTTATCGGAACTCTGCTCGTTGCCGCGGTCACCTCCCTACCTGAAGCAGTGTCGACCATCGCAGCGGTTCGCATGGGAGCCGTGGACATGGCGATCGGGAACATCTTCGGAAGCAATGCGTTCAACATGGTGATCCTGGCATCGCTTGATTTTGCGACCAACACATCACTACTAAGTGCAATTGCTGAGACCCACGCGATCACGGCAACGTGCGTCTTGCTAACCACGGCTGTCGGTCTAATGTGCATTCTCTACCAGCCGAAGAAACGCTGGTGGCTGTTCGAGCCTGATGCCCTGCTGATCGCCTTCATGGTCGTCGGAGCTCTCTACCTCGTGTACGTATACGGGCAGGTCGAGCCAGGTGCAGTCCTACCGGCAGTTCCCTAGGTGGCACCTTCGGAACTCGCGTTCAAAAATCCATAAACTATTGAAGCCCGCTCTAATCCTGCCTCTGGGGAAGCATTCGACTTCCCGTAGCCGCTAGTAACGATTAGCTTTTCTAGTGCTTCGTAAAGTTCAGAAAAGTGAATCTACTCCGGAAAGTAAGCTGAAAGTGCCTCTCAACACGATCATCGAACACGCCCAATCCCTCTCTTCCGATCTTGAACTGGCGGTCCGTGCTGCCAGCGCAGCCGGCCAAGTCATCATCGAAGGCGCCAACGAGCTGAGCCGTGGTGAGTCAGGCAAAATTGAACGCAAAGGAATTGGAGACCTCGTTTCCGAAGTCGACCGAGACGCCGACCGCGCGGCTATCGACGTGCTCCAGAGCGGAAGTAGTCTACCGATACTCTCCGAAGAATTGAATTGTGACGTGGAGACGGAAGACTCCATGTGGATCTTGGATCCGCTCGACGCCTCCAGCGCTTTCCTGATGCAAGCAGGCACCGAATATCCCTCCGTACTCGTCGCTCAACGCCAGCAAAATGAAACGGCACTGGGCGTCGCCTATTTCCCGCTCATTGATGCTTGGTACTACGCCATCCGCGGGACGGGAGCCTGGAAGAACAGCAAGCGTTTAGTGTGCGATATGGCGGAGCCGCTAGAGCAGGTCTGGGTCGAGATGAATCAGTACGGCGACGCATCGTTGGAAACCAAATACTTCCGCAGCTTGAATGAGCGACTTCGCTCCGATCAAGGCGCCTGTTTAGTGACTAGCAACGTGCCTCATGCAGGAGTCGCCATGCGAATCGCAGACGGGAACAGTTCGCTGGCGGCGGCAGTGCACGACAACAACCCAGCATCCGTGAAACAAGGGCCGTGGGACATTGCCGCTCCGCAAGTCATCCTTGAAGAGGCAGGCGGCGTGTTCTTGAATCCAGAAGGAGAACGCAGCGATCCGTTTACTTGCGAGCCCGTCATCGTTGCTCGCTCTCGATCGTTGGCGGACGTCATCGTCGAACTTGGAAAGTCCCAGCGAGTTTCCGGTTAGACGCACTGGCCTGGCCTCAGGCTAAACAGCTATCGTGCAACGCGCTCCGTAAGACTTCCACCTAGGGCAATTCATCCAATTCGGTGATGCGAAAATCGTCGAAGTAGATCGTCTCGTCTTGAGAAGGTCCCCAGTGCGTTTTACTGCCGCCAAAAAACGTACTGAAGTACAAAACGTCGATCCCGATTTTATCTGACTTGCGATAGTAGACATCGTCACGGTTCGCCACCAGCACTCCATCCAGCCACACGCGAAGCTGTCCGTCGTTCTTGCCAACATCGTTCATTCGAACTTCTTGCCGAATCGAATACCAACGGCCGGCTTCGATCATCACCCTGCGACTGTCACGTCTCCAATCCAGTTCATCTTCGCCAATCCCATCCTCCTTCGGTCCCGACTCAAAGTGCTTCATATAGCTCTGAAGCCAGGCCCGTCGCTGCGGTGGTCGTCCGGATTTCCCATGGTGATCCGTACGCCACATAAATCGGCTGCTCCAACCGTTGTTGCCATCGGCGAGTTTACTTCCTGTCGGAGCGGTACCGCCCGCAAGTCCCGGTAGCTTTCCGCCACGCACAAAATCGAAACCCTCTCCGA
Source organism: Pirellulaceae bacterium (assembly GCA_045105035.1). Taxonomy (GTDB): domain Bacteria; phylum Planctomycetota; class Planctomycetia; order Pirellulales; family Pirellulaceae; genus Aureliella. Next base: position 16,479 of record JBGCCZ010000074.1, on the reverse strand, counting down.
ATTGCAGGCGATATTCCAGTCGCAATGCTTGGTAAGATTCTGGGAATGTGAGTTTCCATTGCGCTCCCCCAGCCTTCGGACCGACCGCTCCCTGGGGGTAGTCGACTGCCAGGCACACAGAGGAAGATGGATCAGAGTCATCCGCGGCCACGACTCGGACTCTTCCTTCAGAAACTCCGTTACTCCAAGTCGGGTTGCGCCAGTCGTTTGCCAATTCCAACTCGCCGTACGGCGCAGACATTTCGTAGCCAGAGAAGTCGAGCTTAAAGACCTGCTGAGCGTACCCATGCCCGGCACAGGTGAACGTCCAGGTGAACGCGAAAAAGAGTAGAAAACGCTGAACCGAATCAGATAAAACCATACTCGAACTAACGGTAGATCGGCGAAGGAACACCTAGCTTGGGTGCTGCTGACTGAGGTGGTGACGATGCAGAGTCTTGAGTGGCCCACTCCTTCAACTCCAGCTCCATCTTAGTTACCTCACGCTTTGGTGAAACCGTCACCGGCCCGAGTAGGCGAACGGGTGCTTCCTTGCCTTCCGTCGCTTTCAAGGTCGGCAGCGAGGCGCTACTCGGCAGTTCCATCGACTTGCTCGGCCGAAAGTCGATCGTGCGAGATCTTGCTTGGCCATTCCGGCTGATGTGGATGCCGTTCGCGATGCGAATGCCGTCTATACCTCCGCCTTCTGCAACCTCTAAATCGGCATTCGATCCTGCCAGAGGCTTGGGGATCCTGCGGGTCGAAGTCGAAACAAACGGATGCGCAGAAGCTGGAGTGCTGGGTGAGAGGATAATCTTCAGTTTACCCGAGCGAGCCCGAGCTGCTTTGTCTGATGGCGATGGGTCATTGAGATAATCATCACCAAATTCCAGGTCATCGCTGCTTGCTTCAACCTCCTCTTCTGCGTCACCCTCTGTCTCTTTAGGTATCTGCAGCAAGTTGTCCGGAGGTTCTTGCCCAGCGAAAACGCGAGACTGCGGAAGACCCCCGGCCTGTAGCCATCCCCCTCCTGCCGATTTGTAGACGCGAATCAAAGCTTGAACCAATTGCTCCTGCTCGAGTACCTGAGCGTCCATATCGCGCAAAAGTTGGCGATGTGTATCGAGGACTCGCTGAAAGCCAAGTAGACCATTGTCGTAAAGCTGAATAGCCGTTTCGCGGCTCTCCAAGTCTACGTCTATAGATTTGGCTATTGTCTCGAGCCTCGAAACCTTCTTCTCGCAGGTGACCAGGGCGTCTTCTGTTTCTTTAATGGCTGCCAAGACCGTAGTTCGGTAGTTCAAGCACGCTTGTCGCCACCGCGCCCACTCGGCTTCCACCAATCCCTGAATACGACGGTAGTTCAGAATGTTCCATTGAAAGCTCGGACCGACCCGAAAATCCAAGCTGTCACTCGTCAGAAACGTAGCACCAACTCGCGCGGCCAAACCGACAGTCCCAATCAGGCTCAGTTGTGGATAGAGTTCGGCCTTGGCGATACCGATCCGCTCCCCTTGCGCCATCAGCCGATTTTCGGAAGCCCGTATGTCCGGTCGCCGCCGCAGTAGATCCGCTGGTACGCCAATGTCGATGCCGAACTTTGGAATAGGAATAATGCCCGTATCATTGTTAACGACATTCGGCCCCGGCGTCGTTCCTAACAAGATCGCCAGTCGATGCTGAAATAGGCGGAGCTCTTGTTCAATCAGCGGCAGGTTGGCTTCTGTTTGATAGATCAGGCTCTTGCCCTGAGTCACGTCCAACTTGCTAACTTGCCCTGCAGCCAAACGGCGTTCAGCGACTTCTAACGCCTCCCGCTGAGTCTCTAAGCTGGCGTTGATGATGCGTAGCTGTCTTTGCCTAGCACGCAGGCCAACGTAGTTCGAGGCAACTTCTGCAAGCAGCGATTGCCGAAGTTGTTGGTAGTCGGCTTGCGACGCCAAGAGATTGGCTTCCGCCGCACGAACACCACGCGCGAACTTGCCGAATAGATCTACCTCCCACGCGGCATCAAACCACGCCCGATTCAAAACGAAGGCGCCGCCGCCGTTGTTGACTACAAAATTCGAATTATTGCTGTTTTGCTCGTAGGTGGTCTGGGTGGCTGGACCACCTGTGGGCTGCTGATTTGCGGCAACACAACGCAGCGCTCGAGCCTCTTGAATACGCTGGACCGCCTTCATCAATTCAAGATTCTGCGACTCTACAACGTTCAGGAGTGCGTTTAAGTCGGGGTCACCGAACGTATTCCACCAGTTCCCTAACTCCGCCTGTTCGAAGCCAGTCGGAGTCCGATTTGCGTAACTTCCGAACAATTCCGGAGGCTGAGGGCGGCTAAAATCAGGACCAATGTTGCAAGCTGAGAAAAAAGGGAGCGCAATGATCCAAATTAGATTGGAGAATTTCATCGGTCTAGCGAATCCCCTCATACGTTCGCGTGGGCAGCAATGTAGGAGCGAAAGTTAGCACCAGAAGACCTTAAGGGAACTTAAAACACGATTACCAATCGCCGCAATCACTAATCTCTGTATCGACCGCTACCCTCCACCAATAAAGCTTGATTGACACATACAGGAAATCCCCCGCAAGACCTGCAACTCTCCTCCACATCTCAGAAGCCGTATCTATACTGTCCAGCCAGCGTTCATCCCCAACGCCCGAACCAGCGGATGTACCTTTCTAAGCGGAGCCCTTTCCATGGCTGTCGACTCACTGCTCGAACTTGAAATAGATGACGATCATGTACCCCTTAGTGATCTCGATCGATTTGGCTTCAAGCTAGCAAAATCCTCGTCTCGCGACTTCTCGGTCGGAGAAGACTTCGACGCAACGATCGCCCACCCCAGCGGGAAATTGCGGACCAAATTTCGCGTTCGTAGAGAGAACGCGAATCACTACCACTGCATGTTTCGTGACCTGTCGATTGGCGAACAAGAAGCCGTAAGCCGGCTGCTCAGCGACATCGAAGGAGGCCAATCCGGAGACGCCTTGGAAGAGTTGTCATACGACGAACTGGCCCGGGGCGATGCCGTTGCAAAGGCTAGCAAAAAGAAGCCTGGTAAAAGCAAGGCGACCGAGACTCCAGCCTCCAAGCCCCAGGGGCCTCAGCGGAATATCAAGGCTTTGGTAGCGCTGCTGCTAGTCGTTAGCATGCTTGCCGTCACCGTTCTCGTAGCCGTGTTTGTACAGATGCGATACTCGGTCCAAGTCGGCAACTCCGTCTTGGTGGGCAACTACCAACCGATCAATACGCGGTATGAGGGAGAACTCGCAGAGGTCTATGTACGCGAGGGACAGGACGTTCACGCAGGCCAGCTGATCGCCCAGTTAAAGAACCCTGACCTTCAGTCCTCAGTGGTGGAGGCCGAGTCGGAATTGAATACGGCGATTGCCGAGAAGAACTCGGTTGCCTCCATGCTCGGAGACTACCAGAACACGCTCAAATTCGCGCGATTGAAACTCGATCAGGATCTCGCCGCCGAAAAAGCTGAGCTGAAGCGAGCCAACTACAACTTCAAAATTGCTCAACTAGAAGCCGATCGACTTGCCCCGCTTGCGGCCGATAACTCTATTCCCGCTACAGAGCACTACAAGGCTGTGAATCTAGTGTCAGCCAGCGAAGCGGAAATCGAAGGCATTCAAGCTCGTATTGAACGCGTTGCACTCGCACAAGAAGCTTGCGAGTCCGGAATTTTGATCGTTGGAGACCGCATCGACGATCGCATGATGGAACTGAAGGCCAGTCGCGAATCCTTGCAGGCCAAAGTGGATCAAGCAGAAAAGACCCTTGAACAGGCCAAGCAGCGTCTTGAGTCACTTGGCATCAAAGCGCCCAGCGACGGCAAGGTGTTCGCTGTCTACCGCCACTCTGGTGAGTTCGTCAAGATTGCCGAAGAGGTCATCGCACTTAGCCGATCTGGGCAAGAGACCTGGGCAATCGGCCAAGTACCCGTCGACCAAGTGACGAGTATCAAACCCGGACAAGAGGTGAAAGTGGAAATCCCATCGCTTCAGGTGAAGACCACCGGTAAGGTGACTGCCGTTGGGCACAGAGCCGTTTATGGCAAGGGTGGCTACACGGCTGAATTCCGCGGCGGGTCAGCACTCGACGTCCCCATTCGAGTCGACGTCGAAGGACTGCCGAAGGATATTCCGTCCGGCATGCGGTTGAAGATGACCGTGAAGCTCGAATTCAAACTCCCCTGGCTGGAAAAGGCTCAGGAGAAAGTCGAGTCTCTCGCTAGTATGGCCGGCTTTGCCCAGTAGATTCCGATGAGTATCCGGTACGACGTTTCTCTTGGGATGCGGCTCATACGAGCCGTCCCTGTCATCGCAGCTTACGGAGCTCTCGTCTTCATCGCTTATGGTTTTCTACCACGCGATGTTGGTGACGAGGCCGTTGCTGGACTTGCATTGATCGGTGCCATCGGGGCATGGCGGTATATCTGGCTGCTCATCCACTGCGTCCGCGCGGCTCTCTACGAGTTTCTGGTGTATCCAAAAATCCGTTTTGAAACGGACTCGGTGCCCGACGATGAGAAATACCCGGGCCGACTCTTCTACGTCATCCCTACCTTCCGAGAAAAACCCGATGTCTCTCGGCGATCACTCAACTCCGTTTTAGACGAAGTTGCATCTGTTCCCTGCGAGACAATCATTTTCGTCAACGCTGGAAGCGAAGAAGAGGATCAGATCTTCAAAGACGCACTTGCCGAGCACCGACATGGTGACAAAGTGCAGATGGTCTACATCCGGCAAAAAGGTGGTAAACGTCAGGGGATGGCCGACGTTCTGTATGCCATGGCCGAGTACGACCTCAACGAGGATGATACGCTCGTTCTAATGGACGGCGATACGGTCTTAGGCCGTGGGATTTTGGCCAAGTGCATCCCCCTGTTCTCCTACAACCCGAAGCTGGCCGCCGTCACGACTGACAATATCGCAGTCACCGAAGGCAACTGGATCTATCGAAAGTGGTACACGCTTCGCTTTGCCATGCGACATCGCTATATGAAGTCGCAGAGCCTGTCTCGCCAGTTGATGGTACTGACGGGTCGCTTCTCGATGTTTCGTGCGTTCCATTGCGTGAACGACGAATTCATCGCCTTCCTGGAGAACGATCGCATCAAGCACTGGTTGCACGGTGAAATCAAATTCGTCACCGGCGACGACAAGAGCACTTGGTACTGCTTGTTGCGACAAGGCTATGAGATGCTCTACGTTCCTGATGCGCACATCTATTGCATGGAGCACTCCGGTAACAAACCCATCATGGGCAGCATCAAGAAAATGCACCGCTGGTTCGGAAACATGCTCCGCAACAATGGTCGGGCGATTGGATTGGGCATGGGAGCCCAAAAGCCTTTCATCTGGTGGTGCTTGGTAGATCAAAGGATTTCCATGTGGACTAGTTTGCTCAGTCCAATTGCGGCACTTTGGGGATCCGTGTGGCTCAGCCCCTATTATTTGATCGTCTACGGAATGTTGGTGATCATCGTGCGCATCTTGTACGCCATCATCCTGACCTTCGAAGGGCATCGCATGTCGCTCTTTGATGTCCCGCTGCTGCTCTATACCCAGTGGGGCGGCGCTCTGGTGAAGACCTACACCATGTTCCACCTGCACAAACAGAAATGGGACGCCAGAGAAAAAGGAGGCGGAAAGAAGAACCGCGAGCCCTTCATGAACTTTTTGATACCCAAGCTAGAAATGGCCTTCTGCTACTTTCTGCTCATGCTCTTCGTGGCCTACACCATTGGCGTGAAGTAGCAGTCTGAACTTGACGCCTGCTCAAGTTCCACAGAAAGTCCGATAGCACTGCCCGGGTGCGGGTGGTTGGCGAAGTCGCTTACTACCGCTGTCACGGACGAAGGGCTTCTTGAGTGCATCCAACAAACTATGAACGACGCTCATATCGCCAGCAGTCGCGCTTGCGAGTGCCTCTTCGACACGATGATTCCGAGGAATCACCGCAGGGTTCACCAATTGCATAACTTGCCGAGCCTCTTCCGTCGAACCGTGATCCTTTGCTACTCGAGCTTTCCAACCTGCATACCAGTCGGTGATTGCTTGCTCCGTGTACTTGGCTTCATCCAAGGTGCCACAGGACAAATCGTCGAAGACGTTGGTAAAGTCCGCTTCAGCTGACTGCATCCAATCGAGCAGTGATTCTGCGATCTCTCGGTCTTCGGCCTGTTGTGAAACCAACCCCAACTTGCGCCGCATCTGTTCCAGCCAAGCTGACTCAAACTCATCCGGATATTCACCGAGCAACTCAGTCGCCTGATCGATCGCCGTATCGGTATCTTCATTCAAAAGCGGCAGCAGCGTTTCCGCGAATCGAGCAAGATTCCACTGTCCAATGGGTGGCTGATTCTTGTAAGCGTAGCGGCCGCCGTGATCAATCGAGCTAAACACGGTATCGGGATGGTAAACATCCATGAACGCACAAGGACCATAATCGATCGTCTCGCCGCAGAGCGCAACGTTGTCCGTATTCATGACTCCGTGGATGAAACCAACCGACTGCCATTGAGCAATCAAACGCGCTTGGCGTTGTAAGACTCGACGAATGAACTCTGCGTACCGCGTCTCTGCTTCGAGCTCCAACAAGTCAGGGTCATGCCGTCCAATGGTGTAGTCCGCCAACTTCCGCAATGCATCATGGTCTCGCTGAGCGGCCAGATACTGAAACGTGCCCACACGGATGTGACTCGACGCTACTCTTGTAAGCACGGCCCCCTTCAACAGAGACTCGCGATAGACAGTCTCACCCGTCTCAACGACTGCCAAACTCCGAGCCGTCGGAACTCCGAGCCCCGCCATAGCCTCACTAACGATGTACTCGCGAAGCATAGGCCCCAAGGCAGCCAAGCCATCCCCCCGGCGTGAAAACGGTGTCGGACCTGAGCCCTTAAACTGAATATCGAACAACTCGCCTGCCGGTGTTCGCTGCTCTCCCAGCAACAACGCTCGCCCGTCACCAAGCATCGTAAACCCGCCGAACTGATGCCCAGCATAGGCCTGAGCAATCGTTCGCGCACCACTTGGAACTGTCTGCCCAGTAAAAAGCGCCGCTAGTTCTTCACCACGAACACCCTCCAACGAGATCCCGAGTTCGCCTGCCAAATCCTCGTTGACGATTGCGAGTCTCGGTGCAGCGAACTTCGCGGGCTCCGCGTCGCGGAACAACAGCTCCGGGAGCGCGGTATAGCTCTGCTCCAGGCTCCAACCCATCTGGGCGATTGCATTGGCTACTTTTTGAGTCACTCTTTTATTCACCTTTTCGGGAGGTCGCAACGCTGATCGCGAGCAAGCGCGCGAAGGACTTGAGTCATTCTGCAACGACTCGGAAATCGGCCGTCGACTTCACCTGCTATTTCTTGCGTTTCAAGAATTTAAGACCAGACCAGTCTCCGTCGACGGCACAGACTTTCACGTCAACCCATCCAGTGGGAAGTAGTTGATCGCGAAGGTCTTGTTCGGTCAAATCTTGATAGAGATCGGAAGACTTTTTCGGCCAGGAAACCCAGATCATCCCACCTTCCACAACACTTGCCAGAGCTCGGTCGAAGAGCGGTTTTAGATTCGCTTTCTTTCTGCAAAATAGGTGCACGACATGGGCGGCTGTCTTCCGAGAGACAAAACGCACACCTTCAGCACCTTCCACAAGCTCTGGGTAGTGCTCTGGGGCCCGGATCGTAAGACAAGTCATTCCAGACTTCAGGCCAAGCTTTTGAAAGAGTGGTTTGCCTGAGTATCCGTGTTGCGAACTCGGCATCTTTGCACGCCTTGTAGAACAGGTGGCATTTGCAGGGTGCAGCGTCAAACAGCACGTCCCCGTGAACAAAGGTCCTAGTCTAACCACTTCGCAACAGTCGCTCCGGTCTGACCAGAGCCAGAAGCAACAATTCGTTGTCTACCGTTTATCGTTCGTCACAAATGCATACGCGTTGTGGTTATGGATCGACTCAAAGTTTCCAGAGTAGCATTCGTACCACTCAATGCGATCATCGCCATTCAGAACGACGACCATATCTCGCACAATATCCGCGACGAACTATGGATTCTCGCAAGCGCGCTCCATTACCCATTTTTCATCCGGCCGCTTCAACACAGAAAATACCTGAGTCGATGCCCACTCTTCGACCATTCTGAAGAGATCTTCGATCTAGAGGTACTGACCTTCAGCAACTCGAACGTTGACTGTCATCTCACAGCGTTGACTGTGAGCTCCGTAATCCGAAATTTCCTTCGAGCATGGGCAAAGACTCGTTGCCGGTACCTTGATACCCAAGATGAAATCATTCGTACCATTGCTGGTCATGTCAAAAGTAATGTCGATGTCCAACTTCCCGCTTTGCCCCGACACCGGTGCCTTCTTATCGATGAAGTAGGGGAACTCCAACTCCAAGCGCAACTCGTCCGCTCTCAACTTCTCCTTCATCGAACAGCAGACATCCGACAGAGTATCTGAGCTCAGGCTGTCGTGATGTTCGTTCAGCACCGCTAAGAAACGCGATTTGTGCGTCCCGTTTTGCTCCGACGGCAGAGTACGTACATAGTGATCATTGCCACCGCCGATTGAACGCCCTGCCCTTCCCCAGATCCCGGCGTCCGAAGTCGGATCGGATCGGATCGGATCGGATCGGATCGGATCGGATAGCGTACGCCTTTGCCCCCGACCTTGTTGATCGAAATATTGCGTTGGGCTTTGGTGGATTGGAAATCTGGAAGCGTCGTGGACGTGCTTTTGCTCGTTGCGTGCTCTCAGTTACCGATAGACTTCTAGACGGCTCCCGACGCTTCTGTCGGCAACTCTCTAACCCACTTGATGCCATGCCTTACAAGCTCTGCGATCCCCCACTCGGGAGGCTGTTTTTGGCAGAACGAAGAGGGCAGAACGAAGAGGGCGTTTCGACGCCCAAACTGTGGAAACACGTCAATTCAGTGGATTGGGTCCACAACCCTAAATCTCTATCAACGAGCTGGTTTGGCTGGAAAATGAAAACACATCCCAGAATTGTTATCGCCTGTTCGCATCCTGGCGTGTTTCAAGCAAGAACGCGTAGATGAAGTCAACTCCCTCGGTTATTTCGTTTTGGCTTTCTTGGACAGGGTCGACGCAAGCTTTCCCCCGGCGTCTGGTGGCATCGAACTATGCCAGTCAATTACGAGTTTCGTCAAACCGCGAACCACTTCCGGATAATCGTCAGCCACGTTCATCGACTCAGAAGCATCCTTCTCCAAGTCATAGAGTTCAGCTGCAGATCCGTCGTACTCACAGAGCAGTTTCCATGAGCCGGATCGAACTGCTAAATCTGGCAGATCTTCGACTCCGTAGAACGAGTCACGATCTGGTGGTCTGCGAAAGAAGATCGGAGCTTCCCGAGAACCGCCTTCGCCCAAGAGAACGGGCACTAACGACTCACCGTCAAATTCAGTGCCCGCAGGAGCAGCCGTCGCAGTCAGACGCAAAAGTGTCGGCGCGAGGTCGATCGCAGAGAACACAGAGGATCGGTCGATGTGGCCCGCCTTTTTCAAGATGCCAGGTCCCCAAGCAACCAACGGCGAACGAACTCCACCTTCATACAAGTGCGTCTTGAATCCTCGGAACGGTCCAGCCCTGCCTGCACCTCGCTCGGGTCCATTGTCGGAACAAACCAAAATCAGCGTGTTCTCGCGAAGCTTCGGATCGTTACGAATTCGATCGAACAGCCGTCCAAGTTGTTCATCCATAGCTTCGAGCACCGACAGATAAAGCCGACGCTTCGATCCGTCGCCCCAAGTATCGACCGGAGGCCAAAATGGCGAGTGCACATCGTCGGGCCACAGGTTGATATAGAACGGCTTGTCATTTGCCAAAGCTTGATCGATGAACGGTAATGCCGCATCGACGAACCCGGTTGTAATCTCGCTCCGCTGCATCCACCGGTACCCCTCGCCCAAGCTCTCGGCCTTGGCCCAGATCTTCCCAGGTTCTTCCTGACCTGGCTTCAAAGTCAAAGGCAACAACTTCGGTCCCATGCCTTCGAAGTTCGTTAGCGACTCGTCAAACCCGTAGTCGGTGATCGGCGGAGCATCGTTGACATCACGTTGGCCGCCCATATGCCACTTGCCGAAGTGTCCAGTCGCATAACCGGACTTTTGCAAAGAGCGAGCAAGCATCGGAGCCTTAGGATCCAACCACTGGGCCATTCCACGCCGGTTGTTGTCCTTGCGATTGTTCAGGTACGAAGTGATCCGCCAGCGCTGCGGGTACTGGCCTGTTGAAATCGCCGTTCTGGAAGGCGAACAGATCGGCGAGTTTACATAAAACTGCTCGAATCGAATCCCTTCCGCGGCCAAACGATCGACGTTCGGCGTCTCGGCATCTTCATTGCCAAAGCAAGAGAAATCTCCCCAGCCCATATCGTCAATGAACACGAGCACCACATTCGGCTGAGCCGCCAACGACACTCGTGACTGCTGGAGCCCGAGGAAGATCGTCAAAGCAATGACAATGAGCATGTTTCCATTGGTTAGCCGAGACTTCATACTGCCAAACCTCAATTACTGTTCTCACCGAAGTCAGTCAGAGTCGATGAACTTCGATTCAATTTACGAACCATTCTAACTCTTGCTGAGCTCTCCAGACTTAAGCCAACCCATGCGACTGGCTACGGATTCGCTGGCTCCTTGGATTCTCGAAGCTGCTCGAGTTCGGCGGCGACACTTTTTGTTCGGTTATCTTCTTCGCCGTAGCTTGCCTTTCGACTCTCCCAAGCGGCTTGAAAATCGGACTCCGCCCGGTCGAACTCCCCTTGCTCTCGATAGACTCTACCACGATAGAGATAGGCCCTTGCAACCCGCCAGGAAGCTCTGCCGAAAAACGGCTCCCCAATTTCAATTGCCTTTGTCAAAGCCTCCTCAGATTCAAGAAGCAACGAAGTGGCTTTATCCGTTGAAGCTCTCCACTGAAAAAGCAGCAGCTTGCCACGCATCGTAAGAATCTGACACAGCCTCGGATGTCGGCGAACCCCGAGCTCTTGATCGATCAGTTCTAAAACACGAGTGTTGTACTCCAGCGCTGTATCGACTTGATCCTGCTGGTCAAACGCCACCGACGCGTAGAACAAGGGAAGTGCATTGAGGATGTGTCGCTTGCCCAAAACCGACTGCATCGCTTCGACCATGCTCTCGATGTTGTTGACCGAAGCCGCTTTTCGTCCTGCCGCCGCGTTGAGAAGGGATTGGATAGCAGCCGTTAGTGGCTTTGCGACACTTGGGTTGAACTGATTTGAGGCCAGAGCCCACCGAGTTCCAAGCCAAACCATCTGTGGAATGAGATCGTTCGGCGATTCGTCGGCAATCGCTCGCCGCTCCAGTTCAGACCCGAGAGCAAACAACTCGCCTGCCAACTGTCGGAGGCTTCTCGAAGGTCCGCGATCCAGATCTCGCTTCGCCATCGACTGGAAACGGGCAGTTGCATCTTCGAACCGATCCGATTCGATGTAGACCATCCCCAGTATTAAGTCGATATCCAAATACTTCCGAAGTACCAGCGTTTCATCGTTGCCCTCCCGAATAGCCGTTTCCAATATCGACTCCGCTTCGCTCAGATGCTCCTCAGCGAGGCGCATGTCGCCATAGGTATAGTCCACCAACGCTTGTGTCACGAGAAGTTTTCCGCGGTCGATCTCTTCGACTTCGCCGGGTCCCAAAAGAGCAAAACTCTTATCGAGTGCCTTTCGTCCAAGCCTCAGATTTCCGCTTGAGACCGCAATCTCGCCAAGTCCCGCGAGAATGCGAGATCGTAAGCTCGGTCGATCAGCGAACTGGGTCGTTTTGTCGTTCACTTCAACCGAGATGGCACTCAGAATGAGCGAAAGCACTGTCGTTTCTTGGCCGACCGTAATGCCGTAACGAGAAACGACTTTACTAAACATCGGATCGCTCGCGCCGAACACATCGAGCAGAAACTGGGTGGTCGCGCGCTGATCATCTGCCTCACTCCGCGCCGACGTTGCCGCTTCGTCCCGCTCAGCGGCAAGTGTTGTTTTCTCCTTCGCAATCTTTGCATTGTCGCTTGCGAGCCGACTTGCTTCGAAATACCAGTACGTCACGAAGCCGAGCGCAACTAGAACGGTAGCCAAGAAGACGCCCGCCAACGAAACGGCATAGCGATGCCGCTGGATGGTCTTCGCGGCTCGATAGCCAAGGCTCGGTGGCCTTGCTTCCACCGGTTCATTCTTGAGGTAACGCCCTAGATCTCGCGCAAAATCGCTTGCGCTCGAGTAACGGCGATCACGCTGCTTCTCGAGGGCCCTCATGACGACCCAGTCGAGCTCGCCCTTCAAAATATGATGCAGTTGCTGAGTTCCAATCCTACGCGCATTGGAGATGCTGGCTGAATCTTCGCCCGCACTGCTTAGCCGTTGACTAGGAAGCGGCGGTTCGGCGTCTCGAATCAACTCGAGAATTTTCCAGATAACCCGCTGCTTGGCAGTCTCGTGATTGAGTGGCGTTGATCCGGTTAGCAGCTCGTACAACATGACTCCTAATGAGTAAATGTCCGTCCGAGTATCGACGTCCATCGAATCCATCGACGCCTGCTCAGGAGACATGTACTCGAAAGTCCCAAGTACACGACCGAATTCCGTAGCCATCGACTCGTCCGTTAGCCGAATCGACTGCTCAGTTGCTTTTGCCAATCCGAAATCGATCACTTTGGGAATCGCAACACCATCCACCAATCCAACCAGCACGTTTGAAGGCTTTAAATCGCGGTGAATGACTCCCTTCTGATGCGCGTGTTGCACCGCCTCACAGACAGGAACAAACAACTTCAACCGCTCCGCCACTGAAAGGCGCTTCTCATCGCAGTACTGGGTGAACGGAACTCCGTTGACCAATTCCATCACGAAATACGGCTCACCCGATTCGCTTGTGCCTGCGTCGAATATCTTGGAAATATTTGGATGATCCATCATTGCCAGGGCTTGGCGTTCGGCCCGAAAGCGGGCAACAATTTGCTCCGACCCCTGCCCCGACTTAATCAACTTCAGAGCAACACGGCGCTTAATCGGTTCTTCTTGCTCGGCGACGAATACCGCACCCATTCCACCTTCGGCTATCTTCTCGGTCAGGCGATAAGGCCCGATCTGGCGAAGCTCTGCTTGTGATGCATCTTGTGCATGTCTCCGCTCACCTCCAGACTGCTCAACGGTATCGTTTTGCATGCCAGTAAGTGCCGGATCGGTAAACTCCGTTCCATCGTTTCTACCCGAGTGCTTCTCTTTGTCCCCAGACTCGGAGTTCGAATCAGATTCTGATGCCATGCGTGGGATCCTGAACGCCCGTGAAGAAGGTGAAACAATGCTTGTAGCAGTTGAAGGCAGTATGTTAGTCGAAAGCGAGTACCACGGCGTTTCCTGCTACCCGAAACCAGTTACACTGCTGAGTCGAGATGATGCCCCACATTCCACATCGCGAGGACAGAAGATGCGAAGAGTGATCTTAGGCTTAATCACAGCAGCGTTGCTCAATCTCACCTGCAGCATGAACCAGGCAGAAGAGACCCGCCCCAACGTTTTGTTTATTGCGGTGGATGATCTACGGCCTGAATTGCAGTGTTATGGCCGCCAGCATATTCACTCGCCAAATATTGATCGCCTGGCAGCACGAGGAGTACTCTTTGAACACGCATATTGCATGGTGCCGACTTGCGGCGCATCCCGAGCCGCGTTGATGTCGGGAGTTCGGCCCTCGCGCAACCGATTCGTTAACTATCTGACGTACGCTCAGAACGATGCACCCGACGCGTTGCCCTTGCACGCGCACTTCAAGAATTCAGGCTACCAAACATTCAGCTTGGGCAAGATCTTCCATCACAAAGACGATCACGCGGATGGCTGGTCTGAACCCGCTTGGCGATCTCCTAAGAGTGGATACCAGAACAAGCCAGCGGCACAAAAAGCGATCGCAAAAAGCAAACGGCTGTGGCCTGGCAAGAAGCGGCATCGCGCGGCACCGTTCGAATCCTTCGAAGCCGATGATGTCGACTATCCCGACGGAGACTGCGCCACAAGAGCCGTCGAGTACTTGGCGAAATTCGCTTCGGAAGACACCGAAGCACCTTTTTTCCTGGCAGTCGGTTTCTTGAAGCCGCACCTGCCGTTCAACGCGCCCAAGAAGTATTGGGATCTCTACGACAGATCGAAACTATCACTGCCGACCAACTACGCGATTCCGACAGACGTTCCGAAGGAAGCTCCGCACACCTCCGGCGAACTCCGCTCTTACGCTGGCATTCCGCCTAAAGGCCCCGTGGACGAAGCAACCGCACTTGAACTCATCCACGGCTACTACGCCTGCGTGAGTTTTACCGACGCGCAGGTAGGGCGTTTGCTCGACACACTAAAGGCAACTGGATTGGACGACAACACGATCGTCGTCCTTTGGGGAGATCACGGCTGGCAGCTTGGCGAACACGGTATGTGGAACAAGCACTCTTGTTTCGAGACTTCGCTCCACGCACCACTGATCATCTCCGCGCCGCATCTTCAAGACGTTGAACCGGGCGGTCGAGTCGCCTCGATGGCCGAGTTTATCGATGTGTACCCAACGCTCTGCGAACTCGCCGGACTGGACGCACCAAGTCATCTGGACGGTTCAAGTCTGCTGCCAGTAATGAAGGATCCAACGCTTCCTGGCAAGTCATTCGCCATCAGCCGTTACAAGAGCGGCGACTCCATCATCATGGACACCGTCCGCTACTCGGAGTACACCGACCGTGGCGGCAATTTCGCCGGAGCCATGATGTTCAACCATCAAGCTGACCCCAACGAGAACAAGAACATCTATTCCAACTCCAACCCAAGATCCAAAAGCCTCTCCAAGACTCTCAAATCCAACATGGGCCGATAGTCACCTGCTTGCTGTTGATCGCCGCCTTCGGCTTCGGCAGTAGAGACTACTCAACCAGAATCGCGTCGCGCCCAAGACGGAGCGCGACAGCGACCGATCTCAAATTAGCTGACGCGGCGTCTTCTCAACATCCACAGCGGAGCAAAAGCCAGCAGCGCCAGACTACCCGGTTCCGGAACGGCTGAGATTCTGATGCGTCCGTTCGGAGCTGTCGTACTAATCGGATCCCCCCCTCTGAAGAACGTAGAATCAAATACATCGGCGACGCCAGTCATACGAAACTCCAACTCCGTTCCCGCAAACCCCGTAGTATCAATGGTGAAACTTCCAATGAGTCCATCTGTATTCAAAAGAGATGGACCTTCTATGGTGCTCTGCCGGGCCAATGGAAACACTTGCACATCGTCTTGAGTCGAACTCTCATCCCAAACTGTACCGGTCTCTAAATCGACTGATGCAAATACCGGACCTACATCAGAACCGCCAAGGTCCTCACCACCATCGCCGATCTGAATGTCCAATTCAAATCCATTGACTCCTCCCTCGTCGGCTATTCCGCTAGCAAACAGTTGCACGACTTGATTGGGAGTGTTCGGGAGTAGATCGATAAAGCGGATTCCACCCTCGACAACTCCATAGTCGATCAGGATCGGATCTGCATGAGTGGTCTTGCTCGACGCGAGAGTTAAGAGTGCGGCAATCGGTATTGCGCAAAGAAGGCCAAATTTATTTTTCATCGAAAGGGTTTCCAATCAATTAGAGAAACGAGAAGAAAATCATGATGCTTGTCGGCTTGGCATTACCGAACTACTCAGAATCAAAAGCAGACTTAATGAACTCATCGACTCCGAGTTCCCAGTCAATTTCGGTCAGGCCAATTTCTGATTCGGGGTCTGACTCAGATTCTGTTGAGTTCTTACTGGTCTGCGCTTCGTCAGAGAAGAGTTCGATATTTGGCTCGGCTCTCTCCGACTTCACGCCTACGTCATGATGCGATACAAGCAGGGACGTCAATCCAAGTTCCATAGATGGTTGGTCATCAAACGTTGGTGGCTCGGAGGACAAGAGCCAAGCAGCATCCGATCCGGCCTGAGGGACGTCTACAACTCGCTGACTTTGAGATTGGTCGAATCTCCGGTAGCTCGACTCAGACTCACCCTTCGGGTCGAAGCCACCTTTCGGATCGTCCGGAAGTAGGAAACTCCCGCTGTTGCAAGTATGAGTCGGCGTAATCAGTCGGACTGGGAAGAACCCCGATTGATTGATACGGGCAGTTCCGACATCCGCGAGGTTTACTCGTTTATCACGATTGAAGTCGTAGGGATTTGTGATTCCTGTTAACGAGAACCCAGTCTGGTTGGTGCGAGCTCCACCGACATCTGCAAGATTTACCCTCGCATCTGCTGAGCTGTTCCCACTCTCGCCGATTGCATTTCCCCAATAGTGAACATCTTGTTCAATGAGGCCAGTGTCCGCGTTAGCGAGGACGATGATCTGGAGCCACTCTTTCTCTATGTCCTTGTCGGGCCAAATGATCGTGATGCGGTCGGAGCCGTTGGCTCCTTCGCCTTCGCGAACGTTTACGCTCGTGGG
>JBGCCZ010000073.1:0-46219 GCA_045105035.1 Pirellulaceae bacterium | reverse complement strand
TTTTTGAATATGACCGAGGCCGAGTATCTGTCGCTGCTAGACTGGACCGCTCGACAGATTGTGCCGGGCCAGTTGGGATCGACCCCGGTGGAGTTACCTCCGCTACTCGAAAGAGTCGGCCTGAAGTCGGGAAGTTGGCTTGAGCTAGCCCAAGGCTTTGGCGAGCTATTTCATCACGTTGCCGGCGAGCCGCACACAATCGCGAGTGCTCGATCACGCCGGAGAAAGCTCCGCTTCCGAGTCCGAGCAAGAGTCCAGCAAGCTTACGCTGGCCGAGTCTGAGCCACTGCTCCCTTTTCAACTTCTACTTGTTTCTTCTCGCCCCCCGCTAAGCACTCTCATGCGCTCACTCTCTATCGGTCCGCGCTGATTCTGCCAGTGAAGCCCATCGCTCAGGCCGAATCTCGCAGTCCGGCCCTGTGTCTAACCATCGATTCGCAATTCACTCCAGCTCGCGCTGTTCTGTTACCCCCGTGGCGTGCTGTGTCCACAAGATTCATGTGCGTGGCGTGCTGTGTCCACAGGATTCATGTGCGCGCTGATTCTGCCAGTGAAGCCCATCACTCAGGCCGAATCTCGCAGTCCGGCCCTGTGTCTAACTATCGATTCGTCTAACCATCGATTCGCAATTCACTCCAGCTCGCGCTGTTCTGGTACCCCCGTGGCGTGCTGTGTCCACAAGATTCATGTGCGACAACGTGTGCTGGTGTGCTGGATTCTTGTGCTGTGTCCACACGACAACGGGCGCGACTACGGACGTGATTTCGCCATGGGTTCGTATTGCATTAGGACCTGCATACTGCGTAGGTCCGCAGGCACATGTACTCCGATTTCCGTCGTTCAGTTTTTCTCGTTCCTATTGCCAAGACATCGCGTTGCGCTCCGAATAGCTAAAGTAGAAGCTCGCAATCTTCTGAATCACGGTTTCGGTCGATTCCTCGCATCGTGCGGCAAAGCTATCCTTACGTTCCCCTTTTACCGCCCTGCTCTACCGACAATGAGTGTATCTATGTTGAAGCGAATTCTGTTGATGGCGGCCTGCGTGGTAGCAGCTTTAGGTGGCGTCATCTACTTTCTCAACACTGCCGACAACAAAGATATATCGGTCAAGATTCAGACCTGCGACTCATTGCTTCAAGCGTACGAAAAACTGGGCAAATTCAACGGGTCTGTGCTAATTGCCAAGGATGGTGAAGTCGTCTGGCGAGAAGGATACGGAGTCCGCAATGATGCGTTGGATTTGCCGCACGACGCTGAGAGCATCTTTCGGATTTACAGCATTACCAAACCCTTCACGTCCACGGTAATACTCAAGCTGGAGGAACAAGGGAAGCTGTCGGTCCAGGATCGTCTCAGCAAATACTACCCAGACGTGCCGAATGCCGATGCGATTACAATTTCACACCTGCTTTCACACACTTCAGGGCTCTACGAGTTCACACGCGAAAACAACTTCGTGAACACTGAGGCAGGGCTACTGGAGCTATTGAAGACTCGGCCCGTCGACTTTCCACCCGGTGCAGGCTGGAGATACTGTAATTCAGGTTACTGTCTTCTGGGCCACATTATTGCGAAGGTTAGCAACAGTTCATACGAAGAGGCCGTCACCAAGCATGTTTTCGAGCCGCTCGAAATGGTCAATTCTGGCTTTCGATTCAACGGTTTAGAGGATCCGCGTAAAGCAATCGGCTATGGCACCTTCTCCGACGAAGAACGTATCGAAGTCACGATGGAAGATGAAGGCGGGCCGTTCGCAGCAGGCGCGATCTTTTCCACTGTCGATGATCTTTGGCTTTTCCAACAAGCTCTTAACGAGGGAAAGTTGCTTAGCAAGACTTCGTTACAACAGGCGTGGACCGGCTGTCCTCAAGAAAGCGACTATGGTTTCGGTTGGCAACTTGGTTCTCGCTGGTTCATGCGACAAGTGATTTCCCACAGCGGAGGAGCAACAGGGTTTCGCAGCAATCTGTCGCAAGTCCCTAGCAGTAAGTACTGTGTTGTCTTGTTGAACAACCATGAGAATGCCAACCTCGAATTCTTGACCGATCGCATCTACGACATCCTTGATGGATGGGAAGTTGAGATCCCGAAAGAGGAAACGAAACTGACTGCTGAGGAGCTTGAGGCTTATGTCGGATTCTATCAGCCCGATCAGATGCAGGACGTCATACGTACCTATCTCGTCGATGGCAGATTAGCAGTCGATTTCTTGGGTCGCGCTCAAGGAACGATGCTTGCTCAAGGTGAGGATCGCTTCTACCAGATCGAGTCGGGAGTCATTGTCGAATTCCAAAGGGATCAAAATGGTGAGTGTATTGGGCTATTTGCACAACAGGACCGAATGACGCTCGAGGCTCGGAAATACGACGGAGCGTGGGGATTCCCGACTACGCGAAGCAGAGACTTACTGATTACGTAGAATCAGTTGAGCCAGAGTCTGACGATTGGCATGAAGCTGCTTTCAAGCTGGCACATCTTCTTGCATTCGAAAACGAACACGACGCCTACGCTCAACTTTGCAAACGCATTCTCGATAATCACGGTGACACCGATTCGCCGCAAATCGCAGAACGTACCGCCAAGGCTTGCCTTGTGTCTAAGCGCAGTAACTTAGTTGAAGAGGTAGGCAAGCTCGTCGACCAGGCCTACTCCGAAAAAGAAAAAGCTGGAACATTCGACTGGGGTGGCCGAGTTCACTGGCGCGATTACCTTGCAGTCGCTAAAGGCATGGCTGACTACCGAAGAGGAGACGTCAAGTCTGCGATCAGTGCGTTAGAGCCCGCAACCACATTCAGTCGCTATGATGACCATAGTGTTTGCGTGCGCGATCTCCTGCTTGCGATGGCCTACCAGATCGCAGGCGATACCGAACGTGCCACCAAACGTTTTGAAGCCGCAAACGCGGTGATCGAAAGACTCCCCGCCAGCTACGCTGAGGGAGCTTGGAACGATCGTATCCTGCTAGAGCTTCTTCAGAATGAGGCCAAAGAAGTACTGTCCAATCCGGTAGAGGACTGAACAACCAGCTCTCAGTTTTCGAATTCGCCTTTAAGCGTCTTGGCTTTCCGCAAAGTATGTACCGCGGACACAGCAAAAGTATGTACCGCGGACACAGCACGCCGTGGTGGGGTGGGTTTTCGAAATCACTGAGAATTCCATGTAAGGAGTCAGGTTGCTGGTGCGTCTTGCTCTGAGTAGGTAACGAAACCACAGCTCAGGGAGACGCCCAACATGGCTCAGCTAGCAAGAGTCGAACTGTTCTCGCCAAATGAAATTGCTTGCGTTTATGTGATGAATCGAGCTGTTCGCGGCTGCTTCCTGCTGGGCGACGATCCGGTCAGCGGAAAGAACTTTGACCGACGGAACCCTTTGAGCGTCTGCAGTTCGAACCACCACAAGGCACTTTGCGATCTAATAAAGACCGTCGAAAAAAACAAAGCGACACAAAGCGACACAAAGCGTTGGCTTGCAAGGCTCTTTCACAGCGAGAATCACTGCCTGCTTCGCCGACGCTTCTCGTCCATTTCGTCTAGGAAATCAGGTACACCAGCTAACGCAAGGTCTAGAGCTTGCTCTTTGGAACTCTCGTCCAACGCCAACTCGCCTTCGCCACCACCGCTCCCCTCGTTCACTTGGTTGATGACGATCAGGGCATCCAAGGCTGTTGCGAAGCCATCACCCGAGGCGTCGACGAACCCGTAAAGTCCGTTGACGTCGCCAGCCGACTCCGGCAGTTTCGGATTGGTCAAACGGTTAATCGCATTAATGGTGAGCAGTGCGTCTACAGCCGTGTACGCTCCGTCATCGTTGACGTCAGCCACATCGGTATTCTGCCACGGCGTTTCGTCGTCAAAATTCAGCACGAAGACGGCAAGTGTTGCGTCCTGTGATCGATCTCCACGTCCGTTTGTGACATGGTAGTTCATGCGTTGAATTCCGGAGTATCCGGCTGCGGGCTCATACCCCACACGTTTACCACTCGTTACCCAGAAAGCCCCGCCAGCAGTCCCATCAAGCACCGGTGTCAAACTCGCGTGGCTACCGTCCGGATCGGAGTCATTCTGCAGCACGTCGACTTCGATCGTATCCGTTAACGAAGTGAAGATCGCGAGATCGGCCACCGCGATTGGCGGCAGTGCCTGAGGCGGCCGTACTGTCAGATTGTACGATCCGTTTCGAGCTCCTCCCGCTCCAAAGACTCGAACGTAGTACGTTTTGCCAACCTCTAAATCGGCCGACAACGACTCGTTGTTGGATGAAGACGTCGCTGAGGCAATCACGGAACCCGATGCATTCTGCAGTTGAAGATCAAGGTTACCGTTCCCATGGGTAAATTGAAGCGAAACCGAAAGCTCTCCGGTACCGTTGGATACCAACCTAAAGTAATCAGAGTCGCTAGTGCTATGAATATTGAGTGCGCTGAGCGTTTGCGTTTCCCCAGTCAGCCGCGTCGCGGCTCCTCTTGAATTGTTCGACTCCAAACTATCTGGTGGGATAACATCGGGATCATAGATCCAATTCTTCCACACGCCGGTTTCGCCAACGACGATGTTGCTCATCCGCTGCGCATATCGCATTCCACCGCCTGTTGCCGTCGCAGAATAGGTGCTTGGTGGTAGTTCAATTTGATAGCCGCCAGCAGTCAGACTTGTCGCCGTAAATTCAGTTCCATCCTGGTCCGTGAACACGAACCGAACATTCCGTAGCCCCTCACCCGCTTCGTACCAGCCGCTGTCGTTCTTATCTTCGAAAATCGCACCGGTGACGTACACAGGTGGATTCTCGATGTTCGCAAGAATCGCACTGTTGACTTTTGGACCCAACGGCAGACTACCGGAACCCGTGTAATTGCGAATATCCGTGCCGACTTGTTCAAAATCCGGATTGTGGATCGCGACTCTGTGACCTCGCCCGCTGACCATTCCACCTGGTCCGCCTCGTTGCCAATCGATCACGTACGACGCGTACAAATGATTCACTGACTTGCCATATCCGTAGACAATTTCTGAGTTGATCTTTTCGCCTTGGCGGAATCGAAAATCCACTCCATTGTCCATGAGCGTTTGTCGCCGCGCCGCGGTATTCGAGTGGAAATGAGTACCTCGATTGATGATCGCCTGATTGTGATCTTCCGTAAAGTCGCTGATAATTTCGTTCCACGTGAGCGGATGAGTCGGATCCAATGTCCGCAACTCATTTCTCAATGTCGTCCCGTTTACACCTGCAAAGTCCAAGTCATCCTGCAGGACGGGATCACGAGCAGTGATGGGCGAGGCTCGCGAAATCAACCGACCGTACTCTCCGGCCGGATCGTCTCGGAATCGGTTCATCAGCTGCAAGAAGTGCTGTTCGTCGGCAGTTGGATTGAAGGCAAGTAGTCGACGGTCTTCGAGCGACTCGACCACTGCTCGACGGCCATCACGAAGGCGTTTCAACTTGGACGCACCTCTGGGAGACCGACTCAGTCGCGAACCTCGTGCGAATAGCTTCACGGTTCGAGAGCGTAGACTTCGCGATAGAGCATGGAAGGCATTCACTGCGGACATCCCTGAAGCATTTCAATTCGATCGGCGTAACAAGCTTGGTTGTCTATGGATGTTCCCGACTCGGCAAATTCGACTACTCGCCGCAACAATCCTTGCATTGATAGAACGCAAGCAAGAGATCTTACCTAGAACCACCAAACTCCCCTTGCTTACGACTCAGGCATAAAGGTAGCAGACAACTGGGAACTAGTGCAAATCGAATGCTAGGAGCGTCCCCATAACGAGTTACAGGAAGAATCCGCAGCACGATGTCTCAGTCACAAGACTCTTTTTTCGCCTGAACTTCTGGGATCAGCGAAACCATTCGCGGTGGAGAATGGAGTCATTCAGAAATTGGTTCAACCGGGCAGTCCATCGCTTCCAACGCCGCTGTAAGCTCGTGAATAGCCCAATTCTCATCCTCCGAAGTCAGCAAGTACTTGGCTCCTTGAATTCGCCAGTCTGCTGGAGGGTCGCTGGACTTCATTCCTAAGCCAATAGCCGCCTCGCGATGTAGATCCTCCCACGCGCCTTCCGTCGAGGTCCTCCCTCCAAGGAACACACTCAGCTTCGTCGGGTTCAGAGAATCCGCCCCAATTTCCGATAGCATTCCCGTTGTTAGCTCCCTTGAGGGGGACTCCGACAGCGGCAGCACTTCGATTCGCCTTCCGTGGCTAGCGGTCAAGTTCACCGAGTCCTCTAAGCAACCGGCCGCTCCCGAAGCGTTTGAACATAGATGGTGTCCAGGCGGGGAAATGACCTGGAACGATGCTCCAGCTCGCCTCGCCGCCTCAGCGGCAACTTTCAGTCCCAGTGTTCCTTCTGCAGCCAAGACTCTCAAATTTCCGGGGCCGACCGCAAGCCGCTGCGATAGCTCGCCAATCGACAGACCGCTGACTGGATCAGTCCACTCGGCAGCCACGTCGCAGGCAGGTGCAAGAATGAACCGCCGCATACACATCCGTGGATGGGGAACTTTCAACCGCGGAGTCCAAATGCGTGAGTCATCGTGGAGCAAAATATCCACGTCCAATTTGCGGGCTTCCCACCTTACATTTCGTTGCCGACCAAAGGCCGTCTCGGCGCGACGCACGGCGGCCCAAATCTCCCAAACATCAAGCGGAGTTTCAATCGCGGCGACGGCGTTCACGAATGGAGGTTGTCCAGTAGGACCACCTACCGGCGGAGTGCGGAAGAACCGACTGATTCGAAAATCAGACTTCTGCTCGCTCGTAATCGGCTGCAAGAACTCAGCAGCCGCGCGGATCGTCTCGAGCGGGTCGCCGATGTTCGCTCCGAAACTAATCAAGCACCGAGCCATACTTTGCGAAGCTCAAAGGAGGAAAATTGTGGCTCGTACTGAAAAACTTAGAGAGTAGCCCCTGGCGATTCCAACAACCATTGCAGAATTGTCAGAGCCCTTTGCAACACCAATCAGGAAACCTGGGTGGCTCGGCGACTACGGAAAGAAATGCTCGAGGACGTGCCACAAAGCGGTGCTTTCGTCATCGATCACGCCACCCGCGTTGCGTCGAAGTGTCACATGAAGGATGACATCGTCGTCCGCGTTCCTATTCTGCATTTCAATCATGATCTGGCTGAACTTGTTGCTATGCCCAACACCGACACCTCGCACCATTTGCCAATCGGCGTCAGCGCCTTGCTCTAGAACCAATTTTGTCTCCGGCCTATCCAGCATCTTCTCCATTGCCTCAGCGGCTTGGCTCTCACTGCCACCGTAGACGTTCTTCAGCGCAGTGCCGGTAATCTGCCGATCGACTTCTGGCTTCCGCAACTCCATCGCTTCATAGGCTTTACCGGCTGACAGTAAGCCAAGATAGGAACTGGCATGCTCGCCCGCTACTGAATACAGGTACTGAGTCCTCTTCTGGTCAGCAGTCCAGCTCCAACAACCAGCGGTCACACTGATAGCCAGTGCCGTAATCGCAATCCATTCGCCGCCTAATTGAGCGTCCCCCGAGATCCGCACATAAGCGATCAAGGCGAGAACGGCCACAACCACGGCAAAGAAATTCAATGACGGCGCGAGTACGGTAATGGAGGTCACAAGCGAGAGCACCAAAGAGACAATCGCTAACTTGCTGACGCGTGTAAAAGCGTCGGAAGACTCCGTTTCGCTCAGTTGCAAATCGGAAAACTGTCCATCGGAAAACTGCGAATCCGTCATCTCGGCCATTCTGAATTACTTCTTCTTTTTCGGAGCCAACACGCGCTGAACTTCCTGCAAGCTTGTCAGCCCAGTAGCAACCGCAAGCACGCCTTCGTCTTGCATCGAAAGAAACCCCTGCTGTTTAGCTACGGCGGCAATCGCTTTCGGTTCAGGTTTCTTGATAATCGCTTTGCGAATCTCATCGTCTATCGCCAAAAGCTCAAAAATGGCGGCCTGACCGTAGTAGCCCCGTCCGTTACACTTTTTGCAAATTTCGATTTCGATCGGTTTCCCATTCGCGTCGACGCGCTGCTCTGGTGGCGGTGGGATGAATGGTTGATAAAGCACTTGCACCCGTCCTGGTGGGATACCAAGTTTGGCCAACATCTGAGGAGACGGCTTAAACGGTTGCCGACACTCCAAACACAGTCTACGAATCAACCGTTGATTGATCACTCCGCAACTAACGTTAAGTAAATTCTTTGCCAGCGGCTTGTAGGTGGCCATCAACTTCAGCAGCGCTTCGATTGAATTCGAAGCGTTTAGTCTTGTGATGAAGTACCGGTGCTCCTCCGCCACTTCCTCGCAAATCAGCTTCATGATGTCTTCTTCCGGCAGCTCCGGAAACACCAGTACATCTGGTTGCTTCAGCAGAAGACTTTTCAAAATCGTCATCGGATTTTCACCAGCCGCACTATCAAACGTGTGCTTGATAATGTTGATCATCTCGTCTTCGTTTAACGCGACGTCTTCGATGCTGTGAAAGTCGCGAACAAATCGATCGGCCGACTCAAGCCCAACACGCCAAGTCGTCGGGAGCCCCTGGCCCGGAAGACCACTAAACAGGAACATGGAATCGTTCGAGTTCAAGAGCCCCCTGAGCTTCTCCTGCATCTTGGCTCGCATGCCCAGAGCATCTAGCGTTGTCAAAACCGGCTTCTTTGGCGACACCTTGAGCAAAACTCGCTCACCCGTTGGAATGCCCTGGCTGGCAAAGTCAAAGATCCACTCTTCACCTTTGTACTTGACGTTGAAAACTCCCTGCTGCCGGGACTTACGATCCGTAGGATTCAACTGGCACATCTTCTTAAAGATCACCAAAATCCCATCGCCTCCCTCACGATCCATCGGAGGCATGTTCTCCCAAATGCCGTCGATTCGAAAACGGATCGCGACACCTTGTTGGGAAAAGTCCAACAACAATTGGTCAGCACGATTCTTCAGAGACCGTGCAAGGAGGATAACCGCCTGCGGATATTGTTCGATTGCGCGGCAAGCCACCAAGACGCCTTGAGCCTCCTGGGAGTCTCGCATCTTGGGCTTGAACTCCAAATTTGGAAGGACAACCTCACCACCACTGCTTGAAGCACTCGGCTTTTTCTTTTTTCGCAACATAGGTTCTTAGATAATCCCTGGCTGACTGACTTCGATCCCCTTCAACGCCATTTTCAACGCATCTTTGTTCGGTGCGACCGCGAATGCCGTCGGGCGATCAATTAACTCATCATCGATCAATTTCTTCAGACTCATGGTGAAGTCCTGCATACCTTCAGCAGCACCAATTCGAATGGCATCCGGTAGTTTTGAATCCATCCCCTCAAGCACCAACTTCTGAATCATAGGCGTGAAGGTCATGATCTCTACCGTCGGCACCCGTCCAACTTTCGGGTTGATCGACTTCAAAAGCTTCTGAGCCACAATGCCCTTCATGTTAAACGCCATCGCAGAGCGAATTGCTCCGTGCATCTCTTCCGGGAACAGGTCCAAGATACGCCCGATGGTTGTCGGAGCACTGGAGGCGTGAATCGTCCCAAAGACCAAGTGACCCGTTTCTGCCGCGTGGATCGCAGTCATAAACGTTTCCTGGTCCCGCATCTCACCAACGAGGATGATGTCCGGGTCCTCCCGCACCGCATGCTTCATCCCGATCTCAAAGTCCTTCACATCGTCGCCGATCTCGCGTTGATTGATCAGGCATTTATCTTCCGTGAAGACGAACTCGATGGGATCTTCCAGAGTCAAGATATGTTTGGAGTAAATGGAGTTGATATAGTTCAGTATAGAACCAATCGTTGTACTTTTCCCAGATCCTGTCACACCAGCCAGCAGTACCATCCCCTGGTCGAAGTGACAGAGCGACTCAATCGAGTCTGGCAAGAAGAGGCCCTGAAAAGGCGGGATATAGTTATTAACGCGCCGAGCAACCAATCCAATGTTGCCCAACTGCTTGAGCATGTTCACTCGGAAACGCCAGTCCACTCCATCGACCGGCACGACGTATGCGAAGTCAGCGCCGCCGTCCTCTTCGAAGATTCCTCGAGCCCGGTCGTCCATCATCGGAACTAAGAGCCGAACCATTTCTTCGCGATCAATGGGAGGGCGGTTCAGTGGCTTAAGTGTGCCACTCACGCGGACAATCGGCGGTTGCCCAACCTTCATATGAAGGTCACTGCCTTCAAGCTTCACTAAGGCGCGGAAGATCTTATCGACTTCCAAATCCTGACGCTCTCGAAGCAGATCGCCGACTAAACTGTCGCCAGCGTTTGATTCTTCTTTGGACATTCTGTTACTTCCAATATCGAATTACCGAGACAGCATCGTCCGAATTATTCCGCGACGCGTCATTCCGATGTATCGCTTCCAACTTGCAACTGCCAAACCACGCTGCCCTAGCGGGCTTCCAGCTTGAAGGTAAAACGCAGCGAACCATCGCACTAGTGCTACTCCACCACCGAGCTTCGACAATCAGGATTCGATTGCCTCCGGACTTAGCAGTCAGTCTCGGCCTGGTGGCCCCGCGCAGCGTGCCTTCAAATTGTAGCCGAAGCCTGAATTGCTTCTACGAGATAAGTGCTGAAAAGAGAAGAGCCGCCAGCGGGAACTAGCAACGAACTGGGATCCCACGCTGTTTCATTATCTGCTTCGTCTCATCTATTGTATATTGCCCGAAGTGAAAAATACTGGCTGCCAACGCAGCATCCGCCTTTCCTGATAGTATCGCTTCAGCCAAATGCTCTGGACGCCCGGCTCCGCCACTGGCCACAACGGGAATTGATACAGCTTCACTAACTGCTGCAGTTATTTCGATATCGTAACCATCGCAGGTTCCGTCACAGTCCATGCTGGTCAGAACGATCTCGCCAGCACCCAACTCCTCGACTCGACGTGCCCAACTAACCGCCTCCAGTCCCGTTGGCGTCCGCCCACCGTGAATGTGGACTTCCCAAACCTCTTGGCCGTCCTTCTGCACTCTTTTTGGGTCAATGTTAACCACAATGCACTGGCTTCCGAAGCGATCCGCCGCCTCACGAACGAACTCAGGATTCGTACAGGCAGTCGTATTGATCGAGACTTTGTCGCATCCCGCCTGAAGCAAGCTACGGATGTCCTCAATCGAGCGAATTCCGCCGCCGACTGTCAGCGGCATGAAGACCTGTTCAGCAGTCCTCCGAACGACATCGAGCATGATGTTCCGCCGCTCGTGGCTGGCTGTAATGTCCAGAAAAACAAGCTCATCCGCTCCCTCACGTTCATAACGCGAAGCAACCTCAACCGGGTCCCCCGCATCGCGCAAGTTCACGAAATTGGTGCCCTTTACTACCCTGCCTTCGCTGACGTCCAAACAGGGAATCACTCGTTTCGCAAGCATCTTAGTCCTCTAGATGATCCACTCGGGAGTCCTGAGGCCAGGATGTTTAGTGCCCCCCGATAGCACCCAATTCTAGAGCGGATCCGCAGCTTGCATAACCAACACTCGTGGCTTCTTCTTTCCAAGTGCATTCCAGCAAGTCCGGAAATCACTGCCAGCACTTCATGTTGCCGGAACCTGAAACGAAAAAGGACGCTCGCTAGAGCGCCCTTCTTGTTGAGTTTTGATGCGTCGAACTTGAGTCCGACACTTGCTGTGGCGCTAGTTGCCAAACGGATCGCCACCGAATGGATCATCGCCAGCGTCGCCGCCGAACGGATCGTCGCCAGCCGGCGCGTCGCTTGGATCACCGAAAGGATCGGCGGCATCTCCCGAGTCAGCCGGAGCGTCCGTCGCCGGTGCATCATCAGCGAATGGGTCGCTGGTTTCATCGATCTCCGGAGTCGCAGGCTGGTCTGTGTCATCGGATGTTTCTTCCGACCGCATGCCACCATCCGCAAATGGATCCGCAGCACCCGTCTCGCTCGGCTGAGCTGGCACCAATGGAACTGCACTGTTCTCAATTGCCGGAGCCATCGGAGTCGGCTGGTAGGCTTCCTGCATCATCGCTTTCTGCTGAGCGTACATGACTCGCGCGTCGCGACGAGCCTTTTCGATCTTACCCCGAACAGAACCTTGGATCCGCATCAACGCCATCCCGACGTTGTACGAGCTACGTCCAGTCGCTTCCATCTGTGCACCTTGTTCGAAATCAATCGAACCGCCACCACCCTGTCGCTCACGAAGGAGCCCACGGAAATAGTACGCACGTGGATCTTGTGAACCCGAGTTAATAACTCGCGAGAGAAGCTCGTCCGCTCCCATCAAGTCGCCAGCGAAATAACGGTGAACTCCCTCGCCGTACAACTCGACCAGCCCCGCGGACTGCGCCTGAGCGGTAGTCCATGGGCATCCGCACGCGACGATTGCCAGTAGACTGCAAATCAAACGCTTCATTACATTGATTCCTTCGCGATAATCAATTTTCACTACATACGATTCTAAGCAGCGGACGTACCGCCCAACACTGTCGATGGTAGTTGGCCTCTCATTAGAAGCAACCGTTACAAGCCGGCCCTAGGGTACATTTTCCAGGATCAGACAGCCGCCTCCAACACTCAACGGCAGTTGGGGCTGAATCGCGACCTCAGATAGGCTCACCATCGCGTGGGCAAGCCGATTTACGCGTTAAGCTAGAAAGTCTCGGGGTAGACTACGATCTCAAGTCGTCGGTTCTCGGCTCGTCCCGCAGGCGACTGATTGTTGCCACGAGGATAGTTTGGGCCGTGAGCCACGATGAACAACTGCTGACTCGGCACCCCGCCCCGGCGAACTAGGTAGTCCAACGCAGCTTGTGCTTGAGAACTTGCAATCTGGTAGACGCTGGACGCCGCTCCTGGCGTAGGTAGAGCCGCATCGGTGTGTCCTTCGATTGCCACGCGCCTACGCGAGTAGTTGCGTAACAAGGCGTTGGATACTTGGTCTAAAACGACCGACGCCGAAGGCATCAATTGCGCAGTACCGGGCGAGAACAATTGGTCAGCCGGAATCCGAATGCGGATCGCATCTCCGTCGGCTTCCACCGCCGCACCTGCGATCTGCAATCCCGAGTTGAGTGCTTGACTGCTGTTGGACAATGAATTGTTTGCCGTCAAACGTGCTCCACCACGCAGACGCATCGACTCTTGCATGCGCCGCATTGAGGCCTGCATGCCAAGCGACTCGTTTGCATACTGGCTCGTGTTCGCTAGCAGCTGACGATTCTGCTCGCTGGCATCTCTCAGTTGTTTTGCCAACAAATCAGTACGCTCGCGGAACGCTTGAACCTGCTGCTGCGCCTGAGCAACCTGAGTGGTCAACTGCCTGTTCGTTTCGTCCAACTGTTGAACACGTTTTTTCAGCTCTACCAATTGAGGAGAAGTCTGCTGGCCAGCGTAAACCGACGCTGGACCAACCGGCGGTTGCACGCCTGCCTGAAACGCCGGATTCGGCTGGGCCCCTGCAGCGGCCGTTGGATACTGGCCAGGAACGGGATACCCAGCAGGATAGGGCGTGCGCGTGCAGCCTTGACTGAGTAGCACAAGCAACGACAAAGCTGCGGTGACAGTCGAAGTGCTCACTAGTTTTGCCGACCCACGAACGAACGAACGCTGCGGCAGAGCGAAACGCTCGCTATGCGCTGGCGACTTCTTTATTGTCTGAGTTTCATCCATGAGTCGTTGCCGGTCCTTCCAATATTGAACCCTTTGGAAGAATACGGTTCGCTGGCAATTCACAGCAAGGGCACTTGCTACAGGACGCAGATCTCCGACGCTCAAATTCTAAGGAGTAAGCCCGTTTCCGTTACAGACCAAGCATTCGAACTCAGCTCCTTCACTCGAGATGCTGCTATATTTGCCGGTATCGTCATAGCGAATCGCCCACCGACTCGGCGACTTCCCTCACAACCTCTCCTTGAAAGGAACTCTTCATGCTCTGCCGCTATTCACCCACGACAACGAGGCGAACACTCGCATCGTCGCTTTGCTGCTATTGCGCAGTTTTCGGGGCGCTGCTGGCTATGCCAGGCTTTGCTGCAGCCGACGAAGTAGAGGTAGAGCTTTGGAAAGAAGTACCAGGCCAAATCGCGGCTGAAGGAGAGGAGCGAGACACCTCAGGCCCCGATGGCAGAGACGTCCAAGGAAAACCAGTCGTTCGGCTGGGGCACGTCTCAATTCCCATGGTGACGGTTTTTCCCGCACCCCAAGAAACCAATACAGGAGCGGCGGTGATCGTGTGCCCCGGCGGTGGCTACAACATCTTGGCTTACGACTTGGAAGGCACCGAAGTTTGCGAGTGGTTGAACTCGATCGGTGTTACTGGAGTTCTACTGAAGTACCGGGTTCCGAGGCCGAAAAAAACAGGCATCGACCCTGAAACCAAACTTCCAATCGGGCCACTAATGGACGCTCAACGATCCGTTTCTCTGGTTCGGAGCCGCGCGAAGGAATGGAACATCAACCCAGATCGGATCGGCGTCCTAGGGTTTTCAGCTGGCGGAAATTTGGCGGCCCGCACGTCAACGCGTTTTCGCGAACGCGCCTACGAAGCGGTAGACTCGATAGACGAAGTGAGCTGCAGACCGGACTTCAGCATCCTGATCTACCCGGCCTATTTCTACCGAGAGCAAGATGAACTGCTATCTCCTGCCGTCGAAGTCGACAAGCAGACTCCGCCGATGTTCTTGACGATGGCGTTCGACGACCGCGTTGGCCCAGAGAACATTTTGCGAATGGGCTTAGCCCTGAAGAAAGTCGACGTGCCGGCCGAAGTTCATCTGTATCCAACTGGCGGTCACGGCTATGGACTACGCCCGAGTGAACACGAAGCGACGACCTGGCCCGAACGGTGCGCTGCGTGGATGAAAGCCAGTGGGTGGCTCGAACGCTGATGGCACAGCCAGGCTAAGTCTTCTCTACTGCGTTACCGACGCAGCGGACTCTGACTTACTCTCTTCGAGCTCTTTCTTGATGGCCGAAATCCGTTCCAATTGGGTTTCAGCCATCTCTTTCATACCAGCTGCACGGTAGGCTTCGGCCAGACGTTCACGCGTATTCAGCTTATCAGTCTTTACCTTGACAGCATCTTCGTACGCGAGAATCGCCTTGGTTTTCTCACCCATCTTCTCCAAGACCTGTCCTTTAGTGTCCAACATGGAAGCTCGGTAAGCATCCACAAACTTCTGTTGCTCAGGCGTCTTGACACTCGCAGGCAGCAGTGAGAGGGCCCGGTCAACCAACTCCAACGAGCGTTTGCGTTCCTCCTCATTACCATCCATCAAAGCAAAAGCCAGATTGTTCAGAGTAATCGAGTTGTTTTCGTTCCGCCCTAACGCCATCTCTAAATGCGGAAGTGCTTGGCCTCGGTCCCCTTGGGCAAGATGATGATTTGCAAGCATTAAGTGGGTGACCTCAGTTGCAGAACCATCTGCCAAGCTGTACCTAAGCGACCTAAGAAGAGTCTCCGAGGCCATCTGACCTTGTTGTACGAAGTTTTGAACAGTCATCAACACATCGGGGTTCGTCGGATCCGCCTGCAGCGCTTTCTCAAGCAAATTAAGATTCACAGAGGTCTGCGAACCATTTTGCTTCGCCGACGACATGAAACTTCCTAAATAAGCCAGGGAGAGCAGATTTCGGAAACCAGCTTTCGTTTTTTCACGAACCTCTTCATTCTCAAGACTCGCGAACTCCCTCAACCCCGCCAGTGCCAGTTTTCTTGTCGAATCAAAATCCTGTTCATTCAAATAGATTCCTCCCAATGCCGCGAAATCATTCGGCTGCGCTTCTCCGCTCTTAATGCGATCCACAAGGAGTTTCTTCGATTCGTACTTGGCCTTTCTGAATTCACGCTCGTTGCCGGTGCCCCCGGCCAAATCAGCAATCACAAGTTGTAAGTCCGGGTGCTGAGCGACTTTGCCTTTCAACAACTCGATCGCTTCCGCTGACTTCCCTTGCTGATCTAGCGTTTTGGCGTAAGTCGCAATTAAACCGGGCGACACCGCTTCCCATTCTGCGGCTGCGCTTAAATCAGTCGCGAGCGTCTTCAAGCCTTCCTTGGAAGGCTGCTGCCCACTCTGCCTCATTTCTTCTAAGGCAAGCGTTGCCAGCAGTGCATGCGCGGGCAGGTAGCCAGGTTCTTCTTGCGGAGCGATTCTGCGCAGCATGTTTTTGGCTGCAGCCAGGCGTCCATTCCGTACTAAGTCCTGGGCGATGAGAAACGTAGCCCGACTATTGTAAGATTGCGTCTGCAACACTCGACGCAACAACATGCTCGCTTCGTCATCCAAGGCGTTTTCAGGATTCAGATCGATCGCCGCACTACTGTCATCCTCACCGACAGCACTGAGATCCTCCGTCCCAATTTTTTCGCTAACGAGCTGAAGGTAGTTGGCCGCGAGCTCGTTTTCGTCGCGAGTAGCTCCCAAGATCGCGAGCGATACAATCGCGATCAGGAGCAACGCAGGCAAGCAACTCAGAAGCAGGATCGCCTTCCAACTCCGACTCGAAAACCAAACACCAATCAACGACAGAAGATCTTGAATGAGCATTGATGGGTCCTACCAATCCGAATTCGCTGATACGTTCTCAACACTTAGCAGTAAGATTTCCCGACATCGAGGAGACGGGAACATCCACCGAAACTCGGTGGAGACACCCCATTGTAACTGCTAATTCGGATTCAGAATCCCCTGCCTATCCAAAGACAGATGCGTGAGACAGTAAAACTGCCCCGTCGCTTAATTGACCATAGCAATCAACGGCAAACGATCCTGCGTGGACACAACAACTCCTCCTGGCTTCTCGATCGTAATGGCAAATGCACCAGGCGAAACAACATTTAACTTCGCGTTAATTTCGACGAAAACTTCTCCGTTTTCATCAACATCCCCCGCGTCAAAAACGCCACCGTCGATGGGCTCCTCGTCGCGCCCCGGATCAATAATCCACAACTGATACTGCTCCACCGTTGGATCGTTCTTAGGCAGACCGACAAACCGCATTACGCCCTGCTGTTGCTCCGTGTTCCACACTACATCGCCCGAAACTGGGGTTTCAAAGGGACTAGTCGCCGCAGCCCACGGAACTTGAATCGTCTGAGCCGATCGCTGCAATACTTCTCGCTGCTGGCTCAAAGTCAACTCAACCGGCTTGCTCTCCGGCTTCCACAACCCAACCGCCACCACGATCGCTGCTGCGCACGCCAGCCAAGCGAGAGCCTCTCTAATGGCTGGCAGGCCGCTTCGCGTTCCGGACGAACGTCTCAACCCTTCGCCAGCGTTCAAATCCACTTCCGTTGCTCGGTCGAGATTTAACCGCACCTCCGGTAAATCACTCATTTCATCCGTTTGCTTCAAATACCCGGGTGCGTCTCGAACAATACGGTCTTTCAACGCGTCCGGCATCACTTCCATCGAGGGCTCCAACGCCAACTGCACTCCGCCCAGCGTTGCCTGCAGACTCAGGGACAACTCCGAGTACTCTCGTGTGTTCCTGAAGTCACCCAATCGGTCTCGTTCCGACTCCGTCAATTCTCCTAACACTTCTCCAGCCACCAGTTCTTCCCATTCAGGATTAAATTGGCGCTCTTGCGGATTGCTTCTCGAGTTCATCACACCCCCCTCTCTACTGCGGGAAACTGCGGACGATCCATACACTCGCGAAGTTGCAACAACGCCCTCCTCGCGAAAGACTTGACCGTACCAAGTGGCATACTCAAGCGTTCAGAAACGAGTCGATGTGAGAGCCCCGAGTGGACCGTGAGGCTAATCACCTTTTGTTGTTCCGTTGATAGTTTCTTGACACATCGCATCGCCTTCTCCGCCTCATCGCGAATCTCGGGAGTATTCACAGCCACCTCTTCCGGAACATCGATCCCCTCGCAAGAAACACTCTCGGCAGTCCGCTGGGTCTCCGAAGACCGAAGGCGATCAATCAAGCGTCTCCTTGCGACCATAGAAACAAAAGTCGGCTCGGCGGACTTGGATGGATCGAAATGTGCCGCCTTCCGCCACAATTCCACAAAGACTTCCTGTGTCGCATCTTCCGCATCGGCAGAAGATTGCGAGAGCCGGCTTGCGATCGTCCAAACCAGACCGCCGTATCGGCTCAAGCATTCCTCTACAGCACTCTGATCGCCCGCCGCGATCCTCTGCAGAATGCTCGGCGTTGCGTCTTTCGGCAGTTCCCTGATTGGTGCCATATGTGTTTCATCCACTACGCGTTGTTCCAACAAGCTCACAGACATTTCGTGACTTCCAATCCCTTGAGCCGAGAACGAATTCTTTGAAGTTTATCATAGTAAAAGACTCGACCGCTTAACCAGCAGCCGAGCCTTCGATTCAACCGCCATCCAATCGAACGACGATTTCAAAAAATGAGCAGCTCTAAGATTAGTTTCCACGAACAATCAACGTGTACATTTGGTCGATGCCGCGTCGCAAAGTCCACGCACGATCCGTTGCACTGTGCTGATGGGATGCATTGCTCATCACGGTAGACATATGTCCTTTGAGGCTTGCATCGAGATTCGCATCCATCAAACCAGTCAAAGTCGTTTGGTACAACTGTGCACACTGAGCATGGTGCCCCGAGTTGAACATTGCTGCCCCTTGAGCAACCGCTTGTTCTAGAACGGCCTTTGCATTGGCACCCTTTGCCGGTGGCATCAGCACGCTGTCGATCACATGGATCACGCCGTTGGACGCATCCAAATCAGTAGAGATCAGCTTCGACTTGTTGATCATGGCCCCTGCATCGGTAACCGAGATTCCAATCGGCGAGCCTTCTAGTGTCGCCGCAGTCTTAGCTGCTACCGCGTCTTCGGAATATACACGACCGGACACGACGTGATACTTCAGGATGTCAACCAACTTCTGCTTGTTCTCAGGCTTCAGGAGACTCTCAACGGTTCCCGCAGGAAGCTTGCCAAACGCCTCGTCAGTCGGAGCAAAGACGGTGAACGGACCCTTCGAACCCAAGACTTCAGCCAGTCCGGCAGCCTTTGCCGCCGCTAGCAACGTCTTGAAGCTACCAGCTTTATCCGCAGTCTCGGGAATTGTCTTGTCGGCTGGCAGAATGACTGAGTCGATGACATGGATCACACCGTTGTCACACGCGATATCAGTCGTAACGACCTTGGCTCCGTCGATCATCACTGTCGAGCCCTCGACCTTGATATCGACTCGCTGCCCGTTGACGGTCTTCGCACCCTTCAGCCCAACCACTTGCTTGGCCATGACTTTGCCAGGTACGACGTGATACGTCAAAATCCCGGTCAGAGCAGCCTTGCTCTCAGGCTTCAGAAGCGTCTTAATCGTACCCTCAGGCAACTTAGCGAAAGCTTCGTCCGTGGGAGCGAAGACGGTAAACGGTCCGTCGCCTTTCAAAGTTCCGACCAGGTCAGCTGCTTGCAGGGCTGCTGCCAAAGTCTTGAAATCCCCGGCTGCAACTGCAGTGTCAACAATGTCTGCCGCTCGGGCTGAGAGACCACTAAGCCCCACGAATACCATTGAAAGTAGGGCCAATACACGAATTCTCATTTCCTCGCTCCATTTCGAAATTTGTAATTGTTCAAACCACGTCGCTGACGGACGGTTGTTCGAGTCACAAATCACTATGGATGCAAGAAAAGTCCCAAAATCCTCAGCAGCGATTTTCGCCGCCTCGGGTGCCCAAGCAAATGGCCACAACGAGCAGACTAGGCAGAATGGGCGAGAAACGAAGCGCTGGCTTATTCAACTGCCGTTATCATGAAGTCATCGAAGTAGCAGGTAGTGTAGGAACTCGTTCGCCAGCTCCAGCCACCGCCGAAGAACGTGCTGAAATAGAAGTGATCGATCTTAAGGCTGTTCGTCTTTCGAAATTCCAGGTTCTGCTGGTCGACAACCAAATCACCGTTCAGCCAAATCTGCAGGACTCCATTCTGCTGCCCCACATCGTTCATGCGAACACGCTGCGTTACTTCATACCAGCGATTCGAGCGAATCGTGGACAGGTCACCATCCGGATCAACGAAATAAGTTTCGTCCTCGTCTTTTCCATCCTGGTCATATCCTGAGCCGACGTACTTAGCGTACGAGATCATCTGCGAAGTCCGTTGTTTTGGGCTGCCGGGGTTTCCCGTGTGAAAAGTCTTCCACATCATGCGAGCCGTGAAGCCGTTGTAGCCCGTCGCAGTGACGCTACCGGTTGGGGTCGTGCCACCCGAGAGTCCCGGTAGTTTTCCGCCTTTTACAAAGTCGGTGTAGTTCTTGAATTTGAACTTATAAGAAGATAGGACTTCCGTGTGCTCGCCGTCCAATGGCATGAGCCACTGAGCGCCGGTCTTTTTCGTTCCATATTGCCCCTTCGGATACTTGACCACCAAGCAACTCCCACTGCCCCCATAAGCCTTGGAGCTGTGCTCGATTTTTACTCGACCTTCAGACACTCCGTTATCCCACTCCGGGCTATTCCACTCAGCATCCAGATCCGCTTCCTTATACTTACGACTCTTGGTGTGCTGGTCGAAATTATTGAAGTAGATGACTTGGCCCAGGCAAGAGTCCGCCAAGGTGCTCAGCGCGAGGCAGCATCCAAGACTTGCCACAAAGAAGCGGCCGATCATCGAACGGCGTGCCACTGCGAGCCCATCCCTGCTGCTGAGAAGTGAAGGGCTTGAATCGGTCGTACGCGGGCGAAAACGCATGAAAACACTCTTAGAGTCAATAGGAACGTGGAAACTCAGACGCTACGAGAGTACTTGCAAGAAGGCGTAACGCAACAAGAGTGCACAGGCGTTCACCCACACTGGCGTTTACTCCAAGAGCCGAGCAGCAAAGAGCGTGGGAGAGGCGAATTTACCATCCTCGAGTTCCCAACTCGCCCTTGAACGGCCCCACAATGTCAGCGGTAATCCAACCCCCGTAAAAATCCCCAGCCTGAGATTGCACCAACTCATCGTTGACGTAGCAGTCGCCGATTTTGCTGGGATAGAAAGCAATCTTTCGGTGCAGCTCCTTGTACTTTGGATTCGGGTTGGCGTAGAACCATCCCGCCTGTTGGACCCGTTCCTGCCCGATCAAGACATCTATATAGCTCGCCTGCCCTTTCCATTCACACCAGCTTTGATGCGCACATTCGGTCAGCTCGGCATTTTGAATTTCCGAGATCGGGATGTAGTAGACAGGTGGATGGCTCGTCTCGAGCATTCTCCAACACTGATTGGTCCGCGCAATCTCCACTCCATGGCAGACGATTCGGATCACCTTGCTCGGTGCCGCTTCAAACATCGGTGGACGAGGATAATCCCACACCGACTCTTCGCCGGGCCCCGGTTCGATTCGCCTCGGTCTCTTTCCGCTAAACATTTTCAACTCCCGGTCGTGTCTTGAAGCCATATGATGAGGATGCTGTCCGCCCCCGGATGAGGCTGCATCCGGTCTCCGAACGATCCTCCATCTTCAGGGTAATGCCCCATCAAGGTCGTTGTACTATCGCAGAGACCTGCGGACGACTGGCAAGGCATTCACTACAACCGCGAGACACGGGAAGATAGAGAATGCAGCAGGCTTGCCGCGCCGAATGTGGGGATGGCGGGCAAGCTTTTCGGCGAACGGGCGAATGACTTCGCGACTGCCTAGCTGCAAAATATCTAGCGTTACGGGCGAAACAACTCGGTATTCTGTCGGACGCAATCGGCTCACGACAGAAACGTTGCTAACGCTAGATGGAAAAGGATACTGGACACCGCCAGAGAGCTTCGATCGTTGAAGCAACGCAACGGGGAGCTCTCAATATGAAACGACGACTTGGTGGGTATCGAAGCTGAAAGTGCAGCTAAACAGCATTCGATAGGGCGAATCCCGCACCAAGTAGACGCGCTTCACGCTCACCTGACACAGCGTTCTTCCTGAACGCAGTCCGCAACAAATTCTTACTCGAAACTCGTTTTCTGCAGATCTACTGATCCGAAAGATGGAGAACGGCCCTCCGAACAGTCTGTCGCCGCACACATTGCCTCAACGGCATGCGGAGACGTTTATGCTCCTCGCAATGGATGCGTCCGCGCAATATCAAGGCTATCCGCGGCGTTTCTCCAGCAGGACCACCATGAGCAGGGCCATGAGTGAGCGCAGTTCGTCGTCCTCGGGCATCTCAGCAAGCTTGTTCAACGTAAACCGACCTTCGAACACTGCCGGTTCCTTGATCAGCCGAAGGAGTTCAGTACCGTCCGGCCGTCGCACGATGTAGCTGGGATTCAGCAAATAGACTGCTAGGATTCCAATGATCGGAATCTCGCCAAGGATTCCTTCTAACAGTTTCTTGAACGGACTCTCCTCGTCGATCGTCATATCGACCTGGCCATTCTGGATAATCTCATAGTGCGCCGACCACAACGAACGCATCCCTTTCCGTCGCACCGAACCGAAGTTATTCCCGTTCATATCAGTGAAGGAATAGTTCGCGGAAAAGTCAATCACGCGATCGGCTTCAATCCGGAACAAGAGCTGCGTCTGCGACTCGTCGCTGTAGATCTCAACCTTCTCCCGAAGCTTGAACATCTTCTGCTTAATGAACATTAGCAACTGGCCAGACGCATCAGTGGCGGTGATGCGCTGCCCAAAAGTCAATAGCTTGAAAGTAAGCCGAAAAGGATATTGCATTTTCGTTCCTCTGAGAAAACTCGCCGTGCAGTGAGAAGTTTACAAGATTCTTTCTCGCTTGGTGCAACGGCCAACGGAGAGTTGAACGAAACCCTGTAGGCTCAGCGTTCCTCTCAAATGGAGCGTTCTTTCATCGCAACGAAATCATTTTTAAAAAAGATCCCCAGTTCGTTGTAACAAAGCAGAAACTCGCGCATTGATACTTACAGAATGACGCACCTTCCACCGAACCTAACTGACGAGGTGGTCCAGCGAGCCAAGGGCGACAAAGCCGCTTTGGGAGAGCTGTTCGACCACTTCTACCCCATGATTTTCGCATTCTGCATGCGACGGCTGGTGGTGCGCGCCTTCTCTGAAGACGTGACTTCAGAGATTTTCCTGAAAATGGTATCAGCGTTGCCTAGTTTTCCAGGCCGGCGCGTAGAGGAATTTCGACGTTGGATCTTTCGAATCGCTACAAACGAGATCAACGCCCATTTGCGGCAAGCGATTCGTCGGCAAGAGTTGCTCCAAGCTGCTGTTCAGCTTGGACGGGTCAATGTGGAACAGGCCACCGAAGCACTTGGAATCTCAACCGAGCTCGACTGGGAAGCTGTCTACAAAGCGATTCAGTCTTTAACCACAGTAGACCAGTCGATTATCTCGCTGCGATTCTTCTCCGAAGCCTCCCACGACGAGATTGCCCTCACGCTCGACATGAAACCGGGAACAGTGCGTGCCCGCCTCAGACGAGCGCTGATCAAAATGCGCGAGGACCTCCAAGCCGAAGGAGCCAACGGATTGGAGCGGAAATCTATAAACCAAGAGTGCTCCAAGGATGTTTCTTCGCCAACCGTCGAAAGGGACTCCCAATCATGACGAAAGACGAACACAAAAACTGGGAGCAGCTTTTCAGCCAACTCCCGATCAACGTAAGCGAAACTGATCGGCACAAAGAGTCACTGAAGCGTGAGCTGCTCGAAAAGCTAGACGCTCGACCGACCGGCTCTCCCCAGGTCAGTTCGAATCCTACCAGACCAAAACAAACAATTGGACAGACCCTAATGAAATACAAAATCCCTCACTTTACCGGACTTGCCGCAAGTCTTATTTGCATCGCGTTCTTTCTCCAATTGTCGACGCCCGCATTAGCTATCGATGAGATTCTGAAGAAAATTGTCTCTGCGGAAACGGCCAAATACAAAATGCAATTCGAATCGGCTGGAGGCACTCAGGAGATTGAGGTCCTTCAATACGATGGTGCAGTTCGGGAAAAATTTGGCGACCAAATTTCGATTCGAGATTTGAAGCGAAAGAAGGTACTCGTTCTAAATGAGAAGCTTCGTACTGCAAGTCTGGCGACAATCAAGACTGACGCAGACCTCTCAAAGTCAAGCTCGAACCCGTTCGAGAGTTTCCGAAGTCTGCTTGAGTCCGAACAACCTTCTAATCCCAAGATGCTGGGCGAACAGGAATTCGACGGCAAGTCACTAAGTGGTTTCCAAGTCCAGATAAGCGATATGACGTTGACCATCTGGGCCGACCCTAAGACACAAACCCCAGTTCGTATCGAATACCCACTGCCAGGCTACGACACCTCCGTCCTGATAACGGGGTACGAACCGAATATCGATATCGACCCATCGTTGTTCAGCTTGGAAGTTCCTGATGGATACGAATTGAGGCAAACAGAGGTCGACGCAGGAGAGCTACCTACCGAGGATGACTTGCTCCGAACATTGAAGCTCTACAGTGACTTCTCCGGTAAGTACCCAGAATCGTTGGGGATTTCTGGTCTCACGAAAACCATGCAAAGCTACATTCAAGAGCGTATGAAAGACGGCCAACCCGACCTTCAAGAATTGCAAAACCAAACAGTCAGTTTCAGCCGAGGATTTACTTTCACTATGACACTGATGGCTGAGAACGACTCGCAATATGCGGGTGCAGATGCCAAACCCGGTGATTCGGATACTCCAATCTTCTGGTACAAGCCAAGCAGTCAGTCGAAGTTCCGCGTGATCTATGCCGACTTGAGCATCAAGCAGGCAGACAAGGCACCTCAGGTGAAGGGGGCTCAAAAGGTTGGCTCAGATCTCTAGGCTTGATTGCCTCGGATCACCCCAAGAGAAATGCCGTGTTAAGGCCGCAATTGGAATCGATATCAAGTTGATCAATCGAATCCAATTTGCGGTTATTCACTTTCCCGGAGGATACCTGGACACCACTACCCTACCTCACGAACCTGATAGGTCTGATGATACAGTTCTCGAAAATCGGCTTGAGTTAGCGGCCGCGGGTTGAACGTCCCGGTCCATTGGCTGGTTGCATCCTCGGCGAGCTGATCTAGCGAATCTTCCTCAACGCCCACTTGTGCGAGCTCAGTCTTCAATCCGCATAACTGTACAAGTCGATGCACAAACCTTGAGAGCGAGTCACTCGCATTCTCTCGCCGCGACTCTTGCCCAAGCGGCGACTCTTCGACATCCCGCCAAAGATCTTTGTACCAACCTTCAACTTCTTCGCTGTTGAATCGAATCACGGTCGGCAACATCATCCCCACAGCTTGGCCATGCACGATTCCATAGCGTGCAGTCAACGGATTCGCCAATGCGTGGGCCGCACCCAGCATACTGGTCTCGATCGCCAGGCCGGCAAAAAAGGCACCGAGTTGCATTTCGCCACGCGCCTCTAAGTCTCCCGGCGTCTCGATAACTCGAGGCAGACCAACACAGAGCCGCTGCCAGGCCTGTCGGCTAAAACAGGCGCTCAGTGTGTTGCGTCGCTTTGTGACATAGGATTCGAGTGCGTGGGAAACGGCATCAATGCCCGTCAGTGCGGTCACTTTTGCGGGCTGCGTCAGAGTCAGTTTCGGATCAAGAACCGCTATCCGACAAGCGGCCTTAATGTCACCGCAGGCCATCTTCACATGCGATTCTTCCTGGCTGATCAACGCAAACGATTGAGCCTCACTGCCAGTACCTGCCGTAGTCGGAACCGCAATCATCGGCAGCATTTCTGAGGTCGCTTTCCCAACCCCCCAATAATCTTCCATCTTGCCGCCACAAGAATGAATGAAGTTGATGCCTTTCGCGCAATCCATAGCGCTACCTCCGCCCAATCCAATGAGTAGATCCGGCTGAACCTCTTTGGCAACTTCCACTCCATTCATGACGTCTCGAGTCGATGGATTCTCATGCACTCCATGAAACGCTTCGACATGCAAACCGGATTTGTGGAGGACATCGACTCCGCGCTGGAAAT
The DNA here is from genome assembly GCA_045105035.1 of Pirellulaceae bacterium. Lineage (GTDB taxonomy): Bacteria > Planctomycetota > Planctomycetia > Pirellulales > Pirellulaceae > Aureliella. Next base: position 20,408 of record JBGCCZ010000073.1, on the reverse strand, counting down.
GCCCGACGGCCACTACCCCTGGATCCGAAACCATCAGCACCCGAGTCGCTCCGAGCTCCAATGCCAATTCGCCAAGCCTGTCGATCGCGTCCGCACCAAAAACTAGGCGTGTCCGAGGTTGAAAGTCTATATTTTCCATGTGCTCACTGACTGTCAGTTCTTCAACTCGAATTTCGGCTTCTCAAGATCGTTTCTGAGTTAGTATCGGAGTAACGCAAGTGCTCATTTCGCTCCGTTACGTAGATCCAAGCGAATTTGTGAGCCAACCAACGACGAACAACACGAGATTTTCATCCCTGGAGCACAGATTCAGCCCCTCACTCCACACCCTAAAGCCGCTCACCAACCTGTCTCGCCTAGATTAGCCACAACAGCGTCACAGGACTACTCCACTCGATCTCGATGCATCAAAGATAGATCTGTAACACTTTTCCACACCAACAGGCAAAATTGCATGTGTCGGTGACTCAGGAACTTTCCACCACTCTGAAACACTCCATTGCTGCCAACTTTTCAGAGAAAGGCTCAGTGGAATCGCCGCTTTTTGGGGCTACCCAAGTACTCCACGCGGTCCCCAGCAATTATCCTCAACGGGGAGCAACCTGCCACCTTCCGCGCTCTTTGCGCAGATTTAAAGCAGAATATGGACGAGTGACTTCCGTGCTCCACACCATGGCTTACGCCACCAAGACATTTCGCAATACATTGAGCTCAAGTTGTGTCGGTCGTCACAAAATCCAAAACATCAGAAAGAACTGCGGACGGTAGCAAGACTTCCATGAAATGGAACGTCCGAGCTTTGACCGTCCGACTTTTCACCCTGCTTTTCGGAATTGGAATCGGTTTACTCCTGTGCGAAGTTGGCTTGAGGCTGTTTGTCTCTCAAGAGACAAAACGCCTCGCCGTTTACGATTCTCAGCTCGGCTGGACCGGCCGCCCGTTTGGTCGTGGTACCTACATCCGTAGCGCCGACAACATTCGTGTCGATTTCCAATACAACAACCTTGGATTCCGGGACGACAATGTTCCTGCGAAACCAATCAATGGGCGCCGACTAATGATGATCGGCGATTCCTTTATCGAGAGTCTTGAGGTCCCATTCAATCAGACGTTTCCGTTTCACATAAAGAAGTCCTTGAAGGAACAGAATAAGAGCTGGGATGCCTGCGTTATTGGCTCGCAGGGTTACTCAACGGCACAAGAGTTGAAAGCCTTCCTTCGCTACCAACCCAATGTCGATCCCGATTTGGCACTGCTCTTTTTCTATTGCGGCAACGACTTTGAAGACAACCTCAGGCCCTCGTTCGCTTTCTTGGATGAGAACCAGGAAGTTCAATTAGTTTCAAATGAAGAGCCAGTATGGAAAGTTCATGCGAAAAAACTTCAGCGATGGATGTACGAGTCTTCGCATTTAGTCTTCCTCCTCAAGAACAAGCTGCAGTCGCTAACGGCCGTTGAGTTCGGGCCGACATCTAAAAACGCGGTGGAAGTCAATGAAGAAACGAAAAGGAAGATCACGGATCAACTGCTTTCGCTGATGGCGCGAGATAGTGACAAAGCAGAAGTCGAGTTTGGCATCGTGATCATTCCTTTCCGCGATGAATTGGCTGCAGGCGACGATACCAAGCCCAAGTTCGTCCGAGACCTTTGCATGAGGGAAAACATCCGATTCCTCGATCTTTCGAACCATCTATCCAAAGAACACTACTTCGAAAGCGACGTCCACTTCAACGAATCGGGGCACCAAATTGTTGGGCAGGCCGTATCGGAATTCGTCTTGAAGTTTGAACCGTTCGAAACGCCTTCCAACACGAACGCGACCGTTTCGACGAACCCTTGAAACCAGCACTCCGAATGAAATCGCAGGCCCCAATTCGAGTTGCGTTCTTGACAAACCTCACTACCGAGGTGAATCAATCGGTGCTCGCATCTCTGATCGATTCGCAAGACATCGATTTGAAGCACGTCTACTTCTTCGATACGCTTGCTGACACCAAGCGATCGTTTTTTCAGACTCTAAGACAACACGGCGTACGGCGTATTCTCGAAAAGCTTCTTGGATTGATCTTTCGGAACGTGCAAACCCGAATCGCCAAGATCACTGGTACCGAACTTCAACCGCAAAACTGTTTTGAACTCGTAACCAAGAAGCAGGTTCCGTTTTCATTAATTCAGAACATGAATGCGAAAAACTGCCGCGACCATTTAGCGGAATCAGAAGCCGAGTACTTGATTGTTTGTGTCTGCAAGAACATTCTGCGGAAACCAGTATTGGAACAACTCGATTGCACGGCAATCAATATCCATCCGTCGCTCTTGCCCGAATACCGCGGGCCCATGCCCACCTATTGGATACGCAAGCACAAGAGATCACAAACCGGAGTCACCATTCACTTGATGACTCCGGGTATCGACGATGGGCCAATCTTGGCACAAATGGCAATGCCGCTGAGTGAGACGGACAGCGTCCGGACAATCGAAAAAAATCTATTTCGGCTGGCCGCGGACAAGCTACCGGGCACTCTACTCGATCTTCATAATGGCGTCATAAAGCCGCGACCGCAGGACGAAGAGCAAGCGACCTACTACGGATTCCCATAGTTTCCCTCGGGCAAACAGCCAAACCAGTTGCAAGCTAAATACCTTGGCAAAACGCATCTAGCGATTTGGCAGAATCTTCTGGCAAGCTCTCGAGACGTTGTAGCCGAACTCGGCTACTTTCATCCTCCAATCGGAGTAGACTTTTCGGTACCGCGAAATCTTCAAATGCTCGCCTCCAAAACGTGCTTTGAAAGTACCTGGACCATAATCTTCGCCGTCCCAGCCAGCACCGGCAAAGTCATAGAGCTCAAACCCGTGTAATGCTCCCCACTGCATCGCTTCCCAGACCAGTGAGACTTGGGCGTAGACCCCCGGCATTCGCTTTGTACCCGCGTACCAACAATACACGCGGTTCTTGTGCATCAAATGACAAGCCGAACCGATGGGTTCTCCTTTCAGCTCGGCAATCGTCAGTCGGCACCGATCTTGAGTCAAGTTCTCATAGGTCGATCGAAAGTGCTCTTGGTCAACCAAAGGAATCCGCGAACGCCGGTAGCTTGCCTCTAGGTGGCTGTAGAAGACATCCCAATCACTCGAGCTTACGCCCTCGCGAACGGTCAAACCCTTGCGTTCGTTTCCTCTCAAGTTGTTCCTTCGTTTCGAATGCAAGGACTTAAAGATCTCATCAGGCTCACGATCTATGTCAAATACGTAATTGTGATAGTCGAAATACTCGTACCCTTGGCTCACCAGTAGGTCACGCGACAAGCCGTGAATCTGCAAAGGGCGTATCTCACTGAAGATCACATGATTTGCAACCCTCCGATCATGTTCCGCCAATAGCTCACGAAACGCTCGAATACCGGCCGGTCCCTCGCAAACTATCGGCTCTGCGAACATTACGCATCGAGTACCTAGCCGTCCTGCCAGAGCACCAACCGAATTGATCTTCACCGAAACAAGCAGTCCTATGATGCGGCCCTCTTCCCGACAGGCGATGGCGATCGGCTCATAACCAGGCGTTTCCCGATACGCCTGGACCATCGCCTGCGTGTGAAAAATCGACCCGTATGGATGCTGCTCCACGAACTCGTTCCAGCAATCGACGCATTCAATCGATTCTGTTCGAAGTTCAGATTCCAGTGCGGATGCCATAGGACGCAAAGCTAACTAAAACGAAGACCGAGAGCGGACTAGAAAGGGACAGTAAGGAGAATAGGAGTCACAGACTGAACATGCGGGCAAACGACCGCCTCGTCTTGCCCGGTAACGGTGAGCGCTCGGAAATTGGAATTAAAGGGCGAAAGCTAGAAAAGGGTGTAAATGAACGGCGCTGCTCCAGTGGAAGTCAACAAGGCGAGTGCTCCAACAGCACCCAGCGTCAACAAAATGGGGACCATCCACCAGGCTTTGTTCTCTCGAATGAAAACCAGAAACTCCCCGATCAAAGAAAGCTCTTTCTCCGACTCCAAACGCTCAAACTCAGATTCTTGATCTTGCTCGGTCATGACTGTCGGTAGTAGCTCCTTAGTGACTTAGGCGGGGACTTCCTCTGCCAGAAGCTCTCCGGATCCACGGACTCGGCTCCCTCCCCCACTCGCACCCGCAGTCGGTCTCGGCCGCGGAGACGGAACAATATCGCTAGGGGAACGAATACACCGGCATAGATGGAAAGCAACGCTAGCTCACCCACTACCACACCCAAAGGTATGGTAATCAACGTAAGGCCCAGAAACACTGGCTGGACCCATCGCGGCCGGATATTTCCCACAACTCCGAGCAAAACCCCAATGGTTGCCGTGATGGTGATGCCCCAAATCGAAGCGGACCAGAGCCAGGCAATGAGCGGCAATAGCGGGACGCAGAGGCAGGCGAACTGCCTCAACTGCCGCTCCGCCGGCTTCCAATTCATTTCAACAAGTGCCACTTCAATACCTCTACATAGGCCTAGGAGGCCAAGCTCAGCTTTAGTCCAATTGAAACTGCGACAAGTGCTCTTCGCGGTCGGCATCCGAAACCGACGGCTGCTCGGCCTTCAAAAGTACGGTCCGGCCCAGCACCAAGACGTCCATATCAGTCATCATGAAGCACCGATACGCGTCTTCCGGGCTGCAGACGATCGGCTCACTACGCACATTGAAACTCGTGTTGATCAGTACAGGGCATTGCGTCTTTTCATAGAACACGGACATCAAACGATGTAACAATGCGTTTCGCTCCCGATCCACAGTCTGCACCCTGGCAGAAAAGTCGACATGGGTGATCGCGGGAATGCTAGAGCGTTCGAAGTTCAGCTTTTCAATACCGAAGGCTTCCTCGTAACCCTCCGCCATCTCCTTCCGATGTTTCTCTCGTAACGGAGCAACGACCAGCATATAGGGTGACTCATGATCGTCACCCAAATCAAAATACTCGTGGCTCTGCTCTCGCAACACAATGGGAGCGAACGGCCGAAAGGACTCCCGGAACTTGATCTTCAGATTCATGACCGACTGCATCTTGCTGCTGCGTGCATCTCCAAGAATACTCCGACACCCCAACGCACGTGGCCCAAACTCCATGCGTCCCTGGAACCAACCAACCACATTCTCATCCGCGATCAGATCGGCAATGCACTCGCAGAGTTCTTCGTCGTCGGGGAATGTCGTGAAATTGGCTTTCTCGTGCTCCAACAGCGGAACGATATCCTGCTCCGCAAAACAGGGACCAAGCTGCGAACCAGACTGAAAATCGCCGCTCACGGAACTAGTTTCACGCGGCTTCTCTAAAAGCTGGTGCCATACGAACATGGCCGTACCAAGCGCTCCACCTGCATCGCCCGCAGCAGGCTGTACCCAAATCTTCTCAAAGGGACCTTCACGCAAGATCCGACCATTGGCGACACAGTTCAACGCCACGCCTCCTGCCATCACCAAGTTCTCACAACCCGTAACTTTAAAAGCCTGCTGCGCGGTTCGCAGCATCACCTCCTCAGTCACCGCTTGAACAGATGCCGCAAGATCCATCTCCCGTTGAGTCAACTCAGACTCTGCCGAACGAGGTTCTCCTTCAAACAGCGCATGAAACTTTGGCGAAGTCATCGTCAGTCCCTGACAATAGTTGAAATAGCTCATGTCCATCCGGAACGAGCCGTCCTCTTTCAACTCCATCAGGTGGTCCAAAATCTTCTGCTTGAAAATCGGTCGTCCGTACGGTGCTAAGCCCATCACCTTGTATTCGCCACTGTTCACGCGAAAACCGGTGTAAAAAGTAAACGCGGAATACAAGAGCCCGAGGCTATGCGGAAATCGCAAATCCGTCAGAAGCTCGATACGGTTGCCCGAGCCTTTTCCAATACAAGTCGTCGACCACTCACCCACTCCATCGACGGTGATGATTGCCGCCTCGTCAAAAGGCGACGGCAAAAAAGCACTTGCCGCATGCGACTCGTGATGGTCAGTGAAGATGAACTTACCTTCGTAGCCTGGCAGTCCCTGACGCATTTCTTTCGGCAAGTGCAATTTTTGTTTCAACCACAATGGGATAGCCTGGCGGAACGACCGATATCCACGCGGTGCAAAAGCTAAATAGGTTTCCAAGAGCCGCTCAAATTTGGTTAGCGGCTTGTCGTAGAAGCCGACGTAGTCCAAGTCCTTCGGCTCCAAACCTACTTCGGATAAGCAGAAGTCAATTGCATTCTGCGGGAAACGATAGTCGTGCTTCACTCGCGAGAAACGCTCTTCTTGCGCGGCGGCAACGATCTCTCCATCCACCACAAGAGCTGCGGCAGAATCATGGTAGAAAGCGGAAATGCCTAAGATGCTGGTCATGCGCAGGCGGCATCAACAATTGAGGAGAGAGGAAAGATCCGCACTACGAAACCCGCGGACGAAAGAAGGAGAAACAGAGACCGGAGCAGTAAAGTACAGAATGCTCCGTTCGAACAGCCCGATCTACAGAGTGTCTCCCTCCTTAGTCAGAGTACCCTCAATTCTAGTTTGTTCGCGCCAGGATGTCAGCGACCGTTTTCCCCTCGATGGATGGAACAACTCCCGTGCCGTTCAGTACAACAGAGCGGTCCCAATCCCGCCGACTACGAACCAACTACAGAGCACCCATTGAAATTGTCCTGTGTGAGCTGCCACAAACAGGTTCCTATCAGTAAAATCTTCAGGCGATGCTAATTTGTAGTTCGACGTTTGATTGTAAAGCTCGACCGGCCACAGAACCAACAGAGATTCACTATGGACACCTCCCCAATCACTCCAGCGCGGCTCGCCAGTAGCGTTATCGCTGTACCTCCACTGGCCCGCAACAGCTCGCTGCGAATTTGTGACAAGGAAAACGCGAAGATCATCCGCTTCATCGAATCCGGTGGTGTCACCTCGTTTCTGTATGGAGGGAATGCGGTTCTTTACCACGCACGCCTCTCCGAGTACGCCCAAGTGCTTCAGACTTTGCAGGACAATGCGGCCTCCAGTTCCCTGATGATCCCATCCGTAGGACCTGCCTACGGAACGATGATGGATCAGGCGGACGTCTTGGCCGAGTTCGATTTCCCGACAGTCATGATTTTGCCGCAACGCGACATCTCGGATGCGGCCGGCATTGCTTCGGGCATTCGGCGATTCGCAGAGAAGTACGCTAAGCCAGTGGTCTTGTACCTCAAACATGATCGCTGGTTACCCCCCAAGACCGTACGCAAAATGTACGACAGTGGACTCATTAGCTGGATTAAGTACGCCGTCGTTCGTGACGATCCATCCGAAGACACTTATCTTCGCGAGGTCCTTGCAGAAGTCCCGAGTGATATTGTGGTCAGCGGAATTGGAGAGCAGCCAGCCATTGTCCACATGCGAGATTTTGAAATCGGCAGCTTTACGAGTGGTTGCGTTTGCGTAAATCCGAGGATGTCGATGGACGTACTTCATGCAATCCAGGAAAGTCGCTTTGGCGACGCCGAAGCTCTACGTGCGAAATTTGAAGGACTTGAAGACCTTCGGAATTCCATCAATCCTATTCGAGTCCTTCACCGAGCGATGGAGTTGGCGGGAATTGCCAACACGGGACCGATGCTACCCATGCTAGGTGAGCTATCGGCGGAAGAAACCTCCGCAATCGGCGTGGCAGCCAATGAGCTGCTTGAACTAAGCAAAACCTAGGCCTCTTCTATGTCGCCGCTCTTAGATCGAACTCCCCTCCAGCGTTCCCTTGAGTCGCTCGGACAATCCGGTTGGGCCAAACAGGTAGCCGAACTGTGCGCGCAACGATTCAAGGAACAGTCTCATGGCACTCTACCCAAATGGATGGCGGCCTGGAACGCTCTGCCAGAAGCGAAACGCGTTTCGTGGCAGTTGAATGAACCATCCGTCGCCCTGCGTGGTGAACTCAGTGCAGAGCAATTAAAGAAGCTGCCAGCAACACTGATGGAATTCCATCCGTGGCGCAAAGGGCCGTTCGACTTATTCGGAATCCACATCGACACCGAATGGCGTTCCGATTTGAAATGGGTTCGCCTCGCTCCGCACATTGATTTCGCCGGTAAGAATATCCTCGATATCGGATGCGGCAACGGATACTACGGCTGGAAGATGCTAGGCGCCGGCGCTTCCAACGTCGTTGGTTGCGATCCTACCCTGCTGTATGTGCTGCAGTACGAAGTCCTTGCGAAATTTGCTTCAAATGAGGATCGATCGCGACACTCCATCATCCCGTGCACTGACGAAGAACTCCCCAACGATTTGGCTTGTTTTGATCTCGCGTTTTCGATGGGCGTGCTCTACCACCGCACCAGCCCGATTGACCATCTCAAGAAAGTCCATTCAACCCTGAAACGCCATGGCAAAATCGTCCTGGAAACGCTCGTCATCGACGATACTGAAGAGACTGTCCTGGTCCCCAAGAGCAGATATGCCAAGATGCGAAACACTTGGTTCATCCCTTCAGTGCCCATGCTCCGACTTTGGCTTCAACGCACTGGCTTCGATTCTGTAACAGTCCTCGATGAAAGTCCGACGACCACCGAAGAGCAGCGGCGCACCGATTGGATGACCTTCGAATCCCTCGGTGACTTCCTCGATCCAAACGATCCAACACGCACTGTCGAAGGCTATCCTGGACCACGCAGAGCAATCCTCAGTGCCAGAAAAGCGAATTGAGCTACGATTCGGACTCTTCTTGTCCACCCAATCGAACTCGTTGAGTCGCCAACCAAGTAGAGAATGTTCCAGCAGCGATCTGCTTTCGCGCTTCAGCCATCAAGAGTTGGTAGAAAGTCAGATTATGGTGAGTCACCAGGATCGGCCCAAGCATTTCTTTGGCGACAAACAAGTGTCGCAAGTACGCTCGGCTGTGACGGCATGCCAAGCATGGGCAGGTCTCGTCCAGAGGTCGCGAGTCGTCGCGATGCACGGCGTTCCGCAGCCGCACTTGGCCCTCCCACGTAAACGCAAGAGCATTGCGTCCGTTTCGCGTTGGCATAACGCAATCGAACATGTCGATACCGCCCGCAATTCCCTCGAGCAAATCAATTGGCCGGCCAACGCCCATCAAGTAACGAGGCTTTTCAGTGGGAAGGTGCGGAGTCGTACTGTTGATGACTCGAACCATCTCCGCAGGCGGCTCGCCAACACTCAGCCCACCTACTGCGAAGCCATCGAATGGAAATGCAGTTAGCCCTTTGGCACTCTGCTCGCGCAATCCCTCGTCCAAACCACCTTGGACGATTGCGAATTTCGCCTGTTGTTGACGAGTCGCCGCATTCAAGCTGCGTTCCGCCCAACGAGTCGAGCGTTGCATCGCCTCTTCGACCAACTCACGCGAAGAAGGCAGTGCAACGACATGATCTAGAACCATCGCGATGTCGCTGCCTAATCGCTCCTGGATCTTGATCGACTCTTCCGGAGTCAGCTCCAACTTGGCTCCATCGATGTGCGACTGAAAGACTGCCGAGTGCTCCGTGACTTGGTTGCACTTCGAAAGACTGAAGATCTGAAACCCACCACTGTCCGTGAGAATAGACCCTTGCCAGCCCATGAATTCGTGCAAGCCGCCGAGTTGTTCAACCAACTCGCTGCCGGGTCGCAAGGCGAGGTGGTACGTGTTTCCGAGAATGAGTTTGGCCCCAGTCGATTCAATTTGGTCGGTCGTGAGCCCTTTGACAGTGCCCACCGTTCCAACGGGCATGAAGACAGGCGTGTCGACCTCATTTCGAGGCAAACGCAACTTCCCAAGCCGCGCTTTGGTCTCACCATCCGACTTCAGAAGATCAAAACCGAATCCTTCAGCCATTTTGTTTACTTGCCGGATCAAGAACGATTGAGTGACAGTCCAAAAAACAAACCGGCGAACACATGCTCGCCGGTTTGAGAATTTCTTAGCTCGAGTAGATCAACAGGGACGCGAGATGAGAACCATCTGGCATCCAAGAGTGGATCAATCTCCTCGAAGTTTGAGTTCCATTGCAGTCAACTTCTCGCGAACTTCGTTGAGACTAGTCACCCCGAAGTTCTTCGACTCCAGAAGATCATCACCGGTTTTGCGGATCAATTCCGAAATGGTGTTGATACCAAGCCGAACCATGCACTTCCGAGCTCGAACTGAAAGATTCAATTCGGAGATTGGACGATCAAGGATAGCTTGTTGATCTGGAGTCATGCCGGACAAGTCGAGTGGTGGATCCGGCTCGCGTTGAGCGTCCTGCATTTGTCCGAGTGACAGTCCGCGTGAGGTCAACATCTCCCGAATTTCGACCAAACTCGTTTCGCCGAAGTTCTTGCTAGAGAGCAACTGTTGCTCGGAAGTTCGAACCAAGTCGCCGAGCGTATCGATGCCCATCTTCTGCAGGCAATTCCGACTTCGCACCGACAACTCAAAGTCGTTCACCGAAACGGCCAGCAGTTGAGCCATTCTCTCCGACTGTCGAGCCGAGTCTTCATCGTAGAAGACGTTGCCCGACGCCGATGCGTCTTTCATGAACAGTCTAGCTCTCGGATGATCCGGGAAGACATCTAGGACGCGTTTGTAGCAAGCCTGTGCCTTTCCAAAATCGTTGCGATCTTCGTACAAGATGCCGAGGTTCAGCAGCGTTCCAATATGGGATGGGAAGCAAGAAGCAGCACGCTCGTAAAGTAGCAAAGCCTCGGAGTCGTTCCCTTTGCGATCGTTCTCAAGTGCCAATCCAAACAACGCCCCAGGATGCTGGTCATCGTACTGGATCGCTCGGTTGTATAGACGCAACACTTCGTCAAAATTGGCATCGCGACATGCCACGGTCGCACCGCGTTGATAGTTGTACTCAGCCGTCTGCTCGGCTGGCCCAAAGATGTTGTCCAGGATATCCATCGCATCCTGGAGCTTACCTTGGTAGCGCAGAATTTCTGCGACTGCGACCTGGCACAAGTCTCCGTCGTAGCCAGCAGCTTTGGCGGCTTCGAATTTTTCTAAGGCACCAGCCGAATCGTGGAGCTGGAACTGAGCTTTGGCTAAGTAGAACAAAGCGAGCGCGCTTCCGTCCGCATGAGTCAGCGTCTCGCGCGCTTCTTCAAACTTGCCGACGAGGTACTGGCAGACTCCGAGTCGCACTGATTGAGCAGGGCTCCGATCCGTGACCTGACCTAGTTCATTGACAGCGTCCTTGAGAATGCCAAGCTGGCTATAATCCTCGGCGATCGTCTTGCAGATCGTCTTGATTTCAGCCGGGCCGAATGAGTGGTTCGAAACCACCATTTCGTGTACGTCTTGAGTGGGAGCTTCCGACATCCGATGTGAACCTCTTTAACCTTCGTTCTCTGATCTAGCTCGATCAACAAAATGGTTTTAGTCCGCTTTTCCCGTCACACATGCCACGGGGCGCGATTCCTAGAGCCAGCGGCGGGAATCGAACCCGCAACCCCCGCATTACGAATGCGGTGCTCTGCCAATTGAAGCTACGCTGGCGTGGTTGAGCCCATGTGAGATTTGCTTACTAATTGCAGTCATCTTCAATGGTTAGCAAAAATCGCTTCCACCTAGGATTCTGCTCTACTGAATGGCCTCGAATTCTCGCGGTGGCTAGCTCGCGCCGTGCCATTGGAGAGAATTTTCGGAAATTTTAGTGGAACCCCGCCAACTTCGAAAGCCGTATCGTGGTTGGAGAAAACGAACAGACCGGCCACCACACCCCACTACAGGACTAGGACAATCGACTTTCTCAGCCTAGCTTGAGGCTTGCGGCGGACCAGATCTTACCGAGATCCAAAATCCGCCTAAAACGATGTGTCGGGGCGAAGAGCGGCAGGGCAGCTCCAGCGACCACCTGGGAATGAAGGAATCTCGAAAGGATATTAAAACCGATGAGGAAAATGCTAATCGTCATCCTGCTGGGGCTGATCGCCATCGGGCTCATCGCGGGGGTCGTGCTGTTTCCGGCTGGAGGCATCGGATCCTCCGGCAGACCTGCTTCTCTGGCTAGCGCGCGAAGAGCCCTGGAATTCGGCGATTTCCAAGAAGCCATCGAGTTGTCCCAGCAGATCGCGGAACAGTCGGATCCAACCGATGTGAACGCGACCGCTGAAGCCTGGCTCGTTGCGGGAGAAGCCGCGTCCAAGATCGAAGACTTCGACTCGGCTATCGAGTACTACGGCAAAGTGCCTGCTTCAGCCGCGGATGCCAAGATCGCGCGCTGGGCAACAGGCGAAATCCATTTCTTTCGCAAACAGGCCCTGCAGGCTTATCAAGCTTTGCAAGCCGCGTTGGAAGCCGACCCTCGCTATCTTTCTGCACATGAGCGAATGATCGATGTTTGCAATGCCGTCGGACTTCGCCGCGATGGCTTCACCCACACGATGAGCATGATTCGAGCCCAGCGTGTTCGCCCCGATTACTTGATGCTGATTGGAAATGTCGCCAAGGACACTTGGACTGAAGAATCACTTCAGGGCATTCTGGCTGCTTCGCCAAACGACCCACTCGCAAAACTAGGACTCGCGCGAATCGCAGTTGCCAAGGCGGATTTCTCCCAAGCCGAACAACTCCTCGGACAAGTGCTGCTAGAGCTACCAAAATTGGTGGAGGCTCATGTCCAACTGGGTGAGATCATTGCCGAATCGAACCCTGCGATGTTCCCGACTTGGGATCGTCAACTACCGGCTCAGGCTCAACAGAACGCCGACATCTGGTACATCAAAGCTCGTGTCCTACGATCCGTGGGCAAATCCAAATCGGCGTTACGTTGCTTGGCCGAATGCATTCGCCTCGATCCGAACCACTTGCCGGCACACCAAAGCATGGCCCAGATGCTGCCTAGCTTCAATGAGTTTGAGAAGGCGAACGAGTTTTCGGATCGAGCTCAGAAACTGCAAAAGTTAAACATCGCGTTGGAAAGAATATACAAAACGCAAAATGACACCGAAATCATGCAGGAGATCGCCACTCTGGCATCGCAACTCGGGCGAGCCTGGGAGTGTATTGGTTGGAGTAGCATCGCGCAATCGATCAACAAGAACCTGAATTGGCCAGCGCCCCTGGTAAACGAGATCACACAAAAGTACGTCATCACTGGTGCTACACCACACACGTTGCCCGACTTCAATCTAGTCACCCAGAATCCTGAGCTGTTCACGCGGTTCTCCATCCCGGACATTGCCGAATTAGCCGCCGAGGGCGTTTTCCCTTCGGTAAAATCAAGCGGCGCTGTTTCCAACTTTGCGAATGTGGGCAACACCGCTTTCCGCGACGTCGCAACGGATGTCGGTATCGACTTTACCTTCGACAGCAACACGGCCGCAAATCGCGATGGGCGTTTGATCTTCGAGATTACCGGCGGAGGCGTCGGAGTCTTCGACTACGACTTGAATGGCAAGCCCGATATATTCTTCTCTCAAGCCGGCGACTTCCCACCCAGCCCCGATTCGGCCTCTCACCAAGACCAGCTATTCCAAGGGATTCCAAGTTCCAACGAGTTCGGCATCGAGTTTAACAAGGCGACCCAATTAGCCATGCTGGAAGATTTTTCGTTTGGACAAGGCGTTTCCACGGCGGATGTAAACGGCGATGGCTTCGATGACATCATTGTCTGCAATATTGGTCCTAACCAACTGTGGCTCAACGCGGGAGACGGAACGTTTTGGAACGCGACTTCTACGATCGACGCTTTGGACGCGTGGACAGTTAGCGCGGCGATCGCCGATCTCGACTTAAATGGGACGGCGGAAATTTACGAAGTCAACTACGTCGAAGGCGATGACGTCTTCACCCGTACTTGCTCTGTTGGCAACAAGCCACGAGGTTGCTCTCCGCTGGAATTCCAACCTGCCGAGGACCGTATTCTGACGCCTTCCGATTCCGGATCTTTCGTAGCGCTGCATTCTACCGGAGAAATGCAGGGCAACGGGTTAGGGATTTCCGCATTCAAAATGGACGACAACGATATGCCTAGCATTTTTGTCGCCGTCGATCAGGAAGCAAACCTATTCGGTACAGTGGAGCGAAACGATTCCGCTGCGAGCCCGGAAGACGCGTTTACACTGGCCAACGATTCCGTCCTAGCCGGCATGGCATACGACAAAGCCGGCAGCGCGCAGGCCTGTATGGGCATTGCTACCGGTGACGCCAATAACGACGGAGCAATTGACCTCTACGTCACCAACTTTTACCTCGAATACTACACTCTGTATCTACAAGAGGCAGGCATCTTTCGCGACGCGTCAGCCGCCAGTGGTACCGTTGCGTCGACCAACCCACTCTTGGGTTTCGGAACGCAGTTTCTCGATGCGAACTTGGATGGTAACCAAGACCTCTTCGTCTTGAATGGGCACATCGACGACCACACGCATATCGGAGTCCCCGAGGAGATGCCACCGCAGTTCTTTTTGGGAGACGGAACTGGTCGATTCGCTTTACAACCCGCAGACGGCAACTACCTCAGCCGTCTTGTGCTGGGGCGCTCACTGACGACTCTCGACTTTGACGACGACGGGCGGATGGACGTCGCGTGCGGAGATTTGCAGAGTCCGTTTAGCTTGGTTCGCAATGAATCGACGACGGCCGGCAAGTCAATCACACTACGGCTGGTCGGTACAAACTCCGATCGCAACGCGTTCTTCACGATCGCCAAGCTGACTGCCGGAAGCTACCAACAGCAGCTTCAGCTCACGGCCGGTAGCGGCTACGCAGCCAGCAACGAACGTTTGCTTCAATTTTCGATACCCGCAAGCACACTCGCAGAAAGCCCTGCCATCGAAGTTGAAATTCTCTGGCCCAGCGGCACGCGAGAGACGCTCACCGAACTGCAACCCGGCCAATCGTACTTAGCCATCGAAGCTCAGGGGTCTTACCCTCTTAGAAAGTCGCTGTAGGCGGAAACTATCGCGAAAGTAGTTTCTCTGCACCCGAATATGGGCTCAACTTCTACCAGCGATCTGCATCCTTGCCGACCTGCAATAGCTGCTGGGCCTCTTCGCTCATCCCAAACTCGAGACTCGGCTGATTCAGCTCCGCAAAGAACTGATAACGGCTGTGCCGATTGTTTTCCGTTAAAACGGGCGCAGGTGCGGTATAAACCAAACTCACTGGTCGACCGTTCCACTTTTTCATGAACAATCCACCGCCAAGCGAAGGCTGTTGTTCCATCTGATACGCATGCTGCAGCTCGGCCACAAAACGACTTGGGTCACCCGTTACCGCATGAATCGTGACGCGCTGAACTCTCTTGTATCGATCAAAGTAGTAGGTCAGCGTGCCGGCCAAGTCGGTCGGCTGAGTACCGGTCACCAACGGAACGCGGAGTCCGTCCAACTGCATGTTCGACAGCACTGTGTTGACGCGTGGGAATCGATTCGGAATCCAATTCGGCGAAATGTCGAACCGCACCACTTCGCGAAGCGCTTGAACAGGACGATAACCGGTGCCAAGCGGAGAAGCCGTCGAACTGCCAACTCGCGCGTTCACGGCTCCCGAGGGCGAAAGTCCTTGTGACGATGCGCCGCCGGCAGCCGAAAGTGGATCTGGCATCGCGGCGCTTGAAGTCAAGTAACCGCTGTCGACCGAACTCTGTTGCCACCACTGCTCGCCACCGATGGGGGACGACGAATCAGCAGGCCTGCCCTCGCGGCTGGTGAACATCGACGCCATTCCGCGCCCTGTTGGCGTTTCGAACAGAAAGAAGGGCACTCCGAATGCGGAGGCTAAAAGCAAAGCACCAACCCAGGGTTTCGGCATACTCAATTGTCCCATTCAATGCGGTTCGTAATCTGATCCCTTTTGCTCTGATCCCTTGTGCTATCGACCGACTGCCGCAATGCGGTTGAGGCGGCTTTGCTTGCATTACAACAGCACTACAATCCATGCACTTTCACCGAGCGTCGAACCGCAAACTTTCGCTAATCGATTTCACTGCGAACGACCGTCGTGTTCGCGTCCAACCAAGTCCTTAGCGTACAACGGCAGTGCCGAAGAAGAGCTTCAAAGTGAACGATGACAACGACGAGATCGAACGCTGGAAGTGGCTTTGCTCAACCGGGGCGCGGTATCTTCTGGAAGGCCAATACACATTCGGCAACACGAAAACTCTGCCCAACCTAAACGATTGGCAAAATTCGATGCTGAAGGAACAAGTCGCCTTCCAACCCCGCTGCGCTCGGCGATTTCCCAATGCCCCACGCTGGTTGTGGACAGATAAAACACTAGCGCAAGCCTCCGATTCCCAGTCCGCGACCTTTAAGGCATCGTTGTTCCCGCACGGTTCTCCCATCATTGACGGCTGTTGCGGAGCCGGCGCGGACACGGTTGCACTCTCTCACCGTGGGCCAACTACGGGCGTTGATTTAGATCCCATCAACTTACAGATCGCAGCATTCAATACAGCGCACAACGGTGCTACTCCGGATGCACCTAGTGTTGCTTTTGCCTGCGAACGGATACCCGCTGCGCTAACCACTCTTGCAGATGAGAACACTTGGTTGCACTTAGATCCCGATCGCCGACATGGCGGAACAAAGTCGACCTACGAAGACGACTTTTCACCCAGCATCCAGGAGTTGCTGCCCGCCGTAGCGCGAGCTCAAGGAGCACTTATCAAAATCTCTCCCAGTACTGATTTTGCGGAAGGTACCGAATCGCAACTCAGCCAAATAGCACAACGACTCTGGATCGGTGTTGGCTCCGAGTGCCGTCAGCAAGTCTTGTTGTTCGGCGAAGCAAAAACCAAACTCACTGAACTCCTGCGCAATCAGCTTCACTCGTCTTCGGGCGTTGGCGCGGATAGATTCGCTGTACTCTTACCTTCGATGTTCGCCAACAAACGTTCTGAACCGGCGATCATCGACTCCACGAGCCCACCGAGTCTCTCCCAACCGCTTGTCGCATTGGGTTACTTTGCGGGCGAGGGTACCGATAGCGAGAGCATAGGTGATGTAGCGGTATCAGAAGGTGCAGAGCCAGGCGACGTGATCTTCGATTTGCACGCGACGCTTCATGCTTCGGATTTGGCTGTAGCATGGGCAAGCCAAAATGAGCTCTCCGCACTCGGAGACGTACAAGGGTATTTTCACGCCCGCGAACCACTCTCCGAAACTTCATGGACCCAGCAGTTTCGTATCCTGGATGTAGAATCATGGGATGATCGCAAGATTCGAAAGCGGCTTCGAGCACTGAAGCCCGGTTCTGTCGAAGTCAAGGCTCGGCGTTTCAAAATCGACGCCAACCACTTCCAACGTCGCTACCAAAATCTACTGGCCACCGAAGACGGACCGAGCATCACACTCCTGGTCACACGTATCGGCCAACGCGTACGGTGTTTCATCTGCGAGCGTTTGGCCTAAGGCCGAATGAGCGGTTTTTTGAGTTTTTCGTGTAAGCTCCGTAGCCAATCCGCGAGAGTAGTCTTACTGAAGGGCGATCCTGAGTTTGAACCGGCGAGCTGAACCCGTAAGCCGTGTTACTCACCCTCTCCAAGTTTCACGAAGGATTCTGGGAGAGTCGGCCTACCAGAGCCGGAGACGGAAATTGCTTGCCCCTGACCTGCCCTACTTCCAAATGCCGCAGAATCGCAGCGCGAATCGCGGCTACCATTGCTAATACAGACAGTGCTCAGTCCCTCTATCCACGCAGACGAGGCAGATTCGTGAATCGATTTCCGGAAACTCGAGTCAGCTTGATCGTGCGATTGGCGGAACCCGCCGACGTTCAAGCCTGGCATGAGTTCGCTGAGATCTATGCACCCTGTCTGTACACGCTCGCCCTGCGATACCGAATTCAGCCTGCCGACGCGGAGGATGTTACGCAAGAGATTCTGTTTGCAGTCGCCCGGGCGATGGAGCGCTTTGACCCTTCAAGAAAGGACGCGACCTTTCGCACTTGGCTCTCACGGATTGCTCGAAACCAAATTGCCGACCACTTCCGTAAAATTGGCAAGCTACCGACCCTGGTCGAGTCTCCGGAAGCATACGATCTGCACGGTGATTCGAATCCGATCCTTGCGTTCGAGAAAAGCTTGGAGCAGGAGTATCAACTTTCGCTTTTCCAGCGCGCCGCACGAGTCGTCAAAGAACGTGTCCAGTCTTCGACTTGGGAGGCCTTTGAGCGGACAACAGTCCAGGGCCACGCGTCCGGACAGGTCGCAGAGCAACTCAGTATGGCACTTGGAAGCGTGTATGTGGCACGAAGTCGAGTCATGAAGCTGTTGCGGACTGAAGTGCTACGGCTTGAAAAACTGTTCGAAGGTCACGACTCGTTACCTGATTCTGAGCCTGATTTGCAGAACGCTGAGCAACCGCAAACCGACCCCGTGACCTCGGACGCTCCGAGCGCGAATTCGAACCAAGAGCTCAATTCGGGAGGAGATACCTAATGACCGAAACCAACTCGATCGCTCGCTGCCCAGATATTGAGCTTCTCGAACTATGCCTGGAAACTCCACCGAACCACTCTGACCGGGACGAACTCCTGGAGCACATCGCAGATTGCCCGCAGTGTAGGACAACTCTGGAGTGGCTGGCCGGAGAACCGACTTGGTGGCAGCGCTCCCAAGCCGCACTAGCATCGACACTTTACGAAGATCACCGGCACAGTCCCACGTTGCATATTGCTGGCTCGATCTGCCCTCTTTCCGATCAAGTGGCTGCCTCGCAAAACGCACCTCAGCAATTGGTCGAACATGAAATCGAGACCTTGCAACGACTCCTGGAACCTGCAACTCATCCTGAGCTGCTTGGGCGTCTGGGCCGCTATGAACTAGAAGAACTCGTTGGCCGCGGTGGAATGGGCTTGGTCTTTCGCGCTTTTGACACCGATCTGCATCGCGTCGTCGCGATCAAGACGCTTGCCATTCATCTAGTCCCGATCGAGTCGGCTCGTGAGCGATTCGTCAGGGAATCCCGCGCCTGTGCGTCTCTTCTCCATTCTCACATTGTACCGATCTATGATGTAGTACACGACACTCCCGTACCCGCATTGGTCATGCAGTATGTGCCCGGCCCTTCTCTGGACCAATGGTTGGAACAACATGGGGCAATGGAATGGCGGCAGGCTCTTTCCCTGCTCAGCCAACTCGCTGACGCCCTTAGCGCCGCGCATGCCGAGGGCCTGATACATCGAGACATCAAACCGGGCAATGTGCTCGTCGAAGCAGACGCCACCCGGGCATTGCTCGCTGACTTTGGATTGGTGCGGACTCTCGATGATGCATCACTGACGCACAGCGGGATGTTAGCGGGAACGCCGGACTACATGTCACCGGAACAAGCCAAAGGCGAACACGCGACCGAGCTGAGTGACCTTTTTTCACTCGGCGCTCTGGCGTTCACCATGCTGACCGGCCAGCCCCCTTTCCGGGCTCCCGAACCGTTCGCAGTGATCAATCAAGTCATCCACAAGCCGCACGAATTCCCTCTGTCGGTTCAAAACCGAGTTCCATCACAGCTTCTGGTTTTGGTTAACCGCCTGCTCGAAAAAGACCCGGAGGATCGCTTCACTTCGTCGGCCGAACTATACGAAGCGCTGTCAACTCTAAAGCGACTCGACCACGCCGGTGAGCTGACCGTCGGGCCGCTCTCGATTTCTAAACTTCCGAACAGATCCGCACTCAAGTCAGTTCCCTCCGCCAGGTCCTTGCTAAAGTTCGGCCGCATTGCCGCTGGCATAGGGATACTGTGCGTCATCGCCTGGGGATTGAGCGATGGTTGGCAGAGTCAATATAAGCAAAGAGATCTGCCATCAGGATCCTTGGATCCTTCCAAGGAAATCGAATCGAATGGCAATCTAGGTAGTAGAAGCCCAACGCAATCCGAGAGCTCAAGCGTTGCTTCGGATTCCAATCCAAACTCAACGAATCTAAGCCGTTCCGAACTAACTGAAATGACTGCGTTTGTACTCACAGGCCAATCCATCGACTCAAAGTTGCGGAAGCTGAGAAGCAAAATTGACTCGTCCGACATCAAAACGCGGCCAACGGAAGACTCAAGTGATGGTAACGCAACCAGCCGGAGCAGTTGGAGGCGTGATCAACGTGAATCTACTTTACAAAACATTCGGCAGAAGCTTCAGAACTTAAAAGGAAACTCCTGAGATGAAAATTTGGAACAAGAACAACCAGATTTTTTCGCGTAGATTTCACCGGTTCGCTGTGAGTATCGCAATGGCTTGCTTCGGCATCCTGGCGGTGCCCTATCGCACGGCAAACGCACAGGATGCCACAAAAGAGAGAATCGCAAACCTGATTGTCGATCAAGTAGGCGACGTGAAACCCTATGCGTACGATCGCGCCTTCCAGTTCTCGTACCAGTTGGGTTCGTTGAAACCGGACCTTGAGAACATCCTCCCTGATCTAGAACTCGGCGAGGAATGGAGCGGAGTCTACAGTCCGACGGGCATGTACGGCGGATTCTACGGGGCTGGCGGCTACGGTGGAGCTG
>JBGCCZ010000072.1:0-63783 GCA_045105035.1 Pirellulaceae bacterium | reverse complement strand
AAATTGAGGTGGAAGGTTAATATGTCATTCTTAAGACGAACACTCGATAGTATTCATCCCCATGTCACTGATGGTGGTAAATACACCAAGTTTTATGCGCTTTATGAAGCGATTGATACGATTTTTTACTCGCCAGGCGATGTAAACCAAGGCCGTAATCACGTAAGAGACGCAATTGATCTAAAACGCGTAATGATCTACGTTTGGATCGCCGCGATGCCAGCAGTGATTATGGGCTGTTACAACACAGGTCTACAAGCAAACCAAGTAATGGCGAGTTTAGGTGTTACCGAAGTGGCAGGTTGGCGCGGTGATATTCTGACCATGTTTGGGATCGGTATTGATCCAACAAATGTGTTCGACAATTTCTGGCACGGGTTCTGGTATTGGTTCCCAATCTACGCGACGGTGTTTATCGTGGGCGGTTTTTGGGAAGTGCTGTTTGCTTCAGTTCGAGGCCATGAAATCAACGAAGGTTTTTTCGTTACCTCGATTCTATTCAGCTTAATTGTTCCGGCTACCTTGCCATTATGGCAAGCTGCTGTTGGCATTAGCTTTGGCATTGTGATCGGCAAAGAAGTGTTTGGCGGTACCGGTAAGAACTTCTTGAATCCAGCTTTAACGGGCCGAGCGTTCTTATACTTCGCTTACCCAGCGCAGATCTCAGGTGACGCGGTTTGGGTTGCGGTTGATGGTTTTACTCAAGCAACAGCGTTAAGCGTGGCGGCCCAAGGTGGCGTAGATGCGCTTGTGTCTGCTGGCTTTACAATCCAACAATCGTTTGTGGGCCACATTGCCGGGTCAATCGGCGAGACCTCGTTGATCGCGATCGCGATGGGCGCTGTTTTCTTACTGGCAACTAAGGTTGCTTCTTGGCGAATTATGTTGGGTGTAGCCGTTGGCGTATTGGCAACGAGCTTACTATTCAACCTGGTCGGTAGTGATACTAACCCGATGTTTAGCATCACACCTCAGTGGCATTTCGTGATGGGTGGTTTAGCTTTTGGCATGGTGTACATGGCCACAGACCCTGTGAGCGCGTCAATGACCGATACTGGACGATTCTGGTACGGCGTATTGATCGGCTTGATGACCGTCTTGATTCGCGTTGTCAACCCAGCATTCCCAGAAGGCATTATGCTGGCTATTCTATTTGCCAACCTTTTCGCTCCTTTGATCGACTGGTTTGTGATCCAAGCTAATGTTAAGCGTCGCGAATTACGCTACGCAGCATAATAAACGAGAGGAATTACGATAATGAAAACGAATTTTTCTTTTAGGCGACAGCGCGGCTTTTTTAACCTGCCGAACGATAATATTGTTAAAACGATTGGTGTCGCTACGCTATTGTGTTTGCTTTGTTCGGTAATCGTCTCGGGAGCAGCAACTTTGCTCAAACCAAAGCAGGTAGCCAACAAGTTGCTTGATAAAAAG
Organism: Pirellulaceae bacterium; assembly: GCA_045105035.1. Taxonomy (GTDB): domain Bacteria; phylum Planctomycetota; class Planctomycetia; order Pirellulales; family Pirellulaceae; genus Aureliella. Next base: position 62,349 of record JBGCCZ010000072.1, on the reverse strand, counting down.
AGCAACATTCTATCAGTAGCGGGAATCAGTGACGAAACCAAATCGGTTGACGAGTTGTTCACTCAGATAGAGGCCCGTATCGTTGATATGAAGACCGGTGAGTTCACTGATGCGGTTGATGCAACTAACTTTGATCAACGCAAAGCAGCGAATGATGCTCAGTATCGTGTGCCTTTGAGCAAGCAGCAAGACTTAGCCTCGGTCGGCGCCATTTCAAAGTACGGTAATGTTTACCTAGTGCGTGATGGTGCGGATGTAAGTAAAATCATCCTGCCAATCAGCGGATACGGTCTGTGGTCGACAATGTATGGCTTTCTGGCGCTTGAAAATGATGGCCGAACCGTCAGTAGCATCACCTTTTATGAGCATGGTGAAACACCGGGTTTAGGGGCTGAGATTGAGAACAAGAAATGGCAAGCAAGTTGGAATGGAAAGCAAATTACCGACGATAGCGGTGTTCCTGTTTTGCGATTGGTTAAAGGCGGCATCGATCTGAATGCTGCCGGTTCCGAATACAAAGTCGACGGTCTAGCCGGCGCAACGCTAACCAGCAATGGCGTATCAAACTTGATCCAATTCTGGATGGGTGACGATGCCTTCGGTCCTTACTTAGAGCGTGTTCGCTCAGGTAAAACTCAAGCTAAAACCCAAGTCAAAGCATCGACTTCTAACAACGGTGAGAAGAGCTAATTATGTCGAGTGAAGCAAAAAAAGCCTTATTTGAGCCCTTGGTGGCGAATAATCCGATTGCCCTACAAATTCTTGGTATTTGTTCGGCATTAGCAGTAACTACGCAACTTTCGGTAGCGTTGATCATGTGTTTAGCGCTAACCAGCGTGACCGCATTTTCAAATTTATCGATCAGCTTGGTTCGTAATCACGTTCCATCAAGTATTCGCATCATCGTGCAAATGACCATTATCGCGTCATTGGTAATCGTTGTTGACCAAATTTTGAAAGCCTACGCTTATGAAGTAAGTAAGCAATTGGCCGTCTTTGTTGGTTTGATCATCACCAACTGTATCGTGATGGGGCGGGCAGAAGGCTTTGCCATGAAGAACGATCCGAAAATGAGCTTTCTTGATGGTGTCGGGAATGGTCTCGGCTACAGTTTTATCCTGCTTGCCGTGGCGTTTTTCCGTGAGCTGTTTGGATCGGGCAAGTTGTTTGGTATTACGATTTTGAATCCGCTCACCAATCCAGATGGTTGGTACAACCCGAATGGGCTGATGCTCCTTTCGCCTAGTGCCTTCTTCATCATTGGAATCATCATCTGGGTGATACGTACCTTTAAGCCCGAACAGATTGAGGAGGCCTAAGCATGATCGAACAGTACCTCAGTTTGTTTCTGAAGGCGGTTTTTGTAGAGAATTTGGCACTGACCTTTTTCCTAGGTATGTGCACATTCTTGGCGGTATCTAAGAACGTTAAAACGGCGATTGGACTCGGGATTGCAGTGGTCGTCGTTCAGTCGATTACGATTCCTGCGAACAATTTGTTGTATCAATACGTGCTGAAAGAGGGCGCCCTCGTTAGGACACTCGGTGACAGTAGTTACGCAAGCGTCGATTTGTCCTTCTTAGGTTTGATCACTTATATCGGGGTGATTGCGGCGAGTGTTCAAATTTTGGAAATGGTCTTAGACCGATTCTTTCCGCCCTTGTATAACGCGTTAGGTATCTTCCTACCGCTGATCACGGTGAACTGCGCAATTTTGGGCGGGTCGTTGCTCATGGAACAACGTGATTACAACTTTACTGAGTCAATTGTGTTTGGTGTGGGGTCGGGGTTCGGCTGGGCTTTAGCGGTCGTCGCCTTGGCAGCAGTTCGTGAGAAAATGCGATATAGCGACATCCCTGCTGGGCTACGCGGATTGGGAATCACATTTATCACTGTTGGCCTGATCGCGATGGCCTTTATGGCCTTTTCCGGTATTTCCCTGTAGTAGATGAAGAAAGACTCGAATTGCCGACGGATTTCGGCATTCGAAAGTTGAAGAACCGACAGCGGCTGCGAGTGCCAAACACAGCATCCTCTAGCGAACCGATTGCGTCGGCCGCTAGTTTGCGGTCTACCAAAAGGATCTATGGTTAGTCCTTTAGCCTGGAGTAGTGAAGAGATGGGTATCGTTTTTCTCGGCGTTGTAGTTTTCACGATTTTGGTGGTGGCTTTGGTCATCGTCATTCTCGGGGCCAAGAAAGCATTTGTCCCTTCCGGGGACGTTCATTTGGAGATCAACGATAGCAAGATGATCGACGTGCCCGCGGGCGGGAAACTGCTGGGAGCGTTGTCGGAGCAGGGGATTTTCGTATCCAGTGCGTGTGGTGGAGGTGGTACCTGCGCCCAGTGCCTAGTCAAAGTCACCGAGGGTGGCGGAGAGATTTTGGATACCGAAAAGGGCCACATCAACAAACGCGAAGCCAAAGAGGGCTATCGATTAAGCTGCCAAGTGGCAGTGAAGCAGGACATGAAGATCGAGGTACCGCCAGAGGTATTCGAGACGAAGAAGTGGGATTGTACGGTACGCTCGAATGTGAATCGTGCGACCTTCATTAAGGAGCTTGTGCTGGAGTTGCCCGAAGGCGAGCAGGTCGACTTCAAGGCTGGTGGATACATTCAGATCGAATGTCCTCCTCACACTGTGAATTACAAAGATTTTGAGATCGAAGAAGAGTTTCGCGAGGACTGGGATACTTACGACGTTTGGCGTTATGTGTCAAAGGTAGACGAGCCAGTGGTTCGCGCGTACTCCATGGCGAATTATCCAGGAGAGAAGGGCATTATCATGCTCAACGTGCGGGTGGCTTCCCCACCCCCACGCGCTCCAGAGGGAACCCCACCGGGCAAGATGAGTTCGTACATCTTCGATCTGAAGCCCGGCGATAAGGTCACGATCTCAGGTCCTTATGGGGAATTCTTCATCAAGGACACGGATGCCGAGATGGTCTACATTGGTGGTGGGGCTGGTATGGCGCCACTTCGTAGTCACATCTTTGAATTGTTCCGAAGCCGCCAGACTGATCGTAAGGTTAGCTACTGGTACGGCGGCCGTAGTTCACGCGAGTTGTTCTACATCGATCACTTCCGCAAGATTGAAGAAGAGTTCCCGAACTTCCAGTTTAACATCGCGCTTTCAGAGCCCAAGCCGGAAGACAATTGGGACGGCTACGTTGGGTTCATACACCAAGTTGTGCTTGAGAACTATCTTGCAAAACATGATGCTCCTGAGGACATCGAGTATTACCTTTGTGGGCCTCCGATGATGAATGCGGCCGTCTTTAAGATGCTCGATGATCTGGGCGTCGAGCCCGAGAATATTGCCTACGACGACTTTGGCGGATAAGTAGCTGAAGCCTCGGTTTGGGCAAGTTTCGACAATTTTCACAAGTTTCGATAGGGTTTGGTTCGGCGGAGCACGACACAACGATGTGCATAGCGAATGAAACTCGCCCAAGAGGTCTCGCGATAAATCGGTCTGGAAGAACCGCCAGGCGGGCGGGATTTACTGACTGTCAGCGAAGTAAAGCATCTGCTTTTTGTTGCCCAATATTCAAGCCTTCGTGGCAAGCGCTGGTCGAGAGCAGTTGGTTGTTGAGCGCTCGCGTCTTTGCATCTCTACGTCTGCTTTTGCTGGGTAGCGTTTTACTTGTTGGTGTTTTTGGTTGCCGCCCAACCGTCCAGCCAATCCCAACGACACAGCTATTGGCTGGCAGAACGATGGGGACGACGTACTCCATAAAACTCCTTCCGAATACGGGTACCCCGCTGGCTACTCTGGCGGGGGCAGTTGACGAAGAGCTGGCAAGCGTCAATCAGCAGATGTCGACCTACATCGAGGACAGTGAGCTGTCGCGTTTCAATCAGTTGGAATCGAATGACTGGTTTGACGTTTCGGATGACGTCGTTCAGGTTCTGCGGTTGGCACTCTCGCTCTCCGAAGACACCGACGGCGCTTTTGATGTCACAGTTGGACCGCTGACGAATCGATGGGGCTTCGGACCTGATGGGCTGCCGGAGAAAGTGCCGAGCCAGGCGGAAATCGACGAAACCCTGACGGCGGTTGGCTACGAAAAGCTGGTGTGGCAGGACGAGCCGCCTGCTCTTCGGAAATCGGAGGTTAGCTTGCAGATAGATCTGTCGGCGATTGCTAAGGGGCACGGTGTTGATCGAGTAACCCGATTGCTCGAAGCGAACGGCATCGAAGACTATTTTGTTGAAATTGGTGGTGAGGTTCGCGCGCGAGGTAACCGGCAGGGTGGCGGTGTCTGGCGAGTCGGGATTGAAAAACCCGTATCGGAAGTTCGCGAAGTAATTGGAGTGGTCGAGCTGAAGAACCAAGCGATGGCGACGAGTGGAAGCTATCGGAACTTCTTCGAGCAAGATGGCATTGTGTACTCCCACACGATCGATCCAAGAACTGGTCGGCCCGCGAAGCGTTCCATTGTTTCCGCGACGGCCATTGCGGACGATTGTGCTTCGGCGGATGGGATCGCGACGGGGATGATGTGCCTGGGGATTCACCAGGGTTTGGAGCTGGCCGAGCAGAAGGGGTGGGCAGTTTGCCTGATGGGGGAGTCTGCTGGAGAGCTCACGTTTCAGGTGTCGTCCGAGTTTGAGAGGCTCCAACCGGCGTTTGTTGACGATTTATCCACTAAGCTTACGAAGTAGGAACCCTGTCGATGTTGTCCTCATTGATGCCGATCTTCCTGGTCACTCTTACTGCGTTCATTTTGGTAATCGCGGGGATGGCGGTTGGTGTTTTGATGGGCCGGCGTGAGATCAGCGGTAGTTGCGGTGGTCTAGCGAATCAGTCCGACGATGGATCCGAATCTGCGTGCTCGTTGTGTTCGAAGCCCGCGACAGCCTGCAGTGAATTGCGTAGTCGTATGCAAGGTACTGGGGCTGACGCGTTTACCGAGCCGCATTCTGCCATGGATGATTGTGAGAAGGATTGCGTGGAAGAGGGATGCAGTAAGGAGGCGATGGACGCCTGCAAGTCGAGCTGAGGGTGGGTGTTTTGACCTGGGCGATGAAGGCGGCAATTGTAGATTTCCAGTCGGCATCCTACTGAGCTATGTCGAACGGAAGCGGACTTCGGTGCAAACAGACTTCAGGGCGGACTCTGTACCATTAATTGTTCTTATGCAGTGGTCGCGGTTCGGAGTCCCAGCTCTTTAGAGGCGGCGCGTCTGATTGCGGTCGGTAAAAAAAACGAATAACGCTTACGAAATCTACCGGCTGTGACCGCAGCGTTGGTCACAATCTGAGACGCGCACGCAAGGAGTGCGGGCAGCTTGAACGCGTATTCTTAAGCTGTTAGTTTATTGCGCGACAACACTGAGTCAAAGTGACTGTTCGCATAGACATGCACTGACGACTGGGATATCTCGACAGAGTGAATCCGAGAACAGTTTGCCGCGATAGCTCTATAGAGCCGTTGCTCGCACGCTAGGGTAGGTTGCTCGGAACGCTGGCGAGACCCCATGTTTGGATCGCTGCTTTTGTTTCCTCTCTAGCGACGTGGCCGGCGACTCAGAGGCGGATTGGAATGATTCGCTAGGCAACGGTTTCGTACCGATTGGCTTCCTTCGCGGTAAGCCAGTCCGCCGAATGCATCTCTATACGGGTGTGTTTTCTTGGCGGTGAGGTCGTTGCTGAGTGTCTTCCTAGCAACGTGGTTTTATAGAAGAAGATGGTGCGCATGTCCTCAGACAGTAAATATAAATTAGAGTACATCTGGTTAGACGGTTATCTACCCGAGCCCAACCTGCGTGGCAAAACGAAGATTGTTGGCGAAGAACCTAAGTCCGTTGAAGACTGCCCTGTGTGGGGTTTCGATGGAAGTTCTACTGAGCAAGCCGAGGGAAGTAGCTCGGACTGCATGCTAAAGCCAGTTGGACTGTATCCAGATTCCGGTCGCAAGAACGGATACATCGTTATGTGCGAAGTCCTCAATCCGGACATGACGCCACATGCTTCGAATCATCGTGCCACGATCGAGGACGATCCAGGCCTTTGGATCGGTTTTGAGCAAGAGTACTTCCTGATGGAGAATGGTCGTCCGGTCGGTTTCCCGGAAGGTGGCTATCCTGGCCCTCAGGGGACTTACTACTGCGGTGTTGGCTACGGCGACATGAGTGACATTGCTCGCCAATGCGTAGAAGAGCACATTGATATTGTTCTCGACGCTGGAATCAACCACGAAGGTATCAACGCCGAAGTTGCCAAGGGTCAGTGGGAGTTTCAAATCTTCTCTGCTGGGTCCAAGAAAGTCTGTGACGACTTGTGGGTTTCGCGTTACTTGTTGATGCGCACTGCAGAGAAGTATGGTTTTTCAATTGAACTCCACTGTAAGCCACTTGAAGGTGACTGGAACGGGTCCGGAATGCACACCAACTTCTCGACTGTGAAGTTGCGTGACGAAGGTGGTGAAGCGTATTTCAAGAGTTTGATGGATGCCTTCGACAAGAACCGTGAAGAGCATATTGCTGCCTACGGTCCTGATAACCACTTGCGACTGACTGGACTCCATGAGACGCAGTCGATCGATAAGTTCAGCTGGGGGGTCGCGGACCGCGGAGCGTCGATTCGGGTGCCGCACGCTTTTGTAAACAATGGCTACAAGGGTTACTTGGAAGATCGACGTCCGAACTCCAAGGCTGACCCGTACAAAATTGTTTCACGAATTCAGAAGACGATCGCCGAAGTTGGGTAAGCGACTGGAAAGCTATCGATTGATGGCTTCCATCGTCCATTTCTGATAGCAAGCTGTATTATAGACCGCACATTCGAGTTGTTCGAATGTGCGGTTTTTTCATGGTATCAGAGTCTAGAGTAGGTTCGTTTTTGCAGATTTGTTTTTTCCGTAACCCGACAGTAGTCATTGCGACCAGGGATCGTTTACGCGCAGCGGACGAACTGGTTGGAGTAAATCGAAAGATACAACAAGCAACATGCGAGAAGCGAAAAATACGCAACGCGCCTTGGTGCGAATTGGATTCGATGGTCGAGTGCACAAGACCTTCCGTGGGCCAAAGGCGGAGTCGCGATTCGAGAATGAAGTCCGAGTGTTGAAGTATTTGGAACAGCGTGACTGTCCCTTTGTACCTCGGTTGCTGGCATCGAATTCGGAGAAGCTCGAGATTGTGACATCGAATTGCGGTGCAATTGTTGAAAGTGTTTCGGATGAGAAAGCGGCTGAGGTCTTTGCGGAGTTGGAGCAGTATGGAGTAAGGCACGAAGATCCTTTTCCTAGGAATATTACGTACCGAGCCCAGGATGGCCGGTTTTGTGCGATCGATTTCGAGTTCGCTTCTATCCTCGACGAGTTGCAGGAGGATGCGAGTGAGTCGGGTGGAGACGTATCGGTGTCGTTTGATATCGGCTGGTCAGGGCAGACCGATCGCGGCAAGTTTCGCCCGAATAATGAAGACGCCTTTCTTGCATTACGGATCAACCATAGTGGTATTCAGTACCTGGGAAAAACGGGCAGTGATTCGACGGCTGAGGGGGAGTTCGTATTTGCCGTCAGCGATGGGATGGGCGGAGCCGACTCTGGTGAGTTTGCCAGTCGTATTGCTCTGGATGCTATAACGACGCGATTACCCGGGGAATACGCTGTTCGCGGGGATTCGTCTTATCCGACGGAGACACTCAAGGATCTGTTCGAGCGAATTCATGCGGCGATGATTTGGCAAGGGAAGTGCGATCCGAACTGTCGTGATATGGGAGCAACATTGACGCTCTTGTGGTTTCGTCGCCGGCGTGCCTACTTCGCGCACATTGGTGATAGCCGGTTGTACAAGCTCTCTCCGCGTGGTTTGGAGCAACTGAGCGAGGATCATACCCACGTAGGTTGGCTGCGGCGTTCAGGCGCAATTAACGAGCGAGAAGCTAGACAGCACCCCCGCAAGAATGTCTTGAACCAAGCTTTGGGTGCGGGGCACCAGTTCTTAAAGCCTGAAGTAGGTTCGATTGCGATCGAACCGGATGAGAGTTTTTTGTTGTGCACGGATGGGGTGATCGAAGGTCTTTGGGATCAGCGTATTGAAAGAATCGTTCGGGAGAAGTCATGGGAGAAGGTCGCCGAGGCTCTGGTGAGCGGTGCCGTGGAGGAATCGGGCAGAGACAATGCGACCGCTCTCTATGTTCATCCCACGGCACGCCATGCCACTGATGAGGTTTAGTCACCGCCGAGGGGGAGTTGCCGTCGCGTAAAAGGGTAGCTTGGGTCTCTTTATGGCGGTTATAGGGATTGAGTGCGACTGCTTTGCCTGGGGAGTTTGACCATGCTGGGCGACGTATCTATTCTGTGACTAGGGAGTCTCCTTTCGGAGGCGACCTCTTTTCTGCCTTATCATCGCTGAAAGCTACTCGCATCATGCAGGGCCCGGTTGAAGAAAGCGATTCTGGATCGCAGCGCAGTATCAGCTCGCAGAGCGATGGATCGTCTATCGGAGCGAATGCGGATGACGGATCCAGCGTTCGATTCACGGAGCTTGGCACCGACGACGCGACCGAGATACGTACAGGGGCTGCAATCATTGAGGAGGCTGCAAATGCTGGAAGGCCTCGAGGTATTCGGGATGTTCCGGACCAAGCAGTCGATGCGACCGCCTCCTATCATCATCCGTCCGATGAAAGTTCATCTCTGTTCCATGGCGAAGATGAGCAGACTCGGGTCAGTCGGAAACCCGTTTTAGCGCCGGAGGACTACTTTCAAAATGTCCCTCTAACTGAGCTAGCCGGACTACTCGAAGGGAAAAGACTGGATCATTTTCAAGTCGAGAAAATGATTGGAGGAGGAGGCATGGGGGCCGTGTTTCGAGGCGTCGACATGCGTCTCAATCGTACGGTGGCGATCAAGGTCATTCCAGCTTCGAAGAGGGATCCCGAGACTCTGCGTCGATTTCGCTTAGAAGCTCAATCGGCGGCACGCTTGGATCATCCAAATATCGCACGCGTCTACTACATCGGAGAAGCGGAGCAGTGGAACTACATCGTCTTCGAGTTTGTGGATGGAGTGAACATTCGCGATCTAGTGATGGCGGGTGGCCCGCGTAGTATCGATGATACGATCTTCTATACACGGCAAGTCGCCGAGGCGCTGATCCACGCGCATCAGCGCGGTGTGGTGCATCGGGATATCAAACCATCGAACCTTTTGGTGACTGAGACTGGTGTGATCAAAGTCGTCGATATGGGGTTGGCTAGGAATGCGGGGATCGAGAAATCGACCAACGATGCAACCGCCAGCGGTGTGACTCTAGGAACGTTTGACTACATTTCACCAGAGCAGGCGAGGAATCCTCGTGAAGCAGACGTGCGTAGCGATCTCTATTCGCTCGGTTGTTCGCTGTTCTTCATGTTGACTGGGCAGCCGCCTTTTTCAGAAGGCACGGTGCTGCAGAAGTTGCTCAAGCATGGGAGTGTGCCGCCTCCGGATCCTCGAGCATGGCGCGAGGACATCAGTGACCAAGTCCATGCAATCCTGATGAAGTTGATGGCAAAGCAGCCCACCGAAAGGTATCAAACACCGAATGATCTGGTGAGTGATCTACTTTTGTTAGCAGACGTTGAGGATCTTCCCCGTAGTCAGATGCGGGGTACCGTTCTCCTGTCGCCTGGAGCGGCGCAACGTTCGCTGTTAGAAGCCAATTTGCCCTGGCTGGTCGCTCTTGCTTTTCTTCTCGGTAGCACTCTTTGGTTACTGACGGTTCAGGGGCAAACGGGTGGTTACGAATTGGTTCGCCTTCGCGATGATATGGGGCTGAGGCCAACTAGCCCGGTGCGTCGTGCGGAGACAGAGTCGGGCATTCGGGAGGAAAGTCAGCCTTCCGTTCGTTCGAATCCTGCAGCGGGAGCGAGCGAGGACGGAAGTTCGGAGCGAACATCCTCGAACGGTTTGAATGATGCTGCGGTATTGGGAAAACAGGTCGTTTATTGCAGCTCCTTTTTGCCCGCGGACGTTCCAACGTCATCTTGGGTTGCCAGTTTGCCCGACGCTATCAAGAGAGCAGAAGAGATCGGGAATTCAACGATTGAAATTCGCGGTGTCTTGGAACTAGACCAACGCCTCGACTTGTTCGGGGCGAAGTTGACGATGCGAGGCGCAGTTGGAACGAACCCACGAATCCGCTTTTCACCAAAACTGGTTCGCGAGTTGAAAGCGGGCGAGTCCGCGATGCAGCTCACACGCTCGAGCCTAGTTTTCAAGGATTTGTCGCTCGAGATGGACGCCGCTCAAATCGGTAACCTACCCTCGCAATCGAGAGTAGGGATGCTAGGCCTAAGTGGCGACGGTGGGATCGATTTTCAAAACTGCGAAATCACTTTGGAAGATTCCACTCGCACTCGACAACTTGCCAGCCAGCCTGATTTGTCGAGTTCGGAAGCTGGGATGCGAAATCCGGCGGCGAGTCAACCTGCGGTTTCTTCCCGGAGTGGTTTGGATTCGGTCATGGATCGGCGGTTGGGTGCGAACAAGACCGTGACGCCAGCGTCGGTCTGTGTTGTCTTGTTGGACGAATCTCCATTTATCGGTTTTGAGGCGGTTCCTTTCGGATTTGACCAAGAAGACTATCGCGAATTCGAGGTCACGGTTTCAAACTCACTGGTTCGTGGGTATGGAACTTTCGCGGAAGTGAGAGCTGATTTGTCGGCCGCGAATAGCCTAGAGTTGAGTTTTGCGGGCAGTCTCTTTGCGATCAGTGGATGGGTACTCAATGTTGAGAATATCCTGACCGTATCCGCCAGCCAGCTTGACCGAAGCCTGCGGTTGTACTGCCGAAATTCAACCTTCAGCAGCGGTGCTGGGTTTGCACGTGTGAAGTATCAGGATGTGTCCCAACCGCTTTTGGGCCTAAACCGAGATAGTGAGCGTTGTATCTACGCATCGAATCCGGGGCGCCCGCACTTGTTGGTCGAAGGTCTTGGTCAGGAAAACGTGCTCACCACACTAGACCGCTACTTTTTGCGTGGTAGTGATAATGCATACGATAGTGGCATTCAGATTCTGACGCGTTGCCTCGATGCAGATGGATTCGAAGTCTTCTCCTTCGGTTTAAACAATGCGTCGCAGAACGGTTGGTTTGCTGAACGAGTGAATGAACGTCAAGTTCGTTGGGTTGCTCAGCAGCCCTTGGTTGACCGATTGCTTTCTGAAATCGCTCGCGATGAGTTTCGAGTCGATTCTGATCGGTTTGTCAGAGGATTTGAGGGAGCAGAGAGCCAGATTGAATCCGATCGATACTAGCTGTCCCTGTCGGTTATTCCGGAGCTGTCGAATCCGTCAGCCAATTTTTGGCTTCTAACGGCGAGTGTTACAGGTCGTTTTCCACGGAAGGAGGATTGGCTGGTTTAGGAGGAATTTCTTCGCGTCACCGTTCTTGTGAAGTCGAGTTAAAGAGGATCCTGGGAAACCGTACGGTTGTATTTTAGACCCTTGATTTTCCGGCAGTTACTGTGCACACTTGCTCAGTGGGAAAATTGACGGACCCATCGAATTGACTCCCGTTTGGGAATCAACTCCCTATGGGGAGACACAAGAGATCTGAGGAGAGAAATCGGATGATGAAAAAGTACGTTGTTGCACTGGCGGTTGCATGCTTCGCCACAACTTGCGCGACGCCAGCGCTTGCCATCAAGCAATTCAATGATCAATTCAAGAAAATTTATGCGGGCGACAAGGCCAACGAAGACTTCGTAAAGCTAGTCAAAGAAGCGAAGTGCAACGTGTGTCATGTTGCCAAGGAGAACAAGAAGAAAGTCCGCAACGCATACGGAAAGGCTCTGCATGAAGCACTGGAGAAGGCTGAATTCCCAGTGAAGGAGTTTAAGAAGGACCAAGACAAGTATGCCGAGAAGTTGAAAGAGATCTTCGAAGGGATCGCAAAGAGCAAGAGCGGCGACAAGGAGCACGAGACGTTTAAGGCTCGTATGGAAGCGAATCTCCTGCCCGGTGGCGATATCAACGGCAAGTTGGAGTAGGGCCCCAAGCTCACTCCGGATAATTCACGATCGAGAAATCGCTCGGGAAAATCGACTAGAATACGGCCAAGCGGGATGCAAAATCGCGCTTGGCTTTCTTTTTGCGCCCGACGACCCCGGGACCGACTTGCTCTGTTGACCTGCTACTCAGCTCCTACCATTTCAGCTAATTCCATTGCTCTCGAGAGGGAACCTCATGCAAGCCCCAGTCACACGCTTGGCTTTGTTTTTCGTCACCGCTATATCGACTTCAATTGCCCTTGGGCAAGAGTCGGATTGGGTAGACATGTTCGACGGTAAATCCATGGAGGGCTGGAAAGTCAACGAGAGCCCAGACAGTTGGCAAGTGAAGGACGGCATGCTGGTTTGCGTTGGGCCGCGGGCTCATTTGTTTTACGTCGGGAGTGAGCAGTCGTTTGAGAATTTCCACTTCAAAGCCGACGTCAAGACGACCAAGGGCAGCAACTCGGGAATCTACTTTCATACCAAGTTTCAAGACTCTGGCTGGCCAAAGTACGGTTATGAGTGTCAGGTCAACATCACGCACAAAGATCCGAAAAAATCGAGTGGACTTTACGGCGTAAAGGATGTGGCCGATCCACCGGCCAAAGATGGCGAATGGTATACCCAAGAGATCATCGTCACCGGAAAACGAGTTCAACTCAAAATTGATGGTAAGACGCTCGTCGATTATACCGAACCGGAATCGAAGGACGCGTTCAGTAAGGACTTCGAGCGACGGCTTGGCAAGGGAACGTTCGCGCTGCAAGCACATGATCCGGATAGCGTGGTTTACTTTAAGAACCTCAAGGTGAAACGACTGCCTTAACTGCCCCAACGTTTGAGGTTCGTGCCTCGAAGGACTTCCACAAGTTCGCCCTTAGACCCTATCATCTGTCGGTCGTTTGAAACTCAGCAGACGATTGTGGACAGCTTTCGGCAGAAAATGTCGGCATTGGGCGGGTTCCAAGCGATCTCGCCTTGAATCAGCTCGTATTAAACGAATTGCTTGATCTCGGTGGGAACCATCCGGGATTCCCTCCTCTCCTCGACAAAAAGACGCTTTCTAGGCATTCAAGTTGGCGAACTCCTCGAAAACTGGCAGTCGAGAGTACTTTGTGCTTCGTCGGTCCATAGCCTGCCTCGCTTTGATCCTCGCGACGCTCCACGATTCCTCGCTGCTGGCAGTGCCTGCCGAGGGAGATTCGCCGCTTTCGGTGCAGCTTGGGTTTGATGGCAAGGTCAAGATTGGGCATATCAGTCCCCTACGTGTGGCGCTAGACGACTCGCTGGCTTCACAGGCTCGCGGGATCCGGGTGAGTTCCGTTGATGGGGATGGCGTTGAGGTCGTCTATCACAAGGATCTCTCTGAATCGCCGGACTCTGTCCAGTGGTTACCCATTCGAGTCGGACGAAAGTCGACTCCGATTCGGGTGAGTATCCTCGACGCGACGGAGGCGATGCTGGCAGCCACGGAAGTTGGCGTTGAGGCATACGAAGCTTTGAGCGCCGACCAGCCTTTCGTGCTGGCGATTGGAAGTAGCCTTGGGATCGAAGATCTTAATCGCTTGAGTGCTGATCGTACGGAGTCCAATTTCTCGTACGCTATTCTGAATGATGCGGACTCGCTATCACCGTTTGCTCGGGATTACATCAGTTGCGATCTGGTTCTGGTGTCGGCTCGTGATACTGACTTGATCCGTAGCATAGGTAAACCGCTTCGTGCGATTCAATCTTGGGTCGAGCGCGGAGGGGGGTGTGTGGTCTCGCTGGCGGAGCCGGTCACCCAGATGCTTCAAGAGTTGTCTGCGGAGGAGGCTCGTGCGTCAGAAGAAACGGGTTCTGCAGAGCCGGATGGCATTGAGGCGCTGAGCCGACTACTGCCCGATTCGATTCAAGGTTGGGCGAAGATCTCGAATCCCGGGGTGTTGGAATCGCTCGTTGCGACGGAAGAGCCTTTGAGTCCTTTCTCGGCCGCGTTGATTGGTGATGTTGGCGTTCGGGTTGATGTGGCGATGACGGATTCTTTGTCTCGTTCCACGGCTTGGCTGACAACGAAGGCAGTTGGGCAGGGGACTGTCCGCTGCGTCGCCTCGGATCTCGAGGATGAAGCGTTTGGGCAGTGGCAGGATCGAAAACTGCTTTGGGAATTTATCGTTGATCCGTACCTCAGTAGTAGGCTGCTGGAGCGCGTCGCGACGGAAGAACAGAATCGGGATAGTTCGTACCTAGGCTACAGCGATCTCGTTGGGCAGCTTAGAGCGGCGTTGGATGTTTTCGCCGGAGTGCGTGAAGTCGCCTTTAGTCAGGTGGTCGCGATCTTGATTGGGGTTCTGTTGATCATCGGGCCTTTGGATTACTTCATTTCGGTTCGCTGGTTGCAGCGCCCCGATTTCAGTTGGTACTTTACGACTGCTGTCCTTCTGTTGGCATCGATGGGCCTCGCTTGGTACTGCGGTCAGGTTAGGCCCAAAGAGGTGCTCGTCAATAGTGTCCAAATCGTGGATATCGATACCACGAGCGGCAAGGCGAAAGGCTCACTTTGGAGTCACGTCTATAGCGGATCAGCGCGACGGGTTAACATCGGAGCAAAGCAGGTCGAGGATGATCAGTGGATTGCCCTGGACTGGCAGGGGCTTCCGGGGAATGGCCTTGGAGGACTCAACGCTCAACTTGCCACTGATCGCGGTATGCCGGCTTATCAGATTCGACTGCTTGAGGATCAGGCAACCCGATTGGAAGGCGTGGGGATTGCCGCAGGCGGAACCAAGTGCTTGTTTGGGTCTTGGGAATCCGAGCTGGAGTTGGATGAGTCCTTTGAGCTCAGCGAGTTGCGAGGGGTGGACCAACTGACTGGTGATTTCAAAAATCCCTTTGATGTTGATATTCGAGATGCGGTTCTCTTCTATCACAATTGGTATTACCGTTTGAACAGCCGCATACCGGCAGGTGAACGCGTGGTAATTTCTTCGGACACCATCCCGAAAGACATTGGACGCAAATTAAATGAGCGGACGGTGGTCGATGAGAAAGTGTCGGGCCGCAAGTGGGATCCCTCCAATCGTGGTTCGGTCGATCGGCTACTCGAGCTGATGATGTTCCATAAAGCGGCGTCGGGTTCCAATTACACTTCTCTCACGCATCGCTACCAGCCATTTGTCGATCACAGTAACTTGTTGACGACAGATCTCGCTTTTTTGATCTGCCGATTTGATCAACCGCTAGCTTCTATATCAGTGGATTCTGGTGACGGGGAAGGTGATTCCCTGGAGGTGAAGCAAGAGATGGACCGGGTTTGGTGTCGCCTGACAATTCCGGTTTCCAAGTAGTTGCCGTCCTGTCGCTGAGTTCTTTTTTCTTTCGTCCGACCAACTCTGAGAACTTCCGCTCGTGATCAAAACAACCAATCTGACCAAGAAGTATGGTGACATGTATGCCATACGTGGGATCAACCTCGAGCTTGAGGAAGGCGATCTCTTTGGCTTTATCGGTCCCAATGGTGCGGGCAAGACCACCACTATGCGAATCATCGCAACGCTGCTTGCACCGACCTATGGTGAAGCGTACGTATGCGATAATTCGATCTATACCGATCCCAAAGAAATTCGGAAGCTAGTCGGCTATATGCCGGACTTTTTTGGGGTCTACGATGACATGACCGTTATCGAGTACCTGGAGTTCTTCGCCGCTGCTTACAAAATCCAAGGTCCCGCTAGACGCGCTCGTTGTGACGAAATGCTCGAGGTAGTGGATCTGGACTTCAAACGCGACGCTTATGCCAACACTCTTTCGCGTGGGCAAACTCAACGGTTGGGGCTCGCGCGAGTCTTGCTGCACGATCCCCAGGTATTGTTACTCGATGAACCACTCTCAGGGTTGGATCCAAGGGCGCGGATCGAGATGCGGAATTTACTCCGCAAGCTCGGGGAGATGGGGAAAACGATCATTGTCAGCAGCCACATTTTGCCCGAGTTAGCGGACATTTGTAACAAAGTTGGCATCATCAATCGCGGCGAAATGGGCTTCAATTCCTCGATCGAAGATCTTATTCGCACGGTTCGTCCGCAGACGATTTTAGAAATCGTAGTGCAGCCGACAGAGCGTACGGATGAAGCTGCGAAGTTCTTGGAATCTCACGAGTTGGTTGCTTCGGTCCAAGTGCTCGAAGGCCAAATTGAAGTCACACTAAACGAGGGCGAATTTGATTACAGTGGAATCGCCACCGAGTTGATCCAAGGCGAGTTCGCGTTTCAAAAGTTCGCCGAGAAAGAGACGAACCTTGAGTCAGCATTCATGGCCTTGACCCGCGCTTCCGGCGACAAAATGTAGTTGGCACAGCGTTTTGCCGACGCATCTTCTAGAAGGCTTTGGGAAGCATTGGGCTGGGCTGGACTGGGCTAGGTCCGGGCGAGTTCGTTGAGGATCTCGATTCCGCGAACAATCATTTCGTCTGGGGCAGCGTAGGAAACTCGGATGTGAGTGTCTTGAGCGCTGAAGATCCCACCGGGAATGATGAGTAGGTCACGCTCGATCGCTCGGGTCACAAACTCTGTTCCGGTACCTCGAGGCACTTTGGGAAACAGGTAGAAGGCTCCCCCCGGAGTCGTGAACTCGAATCGGTCTTTGAGTCCTTCCATCAAGAGATCGCGTTTCTTTCGGTAATCTGCCCGATAGCCACTCATTTCGATGTCCATCGCCGCAAGTCCCGCCCACTGTGCGGGCTGCGGTGCGCAAACGAATGAATACTGCTGAAGCTTGATCATGGTTTCGATCACTTTTGAGGGACCGTGCACCCAGCCCACTCGCCAACCCGTCATGGCGTGACTCTTCGAGAAGCCGTCGATCACAATTGTGTTGGGGTTGTAGTCTGCCGGTGTGATCAGTTCGTCGTCATAAACGAATTGGCTATAGATCTCATCTGAGATCAGCGCGACGTTGTACTTTTCTGCGAGCGCTGCCAGTCCTTGGACTTCCGCTTTCGTGGCCGTCACTCCGGTTGGATTCGAAGGGGCGTTGAAGACGATCAGCTTAGTCTTTTCGGTGATCGCCTCTTCGACTTTTTGTAAATCGATGGAGAAGTCGGGATAGGTGTCGATCAGAACTGGAGTTCCGCCGGCGAGATTGATGAGTGGCGGATACATCAAGAAGTAAGGATCGAAGACGATGACTTCGTCGCCCGGATCTACCAGACTCAGCATTGCCAAAATCAGCCCACCGCTTGTACCCGAGCTGACAAAAACGGAGCGATCTTCGTGGTTGTAACGCTCTTGGACAACGGAAGCCAAGCGTTCGCGTAGGGGGCCGATGCCCTGTGAAGGCGAGTAGGCGTTCTTGCCGGACCGAATGGCTTCGTAGCAAGCTTCCTTGACGCTTTCCGGGACGTCAAAGTCGGGTTGGCCGATGCTTAAGTTGACTGGATTCTTGAGTTTCGCGGCCAAGTCGAACACTCTGCGAATACCGCTGGTGTCAAAACTCTCGCTACGCTTGGATATCCAGCTACTCGGGTCGCTCATGGTCGAATGTCCTAGGATCGTTGCCGCAAAACGTGTTCTGTTGGGGTTTGCCGGGCGCACGTTATGGGTGGAATTTGGCTGGTTGAATTCCAAGAAGTGTAGCCAAACCGAGCCCAAAAGAGCAGCGGGGTGAGAGGTAACGCGCTTTGCTTCTGCCGTAAGGCCGTCGGCGTTCTTCGGTGCCAGATTTCGACTATTGTGCCGAGCTACGGGATCCGCGTGGCGAGGCGCTGATGCGCATGTTACTGGGCAAAGGACGAGCGGCAGCTAAGAAGCCACCGTCGAATAGCACCGATTTCAACTTGCGAAACTCGGCGAAGGAATCGGGGTAGACCCAAGCGGTCACAACCGTTTCTCCGGGATCTCGGGCGGCTAGTTCTAGTCGCAAGCGACCGGTTGGTGAGAGGCTGGTCGCAAGATCTTCCGAAGGGCACTCGGGTGTCGGCTCCAGCTCGAAGCGGTCCAGCTCGTAGCCACCCGCTACAGCTCGCATACGGTAATGCAGCAGAATTCCCGCTAAAGGCCCGAGGGTGTCTTCGACAAGCCCACGCGAGCTTTGCCTTTGGACCGCTAGTGGAACTTGGTCACGGAGGGTTGCTACAAAACGGTCCCAAGGAATGACGGTAACGCGTCCCGATTTCAACTGCAGGTGTAGTTCCTTCGTGAAGACCGTCCGTGCCATTGGTGTTGGCAGGTGTTCAAGCAGAATTTTGGGTGGTTCCTCTACTTCTTCACGCGAGGTCAGCTCTTGAACGGTGCTTTCAAGCTCAGATTTCATCTCGCGAACTGCTTGCTGTTGCTCAACGAGAGCCTGTTCAGCTTGGCTCATCTCTTCGGACTGTTCGACAGCTTGCTGCCTGGCAAGGGCGACTTTTTCGAGAAGTAAATCGCGTTCGCGTTTGCGGAACTCTTTCTCTCGCAGGTAACGAGTGTGTTCCGTTTTGCGTTGTTGCAGCGTCGATTTTAAGCTCACCGCCTGGCGTTCGAGTTGCTGACTTTCGTCATCACGCTGTTCGGCGATCTGTTGTTTCGAGTACTCAACCGCCTCCATTTTCGTTTGTGCGCCGACGACCACAACCAGAATGATCAAGATGCCGACCAGGTTGGCTGTGGTGTCTAAGAATGAGTCTTGGCCGACGGCGAAATCTGCATTGGAGCGAGATCTGGCTGAGCTCATCGTTGCATCTCCCGTGAACGCACGTTGGCTGCTCGACTTCGTTTTTCGACGTCGAGTCCACTTCCGCGTAAGAGTCGTTCGAGTTGATCAAAACGCCAATCGGCTTGCGGGGCTACATCGACCACAAGAACGGGCTTCCAGGTTCCTCCAGCGAGTGCCAAGCCCCAGTTGTCGACTCGCTCGCGAATTGTCTTTGCCAGTCGTTGCGCGCGTTCTTCTGGGGTGTCGTCGAATGGAATCGTGAGCGCTCTGGATGGGTTCCCGTCATCGGGTAGTACGACCCAGCGATCCGAAAAACAGTGCAAGTGAATGTTACGGACGACGGTTGTTCTTTGCCTGGATCTGGGTTGGTAGGCCCAGTTACGTCCACGGCTTTCGGCTACCGGCGTTGTGGATTCGGGTTGCTGATTGCTCATTGTCATGTTGAGCGAAGGCATACCAGGCTGCGAATCCTGAGAGTCGGGGGTGTTATTCTGCGGTGAGCTTGAGTTTTGTGTTCCCGTCATTTGGCTTCCACCTCGAGACGGCGAGGCGCCGCTACCGCCGCCTCCACCCATCTGTTCAGCCATTTGATTCGCAGTGGTTTGGCCGGATCCCGCTGAGGAGGCCCCAGACGGCTGGCGAGTTTGGTTCGACCCTCCGCCTTGGGCTGACTGACTCTCACTCTGAGAGCTCGCGCTCGGACCGCCTGCCGAAGCCGACCCGTTCGCAGGCGAGCCGTTTGCAGGCGAGCCGCTTTCGTTGGAGGTGAACAAAGCGTTGGGGTCGCCAAAGCCGGAGTTGGTCTCGGCGTTGCTTGAATAGCTCGAGCGAGCATTGGACGCTGAGTCAGAAAGTTCATAACTTCCTGAGCCGGGTGGGAAGAACTCCATGCTCTGTGTTTGTCCGCCGCTGGAACCAGCGCGCATCATTGCGTCCACGCTGGTTTGTTCTTCGCCGCCGCGGGCGAATCCGTAGGCACCGGAGCCTGTGCCGTTTTGGCCTACGTAACGATTGGATGCTTCAGAATCTGGGGTGTTGGCGCCCGGGTTGCCGAAATAGGACCCCTCCGCGTCGGCGAAAGATTCGCGGTCCGTTCCCGCCGTGAAGCCGCCTCGGCTTGGTGAGTTGCCAGCTCCGCTGTTCGTGTTCGCGTTTCCGCGACTGCTGCCTGTTTCTTGACTATTGTCGGCAAGGCTGTTCGGCGGTGATTCGAAAAAGCTGATTTTGGAACTGGGCCTACCTCTTCCCACCGTAGAGCCGCGTGCGCGCTGGGCTCCAAGTGGTCTAGGGGTTTGCTGACCGTACTTCTGGGGCATGGCCATGGCCAAGGCTGATTGGCGTTCTTGGGCTAGTTGAATCGCTCTGGCGACTTTGTTGCGAAGTCCTGGGGTTCCTTTAGGAAAAGCCAGCTCCATGTCTTCGTCGATCAGCTCGTAACCGAATTGGTCGTCCCAGCCGCTCATCGCGGACCGAGCGAGCGCGTAGGCGCGAATTCCTGAGGGCCGCACCAGGAGCAGTGGGTAGGCGGTGGTGGTCAGGGCTTCGGTCTCCGGGCGATACTCGGAACGAATTGCACGTAAGGCCGCGTCGAGTGGGTTACCAGGGCCATGTGGTGGTTCCAAATCGGACAACGAGAGACGGTTGCCTTCCGGCTGAAGGGTGATTCCGTCCTCGCTACATTCGACGTAGATGGGGCGGCGGTGGGTTCCATTGGGACCCGCGTAGGGAATTACGGCGAAGATGGGTTTGTCGCCTTCCGTCTTCTCCGGAGTCTTTTCCAGTTCTTGCTTGGCTTCGGCGAGTTGCTTTTCGAGTTTGGAGAGTTCGCGTTGAACTAGTTCTTGCTTGTCGGTCAGGCTCTGAGCTGTTTCGCCTTCGTTGCTTACACCATCGGCTAGCTGGCTATTGAGCGAGTCGAGTTTGTCGGTGAGCTCGAGAATGTGCTCTTCATAATGCTGGAGCACGAGCCGTTCTTTCTCAAGCTCAAGAGTCAATTCGGAGAGTTCCTCGCGGAAGAATCCGTTCGCGTGCTTCGCTAAGCCTTGCCGCTCTTCGCGACTCTCTTTAGCGAGTTGCTTGGCTTCTTGGGCATCGCTTTGAGCGCCTGAGACGATCAGCATCAGGATCAACACCAGTGAGCCCATGGTGCAGAGCAAGACTGCCAGGAAAGGGAAGAGGCTAGGAGTCAGATTGTCCCGCTGGCGCACACCGCCACTCATGCGGCTTTCCTTTGCGAGTCTTGATTCGGTATTTCCTGGGTGGGCGAATCCTGGCTAGGGAAGGGCAGGGGGGAGTCGTTCTGCGGAGCTCGAGAGAGTGGGTTCTTCGACGTTTCTCTGTCTGCAACACGCGATGAACCGCTGGGACGTGGCTTCACTGGAGTGCTTCTCATTGCACCAGCGCGTTCCATAGCAGTCCCTAAGAATGCTACGGCTTCTGTCAGAAGCGCTGTGGTTTCCTCGAGGTGGCCGAGATTTTCTAAGCGTGAGACGCTATCTTGGATCGTATCTTCGAGCTTGCGAAGATCGGTCGTCGAGCGGACAAGTTCATCGGTGCTTTCCAGAACGTTCAACAGAGTCGTCCCGTGTTGGGCGATCTCTTTCTGTTGACTTTGCAGGCTTCGCGCTTGCTCGCTCAGGGTGGTTTGCCACTGCTGCCAGCGTGTATCCAGGTGTGCGTGGGCGTCATCCTGAATTTGTCGTAGCTGGCTAGTGTGATCGGATAGGGCGTCGCGCATCGAGTCGCCAATCTCAGACTGCATGGAGTCTGCGGCTTTGGCCGTCCAGTTCGACCACTGTTGCTGCGATTCCTCCATGGAAGCCTGCCACAGACGACTTTGCTCGTGCACAAGCTGCTTAACACCGGTGAGCAACGAGGCGGTCATTTCACGCACAGGAGCGAGAAGCGTCGATTGTGCGTCATAGGGATCCGCCCCGAGAAAGGGAACCAAATCACGTTTGATCGTCGTGTCGATCGTGTTGACCAGTTGCAGTTCTAGGCGGCTTACACCGAACTGTAGAAACATCAGCACAACGGTCAGGATTAGGGCTGTTGCTGTTGTGTCAAACGCCACGTACAGACCCGCAGTGAGTTCGTTCATGGCCGCTTGCTGCTGGGTAGCGAGTAGCTCGGTGTCGAGCTGACCGAGCGTCTGGGAGATTCCAAGTACGGTTCCGAGAAAACCCAACATGGGCATTGCCCAATTGATAATTCGAAGCAGGCCGTAACTTTCATGCTGGCGGTCGGCTTCTGCGCTGGCAAGCGCATCAAGATCGCTTTCGAGTTGGTGGCGTTTCCCGCGACTGATTTGCAGGTCGAGGGCCGCCGATAGTCTTTGGCTGAACCAGTTGTTTCGGATGCGGCTCGGAGCACTCTGCCAGTGAGCTACGAGCCAGCGAGTGCGCTGCGCTTGCTCGACGGAATCACCTTCACTGACGAAACGATGCAAGAGGCCCGCAGATGTGGAAACGAAGTTGGACTGACGCGCCGCAAGTACCCACTTCGTGAGGAGTGTTACTAATCCAGTAAAGAATAGCCCGACGCAAGCGACGGCAACTGGGTGATTCGTGCAGTAGCGCTCAAGCAATTCGTATTTGAGTGGGCCGAAACGTATCAGTCCGAAAAATACGAGAGAGCACGCAGTGCCGAGCAGCAGCACCTGAGGCACTGACTGCTGGAAACTCTCCTGTTTTCGGAACGTATTGCGGCTTGCCATAGCAATTCCCTACGCGAGTATTCGCGGTGTGTTGTGTTCCAGCTGTTTGGAATTTCGTTCAGAGGGTCTCGTTGGATACCGTCCGAACTGACACTTCAAAGCCCGCGGATTTTGAAGAAGCAGCATGCTCGCGTCTATAGATATTGATTTGCAAGCATCGTGGGCCGCAGAAAGCAAGCGGGACCGCAATCGGACCTTTCGGGCTGGGCGATCGAAGGGCCTATCTGCCCATAGCTGGAGGAAAGCAGAAACGATTGTTCTTGCCTCCATTGGTCGGAAAAGTTAGGGATGATCCTCCGGTGAGTAGCGATGTATGACCGTTTGTAAGTCCATTGGTGCCGGTCGTTGAACGCAATATGACCTGTTCATTTATCCAACTAGTTGAGAACGCCAGGATGAACTTAGAAAAGCTGCCAGTGAAGCTGGCACAGATCCGCGACTCATTCGCACGATTTCGTCTGCCAACTCTCGTATCACGGTGGCCTATGATTGTTGGGTTGATCCTCTTGTTTTGGACCGTAAGTCCAGCACCGGAACGAAGCCACAGCCAAACCCCAAGTCCGGGCGAAGCCGCGTCGGTCGAAGTTGTTTCCACAATGTTGCCCAATGGAGCGCAGCAGATTGTGGTGATCGACACTCAGCAGAAATCGATGGCCGTTTACCAAGTCGAGCCAAATCAAGGCAAGATTCAGCTCCGGAGTGTTCGACGGCTGGTCTGGGACCTGCAGATGGAAGAATTCAACGGCCAAACCCCCCTCCCCAGCGAGCTGCGCAAGGTCCAGCCGTAAACGCGAGGTCCAGCCGTAAACCCATTGGCGAACTCCAGAGTCGCTCGAAGTCTCCCTTAGCGTGGCCATTGGTCAGTTATTTTGGGGGGCGGGTTGGTTGGCGAGGTCAGGGAACTGTGATCGGGTTGCATGGGTAGCGAGGCCTATGACAGCCTTTGCTTGCAGCAAGTAAGCCGCATCGGCCCGATGACCCCGCAGCGAAACTCGGAGAATGCCTATTTTACGCCTGAAGGGTTTCGTGTTTTTAGCGGGTTTAGTTAGGATAGGGAGGATTAGGTCGTTGCCTTTCTGGCCCCGGAAATGTCAGGCAGCTCTAATACTCTTTTCGAATCTCAATATCGCGTCGTGTGTTCAAGGTCGAACGATCGAAGGTGCTGGATGCCCAATGTCGACGCTTGCGTGGCAGGAGCTCATCGTAGATGTCCAAATTCGTTTCGCTTGAAGATGCCGCTAAGAAGCTGGGCGTATCCGTTGAAGAGATCGTCGATATGCGATCTCGAGGAGATATTTTCGGCTATCGCGACGGCGGAAGTTGGAAGTTCAAGCCCGAGGAAATCGAGCGAGTGGCTGGTGAACTGATGGGGGATGCCCTGGATGAAGACCCTGCTGGATCTTCTTTGCTCGGATCGGCTCTCGGTAGCGATTTGCTGGCAGAAGATGGTTCGGATGCGAAAAGCGATGTCGCGCTCGTGCCAGAGCCAGGCGAGGGGAGCGACGTTCGTTTGGTGGCAAATCAAGATGACGATCTTAAGCTTGCAAGTGACGATGATGACGAAGACGAACTGGCTTTAGAATCGTCCGACGGCTCGGATCTAATGGCCGGTGCCGGAAGCGATGCGAGTAGCGACCTGGAGCTCCTGGGCAGTGACTTAGAGCTAGCCGGTTCGTCGCCCGATCTTTCCGGAGTTGGATCGGATGAAGTCGCGTTGGGCTCAGACCTTCAACTTGGCTCGGACGATGTCTCGGGTGTACTCAGTGGCTCTGGATTGAGTCTGGATACGCCTGAGAAAAGTGATTTGATTAAGGGCGATAGTGATCCTTCGATCGATTCCAGCGGGCTGGGTAGCGATCTGGAGCTCGCTGACGACGGCGACTTAGTTCTAGGTGGTGGCAGCGATCTGGCGCTTGGAAGCGACAGCGGAATCAACCTGATGAGCCCGGCTGACAGCGGTATCTCGCTTGAAGACGAGCCTCTTGATTTAGCAGCGAGCGGTATTTCCGGCTTGGACTTGGCTGCAGAGAGTTCTGACGTCGAGAGTGCTTCCTCTGGTGGATCAGCCGTCGACTTCCAGCAAGATGATGAGTTCCAATTATCTGCTTCCGGTGCCTTGGAAGTAGACGATGACGACAGCGGATCTCAGGTTATTGAGCTTGAGGACTCTTCGGAGTTCGGTGAGTCGCCCGTAGCTTTGCCTGCAGAAGAGGGTGGCTTTGATGCTTTCTCTGACGTTGAAGGCGGTGGCGGTCTCGACGAGTCGGATGCTTTGGTTGCAGGAAGCGCGGCCGCTGTTCCTATGGCATCAGCAGAAGTGCCGTACAAATTGTATGAAGTTCTTATGCTGCTCTCGACGCTACTGATTATGTGCCTCGCCGGAATCGCGGTTACTGACGTTGTCCGCAATATGTGGGCTTGGTCGGGTGATGGTGGTGATCTGACTAGCGGGTTCACCAGTGCGATTTTGAGTATTGTTGGGAAATAGGTCGCCCGAGACAATTCGATCGAGCTACGTGTGATTCGCGACGCTGCTACTCTTTTTTGCTAGCGGTATTTGAAGCTCGATCGGTCTTTCTTTCCCGTTCGCGACTTGATAGCGTTCCGATCTCTATCAAAACTTTCCGCGGAGAGATTTACGGAACCGGCTACGTAGGCCGGTCGTAAAACCGCGAGGAAACCGAGCGGAACATGTCGTCGTCAGTCAGGTACCTAAAAACTCGCGAGCCTCGCTCGATCCGGTGGCACGTGCTCGGGGCGTTTCTGCTTTCAGGGCTCATTGGCTCTGCGGCAGGATGCAGTTCGTTGAACTTCGGCGGTGGTCGCCTGGTGAAGGAATTGGAGGCGGAGAACGACCGGCTCTTGGCGGAGTTTCGGGCCGAACGTGATCGCCGGGAGGGCATCGAGAAAGCCCTACGTCGAACCCAACAGCGACTGGCCGAGAGTGAGAAGCAGTTAGCTCAGCAGGTTTCACTAGGGGCAAGTCGACTTTCCCAACTGCCAAGCGGTTCGATGGCGGGCCCGAATTACAATTCTTCTGGGTATCGCAATCCACCTCCGTTCTCATCGGACGTGTCGGGTGCAACGGCTGGAATAAATGCAGCGAGCAATAATCTTCGCTGGATGCGACGGCGTCCGTAATGCCGCCCCTGTTGGTTTCATCCCAGTTCCGAGATCCATCCAATCAGTTTCCGCAGCTGCCCGGCGTTGGCACCACTGCCTCTCACTTTTTCAGATGGGGCTTGCTTGCCGATGGAACCTCAGGCAAGCGTGCGACAAACTGTCCGGCTGCCTGCGGTACATTGCCTGCAGTCCGAAAATGGATGGACAACTACTAACTTTTTCAGGGTTTTTCGAGGACGAGTCCGAGCCGGTTTCGCTTACCGATAGACGCATCGAAAGGCAGCAATACGCGATTGCTTCTTCAAGAGAACCACGTAAGCGGTGATTTTGTCTCCGGCTAACGCGAAAACTGCTACAACGCCACCTTACCAGCGTTCCCTCCTGATCTTAAATCCTTCCAAAACTTGCTTGGTTTGGGATTCTCGCATTCTGTGATCCCGATCCCAACCTATTGCGTAGAGAATACGAGACGAAAGCAGGCAATTTGCGGTCTACGAGACTGTACAGGTCGCCTAGAATTCCGAAGCTTTTCTCAACGGAAATCGATGTTTGCAATTCCAGGCCAGCCATGAACTTGTGCTTAAGACCGATTGATACATTGCGATGCCGACAGGCAACGACTTGGTTTCTTTGCCTGTATTCTTGCCTTTGCCTCGTCGGGTGTGGGAGTGAAGAATCCATCCGCACCTATCGAGTGGCAAAATCTGATCGCAAACCAGCTTTGCCCGACTCGATGCGCGGTATTGCGGGAAGTTCGGGACAAGCCAGTCAACGCGAGTTGCAAACGTTGGGAGTGATGGTTCCCAAGGGTGATTCGTACTGGGTTTTCAAGCTACAGGACGAGCCGGAAGTCGTGTCGGAGCTCCGCGAAGAGTTCCTGCAGATCGTAGCTTCGCTGAAGTTCCAAGATAGCAACCCAGAATGGCAGCTAGCCGAAGGTTGGGTCGACAAGAAGGCACTTGGTGGAATGACATATGCCGAGCTGTTGAAGGAATCA
Source organism: Pirellulaceae bacterium (assembly GCA_045105035.1). Lineage (GTDB taxonomy): Bacteria > Planctomycetota > Planctomycetia > Pirellulales > Pirellulaceae > Aureliella. Next base: position 35,854 of record JBGCCZ010000072.1, on the reverse strand, counting down.
GAGGGGATTCGGGCAACGGTGACCAAGCTACCGATGATCAACTCGTGGCAGCAGACGGTTACTGCAAACGTAAACCGCTGGCGGGGGCAGCTAGCGCTCGACGAAAATGCCGATTGGGAAACGATCCAAAACGACTTGGAGGAAGTAGATGGACTTGGTGAAGGTTCGGATGCGGCCTACTTCGTCAGCCTAGTTGGTAAGGGCTCTGGTGGCATGGGAGGCCCGTTTCAGCAGGCGATGCAGCAGTCGAATGGCCAGCCGCCGGCTCCAGGAGCCAGTGAAGAAGGCGGAACCGGATCGGTTAACGCCGAGGGACCGCAGTCAAATTTGAAGTACAACGAACCTGAGGGCTGGACAAAGCTTGAGGTCCCATCAGGAAGCATGCGGAAAGCGGCATTCTCTGTCGCAGGGGACGACGGCCAAGGCGAAGTGACTTTGGTTGCTGCCGGAGGCGACGAGCGAGGGAACATGAGCATGTGGCTCGGGCAAGTTCAAGTCGAACCTACCGACGACGTGATTGACAAGGCCATCGCTCAGGTTGAAAAGCTCGAAGTCAACGGTACGCAAACGCGGCTGTACTTTTTGGATGGCGAATCAGGTGAGTCGGGCGAGTCGATTTTGGTCGCGAACGTGCCGTGGAAAGACGGCGAGTCGCTCTACGTCAAGCTGAAGGGTGACGCGGCCTTGGTGATTGGGCGCAAGCCTGAGTTCTTGCAGTTTTTGAGTTCCCTGAGTTGGTGAGCTGAGCGATTTGCTTTTTGAGGCCCTAAAGTTTATTTGAGGATTTCTTTATGTCTTCTGTACCGGCAAGCAGTATCTCAGGCGCACGCGCTCGGGCGGGGAATCCTTCACTACCGTTCACGATCTTGAAGGCCCTGGGTTCCTTGAAGATTACAGTTGCGATGTTCGCCTTAGCAATCTTCATCGTGCTCTTCGGAACGCTCGCTCAGGATGAAATGGACTTGGCGGGAGTCAAACGCGAGTACTTCAATTGCTGGATTGCTCGAGTCCCGCTGGACGTGATGTTTCCCGTCACCCTGATGCCACACGATACGCCGTACTTCGGAGGGCTCGGATTTTACTTCCCTGGCGGAGCGACCATTGGGCTGATTCTGTTGGTGAATCTGATCGCAGCTAAGACGACTCGATTCAAGATTCAAGGAAAGGGTACGCGGTTTGTTGGCGGGCTAGCTCTTTCAGCACTTGGTGCAGCTTTGGTCGTCGGGGTCATCGTGTCGGGGCACGCAGCAGATGGACTCCAGGGCAAGCCACCGATCTCGTACGACACGCTGTGGGGCGCACTGAAAGGCGGGTGTGTTGCGCTCACTATGGCTATGGTTGCCTTCACCATTTTTGGCAACATGCCGCGGCTGGCGCGGATTTTCTCGGCAATATTCAGTGTGCTTATATTCGCGGTTAGTGCTACCGTTTTGTCTGGTGGCGAATCGGTTCGGCTGGATGATCCAGGCCTACGTATCGTATGGCAATTGGTGCAAACGTCGATTGCCTCATGCGTTCTGCTTGCCGGCCTACTGCTGATTTTCAAGCAGCGGGGTGGGAACGTTCTAATTCACATTGGGGTCGGGCTGTTGATGGTCGGGCAATTCGTTTTCGGTGATCGACAGATCGAGCAGCGAATCTCACTTGCCGAAGGAGCATCGACAAACTTGGCGTTTGTCCAGGATGAAATTGAGATTGCTTTGACGGATACAAGCGGTGCGGATGAAGACGTCGTTTACGCGATTCCAGAACAACGCATTCGGCGGATTGCTGGTACAGATCGAATCCTCGATGACGAGACACTGCCGTGCGATGTTCGCATCGTGGAGTACATGAAGAATAGTCGTCTTGAGCCGCTTGGTCCGCAGCAAAATAGTCCCGCAACGGCTGGCCTCGGTTTGACAAAAAAACTTGTCGCTTTGAAACCGGTGGGCGGAGCAATGAGCGACAGTATTAACTTCGCTGGTGCCTACGTCGAGTTAAATTCGCGCGAGAGCGGCGAACCGATTGGTACATATCTCCTGAGTCAGGAGGAGAACGATCGAGGCCAGATGTTTTCCGGGATGCTACCAGATAAGCCTGTGACGCTTGAGATTGACGGGCGTAGTTTCGAGATGGCGCTCCGCTTCAAACAGGAACGCAAACCCTATGATGTTTACTTGAAAGACGTGCAGCGGATCAATTACAGCGGGACCGAGACGCCCCGCGACTACTCGTCCGTCATTGTCATTACAGACCGAGAAACTGGCGAGAAGCTCGAAGATAAAACGTGGATGAATAATCCCACGCGTTACCGCGGCGAAACTTTTTATCAGAGCAGCTACAACAGAATTCCCTTGAGTGAGCGACAGACGATCGAGACGACTGGGCTACAAGTGGTGGAGAACGCCGGTTGGGTGATTCCTTACATCTGCTGCATGATGGTCTTCTGGGGAATGCTCGCTCACTTTGGCGGGACCTTTATTCGCTTCGCTGGGAAGTACGAGCGCAAGAAGCCAATTGAGATTTCAGGGCTCACCCAAAACTGGGGTCGCAGAGTCTTGATAGCGGGAGCCGCACTTGGGTTTTGCGCATTAATCAGCGGTTACTACGCCTCGCCGAAACGCTACGCCACGACAGAGGTCGACTGGAATGCGGTCAATGCTCTTCCTGTCCAACACGAAGGACGCATCAAGCCGCTCGACTCCGTTGCTCGGAATGTACTGCAGCGTATTGCAGAACCGATTTTCGGTTTCACTCCGACGATTAAAGATGCGGAAGGCGAAAAACGACTGCCGAGTGAATGGATGCTTGGAATCATGGCAGGCGAGAAGTGGGTCCGCGATGTTGAGATCTTCCGCGTCTACGCCAAGGAAGCAAAGGCGTTCATGGATCTTGATTTGCAACGTGAAAATTCTCGGTACTCCTACAACGAGTTCGAGCCAAAGATTGACGAACTGCGGGAACTAATTGCTCCGCTACGTGGTAAGGATCCGGATACGTTCTCGTTCCGTGAGCAGAAGTTGGTCGCGTTGCATAGCAAGTTGAACCTGTTCGACCTAATCGCACTGAGCTACATGGAACCACGACTACCGGATCCATCGGGCGTAGGGTCCGAAGAGCAACGCGAAATGTTCTTTGCTCAGATTATGCGCACGTTTGAGATGATGCAAAATCTGGAATCGGGTGGTCCACCTTCGTTGGTGCCGCCAGTGGGTGAAGCGACGCGCGAAAACTTGGTAGACGCAAAGTGGCAAGCGTATGGGCCCGCGAGATTTAAGCAAATACTAGGCGGACTGATGGCGGTTGAAGGGCAGCAAGACAACGAAGCAGTCGATTCGTTGGCCGCCGTTCTCTTCGCTCTCCAGCAGGAGGATGCCAAGGAGTTGAACAACGCAGTTCGCAAACACAAGCGGTTGATTGCGGGAATGCCTTTGGCCGCAGGCAAGATCGATCGGGCGAGTACAGAGAGTTGGTTGAACCTCTATAAGCCCACAGAACAGGGTGTCATTTTGTATCTGCTAGCGATCCTTTTGGGATTCACAAGTTTCTTGGTTCGTTGGGATGGAATCCGTCGAGCGACGTTTTGGTTACTCGTTGGCGTGTTTGTGATTCACACCATTGCGATCATTTCTCGAATCTATATTTCCGGACGCGCTCCGGTCATTAACCTGTATTCGTCTGCTGTCTTCATCGGTTGGGCCTGCGTGATGTTGGGCTTAGTCATGGAGGTCTTGTATCCCATTGGAATCGCGAATCTAGCGAGCGGTTTAATTGGTGTTGCTACCATCAGCGTGGCTCGGTTCTTGGATACGAGCGACACAATGCCGGTCTTGCAGGCGGTCTTGGATACTCAGTTTTGGCTGTCCACTCATGTGATTACCATTACGGCCGGGTATGCGGTGACGTTCCTGGCCGGATTTATTGCGATCTGCGCTTTGGTCCACCGAATGGTAACCGGCTACGACTCCTACTCGACGGATAATCGACCGGCGAGACTGGTTGATACTCAGCGGACGATGTACTCCATGTGCTACGGAACGATCTGCTTCGCGATCTTCTTTAGCTTCATCGGCACTGTCTTGGGCGGTCTTTGGGCTGACGACAGTTGGGGGCGTTTTTGGGGCTGGGATCCGAAGGAGAACGGAGCCATGATGATTGTCCTTTGGAACGCTCTTCTTCTGCACGCCCGATGGGATCGTCAAGTCGGGGAACGCGGGTTCGCAGCCTTGGCGGTTGTTGGAAACGTAGTTACTACCTGGTCGTGGTTCGGCACAAACCAGCTTGGAATTGGATTGCACAGTTACGGTTTCACGAGCGGTGCGTTGTATGGCTTGCTCGGGTTCATTTCCCTGAATCTTCTCTTCGTCGCAGTTGCGTTGCTTGTGACGAAGTCCATGGCAGTGGGCGCCAGTCGGTCTGACGCGAGCTAGGTGAGCGAAGCAACCAACGCAGTAGAGGGTCCTCAGGCGTCCTTGCACTGGGGGCGCGTTCAGATTGTCATCGCGGCGTTACTTTGGAGCTCGAGTGGGTTCTTCGCTAAGGCGCCTTGGTTTGACGCGTGGCCGGAAGACGTCCGCGGTTTGATGCTCGCATTTTGGCGAAGTCTCTTTGCGTGTCTTATTCTGGTGCCGCTTGTGCGACGGCCGCAGTGGCGTCTGCCAATGCTACCCATGGTGGTTTGTTTTGCCACGATGGTCTGGTCATTTATGTCGGCCATGGTGCATGGGCCTGCAGCGAACGCCATCTGGCTACAGTACTTGAGCCCCGCCTGGGTCTTGCTGGCCGGCGTTTTTCTGCTGAAAGAGAGAGTCCTCCGAGCGGATCTATGGATGTTTGCATTCTGCCTGGGGGGTGTGGCATTAATCCTATTGATGGAGCTGCGAAGTGGAGTCTCGTTGTATCCAACGGCGATGGCGATTCTTTCGGGCGTGACCTTTGCGGGCGTCGTCTTGAGTATGCGTCAATTGAGAGACGTCGATCCAGCTTGGCTCATTACACTCAATCACGCGGCGACGTCGCTGCTGTTAATGCCGTGGATCTTCAACGTCGAGGCAGAAGTGCCTGTCGGAAGCTACGTGGCGCTCGGGTTCTTCGGTGTGTTTCAGATGTCCATACCCTACGTGCTGTTCGCCCGCGGGCTGCGAACAACGTCTAGCCCTGAGGCTTCCGTTCTCGCGCTTGTTGAGCCGCTGTTGGTGCCGATCTGGGTGTTCGTCGCATGGCATCATCATCCAAGCTACGACCCGCCGGAGTGGTGGACTTGGGCCGGAGGTGGGTTGATTTTGGTCGGCTTGCTCAGTCGCTATCTTCCCAGTCTTTATCGCCGCTTGGGGAAAAGCACCTCAGCGGCATAGAAGTAGGCTTGGCGACACAGGTTACAGCCAACCAAGGGCGACGGCCGAGTAGCGAACAACCATACCGGCGACAACGACGCTGACCATGCTCATGAGCTTGATCAGAATGTTGAGACTTGGTCCGCTGGTGTCCTTGAACGGGTCGCCCACTGTATCGCCAACGACTGCCGCCTTGTGGGCCTCCGAGCCTTTGCCACCCAGTTCGCCGCTCTCAATGTACTTTTTGGCGTTATCCCAGGCACCTCCGGCGTTCGACATGAAGATCGCTACGCAGAATCCGGCTGACAGCGAACCCGCCAGCAGCCCCAACACTCCGCCGACTCCCAGGAGCATGCCGGTGACTACTGGAGTGGCCAAGCCTAGAATCGAAGGCAGCACCATTTCCCATTGAGCGGCTTTGGTACTGATGGCTACGGGGCGTTGGTAGTCTGGAGTCGTTTCGCCAGTCAGAATGCCGGGCGTTTCGCGCAACTGACGCCTGACCTCTTCGACCATTCCTTGAGCAGCACGACCAACGGCTTTCATCGTGAGAGCGCAGAAGACGAAGGTCGACATAGCGCCGATGAACAGTCCAATGAGGACTCTCGGGTTCATCACCGAGGCTTGGTAGTAGTTCGTAAAGTCGACGAGGGTCGCGAGGTGGAGGTCGGTTAATTCACCGCCAGTCGCCACAAAGGAAGCCACCGCATCCTCACCGTAAAAGCGGACATCCATCAGCTCCGTGGGAATCTCAGTTGGACCGTTCGAGAATCCGATTTTCTTCCACTCTTGGCGTATGCCGTCGTTGAGTAAAAGATGCGGCATGACGAGAAAGTTGTGGACTTCATCGCCATGCTTAGCAAGCACGAAGCCGGGCGAAACTTTGTAGAGTCCATCTTCGACGACTTCGACAACAGCGGCTTCCGACCAACGTTCAAAACTAATGCGAACTTCTTCAACGTAGGCAGCCAAGAGTGCCAGTGCGGTCAAAGCCGCTGAGCCGATCGCGAAACCCTTACCGGTCGCTGCGGTCGTGTTGCCGAGCGAATCGAGTGCATCGGTGCGTTCCCGGACTTTCGGCTCCAGCCCCGCCATTTCGGCGTTACCGCCGGCGTTGTCGGCGATTGGCCCGTACGCGTCGGTGGCGAGCGTGATACCCAGCGTGCTTAGCATTCCAACCGCTGCGATACCAACACCGTAGAGCCCGAGTGCGAAGTACTGCGGTTCGTCCAGGTTCCAACCACATGCGAATCCGAATGAGCAGAGAGTTGCCAAGCAGATTACGATCACAGGCGCCCAGACGCTGCCCATCCCATCGGCGACTCCGCCAATGATGATCGTCGCGGGGCCCGTTTCGGCCTGTTGAGCCAGTTTCCTAGTTGGAGCGAACTCGTCACTCGTTGCATACTCGGTGTACTTTCCGATCAACCAGCCCGCGACCAATCCGACAATCACACTAAAGGCCACACCCGGGATCGGGCCAAAGCTGGCGTTAGGAACGGCGGGCATGAGTAGCCAGGCGAGTCCCAGGGTCACGATGCAGACTGTGACTGCCGAGAAGTTAATGCCACGGGCTAGAGCGGCGAGCAAGTTTTTTTGACTTGCGTCCTCTGTTGTGCGCACAAGATAAATCCCTGCGATCGAAAGCAGGATACCGATTCCTGCGAGTGCCATGGGGAGCAGGACTGCCGCGAGTTGGTTTTGCGTACGAGCTGTTTCATCGAGCCCAGGAATCAGACTTGGGTTTGCAAAAGCGGCAACGCCTAAAGCGGCGGTAGCGAGGATCGACCCGCAGTAAGACTCGTAAAGATCTGCACCCATTCCTGCCACATCGCCGACGTTATCGCCAACATTGTCCGCGATCGTTGCAGGATTGCGCGGTGAATCCTCCGCCATGCTCTGTTCCACTTTTCCAACCAAGTCTGCGCCGACGTCGGCCGCCTTGGTGAAGATCCCGCCTCCGACTCGGGCGAAGAGCGCTTGGGCACTGGCTCCCATTCCGAAACACAGCATGGCGACAGTGATGGATTCGAGCGAAAGGGGGGCGAAGAACATTGGCCAGATCCAATAGAGGAAGGCAAACCAAATCGTGATGTAGGCTAGACCCAAACCGACGACCGTTAGCCCCATGACCGCGCCGCTGCGAAAAGCCACGCGTAGGCCTTGGTTAAGTGACTGCCGAGCAGCGGCAGCCGTTCGAGCACTTGCCTGGGTCGCGGTTTTCATTCCCAGCCAACCGCTGAGCCCAGAGAAGAAGCCGCCAGTTAGGAAAGCGATCGGAACAAATTTGCTTTGAAGTCCGAAGCCAAATGCGGCTACAGCGAGCAGCGTGGCGATGGCAATAAAGACACCGGAGACAACAATGTACTGCTGTCGGAGGTAAGCGTTGGCTCCATCACGCACCGCTTGCGCGATCGATTTCATTTCCTCCGTGCCTTCGTCGCACGACATCATCCATTTGTAGAAGAGATACGCTTGAAAAAGTGCGATTAGGGACGCGCAGAAGGCGACCGACCAAACCAAGACTTCCATGGCTTACATGTCCAAATGGGATGCGGAGAGACGAAGAGAGCGGACAAAGTTTGGGGGCTGCACAAGAAAATAACATTTCACGTCAAGTCTTGCGAGCGTGGGTAGTCGTTGTGACGCCCCATTCCTCGGTAGCCCTGGCAGCTTCAAAGCCACTGAGTACGGCGCTTTCCATCGTGGCGGGCCAACCCGTTTGAGTCCAATCGCCGGCCAACCAAAGTCCCTGAATTCCAGAATCTGTTTCCGAGCGCAGCTTCGACGCTCCGGCGCGAACAGAGAAAACCGAGTGCGGGTCCGTAACCGGCTCGCAGGCTATAAGGCTCGCTTTTTCGCGAACGATTGGGAAAACGTGCGCTAGGTCTTCTTGAATGACCTCAGGCAACTGGCGTTTGGGGATTTCGGAGAGATCTCGAGAGGCGCTAATTACGATTTGATAGTAATACTGCGATGGGGCGTTCGATCCTTCGTCATTCGGTCTCTCCGACTGCGCGAAAGGACCAAGCGTCTGGCTTCCCGTTTTCGGAAAGACCCACTGGCAGAGGCGACCTACCAGCGTGGCGTGAGGCTTATCCAGCCAGGGACGGTCCCACCAAGTGTGCAAGCCAGTGATTGGCGAGCTTTCTAATTCTAGGGCTCGGTCTGCCAGCTCGCCGAAAATTTGTTCCTCTCGATCGGGGCCAGTTACCTTGATTCGGTCGAGCGTATGCCAGGGCAATGCGACAATGACTTGATCGGCGGCGAAAGTCTCACGCGCCCCGCGGACCTCAAAGCCTCCGTCAGCTCCACGGTTGATTTCTCTGACTCGCTCGGCCACTCGCACATCGACTCCAGCGGATCGAAGGCTCTCTATCGTGGTTAGGTTGAACAGCTGGTTCAGAGGTCGGTTGGGGACCAGCAGATGAAACGCATCCCGTTGGTTTAGGAAGCCGTCTTGGAAGACTTTGGCAACGGCGTACAGGGAAACGCGGTCCACCGTTTCGCCAAGTGCACTGACGATGACTGTTGCCCAGAATCTCTCAATCGTTGCTGTCGACTGCTTCACCGAATGCAGCCAATCTAGCGCGGGGGTATCCAGGGCTGTCGGGTCAGTGATATCCAAAGCTCGGATCGCCAGCATTCCACGAGCGACTTGGATTCGTTCTCGCAGTCGCAGGCCTGGCCAGCTCGTTAGCCATTTGGCGATGTGCAGCGGTGCGGGGAGAAATGGAAGTGCACCGAGCTTCGAATATTTGCCGTCAGGGCCGTAGAAGTGCAGTTCTCGGTGCCGGTCCCAGAACGCCTCATGGCCGAGCATCCGAATCAGCTCCAGCAGTCCATGACAACAGCCCATCCCTACATGTTGGCAGTAGTCGATCTCCTGCTCGTGTTTCTCGTCGCCACGTGTAAAGGAGCCCGCGCGGCCGCCGAGCCGACGCTTGGACTCGAGTAGTGTGACTGCAAAGCCGCGTTGGGCGAGACGCAGAGACGCCGCGATTCCTGCCAATCCGCCACCGATGACGACAATGCTCTGTATTTGCGAGGCGGACTGGGGGGCGACTGAGCAGGTAGCCTCTGCATAGTTGAATTTGGTCGTGTTTTTCACGGCGAGGGTAAACGGCGGTATAGAGCGGGAACGAAATGAAAGGCGGCGAGTCGTAGTTTTCGTCCGCGTCGCAAGCCAACTTTGGGTTCGAGCCAAAGTCGCTGAGGTTCGCGAGAAACTTCCTCCAGCAAGGCTCGGTACGTTCGCCACATGAGTGAAAACATACGGCGGCTGTCGGGGCTCAAGTAGTCGATCACTTCCCAGCCGCGGTCGTACAACTCGAAGGCTTGCGAAGCGACTTCTCGGATTGCGTCTTGCCAGTCTCCGGTAGGCTGCCCTTCTAGCCAGCGTTGGCGGTCGATGCTGAATTCATCAAACAACTCTTGCGGGAGATAGATACGGCCCATGGCTGCGTCTTCTTGGATGTCACGCAAGATGTTTGTCCACTGGAATGCGTATCCGCAATCAATGGCTGGTTGCTTGGGAAGTTCTTTGGAGGCCCTCCAAATGTGGAGGCAGGCGAGACCGACGGCGGAGGCAACGTGATAGCAGTAGCGGCGGAGATCGCCCCAAGTGAGGATCTCCAGTTGATCCAAGTCCATCGCGACTCCTTGAACGATCTCGTTCAAGTGCTGCACGGGGATCTCAAATCGCTGAACGGCGTCTGCAAGTGCTGGCCAGAGCGAGTCGTATTCGCGGAGCAGGTCACCACTTCGACCGCTGCTTAAACTACTTGAGGCTTCATCGCATTGCGAGTGCAGGAGCGTTTGCCATTGTTTGAGTCGGGTTCGTGCTTCTGCGTTTGTTTTTGCAATCTCCGCAAGATCCCAGTCATCACTGAGGTCGTCGCTGATCCGCGAAAAGGCGTACAACGCGTACATGGCTTGGCGACGTTCGGGGGCAAGTAAATGAAATGAAGCAAAGAAGCTGCTTCCACTTTGCTTGCAGACTTTCCGGCACCAGCGATAGCTCGCGGTAATTTCAGAATTCGATGCCATTGTCGCCCTAGATCTCTTTGGAATTCGGCAGGGGGGTAGCTCCGTGAGGCGAGCCCTGCGGACGGCTGCGAGCAAGCCACGCCGACGCGAGTAAGCGGACCTTCTGCCACTTCGAAACGGTGGGGCGAGAAGTCCAAACATCAAAGTTCGCGCGGGCGATCTCGTCGAGAATGGTTAAGCCCCCACCCGCAAACAGGCGAACGTCAACAGCGAGCCAACTCGGCACACTTTCGGCAAGTGGGAGTCCACTTTCGAGGAGTCCGCGTGCGTAGCTGGCCCATTCTCCAAGCATCCCTTGGAGTGATTCGTTCCGTTCGCCTCGGAGTATTTCGCTTTCCTTAACTCCATGTTGCTCCCATCTCTGCCGCGGAGCGTAGATGCGGCCTTGCTGTGCGTCTCGCGACATGTCTTGGCAGAAGTTTGCGATTTGAAGGCCTGAACAGATCCGATCGCTGAGCGCGTCATTTTCCGGTGAATTGGCAGAGGCTAGTCCGAGGAGGATGCGGCCGACCGGGTTGGCTGAGTTTCTACAATAATTGAGTAATTCCGCATCATTGGCGTAGCGCAGGACCGTTTGGTCCTGCCTAAAGGCGATGAGCAGGTCACGGAAGGGTTGGAGAGGGAGAGAGTGTCTGGCGATCGTATTTGATAACGCGATTAAGATGGGGTGCTTGGCTTCGGAATGGACTTCCAGTTCACTTCCCCAGGCGTCGAGGAGTTCCAGGCTGCGATTGGAATTCGAGATCTCGTCGGCCAGGTTGTCCGACCATCGACAATAGGCGTAAACATTGTAGAAATCTTGGCGAAGTTGTCGTGGAATAAGCCAACTCGCCACACTAAAGTTTTCGTACTGCTTCTTAGCCCAGGATCGACAATAATCCTGAGACTGTTCCAGTGACCAGTGCTGGCTGAACTTGCTCGCCTCGATTCGATCCACTTCCGCTTCAAAGCGTGGGTCTGCACAGGGGAGCATGGTCTCAGGGTCCGGCATCGTTGTCGCTTGGGTTTTGTTATCTAGAATGTTGCGGTTGGCATCTAACACGAAGGGTGCCAGTGCGGTTCGACAGAACGCTCAGTTTGATTGATGAGTCGTCGGCCATTTGCCAAATACTGTAGATAGAATCTGACCATCGGTTTGGGCCAGAGTCAAAGCGGCTGAGTAGTTCCGGAAATTCCCAGATCCTATTCGATTGCATTCTCCAACGAATTAAAAGAGGACACGATGGAAATCGTTTTAGCGGCGCCCAGAGGATTTTGCGCTGGTGTCAACATGGCGGTCTCCAGCCTCGACTTGGCAATCGAGAAATTCGGGACTCCGATCTATGTGTACCACGAGATTGTTCACAATCAGCACGTTGTAAAAGAATTTGAGGGCAAGGGAGCGGTTTTCGTTGAAGACTTGGCAGAGATTCCAGAGGAATCTACGGTGTTGTTCTCCGCCCATGGTGTCTCGCCAGAAATTCGACAAATCGCCAAGGCACGAAAGTTGTTCGCCATCGACGCGACTTGTCCGCTCGTTACTAAAGTTCACCTCGAGGCCATTAAGTACGCCAAAGGTGGTTACACGATCATCCTGATTGGCCACGACGGTCATGATGAAGTCATCGGGACGATGGGAGAAGCTCCGGAGGCGATTATCTTGGTTGAGGACGAAAAGAACGTTGATGAGTTGGAGTTCGACGAAGGCACGAAGCTCGCTTATTTGACTCAAACGACCCTGAGTGTTGATGACGCGGGCAGGATCATCAAGCGGCTACGGAGTCGGTTTCCGTGGATCGAGAGCCCTCCCAAGGAGGACATTTGTTACGCGACTCAGAACCGACAAGAGGCCGTGCGTCTTCTGAGCGAAGAAGTGGACGTAGTGTTGGTGCTGGGAAGTCAAAACAGTAGCAACAGTCAACGACTCCGCGAGTTGGGGAAGGAGCAGGGGCGGACTTCGTATCTCATTGACGGCAAGCAAGACATCCGCCCGGAGTGGTTTAAGCCGGATGATCGAGTGCTGGTCACGGCCGGCGCTAGCGCTCCAGAGTCCGTCGTGTCGAGCACGATTGATTGGCTGGTGGAGCAATTTGGTGCAACGGTTCGAGAAGAGACCGTACGCACCGAAGAAGTTCACTTTCCGCTTCCCAAGCCACTTCGCGAGTTCGCGAAGACTACGCGTGGCTAGAGCTCCGCAGCGAGGAACGTAGGGGAGTGTTTCTTGCCGAATCCGAAGCACTCTGAACTGAAAATGGGAACTCGTCGGCTCCCGTTCCAGTACCGGCTGGCGTACAATCCGCGAGATTGCTATCTGTCCTTCGGTTTCGTTGTTCGGCCCATCCATGTCTTCGACTCACGAGAAACTGCGTTCGCTTGCTCAGCAGTGGAGCCACGATCACCTACTTGGACTTGAGGGACTCACTGCGAGCGAAATTGCTCTGCTTCTGGATACCGCGGAGTTGATGATCCAGGCAGTGCACGAGGCGAAGGAGGAATCTGAGAGCCGCAAAGTGCCGTTGCTTGTCGGGAAGACAGTGGCGAACCTGTTTTTCGAGAATAGTACGCGGACTCGAAACAGCTTCTCGCTGGCTGCGAAACGACTCGGGGCCGACACGGTCGAGTTTGCTTCAACGGGGTCTTCCGTTGCGAAGGGCGAGACCTTCATTGATACGGCGAAGACGATCGAAGCGTTGGGGGTCGATGGTGTGGTCACGCGTCATGCAACGCCAGGAACCTCGCACTTGCTCGCCGAGCACTTGGATTGCCCAGTTCTGAACGCGGGAGATGGTCCGCACGAGCATCCGACGCAGGGCCTGCTCGACATTCTGACGATCCGCCAAAAACGCGGCGATCTGAAGGGCCTAACGGTCGCACTGGTGGGCGACATTGCTCACAGTCGCACGGCTCGATCGAATATTTGGGGACTGCAGAAACTCGGGGCTCACGTCATTGTCTGCGGACCTGCAACCCTGGTGTCAAAGGACTGGGAGCAGTTGGGTGTTGAGGTCTCGTATAGCTTGGATGACATTCTTCCGAAATGCGATGTTCTTAATTTGCTGCGCATTCAATTCGAGCGGCAGGCGACGCGTCCGTTTCCTTCCGTGCGTGAGTACGCCTTGCTGTATGCAATGAACTTAGAGCGTATGCGTCGCAGTAAATCGGACATCTTGATCATGGCTCCGGGGCCGATTAATCGGGGAGTCGAGATTACACCAGAAGTCGCCGATGGACCGCACTCGGTCATTTTGCAGCAAGTGAGTAATGGCGTTGCAATTCGTATGGCCGCACTATGGCTATTGCTTAGTCGCGGGGCGGGTAAGTAAGTAAGTGCAATGTGTTGTTCACAGTCCTAGCTGGGACGACCAGGTTGCAAAGGGGTGGCAAAGTTTGAAGAGTGAAGTTGGACAATATGCCTGAGAGCTACTTGATCGAAAATGGTCGCTTGATTGACCCCGTTCAGAACTGGGATCGAGTCGGTCGGCTACTTATCCATGATGGGTGCTTTGCGGCCGTCGATCCCAGTGAGGAAGATTTGCCGGCGGACTGCCAGCGCATCGACGCGGGAGGCTGCATTGTAGCGCCCGGCTTGGTGGACTTGATGACTGAGCTCGGAGAGCCAGGGCGTGAAGAGGATGAGACGATCGAGTCGGGAGCTAGGGCGGCTCTGGCTGGTGGATTTACGTCGATTGCTTGCTCGCCAAATACAGATCCGCCCATCGATACGGCAGCGGCTGTCGAGTTCGTGAGGCAGAAAGCGGCTCGAGCGGATGGTCCACGAGTTCACGTGGTGGGGTGCATCAGCAAGGGCCGAGCAGGGGATGAACTTGCCGAGATAGGTTCGCTCGTTGATGCGGGGGCAGTTGCCCTCAGCGATGGACCATCGCCGCTCCAGAATACGGCTCTTTTGCGACGTGCTTTGGAATACTGCTTGATGTTTGACAGGCCCATCATCGATCGGCCGGAAGTGTGCGGGCTGACTCGGGGTGGAGTCATGCATGAGGGACTCGAGCAACTCAAGCTTGCGTTGGCTCCAATGCCCGCGGAGGCCGAAGACTTGGCGACTTCACGCGACTTGCGGATGGTGGAAACGACCGGAGGCCGCCTGCACTTGAGTGATATCTCAACTGCGGGCAGTCTCGAACTAGTTCAAAGAAACAAGTCGCGCGGTGTGCAAGTCACCGTCGGCGTTCGCATCGCAAATCTCTGTTTTCACGACACGATGCTTCGTTCTTTTGATTCCAACCTGAAAGTCAATCCACCGCTACGAAGTGCTGAACATGTGGAAGCCTGCATCGAAGGAATCGTGGATGGCACGATTGATGTTATTACTTCAGGCCATCAGCCCAAGGCGCTGGAAAAGAAGATGCAAGAGTTGGATGCAGCGCCCTTCGGTATGAGTTCGCTTGATACAACTTTGTCGCTGCTGACGACTCACTTGATAGCCAAGGATCGATTGTCTTGGAAACGCGGTATTGAACTACTTTCCACCTCACCCGCTCGGGTTTTGGGGATAGACGCTGGGACTCTAGCAATTGGAAAGCCCGCCGATGTGATCGTGATTGATCCGGCTGTGGAGTGGGAGGTTAACCGCGGGAGTATGTCTTCGGCGAGTACCAATACTCCGGTTTTGGGCACTGCGTTGCGAGGTCGAACGACGCACGCTTGGGTAGCGGGGCGTTTACGCATGCAGCCGCCGTCTGCTATGAGCTGAGCAGCACTCCGGCGACTGGAACGAAAAAACAGGCACGAAAAAAGCCGCTAAGGAGATTGCTCGAAAGCAGTCCTTAGCGGCCTATAGAAGAATCTTCCGACCACGGCGACAAAAAACGGAGCCGCTGCGAGACTGGCGAAGATCGAGCGTGCTTCTGCACATGCTACTTTTGACCTAGGCCAACGCGAAAAATTGGTCCCTCTGCCGATTGATGGCCGGAAGTTCATTTTTTGTAGGCTATCTGAACCTACAAAATAATCATAGGCCAGAGTCCACCAACAGCAAGGATCATCGACGATTCTGGCTGAAAGCAATGACTTATTTTGGCGTGAATCTTGTAGAAAATATTGGCCCAAAATTTGCGTTGCGACACGCCATGGGCTTGGTGAACAAGTGACCTCGAGCTGAGCTCTCGCACTATCCCTTCAACCGTATTTTATGGGACGAAATCTCAGAATCTAAGTGCATCCCATCGACACCTACAATTGGCTTGCCATTTTCAACTGAACTTGCTCGACAAGTTCGCTTGCGAGATTTCGCGTTGGATGCATTTTGCGAGATAGTTGACGTCGTGGGTCGTCACGTACAAGTGACATGAGACGCGGACTAGGTAGCGATCGTTGAGCTTTACGATCGGAACTTCGATGCCAAACGATTCTGCTAGTTTTAATTGGAGTGCGGAATAGCAATCTTCCAATTCGGGTTTTCCTTCACAGTCGGGCAACCAGACTCCGACGAGCCAGCCGAACCACTCGCGGCCTTCCGGGGTGACGGGCACCGTGCCGGGTATTTGGCAGATCTTTTGACGTGCGTAGCAGGCCAGGGCATGATTGCGCCGATCGACGCGCTCGCGTTCAAACTCGTCTAAGAACTCAAAGGCACGATTGACCGACAGGTTCGGCGAGTAGTCCTTGGTGCCGGTCCACACGTAGGGATCATTCCACTCTGTTGGCAAGGCTGGCGGGAGTCGTCCCCAACTGAGACGTGTTGGTCGAACGAACCTTTGCCATTTGGGAGCTACGAAGAAAAAGCCGCTGCCGATCGGAGCACACAACCACTTATGGCAACTCGCCGTGTAGAAATCGCAAGCGAGCTTATGAAGCTGGATGTGCTCTTGATAGATCGCGTGCGGGCCATCGATACAGACTGCGACGCCTCGAGACTGGAGTTGTTGGCTGAGCTGCTCGATTGGCATGCGAATGGCTGTGGGCGATGTAATGTGGCTGAGGATCGCGATCTTGGTTCGAGGTGTGACGTGCTCCATCACGGCATCCACTACCTGTTGCGGAGACTTCAAATCGAAGGGGAGTTGCGCGGACACGACCTGAGCGCCAACTTCCGCGCACTTGCGACTCCAAATGCGAAACACCGCGCCATACTCGTGATCGTTCAGTAAAACTTCATCGCCTGCTTCGAGCGGAAAGGCGGCAGTAATCTCGTTCATGCCACTGGTCGCATTGTCACAGAACGCGATGTTCTGCGGTTGAGTGCCGAGTCGCGTGGCGAGCCAAAATAAGTGCTCTTGGTGAAGCTTTTCATACCGTCGCGCGAGAAACGCCATGGGTTGATCGGAGCACTCTTGTCGCAGTTGATTCTGCCAATCGCGTACGACCAAAGGGACGGCACCGAAAGAGCCGTGATTGAGGAAGGTAGTGCGGGCAGGGAAATTCCATAGTGCGGCGAGCGGGCGTTGGTGGATTTGCGATTCCGGATCTCCAACTACCAAACGCAACGCGGCCATTCTCCAGAACAGTCGATGCAAGTGGATTGAGTTGCGTAGAATCCAAGGCCAAACTGTCGGCGTGGCTTGGACTCCGGCGATAAAAGCAAGGCTATGAAACCCGAAAGCAAAACTTGCTCCAGTGTCGGCACCGATTAACTCGAGGACGCTGAGTCCGGCAGCCGTTTTGAGAACCACAATCAGCAAGAAACTAGCGGTGTAGGCGAGGGCTTTCCTACGACTGACTTTAGCCTTTGAGCTGTTGGCCGCTGTGTCCGCCAACCAGTAGATGGCAAAGCTGACTGCGATCGGGAGGATGGACACGTCTTGCGATTGAACGACGACAAAGGCGATCAGGCCGACAGCAGTTGTCAGCCTAAAGAGACTGGCGATTAAAATCGGTTCCCCGCGCAGGGCTTGTTCTATGATTCGCCAAAGGACGACAAACAGCAGCCCAGTGAAGAGGTAGGAGAGCGTAAAGAATATCGCCTGCCAAACCGAACGATCGAGCCATGCAAGGAGGTTGACCCAGCCTGCTCCGTCCTGGGAAATGGTTCTGGGGAGGCAGGTATACAGGACCGCGAAACCGAGCAGTCCGAGAGTTAGGAGGGTTGCGGCTTCGACCAAGGCGCCTTTCCGCTGATCTATGTTGGAGCGGAGTGCGAAGAGCAGTGTTCCGAAATAGAATCCGAAGGCGAATACAACCGGGATGGAAAAAAACTGCATGGTTTTGGCTGAGCAATGGTGGGATGTTCAGGGCTAATCCGTTTTTCAAGCGACACAAAGTAGCTTGGATCTCCGAGCCGAGAATATGCTGCGTACCCGCTGGGGCAACCGAGTTATTATCCTGCCCAAACTGAAAAAGTGATTGGCCTTAGTGGAATATTGCGGCTGGTTGCCCAGAACGGCGATTTGGCGAAAATCTCGATCACTGAAATGGACGCGCCGCGTAGGAGCTTCCGCCGAATTTACTTAGATTTGAGACGAAGCCTTGCTCGAAGCAACCGGACTGAACCGATCTGCGGACCGCGTTTTTCAAAACATGCTCCAGCGATCGGACGCGTTGGGAATTCGCGCGGTCGCCGCAGACTGCGGGGCCAGTGTGCTGGACTGTGGAGTCGAGACGTCTGGCGGCTTGGAGGCCGGTGTTGAGTTTGCGAGGCTGTGCCTTGCGGATCGGGCGAGAGTCTCGGTAGTGGCCGGAGATCGTTCCATTTGGAAAGGCCCGTGGGTCCAGGTGCAGACGGACGATCCAGTTAGAGCATGCATTTTGGGGCAGTACGCAGGCTGGCCGGTGCAGCACGACGGCTTCTTCGCGATGGGATCGGGTCCCATGCGAGTGCGTCGCGGCAAAGAGCCAGTGCTCGAAGAGTTGTCGACTCGCGATGCGGACTCGATCGCTGTGGGAACTTTGGAGTGTGATCAGTTGCCTTCGGATGCTGCCATGGAATCCATGGCAGCCGAGTGCGGAGTCGATGCGAGCGACTTGCGAGTGGCGGTCGCGCCGACTCGAAGCGTAGCGGGTTGCGTGCAAGTCGTAGCGAGAAGTGTGGAAACTTCATTGCACAAGCTGCACGACTTGGGATTCCCAATTGAGCAGGTTCAGGCCGGTTTCGGATATGCTCCACTTTGCCCCCCAACGCCAAGCTTTGCGAAAGGCATTGGTCGGACGAATGATGCAATTCTGTACGGCGGGCATGTGACGCTTTGGATTGATGGCGACGATGAGCAGATCGCCGAAGCTGGCCAGCGTTTGCCGAGCATTGCATCGAAAGATTACGGCGAACCTTTTGCCGAGATTTTCAAACGCTGCGACAACGACTTTTATAAAATTGATCCCGGCTTGTTCAGTCCAGCGGAAATTGAACTGCTGAATGTTTCTACCGGTCGTAGTTTTTGTTTTGGTGGCATGCGAGCCGATTTGGTTGAGTCCTCTTTTCGTTCCTGACTTCGAATCTACCCGAGTCGCCTCGTTTCCCTTGCGGGTTGTAACGCGGTCCAACAATCCCCAATAGCAGACTCCATGAGTAGCCACCGTCGACTTGGAATCCTCGCATCGTCCGACAGCAGCTACGCTCAAGCAATCTGCGTGGCGGCCAAGAACGCGAACATGGATGCCGAGGTTCTGTCCTTTGCCGAATTGGCTACATCGCTTGACTCGCGTACGCCGGTTTGTTCGCAAGTGCACGTGAAAGACCGAAGACTGGATGAGTTTGATGCCGTTCTGGTTCGGACGATGCCACTCGGGTCGCTCGAGCAAGTAATCTTTCGGATGGACGCACTTCAAGCGGCAGTAGACGCTGGGGTTCTTGTTGTGAATTCGCCAAAGTGTCTGGAGACGTGCATCGACAAATGGCTAACGCTTCATCGGCTGCATCAGGCGGGTTTGCCTGTACCGCGGACTGTCGCTTGCCAGACTCGGGAGCAAGCGATGGACGCTTTTCAATCGATGGAGAGCGATGTTGTGATTAAACCGATCTTCGGAGGCGAAGGACGCGGTATGATGCGAATTGCAGATCAGGATTTGGCGTGGCGGGTTTTCTCAACGCTCCAGCAGAATCGTTCGGTGGTATACCTTCAGCAGTTTCATGAGTCCGTAGGCTACGATGTCCGTATTCTGCTGGTAGGCGACCGGGCGTATAGCATGAGGCGGCAGACGGCCGCTGGGGGATGGCGGACCAATGTGGCCTTAGGCGGTGTTTGTGAAGCTTACGAGCCAGAGCAGGCGGAGTTTGATTTGGCGCGAAGGGCGAGAGATTCCGTTGCGAGAGATTCGTCGGAGTTTTCTGTGGTCGGAGTGGATTTGCTGCCCTGTCATGATGGGACGATCCAAGTGCTTGAAGTGAACGCAGTCCCGGGTTGGAAGGGGCTGCAGTCTGTGACCCAGGTAGACATGAGTGCGGAAGTTATTCGCCATGTTGCAGATGCTTGCAGATCACAATCGAGAGGATAGCGGAAATGGCTACAGGCGAGCGAGATGCAGAGAGCGTAGAGGCTGGCAAGAGCCGCGACGATGAAGCAGAGTTGGGTATCACTGCGAATATTGCTTCCAGGCTATGTGTGGTCGCAGCTCAGCGGCCGGATCAAGTGGCGATGGCCTCTCCGATCGGTCGATATGTCGAAGGGAAAGAGAGAGCCTATGCGACTCAATCCTTTCGAGAACTCGAAGAACAAACCTCTTCGATTGCGGCTGGATTTCAACAGATGGGGATCAAGCCTGGCATGCGGATCGTCATGCTTGTGCGTTTCGGAGCCGACTTTATTTCAATCGTGTTCGCGCTGTTGAAGGCGGGCGCGGTTGTGGTCTTGATCGATCCAGGGATGGGGCGGAAGAATCTTTTGCGTTGCCTTGAGGCGACGGATCCGGATGGGTTTGTGGCAATTCCAGCAGCTCAAGCCGTGCGAATGTTATTGAGCCGAAAGTTCCCGAATGCACGCTTCAATGTGACGGTCGGTGGCCGCTACGGAATTCTGCCTAGGCCGACTCTAAGTGAGCTTGAGGCGACACCTGCGTCTCAATATCAAGCGCCAGTGATTACGAACGACTCTGAGGCGGCGATCATCTTTACGACAGGTAGCACAGGACCACCGAAAGGAGTTCTGTACACGCATCGAACTTTCAACAGCCAGGTGGACCAGCTGGTTGAGCACTATGGAATCGAGCCCGGCGGTCGAGATCTCTCTGGTTTTCCATTGTTTGGCCTCTTCAACGCCGTGATGGGAACGACCACTGTTATTCCCGACATGGATCCTACGAAGCCAGCCGACGTGGACCCTCCGAAGCTGTTGGATGCGATCGACCAGTGGCAGATCAACCAAGCGTTCGGCTCACCTGCGCTTTGGACATCCGTCGGAAGATATTGCGATCGAAAGCAAAGGTCCGCAAAAAGTTTGAGGCGTGTGTTCTCGGCCGGAGCTCCCGTTCCACCACACGTTCTAGAGTGGGTTCGAGCCTTGATGGCCGAAGATGGCGAAGTGTACACACCGTATGGCGCGACGGAAGCTTTGCCGGTGGCGTCGATCGAATCACGCGAAGTGCTCGAGGAGACCGCTGAGCGTTGTCGGCAGGGCTTAGGGACTTGCGTCGGTAATCGATTTTCTGGGATTGAATGGAAGGTGATACAAATCGATGACGGGCCGCTCGCGTCGATCGAAGATGTCGTCGAGTTGCCCTCTGGTGAGATCGGAGAACTGATGGTGCGAGGCGATGTAGTCACAACGCAATATGTCACCCGATTGGATCAGAATCCACTCCACAAAGTGATGGACTCCGGAGCGGTTTGGCATCGCATGGGGGACATCGGCTATTTGGATGCCCAGGGTCGCTTCTGGTGTTGCGGAAGGAAGTCGCATCGGGTGCAAGCCGGCGGCCGGAGTCTATACACGGAGCCTTGTGAGGCGATTTTCAACAACCACGAGGCGATTTATCGGTCGGCCTTGGTTGGAGTGTCGCAGGCGGACGGTGAGCATCCGGTCATGATCGTCGAGCCTTGGAGTGAAAAACGTCCGCAGGGTTCAGCCGACGAACAGCGACTGATTCGTGAGTTAACGGAAATTTCCCAGCAGCAGGATCTGACTCGATTGATCAAGGATGTGTTTATCTATCCCGATCGACTGCCCACCGATATCCGCCACAATTCGAAGATCTTTCGTGAGCAATTGCGTCCTTGGGCAGCGCAACAGTTGGGCAAGAATTAGAGCTTAAGCGAACACCTCCTATCGAGCACGTTATGGATTTATTTGAGCAGCAAGTCGAAGAGAATCGCGAAAAGAATCGTCCGCTAGCCGCCCGCATGCGTCCAGAGTCCTTGCAGGAGTACTCCGGTCAGCAACATATATTGGGTGAAGGTAAATTGTTGTGGAGATTGATTCAAGCAAAGCGACTGGGGTCCATCATATTGTTCGGTCCACCGGGGACTGGAAAGACGACACTCGCTCGACTGCTGGCGCTGGAGACCGGAGGGCAGCTCAAGCCGATCAGCGCGGTGACGAGTGGTGTGAAAGAACTCCGCGAAGTGTTGAATTGGGCAAGAGACGAAGTCGCCTCGGGGGGCCAGCGTCCGCTGTTGTTCGTGGACGAAATTCATCGCTTCAACAAAGCACAGCAAGATGCACTGCTACCGGATGTAGAAGATGGCGTCGTCAGTCTTATTGGAGCGACGACTAGCAATCCTTACTTCTCGGTGAATGGGGCTCTGCTAAGTCGCAGTCAAATTTTCCAACTCCAGTCGTTGTCAGAAGATGAGATTCTGACTCTGTTGCAGCGAGCCATCGTCGATCCAGATCGTGGTCTAGGAACGTATGCGATTGAGGCGGATCTAGAGGCGTTGCGCTATTTGGCAGTTGCCTGCGAGGGTGATGCGCGAAGGGCTCTAGGCGTACTTGAAATCGCCGTTTTGTCTTCGGCCGAAACGCCAATCCGATTGGATGTTGCTTTGCTGCGAGAATCCATGCAGCAGAAGACGATCCAGTACGATGGGACAGGGGATGAGCACTACGATGTTTCGAGTGCTTTGATCAAAAGTATTCGTGGTAGTGACCCTGACGCGGCCCTGTATTGGCTAGCGCGCATGTTGGAGGCCGGTGAAGATGTACGCTATATTTGCCGGCGGCTCGTGATTTTGGCCAGCGAGGATATTGGCAATGCGGATCCACAGGCTCTTCAGCTCGCAATGGCAGCGACTCAAGCCTGTGAGTTCGTGGGATTGCCGGAATGCCAGCTCACTCTTTCGCAGACGGTGATCTACTTAGCCTGCGCCGAGAAGAGTAACTCCGCGACTAAAGCAATTGGGGCGGCGACTCAAGAAGTCCGTGACGGTCAGCTCATCCCGGTGCCGGTTCATCTGCGAGATTCCCACTACTCGGGTGCAGCGTCTCTTGGGCATGGGGAGGGGTATATCTACTCACACGATGTGGCAAGCGGAATCGCCGATCAGGACTACTTGGGGGTCGAGAGAGTGTTCTTTGAGCCTAGTCCGCGAGGCTGGGAAGCTGATCGCTGGCGCGAAATCGCCAAGGTGCGATCAAATCACCGATCGGCAAAGTAGCAATTCCGGGTGCAGCGATCTGTGAAGGACCGCACGGAAGAGCTCTAGCATTTTCGGCTGTTTCCTAACGCGCGCTGATTACGCGGGCATTAAGAAAAATTCAGTATCGATGCCCGGTACTTTGCGGGGCCCAGGGGGTTACATGGTGTCGTGTCCGAATGCCTCGATCTTTCCTGGAATGCACATGCCGTTCGAATCTCAATCCAAGTTTTTGCTTCTAGGTGTAGCACCCGAAAGTGTCGCGGAAGTCTCAGGCTCCTTGGCTCTTGTTGAAGAGTCTTGTGTGCTGAAAGAGTCTTCGGAGTTAACGGCGGATTTTTTGGCAAGCTGTGACTGTGATGTTGTCCTGCTGGACGTTAGTACGGGGCAGTTTGGTACGAGTCACGTTCGTAGCTTGCGGGATATCGCTCCCGACAAGCGAATCGTTGTCCTCACGCCTCGCGAGGCACGGCAGCAGCGACTGGAGGCGATTGAGGCAGGTGCTGATGACTTTATTTTCTCGCCGATCCAGATAAGCGAGCTCGAGTCGCGCATCGAAGTACTAGAAGCGCGGAGACGCGCCCGGCTGGGCACTCTCTTGTCCTACGGCCCTCTCAAGATGGATTTGTCACTACGGCGGGTGGAGCGAAATGGGCGGCAGATCGCGTTGACCCCAACCGAGTTTCGAATCCTGGAAATTCTACTGCGACAGCACGAACAGATCGTGACGCGGAGAATGCTGTGTGAGTCGCTTTGGAACCCGGACTGGGAAGGTGTGACGAATGTCATTGAGGTGCACATTAATCGGCTCCGGACGAAGCTGAATCGAGACGAGAATACCGAACTAATCCACACGGTTCGCGGGCAGGGTTACACTCTCCGCGTGAAAGAGCCAGAGAAATCACTAGAGAACTTAGCATCCACGAAACTGAAGACTCGGGTATTGCCGGACGCCAGAAACTCAGCGGTTTCCGGGGCGATCGTGCAACTACGCACCGACTCTGCCTGACGGGGCGTGCAGCGACGCAGTTTGCGTCGTGTCCGATCACAAATAGCCGCTGTCGAGGTAGCAGCGGGTCGTATTTGAATCGAAGGAATTTCTTTCTGTTGGGCCCCAACTCTCACGGCCCAGCTAGTTGCGGTCCCGGCCAAGCGATAGATTGGTCCGTCTGGATCCTAGCCAAGTTAATCGATGGCGTCGCGCATCGCTTTCGGCATATTCACTTGCCTGGGACGTTTAGCTCGCTGGTACTCCGTAGGTTTGGCTTATCTCGCGGCGTCCTCACGAGAGTTGCCAGGCGCTGGTGCCCCGAGTTCCGATTGTTTCATTCGCGCCGTCTTCAGGTCATGACGTCATGTTAGTACTCGAAAACCCTGTGCTTCAGCGCGAATTGCTGACCAATCTGCGCGCGGGACGAGCATTCGTCCTCATGCTGGTTTATCAGCTCGCGTTGGCGCTTGTTCTTTTGGTGGCCTATCCGTCCGGTCGCGTCGACTTGTCTACCGATTCGTCGGCGGCTCGGCAATTGGTTGACTTCTTCTTTTTGGGACAATATGTCCTCGCATCTTTGATGGCTCCGACTTTTGCGGCGGGTGCAATTAGTGGCGAAAAAGAGCGGAAGACCTATGAGATGCTACTTGCCAGCCCGTTGAAGCCGTGGGCAATTGTGATTGGAAAGATGGTGGCGTCGCTGACTCACTTAGCGGTACTCATCGTGGCTTCCTTGCCCATTATCATGCTTGCGCTGCCGCTCGGTGGGGTCAGTATTTGGGAAGTGCTCGCGGCCTATTTGTGGCTGTTGATATCAGTCATCCTCTTCGGTTCCATCGGGTTAGCCTGTAGTTGCGGATTCCGTAGAACGGCCTCATCGCTCGTTGTTTCCTACTTGTTGATCCTTCCGCTGGTGATTGTGGGTGTCATTTTTTGGCGAGGACTAGAGAGTAGTGGGAATCTCCGGCTGCAGATTGCATCCTTTGTTCTTCCACCCATATACCTATCGATTAGCGCTGCACTTTGTGCCTGGACTGCGCGGCGATTGTTGTATCCGCCAGATGTTGGCAGCGAAGGACAAGATGTTGTTGATCTAGAAGAGGAATCTCGCAACGCTATTGGAATGGTCATTCAGCGTGATCAGTTCCCAGATCGTTTGTTCGCCCCGCCTCGACGTACGGCTTTGATGCGAGACGATGCGAACCCCGTGTATGACAAGGAGATTCATGCGGAGCTTTTCAGTCAAGGAACGTTGATGCTGCGTTTGGTCATCCAGATCAGCATGCTCTTGGCGATTCCACTGATGGCTGCCTTTCTTTTTATCTATCCGCAGCACTGTCCCTGGTACATCTCCTACGTTTTGATTTTCAATATTCTCGTCGCACCCGTGTTTTCGGCGGGAGCACTTACGAGTGAACGGGAGCGACAGACACTCGAGTTACTGCTCACCACGGTGTTGAAGCCATGGCAGATTCTATCTGGGAAGATGATCGCCGGATTCCGCGTCTCGTACGTGTTGACGATGTTCTTGATGTGGCCCATGGTGCTCGCTTTCCTGCTTGGGATCACAATGTACGGCAGCAACTGGCTTGCGGTTCTTACTTTCTTTTTGATCGTCTTCGTGGCGGCGGTTTTCAATTCGGTCAGTGCATTACTTTGTTCGGCGATTTGCAAGAAGACATCCGTAGCAATGCTGATGAGCTACTCGATTGTGATCATCGTTTACTTCTTACCCGTCGCAGCCTTCTACATCGCTTCGAATGTAAGCAGCACACCTGAAGTAATGTCGATCCTGAACCAAGTCGGTATGGCGAGTCCGCTGATGACTTGTTTCCAAGTTCCTTTGGATGAGAATCTGCGGGAGGGAGTAAGCCTGGAGGTAGTTCAGGGGAGCTGGGCACTCGTGCTTGGGTACTTCGCAATCACTCTGGGGGCCGTTGGAGTGATGTTTGCTGTCATCGCAGCCTTCTTACGCAACCGCTGGGGAATGACTGGAAGATAGTCTTTAACGATTGCTAGCAGTCGAAGGTAGGGTTTGCGGTGTTTGGGCGGAATTTCCGGGTCGTCTAAAGTTTGCTCAAGTTTTGGACGATACGGTGATTGTGCTCATTCGTCTCTGTTAGGAACGAGAGCGATTTTCGATTCGGTCGGCGTGAAAGGATTCACGATGAAATATGCGTTCACAATTGCAAGCATGGCTGCACTGCTGGCAGTACAGACCGGATGTCTGACTCTCAACACCTATCTGAATCCAGAGAGCCCGCAACTCGATACGTCGCTTTTGCAAGCGCAGGGATATTCTATTCCACCCGGTGGAATGCCAACGAAAGTCGCGGCTTCCGAGAGCGGTGAACCGAGTGTTGTCCTTGAGGTGCGAGGTGGTGAAAACGGGCGGCACATCGAGAGAATACCGTTGCCAATGGATCGAAGTTTGTTCGTAGAGGATCTAATACAGCAGGCTCAAATGCATGACAAGCTCGGAGAACTCAATATCAGCATCATGCGTCCCAATCAGATTCCTGGTCAACCGCCGATTCGTTTGGAGCTCCGAACGGATTCGAAAGGCAAGGCCAACAGCTTGGGCTCAAACTATGCGCTTCATCCCGGCGATCACTTGGTCGTAGTCGAAGACCAGCGCAGCCTATTGGAGCGTTTCGTCAAGTCGCAGTTCACAAACGACTGATCTGAAATCCGGCCGCAGTTATCGCCTCGGCGTCCCTCTCTAGCAGCTTCTGGGCTCTTTTGCCGATCGTGCGTTGAACCCGAGTGCTACTGCTCTCTTTTGACAGGGGTACAGAACGCAGGTCAGCGACCGCTGATTTGCAACTTGTGGAAGGTGACTTTGGTTCCTGGATCGTGAGCTTGGATAGAGACGGGACCAGGCTCTGTGCGAAGTCCGCGGCGTGGGTTGTCGTTCGGCTCTCGGCTGTCATAGAAGTCGGCAACTTGCACGCCGTTCACCCAGGTTACTATCTGCGGACCGTTGGCTAGGATAGTGAGATGGGTTTTGGTAGTGCCGTCTCCGATAACGATTCTCGCATTCTGCCGACGGAAGATCGCACCTGCTCCCGCATCGGCGGGTCGAAGCGAGTCGCCGTCTTCGGTCGCATGATTGACTTGGCATTCGTACCCATCCAGCATGTTGTCGCGAATGCAGCGGAAGAAGATTCCCGAATTGACCTCGGGTTCGGCGAGGGTGTACGCCGCTTGTAGGAAAAAGTCTCCAAAGTCATCGTTGGATTGAATTTGGCCCAGTCCGCCGACAAGCTGCAGACCATCCTCGGCCACTTGGACGTCGAGTTCAGCTTCGTCCTTCGTCGATTTGGTCCAAGCTTCTTCCCAGTTGTCGCCTAGTGGTAGAGCGGTTCCGCTTGTAGGTCGCAACAGGATGTTTCGGAACTCGACACGGCCGGAGTTATGTTGCAGGCTGATGTGCCCAATAGGCTTGGCGCTGAAGTCCTTGAGTTCCATGACCTGTTTTCCATCGAGAAAGACCTCTACCGAAGTGTCTTTCAATTTGACGTGGTAAGTATGCCATTCGGTCGGATCGAATGACTTGCCAAGCGTCGCCTTCAGTTCACTGGGTTCAAGCTTCTTGCGTTCAACAAAGCTGCCAGTGGGATACGCATTGGAGGGCGGAGCAATGTTCAACTCCAAACAATCTTCGCCCACGTTCTCTGGTTGCGGGCCGGTCCGGAGGAAGATTCCCGAGTTTGTGTCTTCGTCGCATCGGAAATCGACTTTGAACTCGCAACTCACTAGCTGAAAACTGGAACACAGGTAGCTTCTCTCTCCGCGCGAAACACGGAGCGTTTCGTCGGCGATGCTCCAATTCGCTTTGCCAACGACGAACCAACCGAATAGTGACTGGCCATCAAACATGCGTACCCAGCCGTCTTCTAGTTGATCGGCCGGTAACGCTGCCTGAAGAAGGTTTTCGGCATTCAGTTCAAAGATCTGTGGTTCGCCGATCGGTGCCGCATCGATGTCTGAGATGACTTCGTTTTCGCTCGCCGAAGTGGAAGCAGTCTCCAATTCCTCCTCCGACTCTGTACCTGCCATGTTCGACTCGGTAGAGCTGCAGCCTGTGATTCCGCCAGCTACAACCAGGCAGGCCACCCAGGCCGTCCGGTACAGGCTCTTTCTTGCGGCGCGCTGGATTGTGTTTCGCTTCTTTTCCGTCAGTCGAGTAGTTTGCATTTTGGTTTCCGCTAACGAATCGGCTGCATTGCTCTAGGGAGTATGGCCGGCTGATTTTGATAAGCTGTGATAGCCCATACTTTACCCGCAAGCACTGTAGATCAAAAGCGGCTGAAGTCTGCAGAGTAAGTCTGAGTTTCAGCTTCGGTTGAGTCGTAGCCGGGTTGTCCCAGGCGGAACAAAAAAATCAGGACTCATCCTGTTCGAGAATCAACAGATTTGCTGAGGCAAGGTCCGTGAACTGAACTGTCTCGTTCGGCTTAGCGGGTGTGGCGCGCGTGCACCGAATGGCGACGACGATTTTGTTGGCGGCCGTAAGGTGTGACTCCGTTCGGTAGAGGTACAGTCCCGGCTCAGCCGCTGGGAGTGGCGATGCAGGAGTCCATGGCTCGATCAGAATGTCATTTAAGGTGACTGCCAGATCAGAGAGCGAATCTTGAGTGCTGGAACAGGGGCGTAATTCCAACAACACTTGCTGCTCAGGCTCGAGCCCGGTTGGCCGATTGAATGATCGCGCGAAGCAAAGAAACGCACCACTAGCCCGATCGAGATCTCCGAGTGACTCGCGTAGGTCAGGAGCCATATCGGACAGGTCGACGGGCTGCCAGGGCTCGCGTAGGCGTATGCGATGCATCTTGTTCGGTCGATTTATAGATTGACTTAGAGTGACCTCAGCCCGCTATCGCTTTAGCGCGTGGTGATGAATTCCTTGCCAATCGACATCTGCTTCATGATCTTCGTGGCTGGATCTTCCATGCGAATCGAGATCTTGACGCCTCGCAAGTCGACCGCGAATGGCGAGGCCGTTTCTCGTTCCGTGACGTCGTCTAGGCCAGCTTGTCCATTACTGTCCAGGCCGTCAATGGCCGCATCGACCAAGTACGGACCTGTTCCCCGCCAATCGTCGTCGAGCCGAGGCCAGGTCGGATCGTCTAGAAGGGGTGGTGTTCCAGTCAGCTCGGTTGTACCACGCAGACCTGTAATCTGAGCCTGGACGATACCGTCGGTTTCGTAGATGCGGTAGTCAGACGAATCGGCGGTGAACTGGATGGCCAATTCGTTGCCAGTAGATACCTGCTGCAGAACTTTTCCGGATCGATAAAGATCGTCGGTGAATGGTGGTCCAACGATCGCTTGCGTTGGCCATAGTCGACCGTCATAGCCGCTGAGCTGAGTCCATAGATTCGGCGGAGTAGCGAAACTGCCGGGAACCGCGATGCCGCTTGCTGAAAGCGCGAGCATCGTTTTACGGGCCCAACCAAGATCCACGTACTCGCCGGTTGCCATCGTCGCGGCGGTGACGGGATTGGACGTCGCTTGCACGAGGGCGGGTCCGTACCCCGGGTCGTTCGGGGAAAGTAGCTGATCGTCAGATCCGTCCCAACCCGCCTCGGAAAGATCGGGGGTTGCTCCAGAGCGATCAGTGACGGAATCTGAATCATCGTCGACGCCTGCAATACCGGGTTCGCCATCTCCACCGAAGGAAGCGATTAGAGGAACTCCTGGATCGAAGCCTTTGGCATCAAAAGCCAAGATGTCCGATGCCAAGATGTCCTCGCCAACGCGGGCTGCGGTCAGTTGGTGGCTGGGAAGGGCCGAAGTTGGATCGGCTGCATCCCAGACTGTGTGCAAGGTGAACGCGGGGTGCAAGAAGCCTGAGCCAACCCGGAAAGTGTTCCCGCCAAGGCTACCATCCGGATCTTGAATGTCATCCGCGCCATCTGAATCAAAATCCAGTTGTAACTGGGGCCCCAACGCCAGAAGCGGCATGGTTCGCGCAGCCGCACCAGGAATGGGAACTTTTACATGAGCGAATCGGTTGGCTGGATCGCTCAAAGTCTGTAAGTCATTTGCGGCAAGACGATCCGCGCTCGCTGGTAATCCATCGACGCCTGGTGCCGCTTCAACGCGTCGCATGGACAAGTCACATTGACTGAAGGCACGAGCCATATCACACAGAGGTGAGGGAAGAGCGAAAGTTGTGGTCGTTCCAGGTAACACACCAGACTGAGGCTGAGCGACGAGCCAGCTGTCTCCGCCTGCTGGGTGCGTGGCTGAAGGAAGTACGCCACCTACATTCAAGTCGGGGCGGATAAGCATGACTCGATAGTGCAGGCGGTATCCAGCGGGCAGTCTACCGACATTCCCGAGAGTTGGGTCGTAGGCGGAGAAGTCTAGATTCTGAAATGCCCAGGGATCTTGCACAAGCAATGCTGGGTCGGAGCCGGGATTCTGTACGACCGCGGTGCCAGAGCTGACTTGAGTCGAAACAACAGGTTGCACGAAGAGAGCGATCTCAGCGTACTGCGACGCGACGGTGACCAAATTAAAGTCATCTGCCAAACCACTGGCCCCGCCTCGAAGTAAGAAAAGAGGGACTTTGCCCGTGAACCAAACGTCATCAGCGCGGGCTGTCATCATTACGATATCGTCGAGGTCGCCAAAGCGGTTCGCGAGTCCGGCTGTAGCCAGTCCAGTGGTGTAGTCCGTTTGCGCTCCATCGAAGTACTCGAAGTAGCCTTCGCTACTCGACTCGGGAGTAACGGTTACTGAACGTAAGTCGCGCTGGATGCGGAGTGCAACGTTGCGCAAGCGGTTGTTCAGTTCCAGCGTTGCGCGACCTTCTTGCATGCTGTCGCCGATGATTTTGAAAATCTTGGCCAGGGAGATCATCATGAGCAACGTCACGGCTGTTGCCACGAGGACCTCGATCAGCGTGAAGCCACCCCGCGATGATGCGCGACGATCTGAAATTCGGCGTCTCCAGGCAAAAGGGCTGTAAGCAGTTCTTTGCATTCCGCGTCCGGTGTGGAGTCCAGTTTTCATAGGAACTTCCCAAGCAGGGTGACCTTGAAACCAGTTTGTTCGAGCCTGCGATTTCGAATCTGTTCGACCGAGTCAGCGAACACAGAAACTTCGAAAAGGCAACGCTCGTTCTCGCAGGTGCCCGGTGAGGGACCTGCGATCTGGCGACTATGATGAGATAAGCTATAAGGGGTATTCGAGGGACCGTTCGTGCGATCGCGTGGATAGCTCCGGTACGGGCCTAGTGAGTGATCGCGACAAAGGGCTCAGATGTCCGCAGTGCTTCCGCTCGAATTGCCGAATAACTCTGCATCCCTCGAATGCACTCGATTTTACTCTCCAAATGGAATTATTGCACAAAGTGAGCCAGTTGGAGTCGCAGAAACCCGAGGTTCGGCCTCTGCAGAAATCCCTCTATTGGCGGATCGGGTCGACTCTGGTCGGAATTTCCATCTGTGCGACGTTGGCGGCATGTGGGATGAACGAGTCGTTGTGGCTGGATGAATTACATACAAGCTGGTCGATCGCGGGGGAATTTGACGAGGTCGTTAGCCGGAGTCAGCAAGGCAATCAGACGCCCTTCTTTGCCACTTTGCTCAAAGGATGGACACTTGGTCTAGGTAAGCTCGGGCTGCTCGATCGGGGCTCCGGTGGCATCGTCGTGACTGAGTGGGCATTGCGATTACCGTCCCTGATCGCTTACTGCCTCTCGATTGTTTTGTTTTGCCAGGTGGTTTGGACGGCCGGTGTTCGAAGAGTTTCATTGGCTGGCACGTCGGATTCTGGCGTTCGCCAAGGCGGCTTCGTAGGACTGTCGATAGCACTGCTTTGCCTGGGGCTAAGCCTGCTGTACTTTGGCCTCGATCGTATCCAGCTCTTCTATGCGACCGAAGCTCGCGTGTATTCTTTGGTGCAATTGCTGAGTTTCGTCGGCTGGCTATTGGTTTTCACTCAGTACACGTGGTCTAAGGGCGAGGTGAATTCGAGGCGAGACGTCGTTCTGCTGGTGGCCTGGTTCGTAGTGGCACTGTCGCTGATCCATTTGCACTTGGTGAGCGTTATTGTTGTCATTTGGCAGGCAGGTATTCTCTCGGTTGCTCGGCTGGGGATCCGCAACCAATCGAGGGGCGGAGTTGTTTTGTTCATTGGGCTGGCTTTGGCGAGCGCGTTGGCCTGTTTGCCGCTGGTCTGGGATTACCTCTACGTTTGGGAACGGCGGCAGCAGTGGAATCGTTTTGCGGGTGATGCCAGTTGGACTGCTTTGGCGAGTCAGTTCCCGATGGCGCCGCTGCTGGTGCCAGCCGCTGTGGCTTTTGCACTCGATTGGCTGCTACGCAAGTTGCTTCGATCTCGAGCAGCCGGCCAGGGGCAGGGTGAAGTTTTGCCAAAGCTGCTCGGTTGGTCCGTGGCTTGGCTCGGACCGCTGCTAACGGCTTGGTTGCTGACTTGGTTCGAGGTCGCACCGCTCATGCATCGCCGCTATTTGCTCGCGTCCGCGATTCCGATGGTCATGCTGGCCGGCCTCTTGATAGTTCACATTCGTTATCGGTTCGTTTCCTTTGTAGCGATCGGTTTTTCCGTTTTCTGGCTGATCAACGCGCAGCCGACTCTAGAAATCTGGCAGAGCGGGCAATGGGTAGGCACGCAGCGCGGCGAGTACTGGCGCGAAGTATCGCAGTGGGTGCAGGCAAATTACGAGGAAGGAGATCAAGTCTGGTGTGCAAGTGACTTGATAGAAGGCGATTCGCTCAACGCTCCGCTGTCGCAAGAGCAAGACGACTATCTCTCTTTTCCTTTACGCGGCATTTATGCGATCCGCGCGAACCACGGCGATGTGGTCGAGCCTCATTCGCTTGTCTCAGATGCAGGGCAATGGATTGTTCAATGGCGGTCGCGCGGCGAGCTGTCCGCCGGCGAAGGGTCGGGAGCACGTTTGTTCGTGGTCGCAAGAGCTTCCTCGACGAGTTTGAACCAGATTGTCATAGCGCTGAGATCGATTGCGGAGGCGGAAGGGTTGGAGCTTCGGATGGAAGGGCCGGTTCAGGACTTCGTATTCCTGAGTGCCGTAAAACTGACTTTGAAAGCGCAGTGAAACTTCGGTTCGACGCGCGGGGTCACTAGGCGATTTAACGCTCGTCGACCGACTCGCT
This sequence comes from Pirellulaceae bacterium, assembly GCA_045105035.1. Classification (GTDB taxonomy): domain Bacteria; phylum Planctomycetota; class Planctomycetia; order Pirellulales; family Pirellulaceae; genus Aureliella. Next base: position 2,908 of record JBGCCZ010000072.1, on the reverse strand, counting down.
TGCTCGAAGCACTTTGAGCAACTCCTCAGGTACCGGTTGAGTGGGCCCATGCGTTCTTGCAGCGAAGGCTCCGGCAGTGTTGCATTTGCGAACGGTTTCTTCGGGGGACCATTGGTGGAGCAGGCCGAGGGCTAACATCGCACTGGCGGCATCGCCAGCGCCGACCGAGTCTGCGTTGGATGCGGCACCAGGCAATTCGACTTGGCTGGCAGCATCCGGAAGAGAGGCGGTGCCGTGAGAGTCATGCCAGACACAGCCTTGCTCGCCGAGCGTGTGGAGAATGCTCTGCAACGCAAATTTCTGAAGCAGTTGTTGAGCGTGCTGCCGAGGATCCTGGCCTTCCAGCTGAAGTACTTTGGCAAGCCAGCCCAATTCGTCGCTGTTGCACTTTAAGACGTTGCACTGATCGAGCAATGGTTCAATCCAGGCAATAGGAGGAGTGGGCAGGCGTAAGTTGATGTCGAACAGTCGCAGTGAATTTGGCAGCGATTCGAGCAACTGGCCAAGCGACTCTCGATTCCGGTAAGTCCTCTGTGAGAGTGAGCCGAAATAGACTAGCTGGATTTCGCCAGCTGCAGAGTGCGTAAGGTGGGGGGCGGGTGCGATTTGCTCCCAGGCGGCATCGCGTGAAAACTCATAGCTTGCCTCGCCGCGTTCCAGGTGGATCGAGACATAGCCAGTTTCTCGATCCGTCAGCGTTTGGATGTACTGCTTCGCCACTCCGCGTTTGGCCAGCAAGTCCTTGATGCGCTGGCCGCGAGAGTCCTCGCCCACGCAGGTCATCAGTCCGGGCGAAGTTCCCATCGGTAAACCGACTTCGGCAACGCGAATAGCGAAGTTCAGCGGAGCGCCGCCAATGACTTCCCCACTGGGCAGTACGTCAATGAGAGCTTCGCCGAAAGCCAAAGTGTCGACCATGGTTGGTGCCTTTCGCAAGTTCGACTGTAGGGTAGTTAGGTTCAGCTTGTTGACTTTACTGGGCTGCAACTTTCGGTGAAAGGTGCAGGAGTGAGCGGTACGTTGGGTGAGGTTTGCTGCTATGGCCGACGTTTTTTTGTCGCATTTAGTCGCAGAAAGGGGCTGCGGCAATTACAACCGCTTCTCTAATGATGGTCCATGCGCGATAATCGCAGCTGGGCTTGTGTGCGAATGTTAGCACGCGAGCACATTGGCTACATCAAAAAGCCACTTGAGCGGTTGCCTGATCGTTCTTGCAGGCACTGTCATAAGCAATCGGGAGTAGGTAGATGACGACACAGTTGTTGGCGGCGAAGGCTGGCGAGATCACGAAAGAGATGGAGTTTGTTGCGGAGCGAGAGCAGCTTCCCGTGGAAACGATTCGTGACGAGGTTGCTGCTGGCCGTATGGTCATTCCTGCGAACAAAGTGCATATCGCTGGTCGGCTTGAGCCGATGTGTATTGGCATTGCAGCCAAGTGCAAGATCAATGCGAATATTGGCAACAGTGCGGTGACCAGCAACGCTGGTGAAGAGCTAGAGAAACTGCACACTGCGGTGCACCATGGCTCCGATACGGTGATGGATTTGTCGACGGGTAAAGATATCGACAACATTCGACGTAAGATTATTGACGCGTCTCCGGTACCAATCGGAACGGTTCCGATTTATCAGATGTTGGAAGAGCTGGGCGGCAACATCGAGGATATGAATGCGCAACACTTCTTGGATATGGTCGAGCACCAGGCCAAGCAGGGAGTGGATTACATGACCGTGCATGCTGGCGTAAAGCTTGAGCATTTGCATCTCAGTACCGATCGCGTAACGGGTATCGTCAGTCGTGGTGGCTCCCTGATTTCCAAGTGGATGATGGCGCATCGCAAGCAGAATCCGCTTTATGATGCGTTTGATGATTTGTGTGACATTATGCGTGAGTACGACGTGACTTGGTCGCTCGGCGATGGGTTGCGACCTGGCTCGATTGCTGACGCTTCCGACGCGGCTCAGTTTGCTGAGTTGGACGTGTTGGGCGAGTTGACGGCGAGGGGGCAGGAGAACGGCACGCAAGTGATGGTTGAAGGGCCTGGTCACATTCCGATGCACCAGATTCAGATGAACATCGAACGGCAAATCGAAGTTTGCAACGGTGCTCCCTTCTACGTGCTCGGGCCTTTGGTGACTGATATTGCACCGGGCTACGATCACATTACGAGTGGCATTGGCGCAGCGATGGCAGGTTGGCACGGAGCAGCGATGCTCTGCTACGTCACTCCGAAGGAGCATCTCGGATTGCCCAACGAAGACGATGTGAAGCAGGGTGTGATCGCGTACAAGATTGCAGCGCACGCAGCCGACGTTGCTCGTGGGCGACCGGGCGCTCAGGATCGCGATGACGCGTTGTCAAAAGCACGCTTCGAATTCGATTGGAAGGAGCAATTCCGATTGTCACTCGATCCAGAAACGGCGCAACGCTACCACGACGAAACCCTTCCGCAAGATACCTTCAAGAGCGCTCATTTTTGCAGCATGTGCGGCCCGAAGTACTGCTCCATGAAGATCACTGAGGACATTCGAAAGATGGCGGCAGCAGACGAGCTAGTCGAAATCTCCGCGCCTCAGTCGGAGTCCTAGGGATGGAACGCGAGCGGTACACAGGCCTGTGACGGAAAGGCAGGCCTTTGACGGAAAGCCAACTGCCGCTTGCCGCTTGTCGTAATTGGATAGATATACAGCCGTGCCGGCTCAGTCTGAGTGTCTGTGAAGTCGCTCAGCGGTTTGGAAAAGACTCAATCGCCTTTTTTTAATTCTGCGGAGATCAGCCAGTGCCTAAAGCGTCTTGGAATGGAAAAGTGATTGCTGAGAGTGACGTCACGGAGATGGTGGAAGGAAATCACTACTTTCCCGCAGATTCCCTGGACCAGGGTTGTTTTGAGCCATCGTCCAAAACCACG
>JBGCCZ010000071.1:0-4719 GCA_045105035.1 Pirellulaceae bacterium | reverse complement strand
GGCAAAGTCCGAGTTTCCACAACTGCCTCACTCATGATTCAATCCTTTTCATTCTTCGTTTGCTCGAGTTTGATCTGACGCGTTCTATCGTCGCAGATTGGGTCCCGAGTTTGTAGGGCCCATCGAGTTCATTCGCAATGGGGTTCATTCGCAATGGGGTCGAGCACCCGAAGTGATTGCGGATTGCGTGACCATTCGAGCGATTCGCGCTAGAGCCACGCCAAGCGGTTCGCTTTGGCGACCATTCCGCGTGAGCAACGGCCGACAGGCACTCGCTTTGCCAAGCCAAAACGCATTTCATCGAGCGTGCCTCGAAACTAACCCTAGGGCCAATCAAAAGTCCAACATACGCCGAGTAGTACTCGGCTCTGCGAAGTTGTGAATTTACTGCGTTCGGCTGGGACAACCGAGCTACGCTGCACCCCAAACTGAAACTCTGATTTGCCCTGGAACCAGCCCGCAAATCGATGCACCAAGTATTGCGGCTGGTACAATGACCGTTGTCCGGTCATGTGCACTTAATAGATGTCTTTGATAATGCACATTCGCTGGGCACGAAAGCCTACACATGCCAACGCATCCCCGAAGAGGAAACTTCCCATGCGACGTCCGAGCCAAGCCCGACAACGGAATCGAAAGCAAGCCCGCCGAGCATTTGCATTGCTACTTGGATGTGGAATGTCCCTGACAACATGCATGTCTGCACTGGGCCAACAGCACTCCGCCGCCCAGACACCTTCTTCAACTCGGCCCATCGAACGGATCGTTTTGCCAGCCTACGTACCGGGGCAGAGCAGGGCAGTTGCCGTGATCGGCGGTATTGAATCAGCGAGACGAAGCGTCGCTACTCAGTCGAGTACTCCCGCACCCAAAACCATACCGGCAATCAAGCTTCAACCGGCGACTCGAGTTTCGGATTTCCAGACTCAGCCTAAGGCCCAGACCAAGCCAGTGGGTCCCACGGCCACCAATGTGCAGACGCAAGCCGCGTTCGTCTCCAAGCCCACGGCACCTCAATCGGTGAATAAAACTCCACAAAAGCAGTCCTCGATTCTCGAACCACAGACTGCAGCCTTGCAACGTCCTGCACAACGTAAGGGCGCCTCACCACGGGTAAAAGTCAAACCGCCAGTCAAACAAGCCATCGGCCATCCAGCCAACAAGCCAGGGCAAGTTCGCCAGCCACCCATGCCACCGGCAAGACCGAGCATGCCAGTCACGCCGCGCCATCCATCGCACACTTTTGTGCCTTTGCACCCGCAACAGATGATGTCGCCGAAACCTACGCCGCCCTCGCAATCGATTGACGACATCCTCGATTCAGATGTCGTGCGCAAGATTCTGGAACTCAAGGAAGAGAACCTTGAGCTTCGCGCTGAGATGAAGGTTCAGGAGCTGAAGCTCAAGACCGAACTTGAAATGATAAAGCTGAAGACCGAGCAGCGCAGCCGTGAAGTCATCATGGATGCGAAAACGGAGAGCCGCGAAGCAGATCGCCGCGAAAAAGAAGCGAAGGAGATGCGTGAAGCGGCCGAAGAACTTATCGAGGAAGCTGGAGAGCGCATGGAAAGGGCTGAGGTCATGGAGGCCGAAGCTCGCGAACGGATGCGTGAGATCGAAGAACGAATCGAAGGACTTGAGCGCGCTGAAAGAGAACTGCACGAACATGAACGCGAGCTACATGAGTTTGAAGAAGCTTTGCACGCACACGCCCGCGAACGCGAAGAGGCCGCTGAGCACGAACATCATGAGCATCCCGAGCATGGTCAGGAGCATCACGAACACGCTGAGCAGGGCCATGAGCATCATGAACACTCCGATGATCATGACCACGCCGACCACGAGCGTGCGGGTGAACGTCTGGCTGTAGAACTAGAGGAGCGAGAGCGGATGATTCGCGGGCTCCAAGAACGATTTGCAGCACAGCAGCAGAGAATGGAAGAACTTGCTTCGGTCCGCGAACGCGAAAAAGCGGCACTCGGAAGAGCCTTGGAAGAGACACGCAAAGAGGCCTATGCCCGAGTTCGAGAACTTGAAGTCGCCGCAAAGCAGAAGCAAGAGGAAATGGCCGCTTTGCAGGAGAAGGCAGCCGCCCATGCTGAAGCAAACGCGAAAACCGGAGCCAACAAAGCAAAGTTGAATGCTCTACTCAAACAGGCCGAAGCGTCCAAAGCCAATATGGAGCAAGCGAAAAAGGAGGTTGCGAATCGGGCGAAAGCAGTCCGCATGCTCGAAGAACAGCTACGGGCGGCAGAACTCAAACTGAAGGCGAAATCCAAAACGCCGCAAGCCGTGAAGGACCAGCTGACGGCGATGAAATCCATGGTCTCGAAACTGAAGAGCCAACTGGATGAACGAGCGGGGCTTGCTGAGAAGCTGTCCGAAGAAAACAAAGCGATGCACGAGAAACTAAGTGCCGCTCGTAAGGAAGTCGCCAACGCTTCCAAATTGGCTTCGAACGCCAAGTCATCTTCGAGTGAGCTTCGAAAGCTCAAAGCCGAGAACAAGCAACTTCGCGACTTTGCCGCCTCGGCGAAGAAGAAACTGGAGCAGCACTCCAGCACGAAAGACAAAGAAAAGAACTATGCGGAGCGAGCGGCTGCCGAAGTCGCCAAGGCCAAGCATGAAGCGGAGCATCGAACGCGAGCCCTCGAAAGCCGACTTAAAGAAATGGAACGCCGCTTAGCGGCAGCCAACCGACAGCTAGCTGCAAAGAAGCGTGGGGAAGCCAGCAAAGGTCAATCAAAATCAAAGGATGCAAAGAAACCCGACTCGAAACACAAGAAGGCTCCAGCGAAAAAGAAGAAGTCCGACGCCACCATCGTTTGATTCGTCTCGGAGTCCCGCATAGACCAATCGCTGCACCACTTCCGATCGTTGCGTACTCACATGAGCACGTGACGGTCAGCGTCGATGAAGGCCGAGAACTTTATCAATCCAGGAACGTCGATGGATAAAGCTCTCTCCCTGTTTTGTCTACGGGTGATAAAGCAGAGTGTCTTGTGAGCTCGGCTTCCATGGCTTGAGCTAGTGCCCGAACTCGATTCGTTTCCGTCGCCGATAAATCGTTCTGCTCAAATGGATCTTCGCTCAAATTGAAGAGTTCAAAGTGGCCGTTTGAGTACTGGATATCGCCCGTGTTTGTCTTTTCTTGAGGCAACGCATGGAAAATCAACTTCCAGTCTTCGTCTCGATAAACGGTGAAGTAGTTGCTGCGGTGTCGGCCATGAGGATAGTGCATGAGGAACTGCTGCCTGTGCTCCGAATCGGATTCACCGCCCAACAGCTTCACGAGCGACTGCCCATCTACGACCTTCTTCGACGGGCTTACGTCCGTCACTTGCAAGATGGTCGGTAGCAGATCGGTCACATTGGCCATTTGCGGTTGAACCGCATTCTTGGGTATGCGAAATCGCTGTTGCATCTCCTCTTCAGGATCGACCTTCGCCCAAGCGGCGATGAAAGGCACCCGCATACCGCCTTCGTAGTGCGAGCCCTTTTTGCCTCGCAACGGTGCCGCACAGGCGACTTGGTGCTGTTGCCCAAGTGGAGCATCCGTACCGTTGTCGCCAAGGAAGAGGATGAGTGTTTTCTCCGCAACGCCTAGCTCTTCCAGATGATCCATCAAATCGCCGAGAGACTTGTCCATCCCTTCAATAAGCGTCGCGAACGCTTGGGCGTTCTTCGGCTTCCCGGACTCGGTGTAGTGCTCCGCAAAGCGCGGATCAGAATGAAACGGCGCATGAACAGCGTAATGAGCCATGTAGAGGAAAAAAGGAGAACCGGCTGTGACAGCAGCATCGACTCGGCGATTCGCCTCAATCGTCAGCGCCTCCGAGAGAAACGTTTCCGTTCCATGGTATTGTTCTAGATGCGGAACAGCGTGGCTCTCACGCTTGGTGCCCCATCCATAGTTCTGCGCCCCGTAGTAACTACCTGGCGCCCCGAACGCCGCACCGCCAACGTTGACTTGGAACCCCAAGTTCAGCGGCTCGCTCCCTGGTTTACCCTTCGGCCCAAAGTGCCCCTTGCCTACATGGATGGTTGTGAATCCCTCCTCGGCTAGAAGCCCTGGCAGAGTCACATCCTCTGGTCCTAAGCCTTCCCAATCCCAATCGGCTGGGCCAAATTCACCGCCATTGTTGCGAGTTGGATTGATCCAGTTCGTCGCTCGGTGCCGAGCTGCGTTCTGGCCTGTCATGATCGAGATCCGCGTCGGCGAACAGACACTCATCGCATAAAACTGATTGAAGCGAATACCTTGCCGCGCCAGTCGTTCCATGCTGGGAGTGCGATAGTATTCATTCAAGGGATGGGTCTTCGGGCTGCCAGATGCGTCAGTCAGAAACGGAACCGATGTGTCCATCACTCCCATATCGTCGACGAGAAAGACAACCACGTTCGGCCGCTCCGCAGCAGGCCTGCGAGTCTCAGCGGCAGCAGTCGTATCCGAGAAAAGAATCGCGAACAAGGAAGCAACGAGCAAGAATCGGATGACAAAACGAGAAGACTTCATGATCTGCACCTGAGTAGAGAGGGACGGGCAGCTGGAACAGCCTATTTGCTGCGCCCGATTGAGCTACGTCGGATTGAGTGCGGGCCCTTGTGCTGACGCATCGCCAGGCATTCCGCTTTGAGGCTGTTCATCGGCCACCGCACCCTCGACGGGCGAGTCGAGTTCCTCTTCGATCGCATCCAATCGGCCACCCGCACTCCAGT
>JBGCCZ010000070.1:0-7356 GCA_045105035.1 Pirellulaceae bacterium | reverse complement strand
TTCATTATCGTTGAAGAGCATCTTTGGGGATTTAACTTCGATCGCAGTTTTGGTTGCCCTCTTGCTGCCTTGGTACCGAGAACCAAGGCTGCCGTTTATCAATACGACCAGCTACGTTGTCGTTGGAATGATGACCGCAGTGCTTATGCTACTGCTTGCTGCGTGGTACTTGCTGCCAAGACGCTCAGCGGGGCACCTCTTCGTTGTGGCTTTCGTAGTTGCCGCGTGGGGAGCGTTGTCTCTGGCTTTTCCTAGTTCCGCGGCGAGTAGCCTCATCGGAAAGCTACCCCAGGCTTCATGGGTATCAGAACTGTTGTCGTTTGCATTGGTAGGTATTGCCGCCTTTGCGTTTGGACTTCGATTGTCGGATATCGAAGTCAAAGAGACTGTCACTGAAGAGCCCCACCCAGGCGTGGGCGCCTGACCTCCCCGGAAATCTTCGCTGTTCGCTCAGAACGGGGAGTTGACGTGTCCATTTCGGTGGCTGGGAGATCAAGAACGCAATGACGCTATGTCGCAGGGACGCGAGGTAACGAATGCAGGTAGAAGGCTGCGTGATGTAGACTTGGCCGAAGCTCTCGACGAGCTTCGCTACACGTCGGGCGAAGATCTTGACGGCTGAGCTAAAGGTTGGCGGAAGCTGTTGGCGAGCTCGGCTACGCTGAAATTTGCTTCTTTGAATCAACTAGGCGATGAGCTCTGGGATGACTTGGCCGCCGAATTGGCTGAGTTGTTTGAAGCGGCCGGCGTGGTAGTAGGTGAGTTTGTTGTCGTCGAGTCCGAGCAGATGAAGGAGTGTCACGTGGACGTCGCGGATGTGGTGCTTGCACTCGACGGCTTCGGCCCCCATTTCGTCGGTGGCTCCAATCGTGTGACCAGCGTTGACTCCTCCGCCAGCAAACCACATCGCCATCGCGTTGGCATTGTGGTCGCGCCCGTACGACTTGCCGCCTCCACGCAAGCCATTGTCCGGTGTGCGACCGAACTCGCCGCAAAACACAATCAGCGTCTCGTCCAAGAGGCCGCGACGTTTTAAATCTTTTATTAGTGCGGCAATCGGTTGGTCAACGGCTTTGATAAGTGAACCGTGAGCGCGTTCGATATAGTCGTGGCTGTCCCAGTTACCGGAGTAGACTTGGATGAAACGCACGCCTTTCTCGATCAGCCGCCTGGCGAGCAAGCACTTACGACCGAACTTGGACGTCTTCGCGTCGTCTATTCCGTATAGATCCCGCGTCTCCTGAGATTCGTCTGACAGGTCGATTGCTTGAGGCACCTCGGACTGCATCCGATAGGCGAGCTCGTAGGAATTAAGACGAGCCGCCAAGACGTCTTGGTCGGGGCGAGCGGCATGGTGAGACTCGTTGAGTTGCTTGAGTAGATCCAGGTTCGCGCGCTGTTGCTCGTCTGACATTCCAGGCGGCGGTTGTAGGTCCAGGATCGGGCTACCGGTTGCTCGTAGTGGCGTCCCCTGAAAGTCGGCTGGCAAAAATCCATTGGACCAGTTCGCCGCGCCGCCTTGCGGGTAACTCGTACGCGGAAGCACGACGAAGCCAGGCAAATTGTCGTTCTCGGTTCCCAGTCCATACGTCACCCAAGCTCCGATGCCCGGATCGCCGCCGAATCGATTGCCCGTGTTGATGTGGTAGCAGGCCGTCGGATGATTGACGGATTCGACATGAGCGCCCCGGTAAAAGCACATATCGTCGACGCAAGTCTGCAAGTGTTCCCAACGTGTGCAAATATCCGCTCCGGACTCGCCGGCTTTCACGAAATCGAAGGGGCTTTTGACAAAGTAGCGTTTGCCTGACGACATCGCACTCTGCTCTTCACCCTTACGAGAGAATTCGGTCAGATGCTGCTTCGTGAGCTCCGGTTTCGGATCGAAAGTATCGATGTGGGACGGACCGCCTTCCATCATCAGGAAGATGCAGCGTTTGGCCTTTGGAGTGTGGTGCTGCCCGACTCTCGGTTTGGTCTTCTCCGATGGTTCATCGGCTTGGAGCATGGACGAGAGCGCAACGCTCCCAAGGCTTGCACCTAAGCCGAAGAGACCGCTGTAAAGTCCTTGTTGGAGGAATTGTCGCCTAGTGGCGTCAGCTAGTTTGTTGGAGAAAGACATACGCTGGAGACTTTCAGGTTCAGTTCGATTTTAGCTCTAAATCGCGTTTGGCTTCGCGACCGCAGCAGTCTCCTGCTGCAATCTCTTGCGGAGCAAAAGTCGACGATGTTTAATCCAAGTAAGCGAACTCGTTTGAGTTCATTAGCACGAGGCATACTTGGGCTAAACCTCGGGTTCTCGCGTCGACTTGGTGTGGTTGTAGATCCGGGACATAGTCTTTCGATCCAGGCAACTTCTCCACGAACTGGTAGGGCTCACCCGTCTTCTCGGCCATAACCGTGCGCAGCAGTTCCGCTGGATACTGCGATTCCGGACTAATTACCGGATCGACGTCGGCTGCGACTGCACTCCGCCAGTGCTCGATGCAGGCCAGGACTTCCGCCTCGGTAGCTGGCCGTCCAAGCGCGGACCCAAACGCTGATTCGATCACTTCGCGATCCGATTTCTTTTCGGATTCTTCCAACAATCGCTGGGCAAATGCCAGGGCGCGATCTTGAAGTTCCGTCGCGTTCATCAGGGTCAGTGCTTGGGGCGCAATCGTTGAAGTCTCACGCAGCTCACAGGACTTATCTGGACCAGGCTGATTGAAGGTTTCCAAGAACGGATCGCGAAGGCCACGGATTTTCTCTGTGTACAGTGTTCGTCGATTGCGAGTCTTCGGTAACGCGTCGGGTTCATACACAGACGCCGTGCCCCCCATAATTTGTCGTGGCTGAGTTGCGACCTCCTGGTTGATGTCCGGGTGGCATGGGATTCCACCAACGGCAGGATTAAGCTCGCCGCTGACCGCCAACATTGTGTCCCGAAACTCTTCGGCGGTAAGCCTACGAATGGGAGCCAGGGCGTAAAGCTCCTCAAGCTCTTCTCGGTTAGCATTCGGTTCAATGAGACGGCTAGACCTGCGGTAAGTCCGTGAAGTCAGAATGAGCTTGTTGAGCTGCTTGATCGACCAATCATTCTTAATGAACCAGTCTGCCAGGAAGTCTAAGAGTTCTGGGTGCGTAGGTGGCTTGCCGGTGGCTCCGAAGTTGTTTGGGTTGCCGGCAAGTCCTTTGCCAAAATGCCAGGACCAAACTCGATTGACCATCACACGTGCGGTGAGTGGATTCTGCGGGTCCGTGATCCACTTGGCGAGTGCCAAACGACGTCGCCCCTTCGATTCACTCGGGAACTCAGCGGCCTCCATCTTGCCCAGGTGCATTGCAGCGCTCAGTGGTCCAGGCCGGACCGGATCTCCTCGAGAATAGACATCGCCACCTTCGAGAATCGTATCCTCTTCGATGTTTCCCTTGCCCCAGGGCTTGGCTGGCGGCTTAATCCTTGCCCCGACATTGTTGCGAGTGATGGTCTTGCCCGTGTAGACCGAGAATGCGATGGGCTGCGTCTTCTCGAGCTCCCATTTGTGGCGTGCGATGTTCTTTCGCATCCTGGCTAGCGAGTTTTCATCGCCAGGATCAAGTCCATTGTCGCCAACTTTTGCATTCCCCTTTTCGTCTGTCTTCTGAGAGTCAATCTTTTTCTGGAGTGCAGTTGCTTGTTGTTGGTAAGCGGCAATTTTGGCTCGTGTCCAAGTTGCTGCAGACTCGAAATGAGACTTGTTTTCGTTTGTCATAAAGGGGACTTCTGGCTCAGCGAACTGAGTCGTTGAGAAGACCGCCATCATGCTGTAATAGTCGCGTGTTGGCAAAGGATCGAACTTGTGATCGTGGCATTTGCAACACTGGAGTGCGTGGGCCAAAAAAGTCTGACCGACCGAATCGGTAACGTCGTCCAACCACTGAACTCGAGTGACTCGGAAAACACTCATCGATGTCTGTTCCCATGGTCCCATGCGCAGGAAACCCGTTGCAATGCGTTTTTCGGGATCGTCCGGGGCGATCTCGTCACCCGCGATTTGCTCGCTTACAAATTCGTCGTAGGGTTTATCTTCGTTGAACGATCGAACAACGTAGTCACGGTACCGCCATGCGTTCGGGCGAGCGTAGTCGTTTGCAAATCCGGCTGTGTCCGCATAACGAGTAACATCCAGCCAACGCTGGCCAAATTGCTCGCCATAGTGTGGAGAACTAAGGAGTTGCTCGGCCAGTCGATCCACGGTACTTTGGGGCGACGTTGTGTACTCAAGTTTGAACTTTTCAAAGTCGATTTGGCCATTTCGATGGGCGATTGGAGGCAGGCCGGTGACTCCGATACTGATGCGCCTCGCGAGCTCCGAGGCAGAGGCGTCCTGGATCGTTGGCTGTTCGACCCCGGAGAACTCTGCTTGCAATTTGCGTTCAATGAACCAATCGATGGGGTGAGTGTTGGCAGGTGGCTGCGTGTATTTTCGAGGTTGGTAAGCCCAAAGGTCCTTTGGCTGGTAGCGTCGGTTTGTCCAATCGTCATTGAGACCTCCCGAGGTCGGGACGATGACGCCCTCTGCATATTTAGCCTGAATCTTGGCCGTCCGTTCGGGGCTTGGCCAGGGGGCTCCCGAGTCGATCCAGTCGCGGATCCACCAAGTTTCCTCCTCGGTGAGTTGTTCCGCTTCCTTTGGCGGCATTTCGTAGCCCTCTTCCTCGCGCGTCGTAACGAGATACAGGTAGCTATGTCTGCCGGCGCCGGGAATCACGACTTCTGTTTCAAAACTATCGCCGCCCTGCAACATGGCTGCGCGGGATCGTAGATCCAAACCGCCTTGCAAGTCCTCCGAGTCGTTTCCGTGGCAGGCTAAGCACTTTTCGGATAGGAGCCGTTGGATCTTCAGAGCGAAGAGTTTCTCGCCTTCTGCAAATTCTTGAGCTCGAGCGGGCGTTGTGCAGATGCCAATGAGACAACCAAGGACACTAGCAAGCACGTTTACTCTAGTTTGCATGAAGCCGAGAGTATTCATCTTGGGTACAGCTTTGAAAGAGGAGCTGGGTTGGATTCTTGATGCATGGTGGTGTGGCGAAAGTGGAGCGAGCTGCTCGCGGCCATGTTATGAAGCTGTGAAGCGTGCGTCTGAATTATAGGCTGAATCCGACGTGGGATCCTATTTGTCGCAGCCTGGCTATTTCTCCTCTCACTAAGAGTGCCGAACTCGCGAGCCTGTATTCGTCATTTCGGAGTTGCTTCTTTGTGTGAAAAAACCATGAGATCAGCGGCCAATGTGAGTGGAAGTCCGTCGATGCTCTCGGCAGCAAGTCGATCTCTTTGAGAGTGTCTGGCAGCCCGATAGGTCATGCGCATTGCGGTCATCATCGCATCGCGATTCAAGACGACTTCATGCTCCCACAACTGCTGTCTGCGGAGCTTCAAGCCGGCAGCCGAGAATTGGTCAACAATTTGTTGAATCCGATTGCGACGGATGCCTTGAGACTGCGCCTTTTCGCGGAGTTGAATGAGGTCGTTCTCTCCCGGAACGGCAACAATGCAAACGCCAGAAGAATGTAAGACGCGTTTGATCTCATCTACGGGGCGTCTTCCGAAGAATGAGGTGACCACATTACAGGAACCGTCGCGTAGTGGCAGAGTGCGATCGGCGTTGGCGAGCACCCAAGTCGCCTGAGGCCAGCTGCGTGCTGCATAACGCAACGCGCGTTTTGACAGTTCGAGTCCGATGAAATGGTGGTTTGGCTGATCACGAAAGACGCTTTGGCTAAACGCTCCCTCGCCGCAGCCTAGGTCGGCGACGCAAACGGGGCGGGCGTCGCTGTCTGATGCGGTAACAGACTGGACATCTCTCAACAGCTCTGTACGAATAAGCTCGATGAGTCCCGCCATGTGTCCGAACGAAAGCCAGTCTCTTCGGGCGTCGACGGCTTCGTCGCAGTCGCCTGGCGTTACGGACTTTCGATCCTGCGGCTGTAAAAGACTCCAGTAACCGTACTTCGCACGATCGAAACTGTGGTTTGCGTCGCAGCGGAGGCATGAATCTACGAGCCGCAGAGGTCGGGTGCAGCCGCGTACGGAGCATTGAAGTGGACCGGTAGAGTGATCTTGGGAGGGATGCGCCATCGAATCAGTCACTATGGAGTCTCGATGGTTGCACTCGCGTCGACGTCATCCGCGCCCTTGGATTCATTCTCGGCTGATGTCTCCCGCGGATCGGGAAGCGGAAAGGTCTTGTCAGCGAACGTAGTGGATTGAAGCGACTCCATCACTTGCTTCGTTGCCGACTCTTCGAAGCCGCCAACGATGTAGACCTTGTCTTCTCGCACTTGCACTTGATGTTCGGCAGAGTCGAAGAAGACAGAATCGGTGCCCATCGGATTTTGGCTGCGGTACGTAGTGTAGGCCTTCGCGAATTCGTCGGCATCCTCTGGCGAGTCCCAAATACTTACGAAGACCAACCCCAGTTTTCCATTTTGCTGCTGGTAGATTTCGTAGGTGTCGCCATCCCATCCAAGCGAAGCCGTTTTACCGCCTCGGACTTTCTTGAGCATGATGTAAGTCTGAAGTTCTCCGAGGCAGTTGCCGCCAAGTCGCTTCCAACTGTCTCCAAGCTCCTTCGTAACATCCGGAATCGCCACCGTCTGTGGTACGTCGAGTTTTTCCTGGTCGAGATATTTCTCCGGGTGAAGGATTTGTTCGGTACTTAGCGGTGGGTGTTGATACGCGCTGTGGATAGACTGCCAACCGTTATTGCCGGCGACGGCGAGTGTGAACAGCATGCCTTGGAAATACGGGAAAACGAGACTGTCGCGAAAAATTGGCGGTGCTTTGCGATAAGTTTCCCCGCCTGCAAGCGGCATCATCCAGCTCATCATATTGAAGGTGGCCCGCATCGCATCGGGATCCATGTCGGAGATATCACCGCCTTGCGGTTCGGCAAACATCAGTAGCGTGGCGTCGCCTTCCACGAGTGCAGAAAATGCTAGCAGCATATCGTCGTCATCTTCAATGCCGTCCTGCATCGCGTTTAGGTCGTAGAGTTGGTCCTGAAGGGCGTGTGTCAGCTCGTGAGCCAACGTTGTCTTCTGCTCGTCCTTGTCAAAGGTTGGCCGCGCTCCGAGTAGTCTTCCCAACCAATTGGGTGGCTCTTTCGGTCCGTCTTCTACGATCAGAACCATCCGTTTGTTATCGGGGTCGTAAAATCCGGCGACTTCTTCCGTCAGCAGCTTCGTAACAAGTTCCTTGGACTCTAGGTCGGGTGGCATGAGTCCGAGAGCTCGGTAGGACCCATCCATCAACGCAAGGTCCTCTTCTGTGTACTCCTTGTCCAACTGCTCCATCATCTCCTTTCCCAAGTCCTCGCGATTAAACATCTTCGG
>JBGCCZ010000069.1:0-66666 GCA_045105035.1 Pirellulaceae bacterium | reverse complement strand
GGCATGCGTCTTAGGGAAACCGGGAATTTCAGAGTAGGGAACTGCGAACGGATTCTGGACTTCGTCCGCGAGTGGGCCAAGTCCGCTTCCAAGCACAATTGCTACTTTAGGTTGAAAGAGCTTCTGCTCCAACAATGCATCTCGAGCTTTCAAAACGGCAGGCAGCAGGTTCGGCATCAACTTCATCCGGCAAACAGGCAAACGCAGCGTCTCGGCATCATCTTCCGAGACTCGTCGAGCTATTTTCCTTGAGTCGCCTCGACTGTCGATGCCTTCTCCCAGTCTTCGGCGTTCAAGTTCGCGATCTCTTGTTTTTGCTCCTGCGTCAGCTGGAGTGTAGGTGCCATCGGATGCCTTGGCATGACAACTTTTAGAAATTCATGGACGGTCTCGACGTCGGCTTCGGTTGCTCCCAGTTGGAGAGAGCTCAGAGTTCTTAAATCCCCACTAGCGACACGTTGCTTCTTCTCTTCCATTAACGCAACCAAATCCTCCCTGCTGACCGGCCCAAATGCCCGGACGTCAATCAAGTTCGGACAATGAATGATCTCAGATGCGACGTCGGTGGGCGTGCCTGCATCATTCGTAAAAAACGACTCCAGTGCGTTCAACTTGCCGAGCCCATTCACTGACTTGAGATCCGTGTCTCCGATTTGAATAGTCTTAAGGCGTTCAGCATTCTCTAGCGGAAGTAAATCAGCAATCTCCGGCGTTTCGTAGATTCCGAGGTTCTCCAGAGCCGGCATCGCTGCGATCGCACGCAATAAAGCAGCGTCGACTGGAATTTGATGGATGGTTACGGATTTGCAGTACTTTAGTTCTCTAAACCGAGCAAAATCCTCTGGCTTCGGTATTTCGTTGAGATAGACGGAAACGCAACGTGAGAGTCCCAATAAAGTTCGCGTCTCGCCAAGCCAGGTGAGCATAACATTATCTCGCTCAAGCCCCCGTGTATCCAGGCCATAGGAGGCTGGCAGCGGAAATAGATGCTCGCGCCCGACGTAGTAAATGTTTCTTTCAGCCCAACGATCTCCACTCGTATTGAAATAAGACACCGTCAACATGATCGGCAAGACAACCAATCCAAATGCGAGCCCAGTCCAGGCCAACGCTCGTCGAAATCGCGTGCTGTAAAAACACAACAACACTAACCCGAAACACAGCGTTAGAACGGCTGCAAAGACCCAACTCACACGCATGTGCAGTCCGTACACAAGAGTTTGGGCAAAGAAGCTGAGCAGAGTTGCGGCAACGCCCGTCGATACAACGATCAACCACATTCGATTTCTGTTGGACACGACAGGACCAACAATAGCCAACGCACCCCAAGCGAAAGCAAGAATGCACCCGAGGACGACGCCCATCTCCAGATTTTGCTTGCCGATCCCCAAAACGGCAGCGACTCCGATCGTTACCGCTAAGATGCTTCGAAAGTCGAAGCGGCTCCAGCTCGGTTCGCCATTCTGGACTCCCGAGCCATCAATGCGTTGAGACTTATTGCTGGCCACATCAGGATTTTCGAAGACTGCCGTCGAATCAGCAAATGGCTCACTCATTTTCGCCTCTGCATTTTTCAAGCCAAGAATGAAATCGACACCAAGCTCACCACCTTTTCAGATGGCGACTCTGGTCTAAATTCTTTGCCCGAATGAAAACAAGGAAGAAAACTCGGCTCTGCTTGAAGATGTGGCGACCCGTGCCATCCAATGCCGATCGCCCCGGCTTGACCTTGATCTTGGCTATGCGTTCGCTTCGTGCTCCAAAATCCCAGTCACCATCGCACGCAGGCGAGGCTCAGCATCGTTTGCCACAGCAATAATCTTCTGGACGTCCGCTGGCTCTAGGGCATCCGGCAGGCACATGTCCGTTATCACTGAAAAACCGATCGTACGCATTCCGCAGTGCACGGCAACGATGACTTCGGGTACCGTCGACATGCCAACGACGTCCGCGCCGACCGCCCGCAAGAAACGATATTCTGCTCGTGTTTCGAGATTCGGACCTGCAACCGCCACGAAAACACCCTTGTGAGCGACGATGTTCTCTTTTCTGGCGATTTCAAGTGCGGCGTCCACTAGCTTCAGATCATAGGGCTCGCACATATCGGGAAATCGAGGGCCAAGTCGATCATCGTTGATACCAATCAGCGGGTTGTCACCCATCAAGTTGATGTGATCTTCAATGACGACGATGTCACCGTCCTTGAAATAGGGGTTCATGCCGCCCGCCGCATTGGAAACGACCAGCAGTTCCGCTCCCATCGCCTTCATCACTCGGACTGGTAGAGTGATTTGCTTGAGCGGATATCCCTCGTACATGTGAAAACGGCCTTCCATGGCCATGACCGGCAACCCGCAAAGGTTGCCGCAAACTAGCCGTCCACGGTGGCTAGTGGCAGTCGATTTGGGGAAGTGAGGAATCGATTCGTAATCGATCGACGCTTCGACTTCGATCTGTTCGACGAGCGGCCCGAGGCCAGTCCCCAAAATAATGCCCGCACGCGGAGTCTTGTCCCATTGGCTTCGAATGAATCCGACCGCGTCTTCGATTTGTCCGAAAAGTTCTAACATGCTCGATCACAAATAGATTGCCACAAAAGTAGAGGCCAGAACAGAACTCCATTTCTGTGCGGCATCGGCATTAAAGCACTTGAAGTTGCAAGTGGCAACTACCGACGCACAAAAGATCACCTTCGTTATAATCTTCCGCTCTCCGAACTCGATACCCACTCACAAATCATAGGCACCACCAATGGAACGAAGACGACTTGGCCAAAGCGGCATCTCGGTAACCGATATCTGTATGGGCACGATGACGTTTGGGAGCCAATGCGACCAGAAACTTTCGCATCAGATAATGGACATGGCCTATGACGCAGGAATCGACTTTCTCGACGCAGCCGAGATGTATCCAGTTCCACCGGCCGCAGAAACCTTCGGAGACACCGAGCAGATCGTTGGGAGTTGGCTGAAAACCAAACCACGCGAGCAAATCATCGTTGCCACCAAAATTACTGGCCCAGGACACGGCTGGTTCTCGCCACCCGTCCGCGGAGGAAGGACAGCGTTGGATGCGATTCAAATCAATCATGCCGTTGAGGAAAGCCTCCGGCGACTCCAAACCGACTACATTGACTTGTATCAAACCCACTGGCCAGACCACCACATGCGTTACGAAGATACGCTGGCAGCGCTCGGCAAACTGCGAGATCAAGGCAAAGTCCGCGCTTTCGGTTGCAGCAATGAAACTTCTTGGGGACTCATGAAGAGCCTTTGGGCTTCGGAGAAACACGGTGTCGCCAGATATGACACCATCCAAAACAATTTCAGTCTGATCAACCGTCGCTGCGAGAGTGAACTCGCTCAAGTTTGCCGACAAGAAAACGTCAGCCTACTTCCTTACTCCCCCCTAGGCGGCGGTGTGCTCACCGGCAAGTACTGCGAGCAATTGCCTGAGGGGGGACGATTCACTGAGTATCTCCAAAGTGGAGGTCCGCGCCAGAAAATGATGGCAACTCGTTTTGTCAATGATCGCACGCTCGAGGTGACTCGTCGTTTAGCAAGGATAGCCGAAGACATCGGAATCGGCCTAACTGCTCTGAGCGTAGCCTGGAGTCGCCAACACGACTTTGTAGCTTCGACGATTATCGGCGCCACGACAACAAAGCAGCTCCAAGAATCCCTGGATGCAATCGACCTCATTCTCGATGAAGAAACGATGCAACGCATTGATGAGATCGAAGTCGACATTCCTTGCGCACTCCGCGAAGACGGACTGCGTTGGCTCTAGGACGTCCGTCCCCAATCCGCCCTATGTCCTTCGGGCGGCTGCGGCGCGATCGTTCGAAATCGTTACAACCCTCAAACTCCAGCCGACTGCGGCTTCGAGGGCACGGGGGAGCGTGACCGACTTCTCGCTACCCTCTGCACAATGCGTTTACCTTCAACCTAGTCAGCAGAGTCCACGTCAAAGATATCATGAGCCTCCCATCCGGTTGCCGAACTCATTAGGGACCTTCTCTCGATTTTTTTGGCGTAGCAAGTAGAGCAATACACCGTGGCAGAAATCAAACGAATTCTCATCTCAGGCGGGGCAGGCTTCTTGGGTTCGCACATGTGCGAACGGCTCGTCGGGGAAGGTCACGATGTGATCTGCTTGGACAATTTTTTTACGAGCCAAAAGTCCAACGTCACGCACCTACTCGACCACAGCAACTTTGAACTCATCCGGCACGACGTTACCTTGCCAGTGTTTTTGGAGGTCGATGAGATCTACCACATGGCCTGTCCAGCAGCGCCAGGTCACTACCAATTTAATCCGATCAAGACGATTAAGACCAGCGTTACCGGCTCGATCAACATGCTTGGAATGGCCAAGCGTTGCGGAGCAAAAATCCTGCAGGCAAGCACATCAGAAATCTACGGCAACCCCGAGGTGCACCCGCAGCCAGAGTCGTACCACGGAAACGTAAACACGTTAGGTCCAAGGGCGTGTTACGACGAGGGCAAACGAGTCGCAGAGACGCTGTTCATGGACTATCACCGAGCCAATCGCGTGAACATTCGCATCGTACGTATCTTCAACACTTACGGACCGAGGATGCATCCCTACGATGGCCGTGTCGTTTCCAATTTCATTCGACAAGCAATCACTGGCCAAGACATCACGATTTTCGGCGACGGCAGCCAAACAAGATCCTTCTGCTACCGCGATGACTTGGTCGAAGGAATTATTCGCATGATGAACGGGCCCAATGAGTTCATCGGTCCAGTCAACATAGGGAATCCTGGAGAGTTCACGATTCGTGAGCTGGCAGAACTTGTCATAGAGATGACGGGTTCAAAAGTAAAAATTGTGGAGTTACCTTTACCCGCAGACGATCCCGCTCGACGACGCCCTGACATTTCGCTCGCGAAAAAGAACCTCGACTGGGAGCCAACGATCGCGTTACGCGACGGACTGCAAAAGACAATTGAGTGGTTCCAATCAATCGACCTCAGCCACTATCGCCCTCCAACTCCTAACTACGCTTAAGAACATTGCCTATCGCATAAATGCATAAATGCATAAATGCATTTGAACCAGCTGTATCTTGCGTACAACTCTGGTTTTATCTTGGCCGCTTCCGTTAACGAAACTTAAATGTCTGCTTCACTTCTCTGAGGCGTGAATGCGTTAAACTCTGGACTCCTGCCTGTCACGAGTCTCAATAACGGATTCACATCATGCCTGATTCTGGGTCAATCTTCTCTCGCTCGCTTCCGCTAGAGCAAACCCTCGCCAATCGTGTTCAGAAAAGCAATCTTCAAACGACGACTGCCTTCCGAAGATCCGCTTTCCTCAGTGTTGTTTTCTTTTCTCTGACGATCTGCTTAGTCTCAACAACGATCGCCACCGAGCTCATTCAGCTCACGCCGGACAACTACGATCAGCTTGCCCCCAGGGGGAAGGAAGTTGATGCGATCTACGGTGACTGGGTTCTCAGAAACGAGCACGTAACCGCAGTCATCGCTCAGACTACCCCGGGTCGGAAAGCCAACATGACCACCCGCGGTGTGGCTGGCATGGTGATCGACTTCACCAATCGGTTCCACGGAAGCGATCAACTCAGTTGCTTCTATCCAACCGCAGGTCGGTATTTTTTTGAGAGTGCTCAACGCCAAATCTGGGTATCGAAGAATAACGTCGAGTCTCTCCTGGCAGAGGGATCCAACATCAAGGCCGACGAACTCACTGTTGTCGTGAAAGGAACGCCCGTTTCGAAGGACGGAACACAGGCGACCGTACGATACACGCTTCGTGAGGATCAACACTTCCTCGAATACAAAGTTGAAATTCGGTCTGAAGCGGACACCGGAGTGAAGGTGACGACCGAGGATTCTCTGCGCTGCGATGGCAATCTTTTCAAGTTCAGCCAATTCGCTGGGGGCTTTGTCGCTGAAGATCGCTACTTCGGGCAAGGCTACTACTTCAAACGCAATGGCGCTGAAATCGTCCGTACCGGTTCGGGCCGAAAGATCATTCTCGCACCCGAGCAACCGAGCGAGACGAGTGCCACCCAAACGCAGCCGGTGCAGTGGTCCGGACACGTTTATTGCGGCCAAGGCCTAGCGGCGATCAAAGGGCTCCTCTCCGCAGAAGCCAAAGAGACCTACGCATTGGACGCATTCCTACTGCTCCGCTCCAAAGCACCTCGCCGCCCGATCGCTCATGCGAAGGTCGAGTACTTCAGCGCTGCAGAATCCGACCGTAAAGAGTCCCTCGGAGTGCTCCAAACCACGCCGGACGGTTTCGTCCGAATCAAATTGCCACCCGGCGACTATGTGGCAAAGATCGAAGCCCTAGGGCACGAACCAACCGAACATGCGTTTAGTCTGAGAGACCGTCAGCGTTCCGAAACGCTGACACTGGATCCGCCAAGTCGCATTCGAGCCAAAATCGTTGACGGCAAGGGTCGCCCGATCGCGGCAAAGGCACAGTTCATTGGACTCGATGGCACTCCGACTCCCGACTTTGGTCCCGACTCAGCAATTTACGCGGTGAAGAATGCGGTTTATTGCGCGAATGGAACTTTCGAACAAAGCATTACACCTGGCCGATACGAAGTGATTCTCAGCCACGGTCCCGAATACGACGCAGAAACTCTTCGAGTACAAGTATCGCCTGGACAACTCGTGCCCATTGACTGCACACTCGAGCGAGTCGTGGACACTGCCGGCTGGGTCAGTACTGAATTCCATTCTCATTCCAGTCCATCAGGTGACAATGTCTCTCACCAAACCGGCCGAGTACTCAACTTGTTAGCCGAGCACATCGAATTCGCGCCCTGCACGGAGCACAACAGGATTGATACCTACGCAGACGACCTAGAGCTCCTTAAAGCCACAACCGCGATGGCCACCTGCACCGGTATGGAGCTCACCGGCGGCCCTCTGCCCATCAACCACCAAAACGCCTTTCCGCTCGAGCGGCACGTCCACGAACAGGATGGCGGCGGCCCACAGACAGACGCCGACCCCGTAAAGCAAATCGAAAGACTCGCACTCTGGGACGACAATGCCCCGAAGGTCGTTCAATCTAATCACCCAAACATTCCTTCGATCCTGGGCGATCGCGATCTCGATGGAGAGCCCGACCAGGGATTCCGCGGCATGCTGGGCTGGATGGATGTGATTGAAGTCCACCCGCCGGAGAAGATTTTCGAGACTCCAGCCGAGGACGTCGCACCGAACGACCGACGCAATCCGGTTTTTTACTGGATGCAACTTCTGAACGTTGGTTACCGAATCACCGGAGTCGTGAACACCGACGCCCACTACAACTTTCACGGCTCGGGCTGGCTACGAAACTACTTAGAATCTTCTACGGATGATCCATCGCAGATATCGATCGACCAGATGATCCATTCCTCCGAACATGGGCATGTCGTAATGACGACCGGGCCATACCTCGAGTTCGAATTAAGGAGACAGACGATCCGAGGCGTCCAGCGTTTCGAAGTCGGTGAGGACTTCTCCCTAAATTCAGATCCCACGAAGCTGTGGATTCGAGTCCAATGCCCAAACTGGTTTGACATTAACCGAGTGCAAGTGTTCGCCAATGGCCGCCCGCGAAGCGACCTGAATTTCACTCGCAAGACGCACCCAGGCCTTTTCTCCAATGATGTCGTCCGGTTTGAGGCTGAATGGAAGCTGCCTGAATTCGAAGAAGACACCCACGTAATCGTGGCAGCAATCGGCGAAGGACTAAAGCTAGGTCCAGTGATGGGTCCCGAACGAGGCGAGTTACCACCGGTTGCCGTGACAAATCCGATTTTTGTTGATGTCGATGGTGGCGGATTTCGGGTAAATGGGGATGATCTAGGAGTGCCTTTGATGATTGATAAATCAGCACTTTCTGGCGAGTAGCACACTTCGGTTCCAGTTTCGAAGTGCCGCTTGCACGTCCACTTCAAACTCTTGCAGGGAACCAAAGCGTTGAGTACTTCCGTCCCACCCTCGACTGCTTTTCAACAACAACGCTCTCTCGAAGAATTTGATCGAGCCTGCCGATTAATGCCTGGCGGAGTCAATAGCCCCGCCAGAGCGTTCGGTTCTGTTGGCGGCAAACCCGTTTTCATCGAAAGCGCTAAAGGCCCTTTTTTAAAGGACATCGACGGGAACCAATACATCGACTACATCGGATCTTGGGGCCCAATGATCCTAGGGCACGCGCAGCCGAAAGTCATCGAAGCGATCCAATCGGCGGCAACGGCAGGCACAAGCTACGGTGCGCCGACAAAACGCGAGTCGGAATTAGCCGAACTCATCGTGCACGCAGTGCCAAGTATCGAACGCCTGCGGATGGTGAACAGCGGTACGGAAGCTACCATGAGTGCCATTCGTTTGGCACGAGGTGCGACTGGTCGCGACAAAATCATCAAGTTCGCTGGGAATTATCACGGTCACGTCGACAGCTTGCTCGTATCCGCTGGCAGCGCCGCGGCAACTCTCGGAGTGCCCGATTCACCGGGTGTCACCAAGGGAATCAGCCAAGACACCGTGGTGCTCGAGTACAACGATATCGAGGCTTTGAAACAGGCCTTTGTGGACCACGGAAACGAAATCGCCTGCGTAATTTTGGAGCCCGTCGTTGGTAATATGGGTTGCGTGCCTCCCAAAGACGCTTTCCTGCAGTCAGCAAGACAACTCTGCGATGACCATGGATCAGTACTGATCTTCGATGAAGTCATGACCGGTTTCCGTGTCGCGCTGGGTGGAGCCCAAGAGCGTTTCGGAATCACACCGGACCTGACGACGCTCGGGAAGATCGTCGGCGGCGGATTACCACTTGGAGTCTACGGTGGAAAAGCGGAGTTGATGGACCAGGTTCTGCCAGCCGGCAAGGTGTTTCAAGCTGGAACGCTGAGCGGAAATCCGCTCGCTACAGCTGCAGGCGCGGCCACTTTACGGTTACTCATCGATGAACCACCCTACGCCCACCTGGAAGAGCAGGGGAGCAGACTCGAGAATGGCCTTCGGTCTGCAGCAACGGCTGCTGGCATTCCATTTCAAATCCAACGCGTCGGCAGCATGCTGACACTCTTCTTCACCGACCAGCCGGTACTCGGATGGAAACAAGCTTCGGCCTGTGATGTCAAAGCCTTTGGAAGCTACTTCTGGGGGTTGCTCCATCGCGGCGTCTACATGCCGTGCAGCCAATACGAAGCATTGTTCTTTTCCTCCCTGCACACACCCGAACTAATCGATCAGACGGTCGAAGCAGCTCGTGATGTTCTGAGTGAAATGGCTCGCTGACGCGCAATACCTTCGATGGCGTCAATGCAACGATGCGTTTAACCCAACTCGTCAGGCAATTTCGCGTCATCTAGCTGTAATTTTGGAACGGAAAACGATAGGGATTCCCCTAAAGATAAGTCGGACCTCGAATTACTCGAGCACCGTGGCGGAACGAACCTAGCATTGGATACCCCATTCTAGGAACCCAATGCCATGACCGGTCGACTAACAGACTTAAAGAAACGAGTTACCCGCTCCTACTTGGTTGCGTTAGGGATCGTTGCAGTCTGTTCCCTCGCAGGTTTTTCAGCGTTTCAATTCGTACTCGCTGAGCAAGATCGTCTTGGCCACATCATTAATATTAGCGGCCGTCAGCGGATGCTATCGCAACGTGTCGCTTTGGCCGCACTTAGAGCCTCGTCGGCAGACACAGAGGAGGGCCGAGACAGCGCAGAATCGCTGTTTCGAGAATCCATCATGCGGTTTGAAACCACCCATTCCTCTTTAGTCCATGGAGATAAATCCCGGGGGATTGACGAGTTATCTCCTTCGCTGATATCGGAAATCTACTTTTCGCCGGAAGCGGAAGTCGACTATCACGTCAAGCGTTTCATTGAGGAATGCTATTTACTACTCGACCATGAGCTTCCAAACGAAGAAAGACTCGTTCTCGCGAATCGAATTTTCGAGAAGGCATCGAAGCAGCTCCTGCCCAAACTAGAGGGCGTAGTTCAGCGTTTCGAAGACCATGCAAACCGCCTTACCGCACTGACAGCCGCATTCAATTACGGCCTTTGCGTCGTCACTTTGCTTGCCCTTGCATTGGAAGCAGGTTTTATCTTCTCTCCGCTTGCCAAGACGATTGGAGAACAGACAACTGATATCCAGGAAATGAATGAGCGGGTCAGTTGGGCTGCCAACCACGATCCGTTGACCTCGCTGTCCAATCGACGTTACCTCACGCAGGTGTGTGCCAAGCAGTTTGAAGCGGTCCAAGAGAGAGGCAAGCGAGTTGGCTGTATTCATATCGATCTGGATGACTTCAAGAAAATAAACGATACGCACGGACACGAAGCCGGCGACGCCGTTCTTCAGTGCATTGGAAAACGACTTACAGGAAGCCTAAGAGAGTCAGAATTTGTTGCGAGATTTGGAGGTGATGAGTTTGTCGTTCTTGTGATGAGCATCGCCACGCTCGATGAACTGGAACATCCGGCGAAACGCATTCTCGAACTGCTGGAAGAGCCGATCGAGTACAAGGGCATTAGCCTCCGAGTTGGCGGCTCCTTGGGTCTAGCACTTCAAGAGCCACGCGACTCTTCTCTGGAAGAGGTACTCTCACGTGCCGACTATGCAATGTATGAATCCAAGTCGCGCGGTGGAGCTGCCTACTCACTTTGCGACTCTTCAATGAAGAAACGAATTCAACGGGAGCGTATTGAAGTCGATACATTGCGCGAGGCGTTGGAGTCCGATCTGGTTGTTCCTTACTTCCAGCCTCAAATCTGCTCGAAGACTCAGCGTGTCGTAGGACTGGAGGCTCTGGCCCGCTTAAAATTGCATGACGGATCGATCCTCAGCCCCGGACAGTTTTTAGACCTGGCGTCCAAACACGGTCTCCTGGATGCAATCGACGACAGTATGCTTCGACGAGGGCTTGAGGCATTCCAAGGCTGGCGCGCTCAGGGCTTGGAGATCGATCGGGTTAGCTTCAATTTCTCCGCTGGGCGCCTGCGAAGTCATCTGCTTGCAGAACGACTCGTCGAGAAAGCCGAAGCCTTCGGCATTGAGCCAAAATCAATCGGTATTGAAATTTTGGAAAGCGTGTTCGTCCACGGCGAACGCGACTCCGTGATCGAAAATGTTCAACGACTGCACAACCTCGGATTCCACATTGGGATTGACGATTTCGGAAGCGGCCACGCCGCACTCAATTCACTACTCGTCTTCCCTGTGGACATGGTCAAGCTCGATCGTTCTCTGGTCAGCAACGTGTGTATTGATGAAGCCAGTCGAAAGATCATCAAGACTGTGGTGAACTTGAGTAATGAAATGGGAATCGAATCACTCGCCGAAGGTATCGAAACCGAACGGCAATCCGAACTCGTTAGCAAACTTGGGTGTACAACTCATCAGGGCTTTCTCTATTCCCCCCCTGTCGAAGGCAAGGAAATACCTAGACTCGTTGAAACTCTAAGCCGGCCGACCAAAGTGCTGCTGCAATCAACTAGTCAAAGCCTGGCAGACTCTACCCAACTAGAGCATCTGGTCTAACGCCAAATTCTTTCGACGCGACATTGAGGCTGACCAATGACCCGAAGATCATCAGTGAGCCTCTAACCAGTTATTGCCCACGCCACACTCTACCTTCAGCGGCACACTTAATTCCATCGCGCCAGACATGGCCTCCCGAATCGCAGCAATAGCTGTCTCTTCTTCCTCGCGATAGAGATCAAAAACGATTTCGTCATGCACTGTCAGCAACATCTTCGACTTGTATCCGCCCTCCCGTAGAACTCGGTGTACACGAATCATGGCCAACTTGAGAATATCGGCGGCCGTGCCTTGGATCGGACTATTCATCGCCAAGCGTTCCGCGGCATTCGCAAGCGTACGGCTCTTGGAATTGATATCTCGCAGATACCGGCGTCGCCCCATCTGCGTCTCAACGTAACCGTGCTCTCTTGCAAATTCGATCGTGCGGTCAATGTACTCTTGTACGCCTGGGTACTTTTCAAAATAGTTATCGATCAGCTCTTTGGCCTCCGCACGAGGGATGTTGAGCCTCTGCTGCAATCCGAAAGCCGAGATACCATAGATAATCCCAAAGTTAACTGTCTTCGCCTTGTCTCGCATTTCACGCGTCACATCCTCAGGATCAACCTTGTAAACTTTTGATGCGGTGACCGTGTGAATGTCTTCGTCATTCCGGAAGGCCTCAACAAGAGCCGGATCTTGGCTGAGGTGAGCCATAACTCGCAATTCAATCTGCGAGTAATCGGCGGCTAGCAGCAAATAGTCATCGTCCCGAGCCACAAAGGCCGCCCGAATCTCCCGACCTCGTTTCTTGCGGACTGGAATGGTCTGTAAGTTCGGATTGTTGGACTGCATGCGTCCCGTCGTGGTCCAGGCTTGCTCGTACTCCGTGTGGAGCCGTCCGGTCGAAGGGTAGACGGCTTCGGGAAGTTGATCGACGTAAACACTCTTTAGCTTCACCGCATTGCGATAGTCCAAAATGTTCGCAATGATCTCGTGCCGATGCGATAGTCGTTCCAACTCGGCTTCCCGAGTCGAGTACTGCCCAGTTTTGGTCTTCTTCGGATTTTCCTCCAGCTGCAACTCGTCATACAAGACCACGCCCAACTGCTTAGGCGAATCGATATTGAATTCTCGCCCGGCAGCGTCGAAGATCTTCTGCCGCAAATCGCTGATATCCCGAGCAAGAACCTCGGAGTAGTCAGCCAAGGCCGCAGCATCCAAACGGATGCCCTCGAACTCCATATCCACTAGGACTTGGACTAACGGACACTCCACTTGATAGCAGACGTTTGCCACGCCTTGTGAATCGATATCTGGCCGAATGACATTCGCCACTTGCAACGTGACATCCGCATCTTCTGCCGCGTAATCGACAACTTTCTCGATCGGAACATCCGCGAGCGTCTTGTCTTCACCTCCAGTGACCTCACTGTATGAAACCGGAGTGTAGCGCAAATACAACTTCGCGAGGTAATCGAGCCCCCGGTTCATTTCAGGTTCTTTCATCGACTGAGCTAGTTGCGTATCGAACAACGAACCTCGAACATCGATGCCATGCCATTTAAGTAGCGAGAGGTCGTACTTTAGATTGTGACCAACCTTGGCAATTGCCTCATCTTCGAAGACGCACCGAAATTCTTCGAGAGTACTCTTGGCTTCCTTGGGATCACTCGGACAACGGACATAAAACGCCTCACCCGGCTTGAGAGCGAAGGCAAGACCTAGTGGTGTCGCTGTCCGGGGATTCTTGCTAGTCGTCTCCGAGTCGAAACAAAACTCTTTGGCTGCCTTCAGCTTCTCAATCAACGCCGCACGCTGCTCCGCGTTATCGACGAGGTGGTATTGATGCGGAACATCCTCTAGCGTCGTTTCATCGGGAAGTTCATCGAACAAAGAGGCCTGAATCTCTTGCTCTCTTTTCTCGCGGATAACTTTTGTGCGACTAGCCGACGAAGAAAAGGACTTCCCAAAAATGCGTTTACCCACTGAGTCGAACTCGAGCTCTTCCAAGAATGGCTTGAGCTTTTTCTCGTCGAAGCTCTTCCAACTCAGAGCGGCAATCTCGACTTCGTGGGGCACATCCATCTGGATCGTGACGAGCTTCTTAGAGAGAAACGCCTGCTCAACATGCTCTTGGACCCGCTCTTTTTGCTTTCCCTTGAGCTCATCGCTCCGCTCAATCAGAGCCTCTGTTGAACCGTATTCGGCAATCAGCTTCTGCGCCGTCTTGGGACCGATTCCCGGCACTCCAGGAATATTATCGCTGCTATCCCCCATCAGCCCGAGCACATCGATAACCTGCTCGACTCGCTCGATCCCCCACTTCTCCAGAACCTCCTCGACTCCAAACAACTCGACTTCGCCGCCTTTGCGACCAGGCTTCATAACCCAAACATTCTCGCGTACTAGTTGCTCGTAATCTTTGTCTGGCGTGACCATGATGACTTCGAATCCGTCGTCAGCCGCCTGATGCGCAATCGTGCCAATGATGTCGTCCGCCTCGTAGCCGGGCATCTTGATACGCGTGATGTTGTAGGCTTCATACAACTTTTCAATCAGCGGCAATTGCTTGGAGATATCCTCGGGCATCTCATCGCGTTGGGCTTTGTATTCGGGGAACAACTCATGCCGCGCGGTTGGATCCGATGTATCCAAGGCAACGGCCAGGTGGGTTGGCTCTTCTCGTTTAATGATATCTTGAATCGTGTTCAGGACACCGAACACTGCCGAAGTGCAGACTCCACCCGAAGTAAATCGCGGGCTCCGAATCAACGCGAAGTGAGCCCGATAAGTGAGCGCCATTCCGTCGAGTAGAACGAGTTTCTTAATATCCGACTTGAGGTCCAGTTCACTTTGTTTCGCTGCCAACTTGCTTCCATCTTTCTAGATCGAGCTGTCAATTCTCGCGACCGAGAGAACCGATTCCAAGAAACCTGCGGACGCTGTCCAACAGCCGAATCGACAGCGTTCACAAAATAGCTAATCGCCTTGCCTGACTTTTTACCAACGCGTCGAGCAACCGGTCGGAGAGACTCGTTATTTTGGCAAGGCAACTTGCTTTTTACTTTTCAGATAGCCAAACAGATTTTTCAACGCACCGTCGTCCAAACTGTCTAGCAACCCCTCCGGCATAGTTGATTGCTGACTCAACTGCTCTGCGGCGATCTCGTCGGTCGGTATTCTATAGACCTCGTTCTGAGTTGCTAGAGTAACGACGTTCTCGGAGCGTTCGGTAAGGAGACCGGTCAGCACACGATCGTCTTCCAACAGGATTCGGGTCGCACGAAATTCCTTTGTCACAACAGCACTTGGATCGACAATATTGTCCAGCAGGTAATCAATATTGCTGCGTTGTGCTCCGGTCAAATCCGGGCCCAACTGCCCACCTTCGCCGAACAATTGATGGCAGCTCGAGCAGTTCTTTTGAAAGAGTGCGCGACCTTTGGACAAGTCTGCGTCCGCCAAATAGTCCTCGGTTAACTCCGAACGCAGGGTGGCGATCTTTCGCTTTTTCGCCTCATCGCTCACTCGAACCTGCCCCCAATGTTCCTGCAGGAGCTCCCCAAGCTGGCTGTCATCAAGACTCGCAATCTGCCGCGCCTGAAACGCACTTACCTCCGAACGATCAATCGTCTTCTTCCCTACCGCCACCAATAGCGATTTCGCCCACGGCACTCGGCTGGTCAAAATCGAGATCACCTGCGGGCGTTCCGAAGGGTGGAACCTGCGATACGAATCGATCAATTTGTTTCCAATCGAGGGGTCGGATTCGCCTGCCAAGCCACTAGCAGCCACAACGTTGAGAAACCGTGTGCGAAGCAGCTGAAGGCAAAGCTCCTTAATGTCTGGCGTACGTGAGTCGACCAAGGACTGCAAAGCCGACTTTCTCAGCTCCAAACTCTGCTTTCCGTCCATCGCTATTTTCCGGAGTTGCTCAACCGTTCGGCCATCTCCGAATAGAACATTCAATTTCTGCAGTTCGGCCGTAAGCTGCCGAGCCTCTTCTAGCCCCAAGCCGGCAACCGACCGCTTAATAGACGCCTGAAATCCAGACCAAGTTGCAGGCCGCTCCGATTTTCGCCAGCCCGCGAGTCCTTGTTGCACACCGGCCACGATGTCTCGTTGAACATCAAATCCCAATCGAGCCCCAATCTGAAACAGGTCAGTGAAAGCAACGGAATCCTGCTTGGAGCCCGCAGCAACACGTCGCGCAATCAGTCGTCTTACCGTCGGCAGCTCGCACTTCTCAAGAATCTTGAGAAGTTGCCCAGCGTCCTCCGTTCCAAGCGGAGTGATGCCGTACCAAATCATCAGCGGCTGATTGTGATCGGCGGCATCTTCCGAATAGCGTACAAGCTCCTGAGCCAATGCTGTCCGCATTTCAACAGGCAGACGCTGCAGAGCGCTAGCCAGTTCCAACCGCACTTTGGCAGAACGCTCGAACTTTGCAAGTTCAACAAGTCGTTGCACATCAGGTTGACTTGCGACCGAAAACTGCCGACGCGGCCGATCGCCATACGCGTCATCCAAACTGAATTGATCGACAAATAAGCGGACGCCCCAAGTCCGAAGTGTTTCGTCTTGCTCGGAAAGCCAAGCGGCCCCGAGCGGCTTTGCCTGTTCCCCCATGGCAAGCAACGACCAAACGGCTCGCAAACGCGCCCCATTCGACAGACTGGAATCAGCCGCACTCTCACGTAGCTGCGTTGCTGCTCTCTCTAACGATTCAGCGCCAAACTCCGTCCTAGTTCCTCGTTCTGCAATCAATGCCATCGAAGCCATCAGATCACGGACTTTTCGCGCGTGCCATTCAGGAGCATCACTCAGCAACTCGACAAGCGTTTCTGGACCAGTCGCCGAGTCGAATCCCGCAAGGCGTTCGCCCGACTTCTCACTCTCCTTCCAGCGAATTTTGAAGATGCGTCCGCTGGTTCGATGCACCCCTGTGTGGTCATGACACTCGCCCGTGTCACTCCAGTCCAGCATCAGCACATTGCCGTCCGGAAGTGGAAGCAACTCCATTCCTCGGAACCATTCATCGTCAGACATCACAAAGTCCTTTTCATGGCTGGCCGTGTAGCCGGTCCCGTCACGAATGAGCGACTCTTGGTTGATGCGGCGACCATGCATGTTGACCGTCATGACTCGCCCTTGATATTCCGCGGGCCAAGTCGCTTCCTGGTAGATCATCATTCCAATGTGCGCGTGACCACCTCCATAGTCGTTTGCAGCCCCATCACGCGAATCCGTCCAGCTTTTACCGGTGTCAAAGTGCCAGTGGTCGGCGTGCATGTCGATCAATTCGTAGCTGTACGGATTCACATCTAAAGTGTGCGGCCGGACGAAATGAGCTCCTGAAATGCAGTGCCAAAAATGGCCGTTCACCGTGTTGATGAAGAACAAATCACCAGCTTCATTCCAATCGTGGCCCCAGGGGTTTGTCGTCCCCTGTACCAACGCCTCGACCATCTCTGTTTTCGGATGATATCGCCACATCCCACCCCGGATCGGAATACGATCTTCGGCCACATCGCCGGGCAAGCCAACATCGCCCGGCGCAGATGCTCCACATCGTCCATACAACCAACCGTCCGGTCCCCAGCTAAGTCCATTTGCGAAATTGTGATAGTTCTCCTTCGGCGTCACAAAGCCGTCCAACATCACTTGCGGTGGTCCATCCGCTACCAAATCACCATCCGCATCGGGGATAAACAGCAGTTGTGGAGGCGTCATGGCCCAAACTCCACCTCGGCCGACCACGATCCCAGTCAATATTTTCAAGTCATCGGCAAACACCGTTCGTTGATCGGAGACTCCATCTCCGTCCGTGTCTTGGAGCACTACGATCCGATCACTCAAATTCAAATCGAACTTTAACTCACGTTCCGCATAAGTGTAGTTCTCCGCCACCCAAACACGCCCCATCGGGTCTGTGCAAGCTGCAATCGGATTCATCACCGTAGGCTCACTCGCGAAGAGCGAAGCATCAAAGCCCTCGGGCAAATTAAGAGCATTCAATGCGTCTTCGGCTGAAATCGGCTCGCCGACTTCCTTTTCGCTGTTATAGATCTCGCCAGGTGCCCGAGTCGCTGTTCCTCCATCGCCTTGCCCTAGTGCGACCGAGCACAAAAGCCCGACTACGAACACAACAATCGATTGGAGATGACAACTTCGAAGCAATTTCGGGAGTGCAGGAGCAGAGAACTTCATTGATAGGAATCCAGGTAGGACAACTGAGGAGAGGTCGTATTTTGGGCGAATCGCAGTGAACCGATCACTCGTTGCGAAGTTTCTCTGCGAGCTCAGCGAACTTGGCACTTTCCGCTTCATCAACTTCGGGATACTCCAAGCCGAGCGATTCCAATTTGGCGGCAATGATATCCGCGATGGCCGCACGCATGTACCATTTGTTGTCCGCGGGTATAACGTACCAGGGAGCGTGTTTGGTGCTCGTTGCACTCAGCGTGTCTTCAAAGGCACATCGATAGTCCCCCCATAGAGCTCGTTCGGCCAAGTCACGAGCGTTGAACTTCCAATATTTTTCCGGATCCGTCAGCCTCTCAAGGAATCTCTCTCTTTGTTCATCCTTCGAGACGTGCAAGTAGAACTTGAGCACCTGAGTGCCGTTCAGAGCCAACGTCTGCTCAAACGCGTTGATCTCGCGATACCTGCGTTTCCACAACCGCTCGAGTGATTTTGGCTTCTCCACGTCGATATTCGGAAGTCGCTGCGGGATAAGGAACTGCGGATGCACACGCACCACCAGCGTCTCTTCGTAGTACGAGCGATTGAAGATACTGAGCATGCCGCGTTCAGGCAGACAGCTCACCGGACGCCACAAGAAGTGGTGTGCCAGTTCGGTATCATTCGGAGCCTTGAAGGAATGGACGCGGCATCCCTGAGGATTCACGGCGCCCATCACATGCCGAATCGTCCCGTCTTTTCCGGCTGCATCCATACCTTGGAAAATCACCAGCAACGAATGAGTTCCGCTCGCATAGAGGACTTCCTGGGCCTCCTTCAGTGCGGAAACATCTTGGGCGAGCGTTTCGACCCCCTGAGCCTTCCCCTTCAGCTCCTTTCCGGCAGTTGTCGAGTGCTTCGCCAAGTTCAACTGTTGGCCGGGTTCGACCCTAAATTTTTCTTCTTTGAAACGATGTTTCTTGGCCATTCATTTGCCCTGCAAGTGTCTGAAATCGCCCATTCTGATCGGCAGCCACAATTGCCGCTTCCCAGCAAACTTAAGTGGCAAACAGCGCTGCTGTCGGAAATCAACCGAACGCTTCGGGAGCCGAGGGCCCCTAATCGGCTTTCACCGTGAGACTAACCCCCGTTCTCTCGACTAAAGCCAAATCTCCGTCCAGTCCGCATTGTAACAGGCCGCTTACCTCGCGTCGGTAGAGCCAAATTGCTCCAGCTTTCACCCCCGCTGCAACCGCTCACTGGGTTGAGCAACTCCAGGCTGAATTGGGTCAATGAGGGTTGCCTGCGCAATCGGGGAAACTGATAATCTCGCCTGCGTTCATTAACCGATAACCGCCCCCACTTTCGCAAAATGGCAGTGTTTGCTGCCAAGGAGATTTGTTCGATGCCCTTGGTTCCTCTTCGAGTTGTACTGGATCATGCCGCTGAGAATGACTACGGAGTCGCAGCGTTCAACGTTAACAATATGGAACAAATCCAGTCGATCATGGAGGCAGCGGTTGAGACGGAGTCTCCGGTTATCGTTCAAGCTTCCCGAGGCGCTCGAGCTTACTCGCAGGATCTGTTCCTCGAGTACCTCATGCGTGCAGCCGCAGAGCTGTATAAAGACATACCGATCGTGATGCACCAAGATCACGGCAATAGCGTCGATACGTGCATGAGCGCTATCAACCACGGTTTCACCAGCGTGATGATGGACGGCTCCCTCGAGGAAGATGGCAAGACACCGGCCTCATTTGACTACAACGTCAAAGTAACTGCCGAAGTCGTCAAGCAAGCGCACGCAAAGGGCGTTTCCGTCGAAGGTGAACTCGGTTGCTTGGGCTCACTCGAGTCAGGCGAAGGCGACCAAGAAGACGGCCACGGCGCTGTTGGCAAACTGACACAAGAGCAACTACTGACCGATCCCGATGAAGCTGCCGACTTCGTGGAGCAAACCGGAGTTGACGCTCTAGCGGTCGCGATCGGCACGAGCCACGGTGCGTACAAGTTCTCACGGAAGCCAGACGGCGAAGTCCTCGCCATGTCACGCATCGAAGCAATTCACGCCAAGCTGCCGAACACTCACTTGGTCATGCACGGGAGTTCCTCTGTCCCTCAAGAGTTGCAAGATATCATCAACCAGTACGGTGGTGAAATGAAGCAAACTTACGGGGTGCCAGTCGAAGAGATCCAGCGTGGTATCAAGAGCGGTGTTCGTAAAATCAACGTCGACACGGACTGCCGCATGGCGATTACCGGCGCGATTCGTAAGGTGATGCACGAGTCGCCAGAGAAGTTCGATCCGCGTGACTTCCTCAAGCCAGCTCGGGCAGCCATGAAGGAAGTCTGCGTCGCTCGCATGACCGCGTTTGGTCAAGCCGGCAACGCCAGTAAGCTCATGGCCAAAGTTTAATCGCTGAGCTGACGCCCGTGTGTCGAACAGCCAAGTGAACTCTTCGGCTGCCAAAGAAACCACCCTTCGCCGAACTGAACGAATTTTGGCGAAGGGTTTTTTATTGATTCTTCTGTCTTCGTGACTGGCTTGAGCCGATTCTTCGTTTCGCCAACGCTCTTACCAAATCATCGGAGAGTAGCTCTCAGGGCCATCTGCGAACTCGGAGGGCTGGCCGAAGAAGTCTTGCACCATTTCGCCCAATCGCTCGCGCGTCTTCTTGCTCATCAGCTTCTGCATTTCTTCCGTCGCCGCCTCGGAGATCATGAGCGGGAGAATGTCGATCGACATCATGTTGCCTTTACACATCGCAGCAACTTGAAAATTCTTACACTCCTCCAATGGTGTCTTCAGAAAAACACACTCTGACGTCCAGCGATCCAACTCGCTTGCATCCCACTGACTGGTTGTTTCGTATCGCAAATCCATGTCGAAGCGTTCTTCAACAAACGCCTGCATGCGTTTCATGGAATCTTCGGACAGCTCTTCGGCGATCTTGCTGCGGCAATCCATGCAGATTGCCATTTCCATCACGGGCTCTGTGCCCCGAAATACGCGTTCAACGCAATAAACGCACTCGGGGTCCATGAGGTCCCTATCGCAGTCCACGCAACGTGGAAACGGGCCTTCGTGATAAAGTGAATGAAAGAGATTTGGTATCGGTACCCATCGATCCGCCAAGGCTCATCCCCTGTTTGTGGCGTGACATTTAAGTTGAAAAGCCGATTGTAGCAGGATCGAACCGCACTGTTTACTAACGAGCTTGCGACATGAGCTGCCTGAGAAGTTCCGTTCTTGAGCCACGTAGTTGTTCATAGCGACGCGTCCACGCAACCAGCTCTTGAGAGTTCGGAACCTGCCCCACAATCTCTTGAAAGACTGCTTGCAACCAGACGCGATTGTTATTGCCCGTCGCGTCGTAGTATTCTTGCCCTGCCATCAACTCCAAAGGCAACTCATCAATGCGATCCAAGATTCCCGGCGTATTCCTGAAGACAGCTAACTCCAGACTAGATGGCTCTCGTCCCAAGTAGCGGCGGTACAATCGCTGAATTTCTCGGTCGACCTGGTTGTAGTTCGGATAGCCAGCGGAAATCACATCCGGCCGAGTGGTTCCGGCCAGCCCGCTTCCGGGACGGTTGCTCGACACGTCTACCAGTTGCAATTGAACACTACTGGGCTGCCCATTAGTCAAAACCCTTTGCGGCTGGACCGACTCCAAAATAGTCTGCCGCTGAGATGTCACGATCGCCCGGACTTGGTACGTGTCCTGTGGATAAATGTAGTCCGGATCATAGGCAATTTCGAATGGCATCGTAGCGCCGCCCGTTGGACGAAACACAGTCGTACCGTGGCGAACTTGCACATAAGGCCTGGACACATTCTCAATCTGAACTCTGACGACGGCGTCGAGCGGGATTGCTGCTCTACCGCGGTAGACGATATTCCCCTTCAAGGATTGAGAGCTGCTGTCCAATTGAATGCGAATTTGATCCAACTGAAGTGAACGATGGTCTTGCAAAGTCAAAGACACCACGCCGGAGTTATCTGCACGGCGGTTGATCTCCTCGGCCAAGTCATACAATCGTCCTGCAGCCATACCGACTTGAAACCCGTCAACATTGATGATCAAGTCGCCTTGCATGATGCCAGCTCTCGCCGCTGCAGAACCGGGGGCAACGGAATTCACCAACACCCCGACTTTGGTATTCTGAGTCGTTACGCCGAGTTGCCATTCGGTACTCCCGTAAGCATTGTCACTCAGCCAGTCACTGCCCTGCCAAGCCTGCCCCTGAATCGCAAACCCTCGATTCCTAACCCCGCTATCAGACTGCCCAAACTGAGCCAGAGCTTGAGACCCAGCGAGCGGAAGGCAGACACAGACGGCCGCAACCAAGCCAATTCGAGTCGTGGTAAACATGGTGTACATCCTTGTGAATCGTCGTGCTAGAAGAGAAGCATCTGGTGGGGGTAAAGAGAGATGAGCGGCAGCAGAGCAGTGTTCAGACTAGTGCATTTCGACTTTCCCGAGTTTCTGAAGCCCCGCTCGGAGCAAAGGCAAGTCAACTGGGTAAAAGCCAACACGTACGACTTGAAACTGTCCAGCTTGGCACAAGCCGTAGCGCACAAATTCCTGCGCGGCTTTCGCTTCAGCCGATTGCTGACCGATATCTACAATCATCGTGAGCGGTCGAGTCAGTGGATACTGCCCGCTCAGGATCGCTTGCCCATCACTCGGTACCGCACTCGCTCCAGCCATCAACTGTAGCGGTCGCACCGATGTGTGATTCGAACGTAGGCCGCAAATACCGATTGCCAAGGGAGCATTTGAAATCGCTTTGATCACTTCTGCATTTGAGACGTGGGAAGAAACTCCCTCACGCATTTTGGATCCGGCAAAGACAAAGTCTTGCAAGAACTTCTGCGTACCGCTGCGCTCTGTCCTTGACACCACGTTGATCGGTTCCGCAGCCAAATCTCCCGTCGCACCGAGCAGTTTCCAAGTCGGCTTCTGGTCGTTCTCTGCAGCAGTGAAAACCACCCTTAGTTGCTCCCCCGAAATCGATCGAACTGGATTCGATGGGTGTACAAAAACGCCCAGAGCCTCACGTGCAACCACAAATGCCACAGGCTGTTTCAGCCCTTCCTTCTTAAGCATCTCTAACTCCGCCTCTTTGACGGGACGTGAGAGCATGCCTACTCCGCTTGGGTTCTTAAGGATTTCTGCGAACGTGGCCTCAGAGCCCGCGGCGCTGATCTCAACCTTTACTTCCGGGTGAAAACGCTTGAACCCAAAAGTCCAACCGTGCGCCAACGCGTCCATGCTGGTTGAACCGAACACAGCTACCTTAGCGCGGACTTTGTCTTTTTGATCTGGGTAGGGATCAATGGACTGCAACATAGCCATACATTGCTCTACCGAGGCATCCGCAGGCTTGGACTCTTGGGCAAAAGCACTGGGGCCGAGCAGATTCAAGACTGCTAAGCTCGTCAAGAATAAGCCTGTTGGGCTGTAACTATGAAGATCCAGCGCTTTGCTAGCGACGTTCTTCACTGCCAAGCTGCTTGTCCGCAGTCGACTCCAATTCACCATCTCGATGCACTCCGTTATTGCGTGTGGCGCAGGCTCTTACACTCAGTCGAGGCAAGATTCCTCATTCGATCCATCTGCAAGCCGGTCCGCCTCGAACGAGGCAAGCTCTGCTTGAGCTGGCTTACCGTAGATTGCGATCAGCCGAATTCTACGCAGAATGCCAGCACAATTGAATCTCGATTCTGTGCGCATCTGCTCGCGAGTTGCTAGCAGTTGGTCATTCTTCTGGATTCCTTGGCCACACTCCTCAGCCGCCCTACGGCTTCAAACGCTCGCGAATCACGCCAGGCAGTGCGACTGGCTCCAGCCGTCCCAACGCGGCTTCACGACGCCAGGAGAGAATGCTCGCTCGATTCGGCTCCGCAGGTTTGAATCCAAACCGCCTCCCGAAAACGCGTTTCAGTTCAAAGTAACCGATGTACCGATCCGCCAAGAACTCGCTGTCCAAGATATCAATTTGCGCATTGTGCTGATCTTTCTTTAAAGCAGACTCAGGTAAGCCCAGTAAAAATCGAAGAGTCTTTTCACGATTCGGTTCTTGCTGCCCCCACTCGTCCGACCAACGCTTCGTAAATCGCTCCGCCCGTTGTGGATCACTCGCAAGAACATCGCGGGCCAGGGATAAAACACTCTCCACATGGATCGCCGCATTCGGGTTATCCAAGAAGCCGCTTTCGAACAACACATCCCACTCGTTGCTCAACAAGCATGCCGAGACGGCCAACGCGGCTTCTTCTGCTCGCCAATGAGTTGCCAGTCTCTTCAAAGTATCGTTGATTTCCGCACCACCATCGCGAGCCAGATCCTCCGCCAGCTCCACGACCGCTTCTTGGTCGATGGGTCGTCCCTCAGGCAAGCCGTACCATTCGGGGATCGTCTGCAGCTTGAACGTCTTCGGCTTCTCATCGCCGATCAAGGCGACCCCCTCCCCAGCGGTTAGGGCGACATTGATCGTCCCGTCCAAGGTTACTCTAGTTGGGCCGTCCGCAACAACAATCAAGACTGGCATGTAAGCTCCGGAATCGAGAATCGACCCGTAGCTAGCGAATCGCCAACCGCACTCAAGCGCAGCCGTGCTCTGCTCATTGTCAAACTCGAGTCGCAGGTCGCCAAAACCTGAACCAAACGCTACACTCAATTGAGGGCCGGCTGTCACGAGTAAACGCCCTAGGTCGAACTCAAATTCCTTCTCACTGTCGGTGAAGTTGGTCAACCGCGTTGGCCCCACAGCCTGCACTTTCGCTTCGTCGGATGTCGTCAAAGTCAATACGTTGTGTGAAGGTACAAGCAACGCGTTACCCACCGGAATTGCTACTCCGGATTGCAGCGTCCGCAGATCGCCGTTGGCAGCCTGCAGGATTCCAACAGACGCACCATCGCGCACCCCGGGTGTCCAAGCTGCAGTTGGTACTCTCGGCGTTGGCGGTTCTCCACCCAGTGCGCCCGAATCCGTATCCAGGCCATTCAAATCGGGAGCAGAGTCCGCTGGAATCTCGCCGCTCGGAGACTTTGTTTCAGAGCTAATCGCCTCAGCATCGCCGGCACCACTATCCATCGATCCAACACGGTCTTCGTCCGCCTCAGAGGCCAACGCTTCGGCGGGAACCACCTCAGACTTCCCCACACTAGATTCCGGCGAAGTATCGGAAGGAAGCACTTCAGCAACACCATCTACGGCCACTTCCTGGTCTCCTTCAGCCGTCGAGTCCGTCTCGTTCACAGCAAGCAAACCGCCTTCGTCGACGCGTGTGTCGCCCGCCGCATCCCGATCTTCGCTCGCCGCCTCAGGCGTGCCAACAGTCAGTAGAGTCTGAAGTCTGTCCCAAGGGCCCAGCGCTTGCCAGAGCACAACGCCTAAGAGTAGCGTTAGCCCAACGATCGCAATTGGAATCATCCATTGCCCGCGTCTTTTCCCAATCAAATACTCGGGAACTTCGCGGGCCAGCGCGCCACCTTCCAAATTAAAACCACTTGGTCGGATCGAGTCTCCGCCGGAACGTAACATTGGTGTGTCAGCCAGCACCGCCTCCGTCCCATCATTGGCTGCTTTGTCCCCCACCGCGTCCCGTTCCTCAAGTCCGGAGACGAGGTTCGATTCCTGCGCAAGCCCCGCGGCTGGAGTCGCCTGCGGATCGGCGGAATCGGTTTGCTTCGCAACCGAGAAATTCGGCCCCTTCAATCCAACTACAGGCTGATCCGCCCTGGTGATCGGCTTGGCTATTACGGCGTGCCCGGGGCGCCGCCTGTCTGCCAAGCCCTGTTTGATTTCCTCGGCTTCTGCAGGATCTCCGATGCGACAGGCGAGCTCTTTTAAGTCCTCTGGAATCCGCACACGCGTGTGCATCGCCGAAGACAGTAAGTTGTGGCATCCAGCCAATTCGCCAAGGTACTCATCATCCTCCAGGCAAATACGCTCGAGCTCCGGCACTCGCTCACTCGGAAGGGCATCATCAAGGTATTCTGAAACCGAATTTGGATCCGCCCCCATGCCTTTGCCCACCAACGTTGCCGACTTTCGCTCAACGTTCTGCACGACGCGATTAACGCGTTGCAATAAATTCGAAGCATCTTCACTCTGGTGAATCCGCTCGTGTAACTCGGCCGAATCGGCTGAGCTGAGGACACCATCGCGGTAGGCCAAAAGTGTTCGAAGGGTAAGTCGCATCGTACTCTGCTTGCTATGCTACGAAACTGAATGCCAACTAGGGGCGACCGACGCGCTGAAACGTCTACGCGTCCTCTCTATTAGTGGCGACCACAGAGGGTGGCCGTACAGAAAAAAGCAGAATTCGAAAGAAAATTCATTTCTCTCCGGGTAGGAGCATAAGCTCCTTTAGCCCGACGGTCTTGATCGGCGAGTCTCAAGCTCGATTCCAGCCCCTTTTTCAATGCTTTGGTGAGCCACTTGCAGAGTTCGCAATCCGTAGCAGACGTCATTCAGATCTGCCATTTTACGGACTAAACTCGTTACAGCTCGATGGAATTGAGTCAGCAACTGAGCCCCAACCGGCAACTCTGTGTCGAGCATCTCCTGATGCCTTCCCGCTTCGTCAAACCAAATCAGATTGTTCGGTAGATCCAAAAACGCGAGCCCATTCTCGCAATAGACTTGCAAGTCAGCTGTCGGGCGAAACGAGGCTGCTTCACGCCAACGATCTTGTATGTAGGATCCGCAACTGATCTGAGCCATCGTCTGGTTAGCTGGTTCCGACTGAGTCTCTGAGACGCCCGCAAACTTCAGAGTCAATGCAACGTAGTCAGGTGTCTCGCAAACTTCGCCGGCTCCTTTGGCCAACGCGTGCGAAGTTCCGTGGACGTGCGCCACCGGTTGCCCCGCGACGAAGCTGCACCAATCAATGAGTTCGACCAGCTCCCGATTAACCGCGTTCCTTTCGCCGCTCTCCGCATTGTGCCCGCTCTCAGTCGAACTCACGCGATGATGGCAAAAGAGAATTTCCGGTTTCCCCAAAGTCGTCGCGATCAGCTCTTTGAGTCGCAAAGTGGCTGGTGCCAATCGCCTTGGATACTCCGCCATAAAAGCGATACCGGAATTATCGACGGTCTCCCGCAGTTGTTCCGCAAACTGCGGTTCAATCTTGACCTCCGAACCGCAATAGATCGCTTTTCCAAATTCGCAAGCAGCATAGATTGGCTCCGTGCCAAACCACCCGCTCTCGAGGAACAGCAGGGCATCGATCTCCGGTGAGGCGATCATCTCCCGGAAGCCGCTGTAGGATCTCGCGTCGAATTCGCGGGCAGCTCGATCAGCCAGACTGGATACTGAGTTGTAGACTCCGCGGACATCGAACCTGTCTGCAAGCATCCTGAGTGAGGGCATGTGCCGCTGCTGCCAGTCACAGCTGAGTCCTATCAGTCCCAGTCTAAGTTTCATAGATGCTTTCAAAACGAGAAGACTGAGCAGCCGGCCAACACTCGACTGGCGACTCGAGACGTAAAGCATACTCCAACAATTACGCATTACGAACGCAACGCAAACTCACCCCCTTCCACCCATAGCCCCCAGGACACCAGCACCGTGCCCTGGGCGAACATTCTTGCCTAAGCCATACGATTACGGCCTAGGATTGTGCCAAAAACCAAAAAGCTGACAAAACAGGCACTCTGCGCGAGATAAATTTCAAAATAGGTCACTCCCATTCCACCTCTTCGCTAGCTAAACCCGACTCTGAGTCCTACGGCAGGATTGGATTCGAGTGGTTGCCAGTCGCATTGGCTCACCTATACTCGCATGCATTCGTAGCCGTCAGGGTAAACGTAAAAGCAACGCTCAATCTAAGTTGCCTAAGCACTCCAAGAGGAACTTCTTGTCTTTCGAACTCTGACTGGAACTCACGTTTCTAAAAAGTGAATGGATTCAACCTCTCGCTTCCGAAGGATTCGAACTTCGGCGCATTGGCCAAATCCGAGAAACGTCCACCACATGGTGTTTTCGTAAAAGGATGGATGGAAATGGTTCAATTGGTTCTAGCCCTGATGCTCGGCGTCGTTGCTAACGAAGCAAAGCCGATCGACTATGAAAAAGCATTCGCGAAAGCGGAACGCGAGAAAAAGCCCCTTGTGATTCTAGTGGGTGCGAAATGGTGCGCCTCCTGTCAGATCATGAAGAAGGAAACCATCGAGCCCATGAAGCAGTCGGGCAAATTGGATAAAGTCGTTGTGACTTACGTCGACAAAGACAATCGGCCTGAGTTGGCCGAAAAGCTGATGCGTGGCGCAACTCTCCCACAAATCGTCGTGTATTCCAAGAAGTCAGGATCTTGGAAACGCTACAGCCTAACTGGGATGCAAAGTCCCAAACGGATGACAGAGCTGCTTGCACGTGCCAACGGTCTCAAGGGCTCGCAAGTAGAGCAGATCGTTCGCTGATCACGTTTCGATCTACGTATGGTGGGAGCGCAAGGAGGCCTCCTGAGCTATAATTCTCGAAAAGTCATGGACTGAGACTGTTTTCGAATCTCCTGGTGCTCTTTCTTGTAACGACTTGAGTGCCTTTCTCCGACCCAAGAGTCCGTGTCGTGTTCTCCGATTCGCTGAAGAACGTTATCTCTGAAGACGTTTCCCTCGCTCCCTTCTGCTGGCTCCGCGTTGGAGGGACGGCCCGTTTTTTTGCCGAAGTGGACAATCTCGAACTGCTCCAGCAAATTTGCCGTGAAGCCCAAGAAGCAGGACTAAAGATCCGCGTTCTAGGATCCGGTTCCAACCTGCTCGTACGTTCAGGCCCGCTCGATGCCTTGGTTGTCAGACTCACCGGCGACTTCTTCAAGATTGAAACCAAAGAAGATCGAATCAAAGCTGGCGGCGGCGTCGAACTGGGAGAGCTAATTGCTGTTGCAGCCGAACAGGCACTCGGAGGCATCGAAACGCTTGCCGGAATCCCCGGTAGTGTAGGAGCCGCTGTCATGTTGAACTCGGGGGTGACCAACAACGATATCGGAAGTCGAGTTCACCTCGTTACGCTGGTCAACGAAGCCGGCGAAACCAGCGAACTCACTCGCGATGATCTTCGCTTCGGTTTTCGTCGGAGCAATTTGGAAGGCAGCATCGTCACTAGCGTCGAATTGAAGCTTGAGCCCACACCGGTTGCGGAGGTGACCCGCAGACTACAGACGGCCTGGATCGTCAAGAAGAAATCGCAGCCGCCGCAAGGTGAGCGAGTGGCACAAGCGTTTATCGAACCAAGTGGCGATAATATTGCTCATCTTTTGGAAGCCGCTGGCATGCGTACCGCGGAGGAAGGTTCAGCCATGATGCTGCCTAAATTCCCCGGCTACCTAACCGTACATCCCAATGGGGAGCCAGCGGATGTGCTAGCTTTGACCGCGAGAATTGCCAAAGCTGTCGAAGTCCAGACCGGAATTCAATTGCAGCCGCAGCTAAAA
The DNA here is from genome assembly GCA_045105035.1 of Pirellulaceae bacterium. GTDB lineage: Bacteria > Planctomycetota > Planctomycetia > Pirellulales > Pirellulaceae > Aureliella. Next base: position 37,497 of record JBGCCZ010000069.1, on the reverse strand, counting down.
ATCTGGTAACAGAGAGTCGGGATTGTCTTCAGGGCGGTTTCTACAAGCCACCTTTGAGCGTCCCGCTCCAGTCGCCTGCGGCTCACCGTTGATGGATGAAGCCACAGGACCACATTGTCTTTCGTTAGATGTTTGGAACGAATGGATTCGTCCGAAGACAAAAAGACGTTTTGGCAACAAGCTACGAATGTGATCAAACACATTCCCGGTGCCGCGTTGGTATTCGCCATCGTACCGCTGCTGGTCATCGGCTACGCAGGCTGGTACTACTACGCCGCCGAACATCTAGACAAAGCACTCTACTCACTTCGTCTCGAAAACCTTGAAGTCTCCAGCCAGCCGGAGTGGATCGAAGGCAATCTCGCGCAAGATGTGTTCCAAGCCAGTGGACTTGATCAGATCTCTCTTCTGGACCAGAACGCGACCGCGGCAATTGCACAAGCCTTCGAGTCCAACGTGTGGGTCAAGTCTGTGCCGTCCGTAACGAAAGCCGCCGGTGGAAAAGTGCAAGCCAATCTCCATTTCCGTAAGCCGCTCGCCATGGTAGCCCTCTATGGAGCTCCGGAACCGGAGGGGGCGAATTCGATTCAAGCACCCAAACTGGTTGGGAAAGTCGAGATTCAAGGATTTTTATGCGTGGACGAAGAGGCCGTGCTCTTACCTGGATTCGGTGAAGAAGATCTTGACGACTTCATTATCGTCGATGTACTGGGAGCCGCTCCTCCAAGTCGGCTAGTGGGTGCGAAATTCGGTGACCCTCGTGTGTCCCAAGCACTTTCTCTGTGCAAACTACTTGCGCCCTTGCGTTCGGAACTAGGGATTCGAATGCTGACCGTGTCCGAAGATTACTCCGCCCGCTCGCTCGAGCCATGGAACCTCAACCTATTTACGCAGGACGACCTTCAAGTCGTTTGGGGGAGAGCCCCTAACAAAGAGACTGTGGGCGAGCCCGACGCGGCCACGAAGCTTGGCAAGCTCATCGCATGGCTCAAGGATCAGCGACGCAAAGCCGCAGATCCGCAGTTGCAAAACAGTCTCTCAAAGCAAATTGACTTGCGGTCAAACCAGGAAAATTCGCGCCCAGTCTCGACTTCCAGCTCGCGTCCTTAGCCTGCGAACCCGCAGGCAAACACGGACTTCAAAACCCGCTTGAAGAAGCTTAACCAAGCTTCCTATCTCCACACACGCAGCGAAATGGGCATAGGCTTCCTGTTCGTGGACAACTTGTGGAAGGTAAACGAAAAAAAAAGAGGCGAGATTTCTCCCGCCTCTTTTGTAGTTTTCTTTGAACACGCGTCGTCGGAGTTTTCGCAGCGACTACCGGATAAAAGCGCGCAGGTCAAATTTTACGACTCGTACTGCCATGCGTTTACCACTCGCTCCACTAGTATCCACCGTCTCCATCTCCGCCGTACATGTCGTCGCCGCCACCAGCGCCTTGGCCGCTCTGACCGGACTTCTTCGACGCTTCTTTCTCGTCCGCAAACGTATACATCCGGTACAAGAAGCGATCGTCGAATTCATTGGTGATCTGTAGACGGCCGTCGCGGTGGAGCACCATGATCTCGCCATTTGTGTACTGCGGATCACTCCGGCTACCACCCTCTAAGCTCACTCCGCCACGGATATCCGCCACGGTTGCATAAGTCTGGAAGGCAGCATCTTCCATCGTCTTGATCTCCCGCGTGTGCGGTACGATGAAATCCAAGTCGATCGGTTTAGCCGTGTTCAACACGTAGCCTCGCCGTACGTCCGTTTCGTAAGCCAAAGCCGCGCCCGTTCGACTGTCCCAGCGGGTCGCGACAACTGTCGCACTCGCCTCACGGTCAGCCAAGCGATAGACGATTTTCTTCTGCCTGTCTTCAAACTCACTTGGGCCCGCGAAATCTACTTCACCTGCAAACACCTCGTAGGGCGCTCTTACCTTCACTGGAGGGCTAGGCGCGCTCCAGGGCGTCTTCAACATCGTTCGAAATGCTTTTTCATCTGCTTCCTTACGTTTCTTATCAGCCTCCATTACTTTCGAAACGCGAGCCCAAACTGTAGCTTCCAAAGAGCTTGGATCGGGTGCCGGGATCTTATCCAACTCGGGATAGTTGGGATCTCGCATGAGAACGCGAAGTCGGTATCGAAAGACTTTGCCAACTGCTTTCCCATTTAGCACGTCGTAACAGCGAACCATCTTGTACTCTGGCTGTGGAGTGTCGAACGAACCAGCTCGAGAGCCACCGCCACCTCCGCCCATGCCGCCGTACATGTCATCGCCGCCCATGCCACCATACATGTCATCGCCGCCGTAGCCACCGCCGCCCATGCCGCCCATGCCACCCATGCTTCCGCCGTACATGTCATCGCCGCCACCGCCACCCATGCCGCCGTACATGCTATCTCCATACATTCCGCCTCCGCCGGTGCCTGGTTGCTCGTCACCAGGAAGCGCAGGAGCATCGTCCTCAGCTGGCTCTTCATCAGCCGGCTCCTCTTCCTCTTTCGCAAGCGGCTTCGAATCCCAACTCCAATTGATCAGCGGATGACGGCTGAACGATCGATAGTCCCGGATCAATAGAGGCGGAATTGGCATCGTGATGCCCGTAGAAACTGCGTTTCGGTCAATCGCATCCGCAACGGGCTTACCCAACTGAGAATCTCGACGGGTTGCCCACTTCATTCCCTGTCGCTTTGGCAGACCATAGTTCTGAATTCCGTCAGTCACAGTCTTCCACTCTGCTTCGTCGATAGCACGATTTGGATCATTCGTCACATCAACTCTCTGCAGTTCGAAAGAGCGATAGACGGGCATATCTCGATCCGCGACGAAAAACCCGGTGTTTTCGAGTTTCTCGCGGTACTCTTCAACAAGTGCCTCATGCGGCATTACAGCTAAGATCGAATTGAAAATGAGGGGCCGCGCCAAGACTTTTGTCTTTGGACCAGTGTCCTCTTTCCTCTCCCCCAAGCCTCCACGACCTGAGCTTGCGCTGGAACCACCCATTCCCCCCATGCCCATGCCGCCCATGCCGCCGCCCATGCCGCCGCCCATGCCGCCCATTGCGTCGTCGCCCATCCCCATTCCCATACCCATGCCGCCGTACATGTTGTCACTAGCGGATGCGTTCTGGCCAACAGCGGCTCCTAGGTCATAACTGGCCGTCATCTTTCGAGTGGGCGGACCATCATCTTGATCAGCTCCGCCACCGTACATGTCGTCGCCGCCGCTACCACCACCGCCGTAGCCGCCGCCACCCATGCCGCCCATGCCGCCGGCGCCCATATCACCGCCGTACATGCCACCGCCATCGTTCCCACTGTTTCGATTACGACCACTGCGACGTGACCTCTTCTTCAGTGGCTCTGCGTCTGGCAATTCTTCATAGATATCGGGCAGATCCTTGTCGACTTCCACGGCAATCGGACCGAACACATTAATGGCCAAGAGTTGCTCAGGTGCCATCAGCTCGGGATCACCACGCGGGATTGTGGCTTCGGATGGGGGTTGCATTAGATTCAAAGCGTAAGGAGCTGGATCAATCGGCTTCCGGACCAACTCCACCTTGGAAACGTAGTCAGTGTCTACGTCAATAATCTCCTTATTCTCTTCGTAAATCGCGTCCCAACGATTCGTGTTTCTGATCGAGCTCGCCAACTGCTTCGCTTCGTCTTCAAGCTGCGAAGCTTTGCCCGCGTTCTTGTAGCCGTCAGCTGTAAAGCTGCTGTAACAGATGTAGCCAACACCCGCGAGGACCAGCACGGCGATCATCTTTTCGATGTGGCTGGCAAAGAACCCTGGGCCGCCTTTGGAAAACGACTTCTTCGCAGACTTCTTCGCTTTTCCAGCCGCCGGAGCCACCGCTTCCGAAGCTTCCGCTTGGTCTTGATTTTTCTTCTTGCCAAACATGTTTCTGTCCTAAGCTCAAACACGGAACTTGTTATACGGGGACTCTTCGTCCATCTATCGACTCTCGAACACATCCACTGTGCCCGAGTCGATAACGCTCGGCCGACCTAGCTGCCTGCCAAACGTCATCCTCAAAACAGCTTTAGGAAGTCAGATCCAAGTCGAATCCAACAGCCTCCACTACCACCACCCAGCTTAAAACCAAGCGTTGCATCTAAGCGTGAACCTCAATTCCCGTCCGGGGTGCCCCCTGCAGCGTCTCCAGCGTTCGCACCAGCCGCAGGATCAACTCCAGCGCCATCCGGTGGTGAAGCCACCTCCCCGCCAGCATCAGGTTGCTCGCTGCCTGAAACAGCATCACCGGCCGTCCCAGTCGCCGCACTATCACCGGTCGCTCCGTCGGCTGCATCCGAATCCGGCTGCGCATCTGGTTGTAGATCGGGGGCCTCGGTTCCAACGGTATCTTTCAATTCGGTGTCACCTGTAATCCCGCTCAATCCCAGTTGTTCGACATTCGGAGGATTGTAGAGGTAAATCGTTCCGTAAATTTCGACGTCAAGGTCGAAGCTAGACTCCGCCTTTGCGGCGGCACCAGAGCCGTACATCCCGCCGCCATCTCCGCCGTCCATATTCATGCCAGCACCCATGCCCATACCGCCGAGTCCACCGGTTGGTGGTCCGTCGCCTCCTCCACCGCCATACATGCCTCCACCCCCAGCAGCTCCACCGGAAGCAGGAACGGTATCGCCAATACGAACTTGACGAACTTCAAGCGAGAGGTAGTTGCTTCCACAATTCGCGAGCAAGGATTGAATTTTTCTCTGATCGACTTTGACTCGCAAACGGACTGGCACTCGCTTTGCGACTGCAAAATACGCATCCTCGGCGGAACCGCTTTTCATACTATCTCTGAGAAGTTGCCCGCTTACCGGTGCAAACTTCGCATCTACGTACCTATTAAATGCTGGGTCACTTCCGGGATCATCTCCATACTCAGCGTCCATACCGCCGTCGCCAGAGGAATACATATCGTCCATCTGAGAATCCATGTCGTAACCTCCGCCACCTCCATCGTAGCCACCACCTCCGTACATCGAGTTGGCCGCGTTTGCGATACCGTCGATCTCTCCCGCCTGACCAATTGCAGCCCGGCCTATTCGAATGAACTCAATCTCCTTCACGGCGCACTGAAAATTGGCTTGTGCGTTGCCATTGGTCGTTTTAATGATGTTCAATAGCCCCTCCAAGATCCACATGTTCTCCTGCGTGTAGAGGATCTCATAGATGTTGGGACGTTCACCACTCCACATGCGAATCGCGGTAAGCAACTCGCTCTGGCTCGCCTCAGGCCAGACCACAAGGTCCTTAGGCCCCTTTTCGGCCGCCGGCGCTCCGCCTCCGCCCATGCCGCCCATGCCGCCGCCATAAGCACTGCCGTACATATCGTCGCCACCGCCGCCATAGCCGCCGCCACCACCATATCCACCGCCTCCGCCACCGGAGGACGAAGCCGCCGCCTCGCCCTTCCACTGCACTCCGATAATCTTGGCTATGCGTGGCATATCTAAATCGAAGTAGCGGGCATAGGCTTCCTTCTGACCTGGAGCAACATCTCCCGGCTCTTCCGGATACTCGGCCTTTAGCTCGATAGGTCGGTATTTATCCAACTTGCGAATCAAGGCAGGGTTCTGCTCAACGATGACTTCCGGCCACTTCAGCAATGGGGCTTGGAACCGATACTGCTCGTCCCAAGCACGGGCAACATCCCGCTCTAAGATTGCAATCCGAGTATCCAGTTCTTTGTCGGATTCGGCATTGGGGTGCGTTGGCAGCGCAGTTCTGACTTGTTGGATATCCCCGTAATGCCCCTCGATGGTGGACTTTCGTTTAGAGAACAAAGACTGAATTGTGGAGTTTGCCAGAAAAAACCCAACACAACCCAGGATCACGGAAAACCCCGTGACGATCCAAAACATATGCTTCTTGCACTGAGCGAGGATTGGTTTTAGTTGATCCATGGCCGAGCCCTTATCTTTGGTTGAGATTTCTAGATCGATCGCGAATGGGATCGATCACTCAAGTGTTTTTTGTATTTCCCAGGCGACTAGTACCAGCTACTCACCGAGAGTATTCGTAGCGCCGAAATGCGATCCAAGCCGACTGTACGTCGACGGCTTCCGAATTAAGTCCCAGCGAGGTCGGCATCTTCCTCGCCATTGAGTTCGGCCTCTTCAGCCGCCGCTTCTGCCGCTTTGCGTTTCGCTTCCAAACGCTTCGTAAGTGGAGTCTCGCGCCAAATCACCTGCAACACAAAGTTGTACCGTGGCGCATCAAAGCTCTTCGGAATATCCTCCTCGTCATCCTTGCCAGCAGCTGCACTTCCGCCTGCTCCGCCACCGCCGGAGCCATAGCCCATTCCACCCATGCTTCCGCCATATGTGTCGTCGCCGCCACCATAGCCTCCATCTCCGCCCATGCCTCCCATGCCCATGCCACCCATGCCTCCTCCACCAGACGAGGCCGTTCCGTACTTTTTCTGGTAGGCGGGATTCGGCTCTTTGTTATTCTCGTCCAAGTCTCCACGGAGAATAAAAGGCGACGACAAGCCGAGATCTTTGTAAGTAAACGTCTCTGTCTGGCCATCACCTACGGGCAAGTCAATCGAACCGGTTTCGAGTTCGTAGATCAATCGCTTGATCACAAACTCTTCCAACTCATCACCTGTTGCGGCATACTCACGGCCGTTGTGAAAATGGTAACCGTCGAGCTGAAGAACCCAGCCACGGTTCGGGAAATCTTCATCCGCGAACTCTTCGTCGACCGCTAGTAACGAGTCTACCGTAAGAGGCTCGGCTTCTTCCTCCTCTGCCTCTTCATCCAACTCTTCCCCCTCTGCGGGCTTGGGCAGGAGTCCGAGACGCACCTTCCAGGTCAACTGATCCTCGGCGTATCGAGCAACAATGCTCTCATCGACGTAGTCAATTAAGTCCTCAAACTGCTTGGAATCCATCTTGGTCAAGAAAATCGCATCCCACTCTTTGTGAGGCAATTCGTTCGGATCCGGCGGATTAGCGACATCGAAATCCTCCGGCCGATTCAAAGACTCAAACAAAGCATGCACAACTTCCATCCACAGCAGCCTTCGATCGCCACTGCCGCTAATTTCTCCTCCAAGCTCTCGAAGGAGTTTCACCGTTGCAATCTTCCCGTCGTGCGACTCAATCGCCGACGAACTGACCTTCTTCGTGGAGTCCGCAGCAGCAGCGGCCTTGGTCCACTTACTCTTATGCACTTCGCCATAACGTCCGCCAGCAGCGATCAAAGAACCTGCAAAACCTGCCATCAACAGCGCCGCAGCAGCAACCGCCCAAGGCTTCTTGGAACGCACCAACCGCTCCGTTACAACTTCTTTCGGAACCAAGTTCGTCGCGGCCGGGCCTTGGTTCAACGCTTGCAAACAAAGACCGTATACGGGTGCGAAAGCGGCGACATGGTCCTTGAACGCAGGAGCCGAAATAACATCTTCGCCTTGAAGACGATTGAAGCCTTCGACGATCTCGACGTCCATTGCCAAGTTTTTGTTCAGATACTGAGACAGACCTGGCAGTTTGACGGAGTTACCCATCATGACAACTGAACCAATCTCTGCTTCTTTGTTCAAACTACGAAAGAAGCCCATCGAACGTTGAACTTCAGTGACCAAGTCATTGAACACCGGTCGCATCGCCTGGAAGATCAACTTTGGATCATCCGCTTCCATCGCATTCCGCTTGAGATGCTCGGCCTTCGCGAAAGTCAGCTTCAAATCTTTAGTCAACTGCCTCGTAAAGTGATTACCTCCCAACGGCATACTTCGCTGCCAGACCCGGTAACCATTCGTTACAATCAAGTCGGTTGAGTCGGTACCCATGGCTAGAACGATCGTCGACTTTGGCGGAGCCTCGTTATCGTACTCAACGTCTCCATCTGTCATCCCACGATCAAAGGTGACCATGTTGTAGATGCTCAACGGCGTTAGCTGGAGCAAATCTACTTCGATGTCCGCATCTTCCAGCGGTTTCAAAACGCGGTAAACAGCGTCACGCTTCATCGCAAACAGCCCGACTTCGCTCTCTAAAGCAAAGCCGTCGGCAATATTGCTGCCCCCCATCAACTGATAGTCCCAAACGACATCATCCAATTCGAATGGGATTTGCTGCCGTGCCTCGTACTTCACGATATCCGGCAGCTTTTTCAACTCGACCGGTGGCGGCTTGAAGAACTTCGCCAAACCGCTCGAGCCAGGAACGCTCAATGCGACTCGGGTCTTTTTCAGATCATTGCGACTGACGAAAGTCTCCAAAGCCTCTTTTACCATCGCTTCGGAATCCGACTCCGGCTGGCTCAAGATCTTCGGGTATTCGATATAGTCGAAAGCCTCGGCCACTATTTGATCGCCATCAACGCGACAACGAAGTGCCTTCAGGGCACTCTGCCCGATTTCGATTCCCCAAACAGACGCTGCGTTCGCCATTGCAACCGCTTCCCTACAAAGGATTTAGGACCAATTCACCGGGAGCCGTTCATGCGAGCTGTACCCGCCGTTCCCGACACCCAAACCACCAAAAATGGTGGTCAATTCGATTGGAAGAAAAGTCAAACTGAAAAGCACCGCTCACGCGGCCGGGCTATCCTAAACGTCATTCAAACGCCTAAACGCGGCCCTACGTGCCCTGATCAACACGTAAGGTACGGAACTTCTACCGTCACCGCGCAGTTATGCCACTATTTCACTGTATCGAGGGCTCCCCCCCGATGTCAAATTTCTGCCACTCTCCCACGGAGATTTTGCGAAGATTCCAATAAACCCACCCGAACAGATCTCAAAACCGAGGGCCCAAGCTCTTAGAACAAGGATTTGAGGACTTCCGATCGCGAAGTATTCAAACTCCGGCTCGGCCTCGCTCGTTGGCGCTGCATCCAACGCCGTTGGCCATGCATCCAACTCCAGCTTCGATACCAGTTCAGTTTCCATCATCCCCCCATCGATCGTTCGCTACCACCATGGAACCACTCAAGCACCTGCTGCTCCTTTTGCCCGGTTACGAACTCGACGAGTTCCCTCGGCACACCCCCTCGGATGAGGCAAAAAACCTACTATCCGGGTGGATCGGGATGTGGCACCCATGGATCCTCCAAAACGCGTGCGATCTTCCCGCCTGGCAATCCGCGAGTTCTGTCCCACCGGATCTTGGGAAATCTGTAATCGTGATTCCGGAAATCTCAAAGACTGCAAAGGCTTCTGATTGGGATAACGAACCAGAAGCGACTTTCTTAGAGCCGGATTCGAACTGGCGCGATTTTCAGTCCAAAATCATCTTGGAACTAGCTCGGGACTCGGCTGCTGAACTGATGGCCCTGTCAGCGGAGTGGCGCTCGGACTTTGCTGCGTTGGGATACACGTATCTCCAAGTGCAGTTGATGACCCGACAAATGCGATACACGTCCAACCTCGATCAAGCTCTGTTTGCCGAGCAAGTTCGGGCAGCTGCAGAATCCGCCGACGACCCGAGTTGCACTCAGACCGAGGAACTCCTCCAAGCCTGCTTTGACACCCTTGGGCAAGAACGCGACCACTTTTACTCCCTCGATGTCCACCTTCTCGATGTCACGCTGCTCGCCGAATCGACCCTAGGAAAACGCCTACACACGCAGCTCAAATCTGGCGGCGAACACGGCGCAAGCGCAATCAATAGCCCGCCCGGCCCCCCAGTTGGCCCGCCCACAACCTATCTTGCGAACGCTGACATCTTAAAGTCACTTTCGGATCACAAGCCGGAGACCTTTGCATTACTGAGAGAGCGAGTTTCGAGCCAGGATGCGCTCGCTGGCGGCCTGACCTCGGAACGGCCCCACCCGCTCATGAATCGTGAAGCCCTTGCACGTGACCTGTTTTCCGCTCGCACAAAATACAAAGAGCTCGGCGTTGAACCGCCGAAGGTCTTTAGCCGCCTTAGTTTTGGAGTTCACACCGACAACGCTCTCGAATTGCGTCGTTTTGGATTCGATGGAGTGTTCCTTCAAGCCTGGACCGAGGGCAGCTATCCGGTCGGAAGCCAACCCAAAATCGGCTGGGAGTCCCAAGACGGCACTTTCATTTCTGCCATCGCGAGCGAAGTCCTCGACGCCAACGATCCGTCCAGTTTTCTTGCACTGGGTTGGACCGTTGGCGAAGCGCTCGACCGGCAACACGTGCCGACGGTTTTGTTCGCGCACTGGCCTCAACAGAAGAGCGAGTTCGTTGAACTACTGAACATCGCGAGTCGTCGAACGACGGCGCTCGGCCGTTGGATCAATTGCAATGACTACTTTAAAGACACCGATGAGCCGTACCACCAAGAGCGGCTCGTCGCATCGAGCTTCAAGTACAACTGGCTTGCCAAGGCCAAGTCGGCTAACCGTTTGAATGAACAGGTTCGTGCTTATCACATTCTGGCCAGTCGCTGCCGTTCGTTGCAAAACCTGGCAAACCTCGCGTGGCAATTCGAAAATGCAGCATGGTCTCAGGCCGACGACGAAGCAAAGGCCGCCACAACGCTGCAGACCGGCGGCTCGGATCAAACTCAATCGACAGAAGAGCAGGGCGGCACCCAAAACGAGCCTCCCTCGGCTTCACCAGAACCGCAGGTGTCGGCGAACTACGGCCTAGCGGACAGTCGTCTGACCGAACTCCAAGCTCTCTCGGATTGTTTTTTTGATTCCCAAGGCGATGCATGGATCCCCCTCTTCGACGAAGCAAAACAGCTAGCCGACCGACTAGAAACGGAAACAGTCCAACGCCTCGCTATTGCGTTAAAGCTCCCCCAAGGCAGAGAGACCAACGAAAATTCACACCGAGCTCGGTTGCTGCTGAACCCTCGTAGTTTCCCACAACGAATTCGCGTTCAATCCCAAGTCGAGAACTCACTTGCCGCCGGTGAATGGAATTACGCCACAGGCCAAGTGGGCAACGACCGCTACACTGCTGTCGACGTTTCTGGCCTTGGATTCCTGTGCGCTCCGATTGACCGGCAAAGCGTCTCACCCGAGCGGCAAGTCCATTTGGCAGAGATCGGAGGCACGCTGCAAAATGAATTCCTGGAAGCCCAAATTGATACTTCGCGAGGACTCCTTCGAAGCCTGCACGTACCGGGCCGACGCGGAAACCGCCTCAGCGTACAAATTGCTCGCCGCGACCGCGACGACAAGAGCAAATTCATCTATGCCGAAATGAAGGCGACCAAAGTCCAGATGCTCACCAGCTCCAACATGTGTGGACTCATCAGAGCGTCAGGGCATCTGATTCTCAACAAAAAAAAGGTAGCGTCCTACGAGATCGACTACGAGCTCTGGCGTGGTAGTCGAATCCTGGAAGTCGCGATTCGCTTGTCCGATCTTTCCCCCAACACTGCCCGCAACCCTTGGAAGTCGGCCTACGTTCTACGTGTCGCCTGGCCAACCGAGTCCGCAATCCTCTACACCAGTACGGCCGGACGCAGATCGGCTTGGACCGGTCAACAGGTCGCCTCACCGCACCTGATCGAAATCGACGAAACGGATTACAAAACGCAGATCCTAACAGGCGGCCTTGCGTTTCACCGGAGAACGGAAGAGCGTTTCCTAGAGTCGATTTTGGTGACCGAGGATGAGAACAAAGACAACGCGACTTTCGAACACCGAATGGGAATCGGAGTTGACTTACCGTACCCAACGCTTGCTGCCGAGGACTTTGTCGATCAAAGGTACGCCCTCACGGTGCACGCTGCGAAACCGATTCCAGTTCAAAATGGCTGGTTCATCAGTGCTGACCGCAAGAACGTTCGCATCGACGTGGAAGCCCCACTTGTCACCGAGCAGGGCAAAACTATCGGCGTTCGACTGTTCCTAGCCGAGATGCAAGGCACTTCGACAAGCACCAAAATCCGACTCATGGGTAACGTCGCATCCGCGCGTCGAGTCGACTATTTGGGCGAAGAACTAGGCACCTTGAATGTCGAAGGTGACACCGTCTCAATCGTCCTCCGCGGTAACGAGCAGACGAATGTTGACATCCTATGGGGTTAGCCAATCACGCCGCTAAGAGGAATCTCCTGCAGTCGCCCCTTGCACCGCGGAACGAGGCATCTAGTCGGTTTCACCTACTCAAAGATGCCGGCTGTTGTCTACTTTGGTGCCGCACTTCTGGCGTGGCGATTGAGCAACATCGGATCTAAGAAGCCCGCTTCATTTCGACGATCGATGAAGCCACGAAACTCCTCCAAGCTGGCATTCAGGTCCTTTCGCATCTCTTTTGGTCTAACGCCCGCCAACGCCTGGGTGCGTCTCTCAAACCAACGAATCCAGCCGAGCAACTCCGCATCATCACTGGCCAGGAAGCCCGACTGCATGCTCCCACTTTCGGCCATTTGTCGCTCACAATCAATTGCAGCCAGAAAATACAAACAAGTCGCTGCGTTGAACCAGGAAAAGTGAATCAACTTTGCCGCATAAGCGGCGGCGACCAACCGATCAATCCAACGCACCTCCTGCACGACTTCCACGCCGTACCGCACACGTTCGCCAGCTTCCGAAGTCCCGAGCAACAACCGCGCAACGCGTTGCACGCCGCTGAGCGCATGTGCAATCCCAGTACTGTGCAAAGGGTCGACAATGCCCACTGTGCTTGGCAACATCATCCACCCCCGACCAGCTCCGATACTCCATAGGCGGGACATGCCGTCCAAGGCTCCGAGCCCAGCTCCTTCTCCATGGTCGGGGCCGACCAATTGCGCGTTCTCCATCAAACTCTTAAGCGTTGGGTACTCTGAAATTGTTGCCCGGAACCGCTCACCTCTTTGCCCCTGCCCAAGCTCGCTCACCGCCTGCCGCTCCGCACCTTGCTCGGATGTTTCGACCAATCCAACAGATGTCGTGCCGTCATTGAATCGGAGCATCCAAACCCAGCCATCGTCTATGAGATGATGCTGCGCTGCATCATCGCAGTCGAACACTGGGGCATCTTCACTTAATCCATTGGCTTGCAGCCACTGAGACATGGGAGCCACATTTTGGAAATGCCCGAACAGTACGGAGTTCTTTGTCCGCAATACATTCGAGATCTTTTCCAGCTCTAGCGCCTGCCCCAACACTCCGGACGCGCCCGATGCATCCACAATCTCCAGAGCAGTAATCGACTCCGCCCCCGCGGGACTCGACAGCTCAACCTTCCATTGATGTTCCTCGCGACTGACTGCGGCAACTGTAGTCTGCAGCCAGCCCTTCGCTCCGGCGGAGCATGCCATTTCGAAAAACCAATGGTCGACGTCGGAACGCATCCAATGCGTATCGCTCACTTCGTCGCTCGCGCTGGCGGCAACGAGCAGACTATGTTCGTGTGTCTGCGTCTCGTTGAACTCCCTGCCTCTTTCGTGTTGAAAATAGCTGAACCCACGTTTCATACCAGCCCGTAGTTCAAACATATCTCGCTGCCAACTGCCCCAGCGACTGAGAGACCGCAGCTGTTCTAATTCAAATTCGTCCGCAATTCGGTCCAGCAGAAAATCGGCCAGCGGCGTCGACGATTCCCCCAACGCGAATCGCGGATGGGTCGCAGTATCGACCATGCAGACTGAGCGCCCTGCTTTGGCCAATATCCAAGCCAGCAAGGTCCCTGAAAACCCAGTACCAATGACCAAGACGTCATAGGCTTTCATCAACGCACCTTCATCACTTAAAGAGTATTGCGAGAGGGACGATTTCCTCTTCGCCTCCATCGATTTCCGCTAACGCTGAAGAAAACCGAGGCCAATATCCATCAAAGTGCTCCGATCAGACGCAGAGCCGCCAAGGCCGTGAACGCCAACAACAGACTGTCAAACTGCCGTTGAGGAATCTTGTTGACCATCCAACGCCCGATGAGCATGCCAACCAAAATACCCGGAGCGAAAAGCACATCAATCCACAGCGAATTGAGGCTAATTAGCCCAAGCGACCAGCTAAAAGGCAGCTTAAAAATATTGATCGTGAGAAAGAACCAAGCACTAGTTGCCACCAACTTTAACTTGGGCATTGAAACCGCCAGGAGATAAAGTGCGACCACTGGGCCCGCCGCATTGGCCATCATCGTGGTCATTCCGGCCAGCAAGCCTAGCGTCCATGCGAACCAGAGTTCATGCGGAATAGAGTCGAACAGTTTGGGCCGCCATAGCCGCACGACTTGAACACCGGTCAGCAGCAGAATGATGGTTCCCACCGTGGGGCGAAACAAATCTTCATTCATCCAGCCCATGCAGAGCGTGCCTAGTACGACGCCTATCAAAGCAGGTGGCAGCAAACGCTGAACCTGTTTCCATTCGACTTTCTTGCCAAAAAACCAAATGGCCAAAACATCGCCAACGATCAACATCGGCAAAAGAACTCCAGTGGAATCCTTCGCTCCAAAAACGAAAGCAAAGATCAACACATGCACCATGCTGACGCCAGCAAACCCAGACTTGGAAACGCCGATGCCCATCGCGGCGAGCGCTAACAAAATGCACTTCGAAAGATCTAGCATCTCTGGCAACGAAATCTGCAGTCATCACGAGAACGGAACGGGTGTTTGCGTCCTCAGGATACTCGACACCAGCCAGTGCGTTTAGAGGACCTCCGAAGCGGAGGCCGTTGAGGACTCAATAGCCGAAACCAGCCCGAACCATGACCGTGTCCTGCAAGTCCATATTGTCTACTGAACTCTCGAAGAAAAGCTCTCGGTCAAAGACATAGCCGACTTCGATAAAGCCGTTGCGTCGACCTTCCCGCATTGCTTCATTGCGTCCAAACTCCAACCCAAACACGATGCGCAAATCGTTGATGTCGACCGACTCCTTCGTCCCGCTAAAACGCTCGACCGTCCACGAACCACCGCCGTAGTAGCCACCGGCATACCACCAAGTATCGACATTGCCGACAGTGGTGAGATAGCTCGAGAGCTTGGGTTCCGGAAAGAAGATATCCAATCGCGTATTGACCTGGGGCTGCCATAAAATCCCCCCTGCGGGCAAAAGCTTGGTTCGCTGGCGGTCCAAATAGATCACTCCACCCTTCAAAGTTAGCCGCGGAGTCAGACGAATACGGCCGATCCCGCGTCCCATGATTCGGAGACTATCGGTGGTGGCCGTGTTAAAGTCCGTGAACATGCCGACTCGCAATCCCAATTCGCCACCTAGGATCCTGGCCGGATCGGACTGCCAGCCTGAATCCAAGAACGCTGAGTACGCGAGTGCGGGTAGGTCTGCCGTCGCGTTTGGGTGCGGTCCATCCCATTGATGCAACGAGAAAGATGGAAGTAGATAAAGCGGCTGAGTAGAAAAGAGGAAGTTGGGAATCGCAAAGGTTAATGAAACATCCGTGTCATTGATGGCCAGTGCGTCTTCGTCATTGTTTCCGAAGACATAAGCATGGCGAAAACGAGGCCCTTGGAAGAGACGAACGAAGCCGGGCGGAGTAAAACCGCCGTTCAACATGGAACCTTGAGGATTCCAATTGTTCCAAACTCCCGCGTTATATCCGCCTCCGTACGGGGCCGCACCAGGCTGCATGACTGCTGGCTGCGAGCCACCGCCAAACAAACCGTTGTACCAATTCCGGAATATCCCGCCAAACACTGGACCGGAGCCCGGCGTCGGATTGGCCCCCGGGAACAGAGCACTCGGGCTGTTGTAGCCGTAGGGGCCCGGCTGGTTATAGTTCAGTGGGTTGTTCGGAAAAGTATTGACCGTCGCGCTCTGCCCAACTCCTGGTACTAGGGGTGCCGGACCTGTGTACCCGAGGCCGCCGGGTGCGGTGACTCCAGTGTTCGGATAGCCATTGGGAGGGAGCACAGGAGCACCGAAACTAGGCTGCCCGAACGGAGCTGTTTGACCGTAGGTTGTCCCATAATTAGGCGCTGGCACAGTCGGAGCGCCCAGCGACGGAGCTCCAATTCCCGATGCAACACCTGCACCAAGACTCTGCGGGACGCCGAGAATGGTACTGCCAAACGACGGGGCGGTTGGTCTACTGTAGGGATCGAAATTCGTGCCACTCGGAACAGTGGATGGAAAACCAGCCTGAGGAGACACGGGACTTATCGGAACCATTTGCGGCGATGATAATCCGCCCGCTCCTGGATTCGGCAATTGAGCGCAGGCAGAAGCGACGCAATGCCATGCTATTAGCATGGAAGTCGAAACGCTCTGCAGAAAACGCATTTGCTAGCTCTTCGCCGAAGTTTGCACACTCTAAAAAGGAACTGTTCAGTCGATTCGTAGTGGATCTAGGAAACAAAGGTCAAGATCTTTTCCATTTCGGCTAAAGTCGCCGTGCCGCCCTGGTTCCAATTCGTTGGAGTTCTTCTTTGCAAGCTTTTTTAAAACTACTTCTCGTCCTGTGGGCAAGTCCCTATTCAGCTCTCGGCGTGTGCATTGGGCTGCTGGGATGTGCTACGGGCGGCAAAGGACGCTTGCGAGACTCCGCTCTGGAGTTTTACGGCGGGGGAACACGTTGGATGGTCCGTCGGCTGCCGCTGGGCGACCGCACGGCGGGTATCACACTGGGCCACGTCATTTTGGGACAAGAAGACAAAATGCTAGTCCAAATCGGTGCTCACGAGCGTGTGCACGTGCGGCAGTTCGAACGCTGGGGACCGCTAATGGGCCCGGCATACTTGATCGCTTCGCTCTGGGCTTGGGGGCGAGGTGGCGACGCGTACTGGGATAACGTGTTCGAAAAAGAAGCCTACCGGGAAGCTCCCTAGATCAGGATCAAGAATGACCAGAAACGCGGAAGTTAAAAAGCGGCCCCACAGCAAGACAATCCACTGCTCCCGTTCAAGGCCGGCTTTCCGCGGGAAGAGGTAACGGTGCACAGCGAAACTCCTGATCATTCATGCCGTTGCCGAATTACTTCTGGTGGTATTCTCGGAGTGAATTCCAATATAGTATTGGTCGTCGTCCGAACTTTCGACGCGAGTCATCTCGAACGAGGTTAGTCGAGTTCAAGTTGACTAAGCATTTGTCACACTGGAGGAGCAAGAAAAGTTGATCAACGTCAAAGTTCATGAGTCGTCGGGAACGATCATGCTGGATCGCCCGCAGCGATGTAACGCATTGTCACGCAATTTAGTCGCCGAGATTTCCCAAGCGATCGATGACTTGCGGCAAGAGAAACGTGTCCGCGGAATCATTCTTACTGGCTCGGGTGCCCACTTTTGTGCTGGCCTTGATATCCAAGAGTTGCGTGAGACCGCCAAGCAAGATAACTCGACCGAGATCTGGTTCGAAGACGCCCGCGCTGCGCAACAACTCGTCGAGCAGATGTTGCAGTGCCCAAAACCAATCATCGCGGCGATTGACGGGGCCGCAGTCGGGATGGGACTGACCCTGGCACTGGCTAGTGACCTGATCGTGGCCAGTCATCGAGCCACATTTTCAGTGCCCGCGGCCAGACTTGGAATCGTTGCTGGACTTGCAATCCCGCTCCTGAATTTTCGCTTGGGAGCCTCCACGGCAAGCCGTGTTTTGCTGGGTGGTGCAGAACTCGATTCTAAAGACGCAAAACAACTCGGACTTGCCCACCACGTCGTCGATAGCGAACAAGTATGGGTACGCTCTAGCACGTGGGTCAGCCAGCTAGCCGAAAACGCACCTGAGGCAATGCAGTTAACGAAGCGTGTTCTCAATGAGATGGTCGGCGAGCAATTGTCGACGTGGCTGTCGAGTGGTGCTGCTGCCACAGCAACATCAATGACGACCGAAGCTGCCGAAGAGGGAATTACCGCAGCAATCGAAAAGCGGGCCCCCAAGTTTCTTTAGAGGCCTGGAAAATCAATCGAGAGCGGAACTCGAGTCCGAAGACGGCGAGGTAAGCCGCTGTCGCGCTTGAAAAGCGACTTACCTCGCGTCACCAAAACTATAGTTCGCCTGCGCCTAACAATTCAAATAAACAAACGAAAACAGGCGGCACCAATTTGATGCCGCCTGTGAATTTTTGCCAGGTCGTAGTGTTTGTGACAACTATGCGACTTGATCGACCGCCTTGGAGGAGCCCAACGACGGCCCAAGATGAAAAGGATCTAGGAGGTCTAATTGTTGCCTGAATAGGAAGGCAGAGCAGGGTAGCCTTGCTGGGCATTTGGAGGAGGCGAGCCAGCTCCAGGGTTCATCGTGCCACCTTGGCCAGCCCCGGCAGCAGGTGTTGCTCCACCACGCAGTTGGTTGGGATAGCTTCCTGAAGCTGGAGGCTGCTGGTAGTTCGGAGTCTGCTGCTGGTAGTTGGGCATCTGCTGATTCGGAACTTGCTGCTGGTAGTTTGGCAGTTGCGTTGCAGGTGCCTGCCCACCCGAGACAGTCTGAGCAGGAACACTCGACTGACTGGCTTGCAAACGCGAACCACTCGCTGGGGTGGTCCGTCCTGTCGCCGCGTCGATGGTGGCCTGCAAACCGGCCGCGTCTTCGAAGTCTAAAACAAGAGTGCTCTCCTGTCCGGCTTCGGTTAGGGCAATCCCGGAGATTCGCCATCCCGCTGGCTCCTGATGCACTTCGCAAACGATTTCTAAGGAGAGTTGAGTGCCATCGGTAGCTGGCGGCTCGAGCCAAGTACATTCGACGAGTGCGACTGTCTTATCTTCGTAAGAAGCCACACGACCAATTTCGTAGCGTCCATCGGGTGTTCCAAGAGGTTGCATTTGCCATGAGGTCTGTGCGATGCCCGCCTTGGCTTGGTCGGTCAAGATGTCATTGATCGCGTTTTCATTTCCGCTCCGCAAGCTATCTAAGAAGATCGCCACGCACTGAGCCGGTTCGGTTCCACCGCCGTTTTCGACGATGGTAATTTCGGCGTTCTGCTGAGCATCCGTGGTGTTAGCATCGCCCGTCGCCCCAGCAGTTTGGCTGGGTTCCTGCGACGAATTGCTACTGGTGCTTGTCGGACTTCCACCACAACCGGTGAAAATCGCGAGGCCGGCTGCGAGCGAGAGACTGGCTGCGAGCTTGCGGCAGCCCCAAGTGCAAATGCGAGAACTCATGGGATCTTCCTTGATTCCAGACAGATTGGCGTTGTTAGGTTCTAGAGCCATTCGGCTCTATTAATTGCTTTTTCCAGTTGCTTCGTCGAGCGCTCGAACGTGAGGTACTTTTTCCTTCAGATCATCCGGCCATAGCGACCAGACAGAAGTACGGGCCAGAATCTTCTTTCGAAACTCCGTCGCGACTTTCTCTTTTCGTTCATTCGAAAGCGATTCCCGAATCTCCTTCTGTGCCTCAGTGAAAGGCTTGCGACGCTGCGGAGTTCGCTCGAGCACCCGAATGATATGCATGCCCGAACTGTCGGTGATTACTTGGCTTAGTCGGTTTGGCGGCAAGCTGAACAGGGCTTCGTCCAGCTCCTTCGATTTCAGACTGCCTTTACTCGTCCAGTCGTGGTTGCCACCCTCTGCGGCGGTCCAGCCTTCCGAGGCTTGCTTCGCGACAGACTCAAAGGACTGCCCACCTAGAAAGACCTTGTTACCGAGCTCTTTGATCTTGCGTTCAACGACGTCACGGTCACCTTCGTGCCTATCAAACCGGATGGTCAACTGCTGCCACTTGGCCTGAGCCGGTTCTTCCCACTTCTCTTGGTTTTCCTGATAGTAGCGAAGTAGTTCATCGCGCGAAATTTCGTATTTCTCGGGAACATATTTCCGCTCCAGCTCACTTCCCAAGACTTGCTCAATGAACGTCGAACGCATGCTAGTCAGTGACATCGCTTTCTCATTCAGCTTCACCTCGAGCTCTTGCATGTCTTTCACGTCGTAGCTCTTTAGCATCGTCGGAACTTGCTTTTCAAAGAAGATTTTGCCCGCACGGGTAGTAACGTTCCTCTTCATATCCTCCATCTTGTCCGGTGTCGCACCGCCGCTGGCGTCACGGAAGAACTCCTGGTACAGCGCCTTGACTTCGATGTAGCTCTTCAGGACCTGACGAATGATCTGTTCGCGGGCTATGTCCTCATCTGAAGGTTTCCTAAACTGGCTGCGGTACTGGTCGATCACTGGTTCGACGTAAGCGGAGAGATCACCGGCGAGAATCGGATCCTCTCCAACGACCGCAACTAAAGTCCCGCTCTCCAGTTTTTTAACATCAAGTTCCGCTGTCAAGTTTTGAACCGCACCAACCATCGGGGGTTGAGCCACTGAAGCAGTCGGCTTCGCGAACGAGGTAGTACGCATGCTGGCAGCCGAGCCGCCAGGGATCAATGCAGTTGTGGTGTTAGTTGGACCGGAAGAGCTTGGGAACTTCGGTAAACTCAACTTGGGTCCGCTACCGCCCGCGGCAGCGCTTGGGAATGGTAGTTGCGGCATAAGCGGCTGTGTTCCGCTCTGCATGGCCCCGCGTTGATTCGTTGTCTGCACTGGAGTGGGCGTGGCGGGCAACGGTAACAGAAGTTCCGCTCCCGACTCGGGCTGCGTCTTTATTGCCACCGATTCAGGCCTGGACAAGACCGCCCCACCGAGACTCTGCTTTGGCGGCGGGCTAGGTAAAGAAGCGATGCCTTGCGGTCGCTCCGCTGGAAGTAGTTCGCGCTTTGGCGAGGGCTCTACTTTGGGCGGCAGCTGAGCAGGACGCGCCGGAGCCGCCTCCCAGGGAGTTTGAGCGCAGCTCGCCGTTACAAAGGTCGAGCCCACCCACAAACACAAGAGGGAAATTCGAATTCGCTGAATGTACAAAGTCTGTCCCGTGACCATGGAGAGCATCCGCGCCGCCCGTGTGGAATGACTGAATTGGATATTTATTTGCATGCCTCCAGTTCGAGGCCGCGCAAAAGTACGTGATGGTGTCTTTGACAGAATGGAAACTTCAGATCAAGGCCAAGCGCAAATGAAAGCAATGAGCCAGAACGCATATCCGAGGCTAGTACCATTGGTACGCGTATTCGAAGAACGCGTTTATCGCCTCGTCTCGTTGCGATCGTGAAGTGTCAAACGTAGACCACTTTCCCGAAGTCCCCCGTAGTCGGCTACGCAGGAGTTGCTCTGCGAATTGCCAATCGAAGCTCGAGGCCGACTTGCGGTTCACACCTGAGTGGTCTAGGTCAGAGAAGCTGCTGGGAACAGTTGCCCAGGGCGTGGAGTGACCAAGTCCCGACTTCCAAAGATTGTCATACTGGCTCGATACAATTTCAGCTCGGCCAGACGTCGAAGACTCTTCAACGACGCTCTGGGTCCCAACTCCGAGGTCCTGAGCCCAAAGTGCAAGCAGCGCGCGAACGCCATCTCGAATCTTTGGATCCTCGTGATCCGCTAGAGCGACCAGTGGCAAAACCCCTTCGGCTTTGGTCAAGTGAGCTATGATCTGGACCGATGCAGCCACGTTCCCCTTCTGAACTTGGCTCACATTGTATGCATTCACGATCCAATCCACCGGCAACAGGGCATAGAGAATGCCTGCCGAAAGAGGCACCCAGGACTGGCGATGAATGAGCCACACAAATCCCTTTTCGCAAACGAATTTGTAAACAACGAGAATGAAACCAACGACCACGCAGACTATTCCAAGTAGACCGATCACTCGCATCTGCGTCAGACCGTTGAAGTTAATATAGATCAGCAAACGGTTCACGACCGCGACAGACAACAACAGATTTAGCGCTGACCACCCAAGAGCCCAAACCTTCAACCGTCCAAGCCGCGGATCACGCAGTGCATCGCCACTGAATACGACAGAAAGCACAAGCGTTGAAAACGCCAACGCAACAGTCAACCAGAACGCTCCGCGATGAGCATAGCCTGCGTAATAGAAGTCGTCAGGAAACTCGCGAAACCCAAACGTCATAAACTCGAAAGACAAGTACAACGCAAAGAGCACTACGACACTGATCAATGTATTGCGATACGCCTCGTACAATCGAAATTCGCATCGCGCGCCCTCTAATTGCTCCGGTCGTTTTTCCTTCATCAACCATCGACCTACTGGATACAACATTCCGAGCATCAACCACGCGCTGACGATCCAGAATAGGAATTCCAGGATCCCGAATTGCTGCACCATCAATGAGAGTGAGTCCCAACCGGCAAGAATCTGTGCCGACACCGATTGGTAGAGATCAGGGTTCGCAAACGTAAAGAAGGCTAAGAAAAGGGACACAATGCCCATCGGCAGCATCCAGTGCAGTCCAAAGAACGGACGAAAAACGCCCGTTGTGGAATTTAAGCTGCCAAGTCGAAAACGCGAAAGTCTTTCGCAAGCCCCACATAGCACGAAGACGACGAATGCGGCCAGTTCCGGCAGAAAGGGAGGGGCCCCGGTAAGGGCCATTGCATAGCTAAGCAACACGGCCACTGCGGCGAGGACTTGGAACCAACTTCCACACCAAAGTAACTTCATAGCCAAGCCTACAAGCAACAACCCTGCTAGGCCAGCAATTACTCTGCATCTGCGATTCTCTACCGAAGGCAACGATCTCTTGCAAATACAGAAGAACAATGCAGACCAAGCGAAGAATACACCGCAAGCCGCAAAGCTACCGTTGCGGAACAAGAGCCAGTCCGATGCGATTACCCACAGTAAGATGAGCCCTAGATCGACGAGCAGAACTTTACCCACAACCAACTGCTTCGCTGGGGTCTTCTCGGACGCCTGGTTTGGAACGACGGCATTGGGATCGATTCCAGAAGATTCACTCTGTCCGTCCAAACTGTGCATCGTCGATCTCCTTGTAAGCGAAAGCGACGCCGTACAGTTTCCCTCGATCTACAGACAGATCAAAGCCCTCGCACCCAGCATGGAAACGCCCACGGATGGAAAGCACAAAAACCGCTTACGTCTGAGACAAGTACAAATAGGACGTTACTGGGACCAGAAAGCTGGGCGGCAAAAGCAACTTAAATTCTCAATGGGGCCGCCCAACGTCTCGCGGAGCAAGCAAGTCTCCGCCAGGCCGCGTTCGAGTCGAATAGAGAAACGCAAACTTGCTCTAAAGATAAGGATTCTGAGTCGCCGAACTGCCTTGGCTCGCGGATCAAGAACACCGCTCACGAATTGCGAACAGTCAACATGAAACGCGTTGGCTTTCAACTTGCGTTTATGGAGAACGAAATCGAATAACAATAAGACTTACGCCACCTCAGCCAAGAGAGTTCAAGTTGCGCGGGAAATTTTCGCATCCTTCGAATCCGCCGCGAAATTGCAAGGCTAGGGCTCACCCGCCTTCCCGGCTCGGTAGCAGCGAATGGTTCCAAGCGGACTTGGCATCGCAAATACTTCGCCAAGATCCTCGCATCCGGATTGACGGATTAGATCGGCAAGACCGCCGCCCAAGTGGGCTTTCGTCCGGTCAAAACCGTCGCACATCCGCACTGCTAAAAACTGCAATCCGGCTAGGCGATTCGCTGGTTGTGCAAAGTCCGCCAGCAGCAGGCGACCGCCCGGCTTAAGCACTCGTAGGCACTCGGCAATCGCGAGTCGTTTTTCTGCGTCCTGAAGATGGTGGAGAGTCAGCGTGGTCACGACGGTACTGTAACGGTCTGAGCTAAAAGGCAGCTTGCATGCATCGCCTTCGATCCATTTTACAGGTGCCTGGCTTCTGCGCGTTTCTCCGGCTTCATGCCTGTGCAGCTTCATGGCCGCACGGCGAAGCATCCTGGGATCGATATCCACGCCAACAAGTTCATCCCTCGCACCCGCGGTCCTGCGTTTCCTGGAGCACTCCGCGAGCATTTTAAGCAAGGTTCCAGTGCCGCAACCAACGTCCAAAACACTGGACATATCGCCTGACGCAATCTCATCCGCGACACGATTCTTCATGCGACGTTCGTTGGTACAAGGTTCGACCAACCAATCGTACCAGGGCAACAAGATATCGAAGCCCGTTGCAGGAACAAATCGACGACTCAATTTAGGACTCCAACACACATCGCCGAACTGGACACCCGCTGCAACTTCAATGCACGGCCTAGCGGCGGCCACCGTTCTGTCGACAATACCGACATGGATTCAAAGCAGGAAGGCGGACAAACGGAGAAAACATGGAAGGCTGGCCGAGCGTTCGAGCCACTCCGCATTCCTGCGTACCGCAGTTTCTGGATCGCCGGTTTAGTATCCAACCTTGGCACGTGGATGCACGAAACCGGTGCTCAGTGGCAAATGACATCACTGGATCCGAGCCCTGAAATGGTCTCGGCCGTCCGAACTGCGATGACGATCCCAGTCTTTTGCTTGGCTCTCCCAGCGGGCGTATGGGCAGATTGGTTTGATAAGCGTTTGTGGCTCCTGAGCACTCAAATGTTGCTCTTTGTCATCGCCACTTGCATGGCCCTGATGGCGGGATTCGGATTGCTTACACCTTGGCCGCTGCTTCTACTGACAGCCGCGATGGGAATCGGAATGGTCTTGAATCAACCCGCCTGGCAATCACTGACTCCCGAGTTAGTGCCTCCAGCGTTGATTCCTTCCGCCGTTTCTGTGGGTAGCATGTCCTTCAACCTGGCTCGCTCACTCGGCCCTGCTTTAGCCGGTTTGCTGATTGCTCAGCTTGGGATTTGGTGCGCGTTTTTATTTAACGCATTTTCATTCCTGGCAGTCGTCTTCGCGTTGCTCGTTTGGCGTCCCGATCCTGAGTCGACGTCCTCGAATCGGCCTAAGAAACAGAGTGGAATAAAACCACTTGGATTCTGGAGTGAGCTACAAATGGGCCTCTTTGTTGTTCGAACATCAAAGGAAGTTCGCAATACGCTGATTCGGCTTTGTGTCTTTGCCTCCATGGCCAGCATCCTGTGGAGTCTGCTTGCACTCGTAGCTACGCAAAAGCTCGGCTACCGAGAGCTTGGCTTCGGAAGCTGCTTAGCCATTATCGGAACCGGAGCCGTCCTGGGAGCTGTGTTCCTGCCGAGAGTTCGCTTGTTCGTCTCAAGCGAGCGAATCGTACTTACCGCCCAAATTGCGTTTGGGGTTTTGTGCCTTCTGATCGGCTACAACGACTCGCCTCTTGTCATCCTGCCCGCTCTAGTGCTAATTGGCTTATCCTGGATGACGACCATGACTACGCTGAACGCGACGGCTCAGGTGTTTTTGCCTCGCCAGTATCGAGCGCGTGGAATGTCTGCCTACATGATGGCGTTCGCCTTCGGCATGGGAATTGGTTCTGCAAGCTGGGGTTGGTTAGCGCAGGCTTACGATCTAAGCTTCGCCTTCAAGGCAGCCGGACTCGCCATGGTAATGTTCGCGATCTGCTTGCATCCATTGCAGCTCGGTTCACTATTCGACAGGGAGAATGATGGTGAAAACAAGGCGATTTAGCTCAATGAACGCTGTGGCATGGAACGACTGAGCCGATGCACCTACTGCATAACCACGCCTCAGATTCGCCGAGCTGCTGCTCCGGCAACGTTGATGCAGAACAGCTCAACCGGTCCTTCGCAATCGCGGTTTTACTCAACATTGCATTGGTAGTTTGCGAAGCTGCCGGCGGCTTCCTGTCTGGATCAGTGGCACTTCTCGCCGACGCAGGGCACAACCTCAGCGACGTTGCTGGCCTCATTTTGGCCTGGGGAGCCCATTGGTTGCGGGGGCGGGGTGGGGGCCAAAGATGGACCTACGGCTTGCGGTCTTTTACGATCTTGGCCGCGACTTTGAATGCTATTTTGATTGTTGTTGCCATCATCGGAGTCGCGATCGAGTCGACTCGGCGTCTGTTTGAGCCAACAGAAGTCGCAGAGATTCCCGTTTTGCTAGTTGCCCTGGTGGCCGCCATACTCAATTTTGCGACTGCACGCCTACTATCTGGAAACTCCGATGACCTCAACGTTCGAGGGGCTTATCTTCACATGCTGGCAGACGCAGCCGTATCCGTTGCGGTAGTGATTGGGGCAGTGCTAATCATGGTGACCGACTGGAATTGGATCGACCCGGGCATCAGCTTAGCGATCTGCGTTCTGCTCTCGATTGGAACTTGGCGGCTACTCCGTGAGTCGACAGCCATGCTCCTAAACGCCGCTCCTAGCAGCCTCGACCTTGGCGACATCGCAACATCCCTGGGCAGTTCACCTGAAGTCGCTTCAGTTGATGATCTTCACGTGTGGTCGGTCAGCACTACAGAACTGGCACTCACTGCACGCCTCTGCTGCCCTGGTCTTTCGGGTCCCCAGCAAGATGAATTGTTAAAAGAACTTCACCAAAATCTTTTTGACGACTTTGGCATTCGGCACTCAACGATCGAAGTGAACCACGACTCCCAAACGCAGGAGGGCTGTGTGCTCAGTCCAAAAGAAGCCGAAAACGCCACTTTAGAGCCATAGAATGCAGAGCCGGCGATCGGCCGACGGCTCGTTTAACCGATGTAGTCTGAAGAAATGCCGGGAAAATCGCGTCATAATCCCGATATATTGACTTAGGCACGCTGAATATGGGATACTTTCAAACAATCTAGCCGACGACATAAGCTAGACTTTCAAAGGTGTTCAGACTGCAGTCGCGAACGACTGCCTCCTACTTCAAACAACTCTGAAGGAGACATGCGATGTCGAAGACACCTCTATTAATTCATCGAAAGGGGGATCACCCAACACTGTGGCTGTAAGAGACCGTCGACCCGAGAGGAATCAAGATCAAACCAGGATCAACAACAACATACGTGATAAACAAGTCCGAGTTATCTCCGAGACTGGAGAACAACTTGGCATTCTTTCCATAGAGGATGCGATGTCCCGCGCTCAAGATGTCGGGATGGACCTTGTCGAAGTTGCAGCGAATTCCACGCCATCTGTTTGCCGAATTATGGATTACGGCAAATACAAGTATGAGAAGAGCAAGAAGAAACAGAGCTCCTCTTCTTCAAGTCACGGCAAGCTGAAGGAAATTCGGCTTCGACCAAAAACCGGTGAGCACGACATCGACTTCAAAGTCAAACAGGCCGTGGGCTTTCTCCAGCACAAAGACAAAGTGCAAGTGTCTGTCATCTTCCGTGGTCGGGAAATGGCTCACATTGAAGAGGGACGCAAAGTCATGGAAAACGTTCTCAAGGAACTTCTCGAGCACGGCAAGCTCGAATCGAATCCTCAGCAAATGGGGAAGCGTATGATGGCTACGGTGTCTCCGAAGTAGACCAAGCCGTTTCGGTCATCTGTACGCAAACTCTCCTGCGACGCACCGAAACTTTTCGTGAGATATTTCGCAGGTTGCCTCCGCCAAGCGGAGTCGACTGCCACCTTCCCTCTCCCAGCTTTGCCGAGGAGAAAAGGGAAGGTCTGGTGTAGAGATCATGTGGTGCATTTTTCGTATGCACCCGGACTTGGTATGCACCCGGACTTGATTAGGTCCTTACACAATCAGTGCTAGTTGGTCCGTAATCCTCGTATGGATTTGCTCAACCGACTCTGTCGCGTCAAACACTTGAACTTTCTCGCCAAGCTGTTTTGCCTGCTCAAGGAACCCTTCGCGAACTCGAGTCATATACTCGACACCGCGACTTTCCAGTCGATCGCGTTCGGGTCCCATCCGGGCGCTCGCTGTCTCGGGCGAAAGGTCCAGTACAGCCGTAAAGTCAGGTTCAAGGCCCCGCGTCGCAACCGCTCCCACTGACCAGATGATGTCCGTGGGCAAGCCGCCAGCGCTCCCTTGATAGACGACATTCGCAAGCAGAAAACGATCGGCCAGGACCACTTTGCCCGCCTCAAGCGCAGGCGACATGACTTCTTCCACCATCTGTGCCCGACTGGACATGTACATCAGCATCTCGGCACGCATGCCAAACGCAATTTCTTTTCGGTGCAGCAGGATCTCCCGTAAATTCTCGCCGAGTGTTGTTCCGCCGGGATCTCGAACGTGTACGACCTCATGTCCGCGCGTCTCAAGCCAATCTCCGAGCAGTCTGATTTGAGTTGATTTTCCACAACCGTCGATTCC
Organism: Pirellulaceae bacterium; assembly: GCA_045105035.1. Lineage (GTDB taxonomy): Bacteria > Planctomycetota > Planctomycetia > Pirellulales > Pirellulaceae > Aureliella. Next base: position 9,711 of record JBGCCZ010000069.1, on the reverse strand, counting down.
GTCGACGCTGAGTAGTTTTCCCTGCATGGTTCCTTTCCATTCTTGAAGCACTGTTGATCGTCCCAATCGCCCTCCGGTCCAAAAGGCAGAGAACTAGGGCTTGGGGAGACCGCTATTGTAGACCTGCTTCGCCCCTCCCATAATCTCCTATTCAGGCTGCAAGGGAACGAACAGTGAATTGGGGCCACCAGTTTTCAAGGATGAGAAATGAAAATGCTTCGCCGTGCGGTTCGGAAACTCACATTCGCCTCCCAGTACCGACAATTCTCGGAATTGAATCAGACGTCCAGGCCTGAGTTCCGCGCCGACTGGGGGGATCGCTGGGCTCGAATAGACGATGATACAGGGCACTTGCCCTTCGATGCCCACTATGTCTACCACACTGCCTGGGCCGCACGTGTTGTGGCAGAGCTCAGGCCCTCGAAACATATCGACATCAGCTCGTACACGTACTTCGCGACCATCACTTCAGCCTTCGTTCCCACTGAGTTCTATGACTATCGTCCGGCCAATATCCACCTCAGCAACCTTCAATGTGGCGCCGCCGACCTTTGTGATCTGAGTTTTGACGATCAGTCGATAGAGTCGATTTCTTGCATGCACACAATTGAGCACATCGGACTCGGGCGCTACGGCGATCCACTCGATGCAAGAGGTGACCAGAAGGCGTTGGCTGAGTTGCAGCGAGTCGTCGCCCCGGGCGGTTCGCTCATGATCGTGCTACCCGTTGGAACGCCTCGCATTCAATTCAACGCGCACCGCATCTACGATCCGAAGATGATTTCAACGATGCTGCCCGAACTGACTTTGCACCGCTCGGCCGTACTCCCAGACGACTCATCTAAGGGCTTAGTCGAAGAACCTTCAGACGAGTTCGTGCTTCAGCAAAAGTATGCCTGCGGGTGCTTCTGGTTCAAACGTCCTGCCAATTAGCGGCGTAGTCGCAGAGTGCATGCAGCCAAGCCCACGGCTCGATTGGCTAATTCGGTTGGCGATTTAAAGATCGGAGAAACAACCAAGGGGCGATTGGATGACTCGTCCCTTTGCGACCTTCACACCTTCCTGCTCAAGCAGCTTCGTCTGCCGCAAGCTTTGACCGGATAGCAACGTTCGATCCGATCGAATGACACGCCACCAAGGTAAATCCAAATCCGCTTTGGACAGCAACCGCCCAACCGCACGGGGAGCTTTCGGGTTGCCGGCTCTGCGGGCAATCTCACCATAAGTCACGACCTCGCCCGACTTCAGCGATGCAATTGCCATGACGATCTGCTGCTCCAGTTCCGTCACTACGCCGCTCCAGAAGAACTGCTGGACTTCCACTCTCTGTAGAGCTTCTGAATCACAGGGCGTTTGTAGACTTCTTTGTTCGCGTGCGGTCGAGCTTCAAGAATCTTGGCTTGGGCTTCTTCCAGTGTGAGGCCTCCGAAGCGTACCAGCCACCACAGCACCACTGTTGCGCTGCGAGCGCGTCCAGCCTTGCAATGCACATAGACGCAACCTCCATCCTCCCGGTGCTTTTCAATAAACTCCGCGCCGCGAACTACGTTTTCAGCGGAGGGATGTTGAAAGTCCGTCGTCGGCACCCAAAGCTGCTCAATCCCGAGACGCTCATACTCTTCAACCGGGCCAGCCATCTCTTCGCATGTGTTGACCACTCCCGTGACACCCAGCGAATGAAAACGCACAGGGTCACCAGGCATCGGCCGAGCGCCCAAAATCAAGTGCTCATCAATTCTGTCCCACCAACGACGAATTCCAAGAACGCGCCCTAGCAACAGGTTGTACCCGAGCGTCGGGTAATAAATCGTTTTTGCTAGCCAAGGCGGAATAGGCAAAGTGGCTTCCTCTGATTGGCGTAAAAGAAGCCCGCGAGTCGGAGGTGAATCGCGGGCTTTGAATTGTAGTAGATGGAGAGCGCTCGGAGGCAGATGTGCCTCCTTACAGATGGCTTAGCCGACGTTGAAGTAGTCGGGTTCGGCTCCCTCTTTCCACTTGATATTGCAACCGATACTTGGTTTTTGCGTTTCAGAAATCGCTGCATCGGCTAGCAATGCATCCATGGCGGCTCTCAGGTCCTTGCCATCGGGAACGCTGCCCTCTTTCGGCCGCGAATCGTCGAGCTGGCCACGATAAACGAGCTTCAAATCCGTATCGAATAGATAGAAGTCCGGCGTGCAAGCCGCCTTGTACGCCTTGGCTACCTCTTGAGTCGGATCCAAGACGTAAGGGAATGTGTAGCCTTGAGCTACTGCCTCCTCCTTCATCTTTTCAGCTGAATCATCGGGATACTTCTCAACATCATTGCTGCTGATGCCAACAACGCCAATGTCCTTTGCTTCGTACTCCGCTGCCAGCTTCGCCAACTCCGGTGCAACGTGCTTGACGTAAGGACAATGGTTGCACATGAAAATAACCAGCAAACCACGCTTGCCGCGAAAGGCTTCAGCCGAAACGGAAGTTCCATCCGCGTCACTGAGCGTGAAAGCAGGAGCCTCTGTTCCCAGCGGCAACATCGTACTTGCAGTGCGAACCATCGTTGACCTCGAAAAGAAAGCGAAAGACTGTTGAACCAGCAAGAGTTGCAGTTGCCCCGGCAAACCGAACCTTGGCCACTAGTTGCTGCAGAAGACGACGTTCGAAGAATTTTCTACTCGGTTCGATTCGTTATCTCGAGCAGGTGATAGCCGAACTGAGTTTGTACAGGACCATGAACGGTGTTCAGGTCGCCGCTGAAAACAACTTCGTCGAATTCCTTAACCATTTGACCTGGTCCGAACTCGCCAAGTTCTCCGCCGCTGGCGCCGGAAGGGCAGGAGGAGTGCTCTTTGGCAACTGCCGCAAAGTCCGCTCCACCTTCAATTTCCGCCTTAAGCTCGTTGCACTTCAATTCTGAGTCTACCAGGATGTGTCTTGCAGAGGCTTTTGCCATTGAATCTCTCCTTTTTGGACCAATCATTTCCCGAGGCCCAAGTTTGTGTAGAAGGCCGAATGCGTTGCAGCGACGACCGAAAACTGTGCTATCGTTATTTCCAAGCCACCCTTCGCGGCCCGGTACGGTAAGACGCGATACTGTAAGCACTCGACCGCAGATCGTGAAGGACCTCCCCGGCACCTTAAATTGGGCAATTCCCGCTGCATACCCAACTCCACTGTGAGATAGCTTGCACCCGAGCGTTCAAATCGCGTTCTCAATGGGCCCTTGGCCAGATACAAGTGAATTTTTTCCCTACTCTCGCAGCGAATACCAACAACTGCTGTTAATATCGGCATTCAAAGATTGTCGTGGTCCCCCGGCGGTCTCGAAAGCACGAGCAATTACACCATCGCTCGTGAAGTTCCCCTGTCGAGTGACGGACTCTCATTCCTAAAGAACCAGGAGTATTTCCATGTTGAAGAAACTTAGTATCGCCGTTGTCTGCCTGTTCCTTGGACTTTCCACGATTGCCATCGCTGCCCCCAAGGTATCGATGGAAGGCGTCAAGTGCTTGATGGTCTCTAAGAAAGACGCCAACGAAGAAAAATCAGCGAAGTGGAAAGAAGGCAAAGTCTACTTCTGCTGTGACGGTTGTGTTGGCAAGTTCAGTAAGCTGGACGAAAAGGGCAAAGAGAAACTAGCGGCCAAAGCGAACCATCAGCTCGTCGCCACAAAGCAGTACAAGCAATCCGCTTGCCCAATCTCAGGTCGCGAGCTGAACCCAGAAATGAAGACGAAGGTCGCTGGTGTTGAAGTTGGCTTCTGCTGCGGCGGCTGCAAGTCCAGCACCGAAGCCCTCAAGGGCGACAAGCAAATCGCAAAGGTCTTCAGCGACAAAGCATTCGAAAAGGGCAAGTTCGAGCTTGTCAAGAAAAAGGAAGGCTAAGCTTCCCTGCGAGTCCATTGACTTTATGAACTGAGCTCAAGACTGCGTTTCCTCCTTCGTCGAAACGCAGTTTTTTTGTGCGCTCAGTCAGTGTACGAACTTGGCTTTTGCAATGAAGTTAACTGCACGCGCCAAAGGAAAAACGACTAGGTAAAAAAGAAGCGCGTCAGATGGTAGAACACCGGTGCGGCGAAACAAAGCGTATCAATGCGATCTAATACACCGGCATGTCCAAGCACGAGTGATCCATAGTCAGTTACACCGCGATCTCGTTTGATTGCGCTCATCGTAAGCCCCCCAAACATCCCCATAACGCCTATCGCCATCGACATGAGAGCCGATTCCCAAAACGTAAACGGCGTCACCCAACAGAGGGCCGCTCCAATGAGCCCGGTGCTTAGAGTTCCGCCTGCGAATCCTTCCCATGTCCGACTTGAACTCACTTCTTCGGCAATGAATTGCTTTCCAATCCATTGCCCCCAAGTCCACTGCAGGATGTCGGACAGCTGCGACATCAGGATGAAGTAGAACAGCAGCCCCGCAGGACTGCCCGTCCAAGCGTTTCCTTGACTGTCGGTGAGCTGCAGATTGACCAATGCAGGCGCGTAACTCAGTGAGTAAACGCAAATTAGCAAACCAAACGTAATCTGAGCCGACCGCTCCAAGAATCGTTTGTGGTCACCCGATATCGCCACTCGGGCCGGTATGTAGAGCGAAACATACACGGGGATCACGATGCTGTAGAAGCCGTAGAAGTCGATCGTCTCCCCCGAACGCCACCAGGTGTAACCAGACCGCTCCATACCCACCAACACGTACTGCAAAGGAGTGAAGACAATCAGCGCCCAGAACAACGCTCGGTGGTCACCGCGTCTTGTCGGAGCCATCGTGATGAACTCGCGCAGCGCCCAAAAAGACACGATGCCGAACAGCACTACAGTTCCCGTTGGATTCAGCAACAAACCGAAAACCAGGATCGCACACATGAACCACCACGCCGCCAACCGCTGCCGAAAGCGTCGAACCAAAGCCGGGTTGACCGACTCAATGGACTGGCGAGTCAGATATCTGGCGACTAAAGAGGCTATGCCCAGCGCGGCCAGGACAACTCCGAGCAAGACTCGCGTTTGAAAGTTCAGCCAATTGCTAGGACTCTGGCTCTGCAATTTCGGCCCGATCCGCTGCACAGCTTCCTTGGCAGCCGAATCCTCCAAAAACTGAACATCAGACTCCCCGGACTGCACTGCACCTTCATCGACGGTCGAATTGTCCGCTGGGGCTGCAAGTGCGGCAATCTCACCGTCAACCGCCGATACTTCGCCCGCCGCCTCTTCTCCACTTTGCCCCTGGGCCGGGAGATCTGGCTCGGGAACAATCTCGCCTGATTTGCCGCTCGACTCATCTCCAACACTGTCAGAGCCCTCGTCGTCGCCCGTTTCAGCCCCTTGGCTCTGCGCTTCTGCTCCGCTGGAACTCTCTTGCTCACCAGCCAACCGTTCCTCAACAAAGTCGGACTGCGGCTCTTGAGCCTGCCCCTGCTCTTGGTTCAGAGCACTGGCAGCTAGAACCGGTGCCGAAGCGTTCCAAACGCATTGAGGGAATCCAAGCAGACAGAGAACGGCCACGCAAAACAAACAACTGGCCAGGCCCCTTCTCGATAAAGGTGCGACAGGTACGACAAGCGTTTTAAGGAGGCGATTCAAGTGTCGTTCCACGCGAAGGGGAAAGTACCTGACAATCCGAACAAGTTGTGATTGCCAGAGAAACCTTGCTAGCGACAACGAAAATCTTGTCGGCCGAAGCATACGAAGTGCAAGTAACTAGGGCTCAAGCCAACGGCTGCTGTCCGCGGCTGAAGCTTACTCAGGATTTATGCCCAAGTTTAGCTCCGAAGCCGAATGCCGTCGATGCAGTAGAAGAACGCTTTTGTGGGGCGTAGGATCGGTAGAACCTTCTCAAGTTTTGAATGCGACACAGTGATTTCTTGCCGCTACGCTTCTTCATCGGCATCGACATACTCCACATCGTCTTCATACTCGGCTTCCTCGTACTCCTCACCTTCCTCTTCGTACTCGTCTTCTTCACACTCAGCCGTGGGCTCCTGTTCTGCCTGTTCCTCGTCGGCCTCTTCTTCGAGTTCTTCTTCGGCCTCCTCGTACTCGACTTGCCCAGCAGCCTCCGGCGCCAATTCCTCAGCCTCCTCCCAAGGTAACTCCTCGTCCTCAGCCGCCTCCACCGGCGCTTTAACAGGCGCTGGCGTACTACTTTTCGCCACTGGCCCTGGCTCTTCCATTCGGATCTTATTGCGATTCTTGGGCGGCGCTGGCGCGGGCTTGGCCGGTGCAGGTATATCGTCGTCCGCACCACTCTGCATCGCTTCCCAATCCGCAATGCTGATCAACACGTCGCGTGCTTGCGAGCCGTTGTATTGACCGACGATTGCATCCTCGGCCATGTAGTCGATCAAGCGTGCGGCCCGACCGTAACCGATCCCCAAAGCTCGCTGCAGAAGAGAACAACTACCCCGGCCCTCACGAACCACGACATCCACCGCAGCCGCGTAGATATCATCGCGCTTCTTCAATACTCCCGGAGCCGCATCGTCACCGTCTTCGTCAACGATCTTCAAATTGACTAGCTCATTGACGAAGTTCTGTTCTCCAGTGCTGCAGTGATCGACGACTGCATTGATTTCTTCATCACTCATGTACGTGCCTTGGCCGCGAAGCAGCATACTTGTGCCGGGCCACAGGAAGAGCATATCACCGTTGCCCAACAGCTTGTCGGCACCCATCTCGTCCAACACAACACGGCTGTCCGTTCGACTCGCGACTTGGAAAGAGATCCGAGCTGGCAAATTACTCTTGATCAAGCCGGTGATCACATCAACGGTTGGTTTTTGAGTCGCCAAGATCAGGTGAATCCCCACAGCTCGACTCTTCTGTGCCAAGCGAATGATGTGTTGCTCAACCTCCTTTCCGGCCGTCATCATTAGGTCCGCCATCTCGTCGGCGACAATGACAATGAAGGGCAAGTGATCCGGAATCTGCTCAGCCTCTTCCGGTGTCTCCGGTCGGAGCCTATCGAGCAATTCTTCGCGACCGAGTTCGTTGTAACTCGAAATGTGACGCACCCCAGCCCGCGCGAGCAGCGAGTAACGCTCCTCCATTTTGTCGACCGACCAGGACAAAATCGCCTCGGCCTTCTTCATGTCTGTAACCACTGGATGCATTAGATGCGGAAGCCGACCGTAGCCGCTGAGTTCAACCATTTTCGGGTCGATCATCAACATCCGCACTTCGTCTGGCCGCTTGGTCATCAGAATAGAAGCAATAATCGTATTCAAACAAACCGACTTACCCGTACCCGTACGACCAGCGATCAACAGGTGAGGCAGCGACGCCAGATCAGCACTGAGCGGATTCCCTGAAACGTCTTTACCCAAGTAGAGCGGGATCTTGAATTTCTGCCCCTTGGAACCCATCTCTTCGATAACTTCACGCATGCGGACGACTTGCCGAGTCTCGTTGGGCACTTCGATCCCAACGGTGTTCTTCCCAGGGATCGGAGCCACAATCCGCACACTTGGGACTCGCAATGCAATCGCTAAGTCGTCGGCCAACCCAGTAATCTTCGATAGCCGCAAACCGGCTTCGAGCTCGACCTCATACTGGGCAATAACGGGTCCAGTCTCAATTTCCACGACCCGAACGTTGAAGCCAAAGTCCTTGAACGTCTTCTCCAGGATCTTCGCCTTTCGCCTTACTTCGACGGCCTGCGTTTCGAAGTCGACATCGTCGCTCTCCAGGAGCAGATCAATGGCAGGCAACACGTATTCTTCCGTGCCTGCAGGCAACTTCGTGTCGTCCATGTACGCCAAGCTACTTTCCTGAGAATCGGATGCCTCTTGAGCTTGCTTCTTGTCCTTAGGCGTCTTGATCCGCAACGGCACTTCCAATTCTTCATGTGCTTGATCGGCTCGAACGTGAAGCGCCTCTCCATCTGCCTCTAACTCGCGGTACTCCGATTCATCCTCGGCGGCACCTTCCTCGGCCTCTTCATACTCAGTCTCGTACTCTTCCGCGGGATCAGCGGCCGAAGGGACATCTTCTTCAACGTACTCCTCGACGTCTGTTTCCTCTTCCGCCAGATTTCCAGCCTCCGACGAAGTGGCTTTGGGCCCAAACGCGGCACCAGCCAACGATCGCAAGCCACCGAGCAAGCCAACGGCTGGACGCACATTCTCCGATGCGGCGACCTCATTGTCGTCACGATGCTTGCCGCGAATCCGCACCGGAACATCGCTTGGCTCCGCTTCCGCTCCGAGCTCAATTCCCTCATCAACATCCGTAGTTGGAGTCCTCGAACGACGCAGAGTCCCTGGCAAGACGACTTTGCCTTTTGTTCCCTTCGCCACGGTGCCTGCGACAGACGCACTTCCAAGTAGCAATTTGCCAAGCATGCGCATGACGACGTAGTCGGTGCTCAGCAACAACCCCGCGAAGAACAGAGCCGTTGTCATAATGATGCTGCCAACAATGGCAAAGTGCTCGTTCAGCCAAGTTGACGTGACAGCTCCCAAGTATCCGCCGGGTCCAATGATCGGCGAGTTCGGTAGGGGCAACTCGACCAGTGAGACGAAAGTCGTTCCAGCAAGCAAGATGCAGACCCAGCCAAATTGCCGCGAAGCCCGCACGTAGTTTTGCTGAACTCGAAACATCCACACCGTGAGTACAGTGAGTCCGAGAGCGAGCAGATAGGAGCCGAATCCTAAACCGTTGAGCAAGAGTTGCGCAACGAGTGCCCCGAACCAACCGCACGCATTTTGAATTTCCGCGTTGGCCGGGTAGACCAAAGTGTCTACAGGTAGCAGTTGTTTGAACGGTCCAGCCAGCGGACCGACTTGGTCTGCGGGATCAAAGGTGAGCAGACTGAGCCACAGAAAGACACAAATTGCCGAAAGCAAAATGGCCTCGACGTCAAACTCAATCTGTCTCTCTTCAGCGGTCATATGGCTGCTTCTCGATCAGGCGTCGGTTTGGGAAGCGATTTGCGGCGTCCAAAGTTCCTCGATGAACCCCAACGATCCGCAGCTATGGAGCCTCATCCTTGAGAGCACTGCGTCTGTTTTTGGTACAGGCGCACACGTCGATTATCGAGCTGCGTCGCTACAACCTTGAAAGATTCAAGCGTCTCTAGCATTCCCTCGCGAGGTCGTGAGATTAGAGCTTCTAGAAAAGTCTTCCCAACCGGTTTGATAGGAAGCGGCTGCGAACTCATACTGACGACTGAGAATCCACAGCCCAGGCCGAGTTTCAAATGCATTTCATTGATCAGACATACAGTAGCGTTCCGATGAACTTGGCTTTCGAAGAGGCCATGCTCTCGGAAGCGGACGCCGCGATCGATGCCCCCGCCGCGTCAGACGTACAGCAATCGTCAGAGTGTCTGCGTCTTTGGGACGCACAATCACCATTCGTCGTGCTTGGCCGAGGCACCAAGGCGGCCGACGAAGCGAACCTGCCAGCCTGCGAACGCGACCAAATCCCTGTTTTCCGGCGCATCACTGGCGGAGCTACGATCTTGGCAGCACCAGGCTGCTTGTTCTACTGCGTTCTTCTTTCCATTCGCCAGCGTCCTTTTCTTCAATCAATCGATGAAGCTCACAGTTTCGTCATGGAGCGTGTCCTGCAAGCGATACGCTCCTTACGACCCGACGTCGCTTTGAACGGCATTTGCGACCTCGTCATCGGCGAACGCAAGGCGAGCGGCAATGCGCTACGCGTGACTCGCAATCACGTTCTCTATCACGGCACACTGCTGCTCAACATGGATCTCGACCTAGTCT
>JBGCCZ010000068.1:0-56442 GCA_045105035.1 Pirellulaceae bacterium | reverse complement strand
ACTTACTTCATCACAACTTTGTCTTCTCCAAGGATCCGCACGAAGAGTTCGACTACATCTACAACCGCGGTATCCCCGCTCCAGATCCAACCGCCTACGTGTGTGCACCGAGTGTTAGCGAACCCGCCGTTGCTCCCGAGGATGGCGAAGCTCTGTACATTTTAGTGCACACGCCGTATCTCCGGCCCAACCACGATTGGTCCAAGATGTTTCCGGAATATCGGGAGGTCATTATCGAGAAGTTGGAGCGAACGGCGGGAATGACAGGTCTGCGAGATCGAATTGTCACTGAAGATTTTTTGACGCCGGAGGGGATTCATAAACGCTATCGTGTTTTGAATGGAGCCATCTATGGACTCGCTAGTCACGGCCGCTACCTGGGAGCGTTCAAGCCAGCCAATCGGAGTCGCGAAATTAATGGGCTTTACCTTGCCGGCGGTGCCGCTCATCCAGGACCTGGAATGCCGATGGTCATGATGAGCGGCTGGATCGCTGCGGATTCGCTCGACAGCGATTCGAATGTTGAGGGTGCGAAGCTCTCGACCGCGGGAGCTTGAGTAGCAGAGCCCGACCCGTGCGTGAGCGCACTACCTCGCCGCAAGCGAAGAGGTGACGTGGGCTTGGTGGATGGACTTGTCAGCAGATTTGCTCGATAGCGATTCCCTCGATAGCGATTCGTGAGTCGGCGGTGAGAACAGAGCATCTGCAGGAGCGTAGAGCACTCACTAAAAACGCTTCTTCGTTGGCGAATGCGAATCGAACACTGCGTTACCCTCTACTGTGGAAATGCACTCAAGGCTTAGGCCAATTGTCAGTCCAATTGCCAATTCAGAAAAATGACGGAAAAAGTTTGAGAGGCAGTTGGGGGGCGTGGCTTCGCGGTGGCCCACTATCTCTATTGATGGCTCCTTGTCATGAAACTTCTGACTTGCTGAACTTGGTTTCTATTTACCCTGAGCTTACCGCTTGCGGCGCGGTGTCAGGACCCATTTAGCGAGGGCTCGCTCGCAACGCGGGAAGCGAAGGCTAAAAGACTACCGTTTCAGGGTGAACCTGATTTATCTTTCAACGACGTTATCGAGGCTGGCACCAAAACGATTGCATTGAATATTGATCGGTACGAACAAGTTCCGAGTATCTGATAACGATTGCATTGACCAACGAATCCGTCGAGCCAAGACGGTTTAACAGAATATCAGCCTCCTGCGGGTGCCTGAGTGGACTGCCCGAACGCGTCCTTTTCGATAAGCATCAACTTCTTGAGATACGCGTGAGGTTTCAAAGTCCGAAATCGTCCGGAGATTTCATCAAGGTGATCGCCTTGACAGATACTGATTCCGAGGTGCAGCTTCGGATCGAGCTGAAAGGACGTGCGCAGAACGCGGTAGCAATAGGCCAGAAGGTTTTTGCGACTGGCGGTGTTGGCAAGAAAACTTTCGAAACGAAGCTGTTTTTTCGTGCCGCGGGGTTCGATCCGGAGAGCTTCGACTATCGACCTAGCGATCCTCGGATCCTCGGATGGAGAGTTTCGGAGTTCGACTCAAGCAAAAGCTCGGCGGTCGTAAAATTCGATGTCGTCACACGGAAGAATGACATGAGCCGTCGCTCGATAGTCGACGTTGTTGATATAGAATCCGGCAAGGTTGTGGGTAGTCTTTCAATAGAGCTGCGAGGGGAGTTCAAGACGCTGGCTAGGCCATCGGCTTTGGTAATGCGAGAAAAGGCGGGCGTTTCAACGGGGAGAGTCGCGGTGCAGTTGCAAGGCTTCTGCGACTCTGGTGTTCAAGGCAAGAAGGTCGAGCTGAAGGTCACCGCGACCCCGAAGTTCGGATCGGAGGATACGAGTGAGTTCAAAGTTGCCGGAACACTGTTTGGTACTGCAGAAGCCGTTACGCTGGTTTCGGTCCAACCGACGAACAGAATTTTGCTTGGGGAACGATCCAGTGAATATGAGTTAAGAGTAACGTTTGTGGGCGAAAATGATTCGCTAACGATTCCTGTAGTTGTCGTAGACGGAGATTAGGTAGTGAGTATTTGCATGGTTTTCGATGTTCCCTGGTTTGTGTAGCAAACGTCATTCGGGAGAACGGAGTCTATGGTACATTTAGGATGCTGATCTGTAACTCAACTCGAGAACGCCGTTGTAGGGTTGAGCTGTCCTTTGATAGGTGGGTATGTGAATTCGGTGGTTCGACTACCCAGCAGAGCATCGCCGATTCTACATACACTCTGCTACCTAAAAATCGCGGCGGCATATTGACCTTGTGAACCCAGCAACACTCTCACTCGTCGTACTTGCCCTCATCGCCTTCGCCGCAAACTCGATCCTCTGCCGGCTTGCACTGGGGCCGGGCCTAGTCGATCCAGTTTCCTTCACAACGATTCGAATTTTAGCGGGCACCGCGACACTGTGCATTGTCGTGTTTGGCTTACACGCAAGGGCCGCGAATCGGAATGATGAAGCGTCTGCTGAAGATGGACGCGACGAGGACGAGAGCACACAGGCTCCAACTAGATCGTCCTGGACCGGCGCTCTGATGCTTTACTCCTACGCGATTGGTTTTTCACTCGCCTACCAGCATCTCACTGCTGCGAGCGGAGCCCTGGTTCTCTTCGGGTGTGTGCAGTTGACGATGATGTTGTCCGCAGTGAGGTCAGGCGAGCGACTCGACAGAAAGAGTTGGATTGGGTTCGCGTTTGCCTTCTTGGGGTTGATCTATTTGCTTGCTCCGGGAGCCGAGGCGCCGAGCTTGCTGGGAGCGGCGCTGATGGCCCTCGCTGGGATGGCCTGGGGGGGCTATTCACTGCTCGGGCGAGGAGCGATTCAGCCGATTCAAATGACGCAGCGAAACTTCCTAAGGGCATCTGCACCCGCGATCTTGGGGAGCCTGGTTGCGATCCCGACCTTCGAAGTCGAAACGCTCGGAGTCGTTTATGCCGTGCTGTCTGGCAGCGTCACTTCTGGACTTGGGTATGTCCTTTGGTACCAGTGCTTGCCGCGAATCTCTGCCAGCCAAGCCTCCATTGTGCAGCTTGCGGTGCCCGTCATTGCATCGCTCGGTGGAGTGCTGCTGTTGGGCGAACCCATCGGAATGCGGCTGATCGTGGCGTCATGCTTCATTCTTGGAGGAATTGCCATCGCTATCTGGCACAGAAGGTAGCGTACCTCGCCAGCAACTCTGGGGCGTTCTCGAAGATTTCTTGTCCAAAGGACAATTGTTGCAATTCTAGCGCCCTGGTCCTTCGCCAAGTCAGCCCTAGCCCGTAACTTGTTTGACGAACAAGATGCTCGGCCGATACTGGCTGGCCGAATATTGACTTCAATTCTCTTTTGCAATATTCAAGTCCCTCAGGCGAATGCTCAGAAACTTGGGGGCATGTACTGCCTGTGAACTGACAATCGGCGAACTGACAATCGACTTGTCTGCTTTGTTGCGTTGATAGCGAGTGGAAGAAACTCTTTCGAGCCAAATGAAAGTGGAAATGAGATGCAATTAGTGATCGAGAACCTGACTAAGACCTATCCCGGCGGCGTCAAAGCTCTGGATTCAGTGTCGATGACGATCCCGAAGGGAATGTATGGGCTGCTCGGTCCAAACGGGGCTGGGAAGTCGACGCTGATGCGCAGCATTGCCACGCTTCAGGAGCCAGATTCCGGATCGATTCGGCTGGGCGAACTCGATGTACTCCAAGAAAAAATGAAGGTACGGCAACTGCTCGGCTACCTTCCTCAGGAATTCGGCGTTTATCCGAAGACATCGGCTCGAGCCATGTTGGACCACATCGCCATTCTCAAGGGGATTACCAATCGCTCAGAACGCAAGGATCGAGTCGAAGCGATGCTGAATCGAGTGAACCTCGCGCAGCACGCACGCAAGGCGATCAGCTCTTTTTCTGGCGGAATGAAGCAGCGATTCGGTATCGCCCAAGCTCTCATTGGCGACCCCGAACTGCTGATCGTGGACGAGCCAACAGCGGGACTCGATCCTGGTGAGAGGAATCGTTTCTACAACTTGTTGGCGGAAGTTGGCGAGAACATCGTGGTGATCCTCTCCACGCACATTGTCCAAGATGTGAAAGAGCTGTGTACGCAGATGGCAATTATTCATCAAGGAGTCGTGCGGTTCGCGGGTACGCCGGATGAAGCGGAATCCGCTCTGGAAGGACTGATTTGGCAAAAGTCAGTGACCAAGGCGGAGCTAGCGGAATTGCGAGACAAGTATCAGGTCATCTCAAGCAAACTCGTCGCCGGCAGGCCGCTTGTCCACGTCTACCACGAGACGGATCCAGGCGAGGGCTTCGAAGGGGTGCCGCCCGACCTCGAAGACGTATTCTTTGCACGGATTAACCAGCTGGAAACGCCTGCGGCTGTGTAAGACTGCTCCACGCATTCTGCCAGCCGTTGCACAAACTGTCGGAAAACTTGAAAACTCATTCGTTTCCAAGTCTACGTCACGCACCCTTTATTCTTGCAAGCCAAAACTGGTTTCTCGCACATTCAACGGATTTCTAAACTCATGTTTCTTTCTTTCCTACGGTTCGAGCTCAACTACTGGCTCCGTTCGATGATGGTTTACGTGTTCTTTGCCATCGTGGGATTGCTTGTGTTTGCAGCTGTCTCGAGTGACAACGTCCAAGTAGGCGGTTCTCTGGAGAACGCGCATCGTAACTCGCCGTACACGATCCAATTGATGTACGCCACGTTGTCTATCATCTCTGTCGTGATGACCGCTGCATTTGCCAATGCCGCCGCGTCACGCGACTTTATGTACAACACGCACCAATTGTTGTTTTCGAAGCCCATCGATAAGTTCTCCTACGTGATGGGAAGGTTCTGCGGTGCTGCGTGCGTTGCTGCGATTCCGATGTTCGGAGTGAGTCTGGCGATTCTACTTGCCAAGAATATGCCTTGGGTTGAACCGGAGTTGTGGGGGCCTGTCTCGTGGCCTGCGCACTTCTGGGGCATGTTGCTCTTCGGGATACCCAATGCGATTATTGTTGCGGCTCTGATTTTTGCCGTCGCGGTATACACACGCAGCACGATCACGGCCTTCATCGCTGCGATTCTCTTGATCGTTGGCACGTCTATCGCATCGACGCTCGTCTCCGACTTGGATAATCGCTTTTTAGCTTGCATGGTCGACCCCTTCGGCTCTACGGCAATCGAGGAGGTTACACGGTATTGGACTGTCTCCGATCGAAATACGCGATTCGTATCCCTCGAAACAAGCGTGCTTGCCAATCGGGCTCTGTGGCTTGCCGTCAGCATGGGCGTTCTTGGTTCTGCCTATGCCGTTTTTTCGTTTACGGAGCGAAAGAGAAGGAGTGATTCCAAGCAGACGCCTGTTGCCGAGTCGTCCGTTGCGGCAGAGATTCCTCAAGTCGCGTTCCACCACGGCTTCGCGGCTCGGCTAACCCAATTGCGTAGTCAGGTTCGCGTTGACTTCTGGGAGACGGTCAAGAGCAACGTCTTCATTGTGCTGCTGATGGTCACGCTGCTGAACGTGACGGTCGCACTTATGCTGAGCTCGTCCGAAGGATTTGGGCTCAGTTCACTGCCGGTGACTTATCAGCTAGTGGATCTGATCCGCGGGTCCATGTACGCATTCCTGCTGGGCATCATCGCTTTCTACACAGGCGTACTTGTTTGGAAGGAACGCGATGCGAAGTTGGATGAGGTCTACGACGCGCTTCCTCAGGCGACTTGGACTGTGTTCCTAGGCAAGCTGATCGTCATGACTTCAATTGTTGCCATCATTCTCTCAATTGGCATCGTCGCAGGCGTGATTTTGCAGGTTTGTCTCGGCTACACGCGTTTCCAACTGGGACTTTACTTTACAGAAATCCTAGTGCTCGATCTTGCATCGATGTTCTTTCTGGTCTTGCTTTCGATGTTTTCCCACATCGTGTCGCCGAACAAGTACATCGGCTACTTTCTGTTTATCATCTTGGTCGTTGCGAATGCCTTCGGTTGGTCAATGCTTGATGTACAAACTCGGATGGTCCGCTACGGTAACCTACCTAACTACATCTACTCCGACATGTTTGGGTACGCGCCATTCGCATCTGCGCTGGTGGCTTATGGCATCTATTGGTTCCTCTTCGCAGCCCTACTGTCCATGTTTTGCGTCGTGTATTGGCAGCGAGGAAAAGAGACGTCGGTCGGTACCAGGCTGGTCAATTCCCTTCAGAATGCCAAGGGTCCGATGGCTGTTGCGTTGCTCGGAGTCTTCGGTGCTTGGGCGGCAAGTGCTGGCTGGGTTTACTTCAATACGCAAGTGCGGAACGAAGTCGCAAGCTCGACCGAGCAGCGTGAAGCGGCAGCGAGCTACGAGAAACAGTTCAAAGACGAGCACCAGAACCGTCCGCAGCCGCACGTAACTGCGGTGAAGTACGACATTGACGTCCATCCGGAACGCAGAGCCCTAGACTTCCGAGGCGAGCAGACGATCGTCAATCGAAGTGACGAGCCGATCACGGAACTCTATCTCAACTTTGCCGATGGTTATGAAACGGAAGTGGAAGTTGAGAACGCCAGTCTTAAAGACGCTTACGAGGATTTTGAGTACTACGTCTATGAGTTCAATCCGCCCATGGCACCCGGAGAGTCGCTCACGATGTCGTATACCGTTAAGTATGAACCGGTAGGCTTCGAAGATTCCGTTTCTCGGGTCGATATCGTGCAGAACGGTACCTTCTTCAACAATACGATTTCGCCGATTATTGGTTACCAAACCGGAAAAGAACTAACTGACAAAAGCGATCGGAAAGATGAAGAACTGTCAGAGTTGCAGAACTTGATGCCGCCGCTTGATCCGGAGGACAAGATCAATCGCTACTCGACATACATTTCTCTGGCCAACGAATGGGTGGATGTTGAGACGACGATCAGCACGACGAATGACTACGCCGTTGCACCTGGATCGTTGGTGAAACGCTGGGAGGAAGATGGACGCAACTACTTCCAGTACAAGCTCGATCACCCTTCGCTCAATTTTTACTCGTTCATTTCTGCGAACTACAAAGTCGCTATCAACAAGTGGCAAGACGTTGATCTCGAAGTCTACTACCATCCCGAGCACGAGTGGAATGTGGACAATATGCTGCGATCGATCCGAGATTCGCTGGAGTACTACACGAAGGAGTTTGGGCCGTATCGTCACAAGCAAGCACGCATCATTGAATTCCCGCGGATAGCGAGTTTCGCGCAAGCCTTTCCAGGAACGATGCCATACTCCGAGGGAATCGGCTTTATCGCGGATATCAAAGATAAAGACGATATCGACATGGTCTACTACGTCGTGGCGCACGAAATGGCACACCAATGGTGGGCTCACCAGGTCATTGGCGCGAACATGCAAGGTGCGACACTGCTCTCAGAGACGCTTGCACAATACTCGGCATTGATGGTGATGGAGAAACAATTCGGCCGCGACATCATGCGCAAATTTTTGCAGTACGAGATGGATAACTACCTTCGGTCTCGCGGTCGTGAACAGCTTAAGGAACGACCCTTGATGATGGTCGAGTCGAGCCAAGGGTACATTCACTATCGCAAGGGTAGTTGTGTTATGTACTACTTGAAGGAAATGATTGGCGAAGACAAAGTCAATCAAGTTCTCAAGGGATTGGTGGACCGCTTTGGCTACAAAGAGCCGCCCTACCCCACTGCTCTCGATCTCGTTGACGGGTTGCGCGAGGTGACGCCAGACGACTTGCAGTATTTGCTCGACGATCTGTTCGAGGAGATTACCTTGTTCGCAAATCGGACAGTCGATGCTCGGTATGAGAAACTAGAGGACGGCCGATACAAAGTCTCTTTGGATGTGATCTGCCAGAAATTTCGAGCGGATGAAAAGGGGAAAGAGACCGAGATCGAGGTCAATGACTGGATCGAAATCGGGGCCTTCGCTGAACCAAAGGACGGCTCGCGTTATGGAGCAACGTTGCATCGCGAAAGGAAGCGAATCACTACCAAGGAATCAACATTTGAATTCATCGTCAATGAAGAACCGGACATGGTTGGCGTCGATCCATTCGCCCTACTCATTGACCGGATGCCAGATGACAATTTGAAGTCACCGACGTTGCAATAGAAAGCGATCGTCGGCAGTGGACTCTTGTTCCTCGAGTTTTACAGTTCCTCGTGTACCTGAGTGTCAGCGAGCAGAACAACGCGTGCCGTGTTTGCTTCGTCTCTCGAAAGGCGAGGCACGACGGTCTGGGCGAATCCAGTTTCGTCCGGAACAACTCGGCACAGTTGCCGGGACTTTGCACGCGAATCGGATCGAGCGGAGGCGGGGGACCCCAATGCGTTCCCATCTGTAGATTCGCATACGAGAACGTAACTCTGACCCTCTGGCGGATCTTTCAAATTTTCGCAGTAAACGTGCAGTTCGCCGCTGGCAAAGTCGTACAACAGCTGAAGAACGCCTTCTCCCTGAAAGGAGTTGTCAATTGTCGTCAGCCGGACGCTCCCCGTCTCCGGTAGGCTCACTTGTCCACTGGCGGATGGATTCGGATCGGCGAACTGTTCTTGTTTGGCCATGGCGTCTGTGCCTGAAGCGGGCAGGGGCCAGAGGCTTCGGACGGAGAGCATCAACAATACGCCTGCCGCAAAGGTGATGCAGGAAATGAGGACGGTTCGGGTATTCGCGTTGGGCCAGGGGAGTCTCGAACTGCGAGCGGCCGAGATCTGTATCTCACCCGTTGAGGCGGCGTCCTCACGCACACGCTCCATCACTGATTCCAAGATTCGTGTTGCCGAGTCGTTGTTCGACGTGGTATCCGATCCTGCACTCTGGTCAGCTGAAACAAAATGGTCTCCCATCAAGCGATCCGTGACCGTTTGCACGCCGAATCGGAGCTCCTCCAATTCCGCGCGGCACTTTCCACATTTAGCCAGATGCTGTTCGAGCTCACTGACGAAATCGCCGCCGAGTTCTTCGAGCAGGTATGGAACCGCGTTGTCTTGTGTCTCGCTGCAATTCATGGCAACTCTCCCGTCCCAGACTCATTCAGCAAGTCGCGTAGTTTCTTCAAGCCTGAGCGAATGCGAGTCTTAATGGTTCCCAAGGGTGAATCCAAATGTTCTGCAATCTCTTCGTGAGTCATTCCGTCTAGGAAGGCGAGCTCGACGGCTTCCCGCTGTTGTTGCGGAATAGACGACAGGGCCGAGTCAAGCTGCAAGCGAAATTCAGCCGCCATGATGCCTCGATCCGCCAGATCCGGCTGGGTATTGGTTGTGGTTGAACGCACCTGTTCACGATGAGCTTCAAGTGCTCGATGCCTCGCCGAATTGGCTCTGCGGACATCGATTGCCCGGCTGCGAGCAATCATGAAGAGGAAAGAGCGAACGGAACTCTTGCGAGGATCGAAGGTCGCAGCACGCCTCCAAAGCTCCCAAAATACTTCTGAAACAACTTCGTTCGCGGATAGCTCGTCACCGCAAATCCTTTTACAGAGATAGTTCACCGCCGGACTGTAGGTCAAAATCAGATCTCGCAATGCGGACTCCTGTCCTTCTGCTACTCTTCGTAGCAGTTGGACATCGGCCTCGTGCCGTTCCTGCCTTACTTCACGATCGTTTGTCACGCTAATCGACATTGGTTTGTGGGGTGAGCGTCCCAGGAACTTCGTATCCGGAGTCATCGACGGTGGTTAGCTGCACAACCATATCCGTCATCCAACACTCTGCAAACGGCCGCTGTGTCTGTTTACTCATTGTAAATCGGTATCCGGCACACACTCCTGGTGCTCGATAGGTAGTGACCAAGACCTCTGCACTGTCCCCCAAAACGTACTCGTTGCCGAATTGAACGCGGTCTGCGTAGGCCAGTTCGGCATAGGGAGGTTCGAAAATGAGTCGCGTAAAATTCTCGACCGGTCCAGTAGCCTCTTTGTTAGAAGGGGAGGCAAATGCGAAGCAGGTTTGCATGGCGTCTTTATTGTTCACCGCTTCATGAATCGAAGCGACTTGTATTCGAACTACATCGATTGGCCGTAGGTCTGGACTCGGCTCATTCGCTTTAGGCGATGGCTTGGGGCTCGGCATCGGTTCGTTACTTGACGCGACTTCGTCCGATGCCGGCATGTTGGCGAGATTTTCACGCCAGGGATTGGGCTCCGCCTCGGTTAACGTTTGGTCTTGTTCGCTTCGCTCGCTAGCTTGGACTTCCGTCTTGGCAACCTCTGCCATACTGCCAGTGGGCTGCGTTGGATTTCTAGTGTCCATCGCGACGGCAGCCGCCACGATCCCTGCGAAGAACAGCAGTGCGGGCCAGGTTACTTCTTTCAATTTCACTTGATTAAACCCGAAGCGGAAAAATACTCGACCTCTTGCGCATAAAAGAACACGAAACCCACGATTGCAGATTCCGTGCTCCGGATAATGTACTTGAATTGGCTCTTCATTGGACGTCCGCAATGCTAGTCCAAGCCTCGTCCACTGTCGTGAACTACGCGCGACGGCGGCGTCGCCAAACCATCCCACTGGCAGCCAAACCAGACAGGAGAAAGCTCGACGGCTCGGGGACGGCGGTAAAGTTACCTCGAATTTCGCCCCCACCGTTGGCGGCTGTGTGGACGTTGATGTAGTACTGACCTGCCAGGATCTCCGTAGCTTGTGCGGAAGTCAGCGTGACTGTGCCACTGAAACCACCGCTCGAAAAATCAGCGTCGAAGCCAGCTTGGCTCCCGAGGTTGACTTCAACGCCGCCATTCTGCGTAAAGTCGTTCGACCCAGCATTGTGAATGTGCATTAGCGTCGCGTTTCCGGTCAGATCGGTAAAGCCATTATTGGATCCCCAGCCGACATTGATCGTCAGCTCATTGGTCTGATCGTCGAGGAAGATTCCGCTACCAACGAGGCCGCCAGAACCACCGCCGCTCACGCCTGGGTTTTCATTCCCGCCCAGCAAACCAGCTCCGCTTCTGCCTTCGAGGAGAAACGGGACGATTGCTCCTTCCACAGACATGCTGCCCACGCCAACAAATAGGAAGCATGCCAAGCACGCCCCACCAACATTTCTAATACTCATTTCCAGCTCCAAGATGTAGATCGCTGCAGGAACGAACAGCCGCATTTGATTCTGCAGTCTGTTCCACCAGGCTCTAGCGGTAAATCAGCCTGAGCCACTGGGTATTGTTCTATACGGAGCCAGTTTGAGGACAGATGTAGCGGGTGCGAGAAAAGTCTGATTTGTGTACTACCCGCCGAAGGAAGGGGGATGCCCCAGGTCGGTGCCAGCCAGCGTTCGCTCCCACGCCGTCCGAGGTTCCTCGGCATTTTGCGCTGACATCTGTCTGCGCTAACGCCTGTCTGCGCTAACGCCGGAATTGCCTTTGTGTGTCGATTGGGTGTCACCGTCGGGTGACCAATGTGGTTCCCGCTTATGCAGTACGTTTTACATGCGTTCTACGACGCCGATGCCCAGCAGCCCAAGACCTCTTTTAAGTACTTTTGAAACGGCAAAACAGATGGCTAGCCGGCTGAGTTTAAGTTCCTCGTCCGGTGCTTTCAGGACTGGGCATTGGTCAAAGAATGCGGCGAATTGCTTCGCCAGTGCGAAAAGGTAGCCCGCCAAGACGTTTGGGTAATACTCCTCAACGGTTTGCAGCAACGCGTCCTCGAACTGCAGCAATTGCAGCGTGATGGCTCGCTCGGCAGGCTCAACGGCTTGTAGTCTGCAGCCGGAAATCGAGTCGGCATTCACTTCCAACCCAGACTTGCGGATGATTGCCTTCGACCTGGCGTACATATATTGAATGTAGGCGGCCGTATCGCCTTCGAGCTGCACCATCTCACTGATGTCAAACTTGTAGTCGCTAGTCCGATTGTGTGAGAGATCGGCGTACTTGATTGCACCAATACCCACTGTCTCGGCGATCAACCGGCGTTCATCTTCTGGCAGCTCGAACCCGGATTTTTCCAGTCGCTCTTCATTGCAAACGACTTCGTACGCTTTTTCTACAGCCTCGTCGAGCAGGTAGTCCAAGCCCAATACCGTCCCGCTGCGGGTCTTGAAGGGCTTTCCGTCCGGCCCGAGGACAGTGCCGAAGCTAACGTGGTTGAGCTCAACGTCCTCGTAGCCCATTTGGCGAGCAGCAGCGAACAGCTTCTCAAAGTGCTCGCCCTGGCGATGGTCAACGACGTAGAGAATCGTGTCCGGCTTAAAGTGCTGCATTCGATATTCGATGGTAGCCAGATCCGTCGTCGAATACAGAAACGCACCGTCGCTCTTGCGGATGATCATGGGAGCGTCAAAGCCGTCCAAGAATACACAGATCGCGCCGCCATCCTCTTTGGCCATGCCTCTCTCGATCAAGCCCTCGACGACTTCGGCCAACATCGGATGATAAAAGCTCTCGCCAAGCGTGTGGTCGAACTCGACTTCCAAGCGTTGATAGGCCGAGTCGATCTCTGTGATCGAAATGGGTACGAACTGTTTCCACAACGCCAAGTTTTCTTCGTCGCCCTCGTGCAACTTGGCCGTTTCAGCCTGGGACTTCTTTTCGATGGCAGAGTGCGATTCGGCCAACGCAAGCAGTTCGGCGTCATTTTGAACTGCTTGAATTTTCGCGTTCAGCGAAGCTAGGCTCTCTTCGGCAGAGCGTAAGGAACGTTCGGCCGCCTTGAGTGTTTTCTTCTGTTTCTTGGGGTCTGCGTCCGGATTCGACTGAGCCGTCTCGACTCGTTGCTTGGATTCTGCCAACTTCGTTTCGGCATTACTGAGGCCCGACACGGCCGATTGGTAGCCAACGATGGATTGAACAACGCGATAGAGGCGACTGAGTTCGGCGACGGGAGCCTTCTGATAGCCAGCCTCGTCTCGGAAGTGTTTGAAGCCGTAGATGATCATGCCAAACTGAGTTCCCCAATCACCCAAGTGGTTGTCGGAGATCACATCGTGCCCCAAGAATCGTAGTGTACGCACGAGCGAATCACCAATCACTGTGGTGCGGATATGCCCTACGTGCATTGGTTTGGCGACGTTGGGAGAGGAAAAGTCGATCACGATAGTTCGCGGTTTGCTGCATTTCGCCACCGTGGATCGCTCGTCCAGTGCCACTGCCTTGAGCGAGTTCGCGAGGAATTGATCCTTCAGACGTAGATTGATAAACCCGGGACCGGCAATCTGCGGTGGCTCGCAAAGATCCGATACATCCACTCGCTGAACGATCTCAGCGGCGATCTCCTGCGGCTTTTTGCCCAGTTGTTTGGCCAGCGGCATGGCGATGTTAGCCTGGTAGTCGCCGTGCTTGGGATCCTTGGCAACCGCGATTCGGCCCGAATGCTCAAGAGCGTCGTCGACCCAACCGTCGAGTGCCTGGAAGAACCTCTCTTGAATCTGTTGTACGAGTTGCATTCGAATTCAATCCTAGACTTTGTGTTTTTCATCTAAGGCCGTGGAAGCGCCTATAGCTCCAGTCGCCCGAACCGCCATTGCTCGAAGCGAAGATTGGTTCGGACTATCCAGCCGAAGTGCTGTGGAGTCGCAGTCGTCCAGCGGCCCTCTGCGGGCATGCGAGGGGACCAGAGGACGAACAAGTTGTCGACTTCGACTCCGTAACCCTATTCAACCCTGGGCAAGAACAAGCCGGTTGGCAAAGCGTGCCTCATGCGAAAAGACTCGCGTCGTTTGGTCGGCGTTCGCTGGCTACAGCAGCCCGGCGGGCGTTGGCTACTGCTTGAACTTTGCCATTCTCGCAGAAGCGTCCGACACAATCTCGCTGATGTCAACTTGCTTGCTATCTGCCCACAGCGACTCTAGGTCGTAGAACTTGCGAGTCTCCTCGTCGAACAGGTGCACAACGATACTGCCGTAATCAAGTACGATCCAGCGGCTTTCTTCGTAACCTGCGATGCTCATTCGCCGTTCGTCGAACTCTTGTTTCATGACTCGGTCGATTTCGTTGCTCATCGCTCCTAACTGGCGGCGACTTGCTCCTGATGCGATCACGAAGAAGTCGAACATCGCAGTTTGTTCCGTCAAATCGAGCAAGATGATATCTTGTCCGCGATTCTCGGCAGCCGCCTTCACGGCCGCTTGGGCCAAGCTCAAGGATCTCGCGATCTGCTCATCCGTGGCTTTGCGAGTCATCCGTTCAGATTGGGGGAGCGCCATCGGGTCTTTGGTCGACGAAGTTTCCGGCTTCTCAGATTCTGTCATGAAGCATTGCGTTTGAGGTGAAGATGTTTGCATTGATTCGTTATTCTGCGGAAGTAGCCGTTACGACCAACAGTCTCATGCGTCATGCAGGATGACGCCTTTGAGAGCCCGAAAGTATAGCGAAAACGGCTAGAAACGGAACTTGGAGTTGGGAGCGTCTGAAGGCAAGGCAACACTTATCGCGGGCGGCCTTCCAACGGATGAAGATCCTGGCCACCAAGGCGCGGCCAACGGGTGAATTCGGCAGTGAAAAACCACTACTACGGTGAAGACTCTCGCAGATTGCTCAGGGTTCGGCCATCTTCGGTGATCAGCCAAGCCTGGTTGGTCTTCAAGCCCTGGATCCGTTGCTGGTTTCCGTCCGGCCAAGTAATTTCGAGGTCGACCGTCTCATCGTTCATCACTCCGCAGAACAGTTCCATCTGGCTCTGCGACAAATAGCTGCCACCACCATGAAGTTGGCGAATTTGCGTGCCGCTGGCCGTCCCTTCGATACGGACGATGGCTCCAATCGGAGTCCGCAATCCACCGGTCCCTATCAAACGCAGACGCAGCCATCGATTTTCAGTGTCGCTGCGATTTTCCAAAAGAACTGGACTGCGGCTGATACTCGACGTGGTCACATCCGGAAGCCCGTCATTGTTCCAATCCAAGACGACGCACCCTCGAGATATCTCCTTCTTCTCCAGGACCGGATGTGGGGTGATGCGATAGAAACGCTGGCCCTCGCGGTTCTCCAACAACACTGGGACTTGGTCCATTGTCCCAATGGACGGAGAGTACTCGACGCCGCCGCAGACGAAGAATACGTCCTCGTCACCGTCGCAGTCCAAATCCGGAGCCACCACACCGAAGGCCACCGAAGGCGGGACCTCGACGGTCAAGCCGAATCGAAACGAACCATATTCGAACGATCCATCGCCTTGCCCGTTGTAGATTGCCATCGTTTCGTGGTCGAAGTTCGTCACAAACAAGTCGAACTCTGCATTGCGATCGCAGTCCATCAAGGCGACGCCCATGCTCGCGTTGGGAATGCCCTGCCCGTCGACTGCAACTCCCGAGAGGGCTGCGGAATCCAAGAACGCGGAATTCCCCGTGCTGTTGAACAACGCGTTGCCACTCATATCGTTGGCCACATAGAGGCTAGGCGTCGGCTCATCGCTAGAGAATTTAAAAGCGAGCAGCCCCAGACCACGTCCTTCCTCTTCGCGTTGAAACGTATCATCCAGCCGCTCAAAATTTCCTGAGGCTTTGCCGCGAAAAAACCAATCGGGGCGAGGCCCAAATTTCAACGGCGGGCAAACCTCCAACTCGCCACCCCACCAGCCTTCGCACTTCGGATGATTCTCGAAACTCCAGTCGACATAACCTGTGCCGTACAAATCGAGGAGGCCGTCGCCATCCGCGTCGAACCAAGCGACCGAAGTCGTCCACGGTAGGTCCACCAGCCCGGCCAGCTCGGTTACGTCGAAGAAAGTCCCGTCGCCCATATTTCGGTACAAGGCAACTCCGTAGTAACCGTAAACCAAAAGATCCGGCCAACCGTCTTGGTCGTAGTCGGCTTCTGTCACGCCGTGCGCGAATAAATGCTTCGCTTGGACCCGCGCGAATTCGGCGCAGTTGGATGATTGCTCACCCAAATTCCATATCAACTGAGAGGCGACGCCGTCAATTCGCTGCGTCTCCTTCTGAATGTTTCCTCCGCAGGGAAAGTACAAGTCGCACCGACCATCCAAGTCGAAATCAGTGGCTCCCACGCCGCCACCAATGATCTCCAGCATCGTTAGCTCTCCAGCGTCTGCCCCAGTGAAACACTTGACACGTTGGAGCGCGCTCAGCGTGATTGGCTCGAGTTGAATCCTGGATGCGGGCAACGTCGGGGGCTTGACCAGAACTGGCTTCCGTTCTCGCGAACATCCCAAGCAGGCCAACGCAAAACACAGCGGCAGCATGAGCAGAAAGAGCATCGAAGAACGACGCGTAGTCCAATCCGTTTTCTTCGGATGATTGCCGAAAGAAAGATCAGCATGCATGGGCGGCAATCTGGACGAACATGGCCAGTAGGAAAGACGCGTTTTCGCGGCCTGGGCATAGACGCGATTGTGGCGTGATCCAGGGGAGACCAAGGAAAAGACGAGTGAGAAGTTGAAGAGTACTCGTGGAGACTAACAGCCCCAGTCGCGGATGTCAAAGAATCAGCGTTTGAACCTGCACAAAGTTGGAAAGCGACACTCCAAACTCCGCTCGCCGCAATCCCCTGTGTCTCTGCCGCTGGCTACGGGCTAAAATGCTCTCACATGGGCGTTTTCGACTTGGGTTTTGCGTGCAAGAATCCGAGTCGAAGCGTCTGGTAGCAGTCGCAAGACATACGATTAGTAAAACAACAGTAGGTAGGAACGATGGGTCGAGCGTTCGAAGTTCGCAAGATGTCGATGGCCAAAACGGCCGCCGCAAAAACTAAGGTGTATTCCAAGTACGGAAAGCAGCTCTACGTTTGCGCGAAGAATGGAGGAGCTGACCCTGCGGCAAACGCATCGCTCAAACTCCTGATCGACAAAGCGAAACGCGAACAAGTACCCTCGCATGTCATCGACAAAGCAATCGAGAAAGCAGCCGGGGCTGGCGGAGAGAATTACTCGCCCGCTCGGTACGAAGGCTATGGACCGGGCGGCTGCTCGGTCATCATCGACTGCCTTACCGACAACAACAATCGAACCATTACCGACGTTCGGAACTGTTTTACGAAAACGAATTCTAAGATGGGAACGCCTGGTTCGGTCGCCCATGCGTTTGACCATCTGGCTGTCTTCGCATTTGCGGGTGACGATTCTGACGTCGTGCTTGAAGCTCTCTTGGAAGCCGAAGTAGACGTGACGGATGTCGAGTCGGAGGATGGACAGATTACCGTGTTTGCACCCGCAAACGAATTCGGAAACGCCCGCGAAGCGCTCGCTAAAGCCTTACCGGACGCAAAGATGGCCGTCGAGGAGATTTCGTTCATTCCCCAGACTCGCAGCGAAATTCCCGTGGATGACGTTCCCATGTTCGAGAAGTTCATCGGCATGCTCGAAGAATGCGACGACGTGCAAGATATCTACCACAATGCGAGTCTCCCCGAGTAAATCGGGGAGTCGGCGGTGGACTTTTCCCTCGGCCCAGCCGGCAACGCTTAGGTTCGCAACGGATTTGAAGTGACGCAAGACGGTTGTTGCCGCTCGCTCCCAAGGCGTCCGTTGCTTGGTGCTTTCTCAATGCTGGTATTCACCAGAGTGATTGGCCTCGACTCAATCGAATTCGTTTTGCTACGCCTAAGACCTGTGGTTTAAAGTGCCTTTGCGTAGAGCTGCCTGCTCTTGCTCAACGCTCGATATAGCGTTCCCATTTCGATGGCCTGAATTGCGCACCTTGAATTCGCAGTTAGCGCACCGCGGATCGCGTGGTTGCAAGAATGTAGACTGAACGGAGTTAGTAAACATGATCGAGATTCCCGCAGCCGTCCAACATTGCCTCGGGCAAGATGAAGCGATCTCTCGTCTCCATCACATGGTTGCCACGCTCACTCAGCGTTTTCCCCAGCAAGTGCATCAAGTCAATCTGCACATGAAAGATCATCGATTCGATGTGAGTTTCGCAGCTTACGGGTATCTCGTCTCGTGGCGAGCCGAAGTGTACGATGACCAAGTCTCCCTGCAAGGAATTGTGCCCGAGTCTGCGAAGAAGTTCGCTAGCAAAATGGAGCAGGCGATCGTTTCACGGATCGAAGACGCTTTGCATCCCAATGCTGATTCGGAACTAGAGACTAGTAAAGCCGGATAGTGTCGAGGTACTTTGAACACGCTGGCAGGCCTCGCACACACGAAGCTCCTCAGACCCGCTGGCTACAGTTTGTCGCTGTATTGCTCACGAAGTAATCGCTTGTTGACCTTGCCGGCTCCGTTTAGTGGAAGATCGTCCACGAACTCAATACGATCTGGCAGCCACCAACGCGGAAAGTGACCAGCCAGTCCTCGGCGAATTTTCTCCGCGTCGACAATACGCTTATTCGCAACCACCAGCATCAGCGGTCGCTCTCCCCAATCAAAATCTGGCACAGCGATGACGGCCGACAGTTGAACTCCCTCCACATCCGTGGCGGCGTTCTCCAGTTGTACTGAGCTGATCCACTCGCCTCCAGATTTGACTAAGTCTTTGGCCCGATCGATGATCTCCAAGTAGCCATGTTCATCAACGGTGCCAACATCACCTGAATCAAACCAGCCTTCGTGGTCTACGCAGTCTTCTGCTTCTTTGAAATAACGGCTTAGCACCCAATCGCCCCGGACCTGGATATGTCCCAGCGAATTGCCGTCGTGCATTAGCTCTTCTCCCTCCTGGTCTACGACACGGAGTTCAATTCCGTAGGGTGGGAGCCCCTGTTTCAGTCGTATCTTCATCTGTGACTCTGCATCCAACGATCGGAGTTCGTGCTTGACGCGACACATCGTTCCCATTGGACTCAGCTCGGTCATCCCCCACGCATGCAGCACGTTGACCCCATATCGATGCTCGAACGACTCAACCATCGCGCGTGGGACCGCCGAGCCGCCAATAATGACTTCACGCAGCCAGGGAAGTTCGGCGTTCGATTCCTCGAGTGCCTGGAGTACGCGACTCCAGATCGTGGGAACGGCAGCCGCGAAAGTGACGGCTTCTTCAACCAGCAAGCGGATAAGGTTGGCACCGTCTAGGTGAGGACCAGGCAATACAAGTTTGCAACCTGCCATTGGACAGGAATAGGCAAGTCCCCAGCTGTTGGCATGAAACATTGGGACGACCATTAGGACGGAATCGACGGCAGACAATCCCATCGCGCTGCCTTGGTTAACCACCCCTGCATGCCGCAAGTTGGTTTCGTGGGTGTATAGCACACCCTTGGGATCGCCTGTTGTTCCTGACGTGTAACACAACCCGGCCGGTGTATCCCCGGACAACGCTGGCCAGTCAAATTCGTTGCTCTCGCTTGCCAGTAGAGTTTCATAGTCCAGGAACTCAAGCGTATTGCCGCTGCTGTTCTCGAACTGTTCCGCGATTTCTTCAGTTTTCGGATGCGGCGTGTCAAACAAGATCACTTGCTCGAGAAATCGCAGATTCGGCCGAATCCGTCCCAAAACCGGCAACATAGCAGCATCGGCCAACAGAACTCGGTCTTTCGCATGATTCAGAATGAAGGCAAGTTGATCGTCTGTAAGGCGAGGATTAATCGTGTGGCAAATGAGTCCCTGACCCGAGATTGCAAACCAGGACTCAAAATGCCGGTGCGTATTGCTGGCCAATGTGGCTATCGGCGTTTGATTGTCTCCAACCAGTCTTCGTATCGCGTGCGCGGCCCGGCTCGCTCGATTGAAAGCGTCCCTATAGCCATATTGATGTCGTTCTCCTGTCGCTCGGTCCTGCGATACGATTGGCACCGAACCATGGACGCGAGCCGCATGCTGAAGGATCGAGATCAGATTACTTGAGCCAGGGGGCATTGTCGCTAAGCCCCTACACTTTCGGCAACCTGAATCACTGTATTGCCCCGACCTTCGCGCTTCTCAAACAACTCGAATGCTCCAACGCAATCTTGGAAAGCGAACGTTCGATCCGGTTGGGCATCGATCTTTCCATGAGCAAAGAAATTCATTATTTCCGCCGCGTTGACTCTGTGTTGCTGTGGATTTGCCTTGGCCCAGGGGCTCCACAGGCTCCCTACCACGCTCGCCTGCTTGATTAAGATCATGCCGGGACGAATTGCCTTCTGTCCAGCCGTGAAGCCAATCAAACAGACTTTACCCAACGGGCGTATCAAGGATAGGAGGGCCGTCTCGAACAAGTCGCCTTGCACCATGTCCAGGATCACATCGAGTCCTTCTGGTCGTCCATTTGAATTCAAGTAGTCGCGGACATCGTTCTTAAACGCTTTGTACGCATCGACACTATCACCGTAAACGAACGCAGCGTTCGCGCCGGCATCGAGCAC
The DNA here is from genome assembly GCA_045105035.1 of Pirellulaceae bacterium. GTDB lineage: Bacteria > Planctomycetota > Planctomycetia > Pirellulales > Pirellulaceae > Aureliella. Next base: position 36,273 of record JBGCCZ010000068.1, on the reverse strand, counting down.
GGCTTGTTGCCGAGATTCGCGACTCACTCCGGCCACTACGGTAGCTCCCATGGATTTGGCCAAACGAATTGCCGCCATGCCCACGCCGCCTGAGGCCCCGTCGACAAGTACCGATTGTCCCGGCTGTAAATCGGAGATGACTTTCAAAGAGTGGTAAGCCGCGAAGTAGTTGCGGCCCAAATTCGCCACACCGTCTAACGGAACACCAGTTGGTACTTTCAGTAGCGAATCCACGGGAACCGAAGCGAACTCTGCAAGCGCGCCTGTTTCGACTTGTCCAACAACGCGATCGCCAACGGCAAATCCAAGCTCAGCGGCTACGTCTGTGCCGAGTTGCACGACAACGCCACTGAGGTCTGCCCCCGGTGTATAGGGCAGCTTGGGTTTGACCTGGTAAAAGCCTTGAGCCTGCAGAAGATCCGGGTACTGGACTCCTGCAAAGTGCACTTGGATAAGTGCCTCGTTGGAACCAATTACGGGTTTGGGAGCGTCGCAAAAACTCAGAACTTCGCGAATGGGTTTAACGTTCTCAGCAGGCCGCCCATCAACGTTCAGCCCGGCGAATTCCGAGCAATGCACCGCCTTCATTAAACTCATCTCTTGGACTCTTTATTGTTGTTAGAATTACCGTCCGCCCTGCATGCGACTACGCTCGGATTTTGCTGCACGCGGAACGATCTAAAACATTTTGACCTGACCAGCCTGTTGATCTTCCGAACTTGCCCCCCCACGTCAATTACCCCTACTGCAATCCTAGGCCTCGGAACGACTGAATCGCTTCGCGGTAAGTAACACCAGGTGTATTTCAATGATGAACGTTATCAAGCTCTTATCCGCACTGCTCGTGTACTTTGCTTGCGAATGGAGTCCTCCGAGCAGCAAAGCGGCCGAGCGGATGAATTTGCTCGTCATCCAAACGGATGAGCATAGTTTTCGAACCCTAGGTTGCTACCGAGATCTGATGAAGCCAGATCAAGCATTGATTTGGGGCCCTGATGCGCAAGTCGAAACGCCCGCGATTGACTCGCTGGCCAAACGTGGAGCGATTTGTACTTCGTTCTATGCGACTAGCCCTGTCTGCACTCCTTCGCGGGCGTCGTTTTTTACCGGTGTTTACCCACAGCACACGGGGTCGCCAGCGAACGACTTGCCACTGCGGAACGACATGGTGACGTTCGCCGAAGTGCTTCGAGGTGAAGGCTATCAAACCGGCTACGCGGGTAAATGGCACTTAGATGGAGGCGGGAAACCGCAGTGGGCGCCACGTCGCCAATTTGGATTTGCAGACAATCGTTTTATGTTCAATCGCGGCCACTGGAAGAAGTTTGAGCTGGTGGAAGGCATGCCACGCGTAGCCGCACGCAAGAAGGGCCAGCCTAGCTATGGTTTGGATGGTGCGAACGAAATCAGCTTCACCACAGACTGGCTGACGGATCGAGCTTTGGACTTTATCGAAGAGAATGCGGCGGGGCCATTTTGTTACCACCTCAGTCTGCCTGATCCGCACGGTCCCAATACTGTTCGACCGCCTTACGACACCATGTACCGAGGCATGGTGATCCGGCCGCCAGCGACTTTTTTAAATACTGTGGCCAACCCCAAGTGGGCTCCAACTTCAGGCAATAACGGTCCGAAGCAATTTCGCGCCGACATGATGGCCGCCTATTTCGGAATGGTGAAATGCATCGATGACAATGTGCAGCGAATCATCAATAGATTGCGCAAATTGGATTTGCTAGACACGACGGTCATCGTTTTCACCTCAGATCACGGGGATCTGTGTTACGAGCATGGACGTCTGAACAAGGGCATTCCCTACGAGGCGAGTGCACGCATTCCCATGATCATCGCGGCACCTGGAAAAGTGAATGGCGGCACCGTTATCGACGCCGCGCTCGGAACCGTCGACTTCGCGCCCACTATTTTGCCTTTGCTAGGCGCTGAGACACCCGACGGCGTGCAAGGGCGTGACTTCGGCCGACTCTTACAAAAAGACGGTTCGCAAACCTCCAAGAGCTGGAAGGATGTCGTGATTCTTCGGAACGCGGGCGTCAAAACCAGTTGGATGGCGGCAGTTTCAGATCGCTACAAGCTTGTGCTCTCTACCAGCGACCGCCCTTGGCTATTTGACTTAGAGCAGGACCCCGATGAGCTCTTTAATCAACTCGACAAACCCATAGACCGCTTGGAAGTAAAAACCGTGGTGCGTTCCCTTGCCTCGTCTCTTGCCAACTACCAACGGAACGTGGGCGACGAGCACTTAAAGAATCAGCATCTCAAGCAGCAGCTCGCAGACCTCCTCGATTCCAACGGCCCTTAAAATCAGGGTAGATTCAAAGGCCGAACACGCGATTCGACCGCTACAACCTGGATACTCTGCGTCAATTCTCAGGAAATGGCAAGCTGTTAAGGATCCTACTCGCCGTATCTCTTCCGCAATCCGAAAAGTCATGAACGGAGTCTTGGAAGGATGGAATGCGTCCTTAGGGACAATTTCAACACACGGAGAAGGTGATGGCAAAGCGGAGCTTTGCGGGAAAACGGGTCCTGCTAACAGGGGCGAGCAGCGGTATCGGCTGGTATCTAGCTTCCGAGCTAGTGAGGGCCGGCGCGTACGTCGTCATGACTTCCCGACGTGAAGAGCGGCTTCGAGAGTTGCGACTCGCTTTCGGCAATCCAATGAAGCGACTCATTGCGGTACCGGGCGACATCGCGGACGCAGAGCATCGTCGCAACTTCGTCAACCGAGCGGTGTCCGAGCTGGGTGGAATCGACATGCTGATCAACAACGCTGGGATCGGAGCCATCGGCCCCTTCGATCAGGCGAATCCAGATCGCATGCGGCGGATCTTCGAAGTCGATTTTTTCGCAGCCACCGAATTGACTCGACTCGCTCTCCCGCATCTGAAGTACGGTAAACAGCCAGCGGTGTGCAACGTGAACTCAGTACTCGGCCACCGAGCCGCTCCAGGTAAGAGTGAGTACTGTGCCGCCAAATTCGCACTTCGCGGCTGGTCAGAGTCATTGCGGATCGAACTTCGTCCGCGAAACATCGACGTCATCTCCGTATCGCCGAGCACAACGCGAAGTGAGTTTTTCGACTCGTTGATCGACACCGTAAAGGGTTCCGACAGTAAGTCGGTTGGATCACAGTCTTCCGAAAAAGTCGCTCGCCAAGTCATGACGGCTCTGCGAAAACGCAAACGCGACATGATTCTCTCACCGGCAGGCAAAGCACTGGTTTGGCTAAACCGATTGGCACCCAACGTCACCGACGGCCTCATGCTGCGCTACGCAACGTAGCCTCAATCGGCGTAAAGGTACCGCGTTTTAGCTGTGGTTAGTTCACCTGCAACGACGTCGACAATAAGCAAGCCCTCCTCTTCGTCTTCCAATTGGGTTAGCAAACGTCCGCCACGATTCCAGGCGGCGGATCCTCCGCTGCAGTCCATTCCGTCCTGCAAGCCGACGCTGTTAACGATTAAGGTCGGTACTTGGAAGCGTGACGCAATTCCCGACAACCTCAAGTGAGCGGCAGTCATGCCTTTTGAATGCTTAGCGACGCTCGCGATCAACAATTCGGCACCCGCCTGACATGCCGACTCGATCAGAGGATCATCGGATAATTCAAAGCAGATGACGATCGCTGTTTTTGGCGACTCCATCACCCAAGAATCCTTTGCTCGCCCGGCGGCAAAGTAGGGGAGCTCGTCAGGGTGCAGTATGCGTTTGCAGTAGATCGTCGGTTGAGCGGATGGGGCGAGTGTAATCGACGCGATGTTAGGCAACTGCGTTCCTTGCAACGGGGCCCCAAGAATGATCGTGCAGCCGCTGTCGTCACTCAGCTCTTGCAATCTGGCTAGTTCAGGCGCGTCGGAGCGAATGGCGGAAGTCCGCGCAAGTTTTGGTTCGTAGCCCAGCAATGAGAGTTCTGGAAAGACGATACAATTGCAGCCGTCTTCGATCGCAATTTTAGTAAATCGAGTGTGGTCTGCTATGTTCGACTCACAGCTACGGACTTTTGGCTTCGTTTGGGCGAGTGCGATCCGCATGGCACTTTTTTCCGTGATCGTGGAATGGAAGACATCGGAAAGACATCTTTTCTGTCTTCGCCGCGAGTTATATCGGGTGAAGCGTGAGCCTCGTGCTCCTTGCTCCTTTTTGGGGCGCAACAAAAAACCTCGGCAGTGCGTGGTTCGCAATGCCGAGGCGTTGTCTTGTTCATATAAAACTGCGAGCGACTTTAGTCGAACGAATAGTCAGCGAGGTGCGTGTTTGTCTCGGCAAACTTCGCAATTTCGGCTTTGAAGTCGACGCTTGGATCGGAGATCTTAAACGAGCATACCATTTCGGCAGTATCAGTCTCGATTTCAGATACACCAGGTAGCTTGGCCAAATCGCCTCGGACCGAGGCGGCACAAGATCCTCAGACCATGTTCGGGACTTTCATACTCACAAATGTGACGGCTGCATTTTCCGCACCCTTTTCCATCACCGCGGCAGTAGGTGATTCAACGACTGGGGCATCGCCCGAGCAACCAGCCAGACCGATCAAACCGATCAGCCCAAGCTGGCACACGCTTGCTCTTCGTTTCATAGCATTCTCCAAAAGTAAAGTAACAACACTCATCTGAGCTTAACTAAATATCGGTGTGTTCAGCAAGCTTCGATCGAGAAATCCCGACTGCGCACGGCCAAATCGGGGGAAATCTTAAGCCAATAGCCGTCTTTTTACTACTTCGCCCCATTCCGAGCGACTTCAAGGTGACCTCTCCTGCACAGAAGTTCGAAGTGAGGGAGGCCGATTTTCGGGCAATTGTGATACGTTGGCCAGCAAAAAGGGCCACAAAAAAACGCGTCCAGCTTCTAACACTGCACGCGTTTTTTAGTATTCAAGCTCAAGGGTGTAGCTTCTATTGAAGCTACCGCAATCAACCGCCGGTCAGCTTATTTAGGAAGCCGGCGATGTCCGTATTGCCAAAGCTGCCGTTCCAGTTCATGTCTAGAACGATGTCTGGATCTACATCAGGGTAAGTGTCAATGTAGGAACTTCGATTCGTCAGGGCCAAGAGGAAGGCTCCGATATCGATGTTGGTCAGTGCGCCGTCACCGTTGGCATCCCCTAAGGCATATAGGACTGTGAGTGGCTCTACGAATTCGATCAGCGGTCTGCCTGCGTCATCGAGTCGATCCAAGATGAAGCTACCGATCGTGGCCGAGTCCGAAGTTCCCCACCAATTTCGAGACAGGTCAACGGTGTCCGTCGAGGTGCCGACAGCTTGCACACTATCTGGGCTTGCCGAGGCAAAGTCGTTGTGCGTCACATTGATCACGGTGGCTCCGCTGTCGAACACGAACACTTGATTCGGAGCGAAGTCCGAGAACCGAATGTTGATTTCGGAATCTGGGTTGGTGTTCAAGTCAGCGTCGAAGACGGCTTCAGACGCCCACAGCGTACCGAGGATGTCAACCATGTTTCCAGTTAGGGAAGTCTCATCCAAGTTTGCTGTAGACCCAGGTTGAACGAGGAGTCCGGCACCAAAGTCTGCTTCTCCAGCGTCTAGCGTTCCGACTTCAGTGTCGGTTCCGATCTGCAATTCGAACTCAGGATCAATCGTCTCTACAATCACGCCGTCTGCAATCGTGAGCGTCGCGCCGTTTCGGACACGAACGTCGCCGATCAAACGATAGGGTTCATCGGTGTTGTCCCAGACCGTGTCTTCCGTGATGTCGCCTGATTCACCTTCCAGAGGACGAGCTCCGAAAAGCTGTGAAGTGATCGGAGTTCCATTGGTGGTGGCCTCTAAGGCCCCATCAGCCGGTACGGTGAATTCCCAACCTTCTGGTGCTACCAATTGCAGTTTGTGCGTCCCCGTAGCGAGATCCATTGCCATGAACCCGCCGTCGTTGGTAGGTGCGAGAGGCTCTGTGGCCACGTCTAATATCAGTTCCCATTCGAGCAGAGTCCCTGAGTCACCATTGGCGTCATCAAAGATCTCCAGAGTCCAGTCACCGGCAGCCAACGCCCCATCAAATCCGGAAAGTGGGTTCTCGGGTCGGAAGGTACCTGTGAACGGAGCCGTACCCTCTGTAATAGGAGTATCAGCGTCGTCATCCAGCATAGTACCGGTGAAATCCTCGTCTGCAGGCAGCCCGACATCGTCAAACAAAACCACACGTGTTCCGTCAGGAGAAACCAGAGTGACGTCCAAATCTGGAGTCCAGGTGTGTGTTATTTCCAGACGAACTTTTACGTCGGCAACTAACCCGTTCACTCCAGCGGTCGAGATCGTTGACGACGCCGTTGCGAGGCTAGCGATCGGCACATCTGTTTCGTTCACGATGCTGGTTTCCGTGGGTGGGTCGTACTCGCCGTCTTCATCTGCATCGAGGAAGATATCCCAATCTGGTAACGAAGTTTCTCCGTTATCTACATCACCGTTACCGTCGGTGTCTTCGAAAACTTGGGCGTAAAAGCGGTCGACTTTGGCCAGCCCAAAGTTGCTTCCAGGAAAACTGTCTTCTGGATTGTTGATCGTGAAATCGTAGGCTCCAGAAGCAGGAGTGACCGTTGGCCATTCGCCGCCCGCATCTGGAATCACAAGAGCGGAGTAATCCCCAGCAGGCAAGTTGAGCAAAGCAAACTGCCCCAGTTCATCGACCGGCACGGAATCCTCGCCGGTCACAATGGTCAGGCTCCAGTTGTCCAGCGTCCCAGTGTCTAGTCCTGCGTTGTCCGATATCTCGAAGGTCCAGGTTCCATTTGCATCTCCGGCAAATGAAGCCAGTGGTTCTTCGGGACGGAAAGACCCAGTGAAGGGCGCGGAACCCTCATTGATCGAAGTATCAGCGGCGTCATCGAAGACCGTGTCGGTAAAGTTGTCTCCTCCACCGCCGACGCGATTAAAGAGTTCAACTCGAGTTCCATCCGGGGCAATCAGTGTTCCAATCAGATCACTGTCAAAAGTGTGAGTGATGCTAAGGCCAACATCTACATCGAAAATGTTTCCGACTAGCCCTGAAACCTCCAAACTCGAAGTGGTTTGCCCAGCATCGGGTATTTCAATTTGCGTAGTATTCTCGAAGGTCTCAGAAGCGGCATCGAAAATTCCATTTGAATTTCCGTCTAGGAAGACAGAAAAGCCAGACAGTGAAGTCTCGCCGCCACTGTGAGTTCCGTCGGCATTGCCGTCCTCGAAAATAGTGCCTGCGATGGATGGGATCGCTACTTCCGCAATGACATCGACATCGAACGTTTCTTCATCCGTGTCATTGGACGTGATTGATACTGTTGCCGTCTGCGTGCCACCGGCCGTCGGTTCGGCATTGACGATGAAACTGGTCCATTCCCCTGCTCCCAGTGTCATCTGGGTCTGGGAGTCGTCGATACTGAACTCTGCGGAGTCGATAGTGATGTCACTAATCGTCAGGTCTTCTGTTCCTTGATTCCGAATTCGCAACGACATTTGAGCCGAGTTGCCCAAGATGATCTGGCCGAATTCGGCTGAATCTACGCCACTCTCTAGGTCTTGTGTGGTTGAAGTGACGGAGATCTCAGCGGTACCAACACCCGCGACGAGCTTGTGGGCATTTAGGCGGCCGAACCCGTACTCATAGTGCTTACCCGAGTCGATTTCGTAATCACCCTCGATTCCGATCAAGTCGGTATTGGCTCGCATTAAATCGCGAACATCGGAACCGCTGAGTGTGATGCCCAGGGTATCTGCTCTGGCCAGCAACAAAGCCGCGATTCCGGTTGCGAGTGGCGAAGCTGATGAGGTCCCACCGAATCCAGTTCCACCCGTGCCTGTGTAGTCTTCAGCGCCGTTGTATCCATCGGCTCCCGTTCGGTCGGTTGTATCGATCGCTAGCGACCCACCATTACTTGGTGTAACTAAATCGACATCAGGACCGTACTGGGAATAGCCCGAGCGAACTCCGGAATTCGTATGCGCCCCAACGGCCACAACGCCTGGAATAGTCGTTGTTAGATTTGCGGGGTAACTCACCGCGTCGAATCCACCGTTCCCGGTGGCGAACATGATCGGCATTCCGGCACCGCCATTGCCCTCAGTTGTTGCATAAATCAGCGCGTCGCTGATTAATGCCGATGGTGCACCGCCACCCCATGAGTTATTGACCAAGTCAGCCGAATCCCACGTTCCTGTCCCGTCGGCGGTCCGCCCGGCAAAGTAGTAGAACGCAGTGGCTATCTCTGCATCATTTGAAACGCCGCTTCCATCAAAAAGTCGACCCACCATGACTGGCGAACCGTACGAAGCACCCGCTACGCCAACCGCATTGTCACCAATTGCCGCAGCGACTCCTGCGACCGCTGTTCCATGATTGTCGCCGGCCGCAGTTGGGGAAGTTTGAGCGTTGTCGTTGACGAAATTCCAGCCATTGACGTCATTTAGCCAGCCGTTGTTATCGTCATCAGTGAATGCGTTCCCTGCCGCTTCGGCCGTGTTCTCCCAAACGTTTAGGTCCGGATGATCAGTTTGAACACCGTCGTCGAAAATGGCGATCACGATATCTGAAGAGCCACCCTGCTGTACGTCCCAAGCCTCCACTAGGCTCGAGTCTTCTCCGGCGACTCCGCCGCCCTGTCCAGTGTTATCCAAGTGCCATTGATTCGTACCAAATCGAGGGTCATTCGGCGTGTAGAACCGTTGCCAGTCCTGATAGAAATTGGGTGCCGAGCGAGCGACCAATTTCGATTCGTCCAATCGGTCATTCCAACGAAGAGTCTCGACGCCGATGCTGTCCGTAAGCGTAACGACGTGTTGGTCGGGGGTGCCGAGTAGCGGTTCAATGCTCTCGATTGCAGGGAAAGCGTTCTGCAAGTCACTCGTGGAAACGCCCGCATTCAAACTGACTACCACTTGGTCAAGCAGCGCAGCTTCGGTCTTCGTCTCTTCGACAAGAAAGACCGAGGAAGTCGTTTCGACGCCTGGGAACATCCTCAACGCAGCTTCCAGCTGATCAGATGAGAGCGACTTCGATTCGAAAACCGAAATGCCATTGTCCAAGCTGCGGACTAATTGCAATTCGCCAGGTAGCTTTTCCCATCCGAATTGACTCTGTGGAGGCGTGGCTATTGCCAATCGGCTCGGGTGAATCGACAACCCAATCTCGTGGCCGTCGACTTCGTAGCTTAGATCGTTATCAACAGCTTCAACCAAAGCCGCTGATTGAATGTTTTCCATGGTCGCCGGAACAGAATACATTTCTGGCGAGTACATGTCCGCAGCGAGGAGACGGCGTGTCTCGAGTAATTCGCACTTCAATTGGCGTCGTTTGAGCAGGCGATTCATTATCGATCCTCTGAAAAGAACAGAAACACGAATGCGTTTGTGGGCCGATACTCGGTGAGAGGACAGGAAATAAACGAAATAGCCCACAGATAAGGCACGCAAATCCAAGGCGGCATTGTAGCAGGCATAATCACGCCATTCGCTATGCTCCGCACAAAACGCTCGACCGATACGCCTTGAATCTAAATTTCGCCCCCGCTATTTAGGGGGTGCGGTGGGTGAAGAGGGGGTGCGGTGGGTGAAGCGTTCAAATCGGTCGCAATTTCGTGAGCGCGATTCGGCCTCTCTGTGCATTCAGGGCAATTAAGAGTTTCAGCTTGAGTTGCATATCAGCCCGGGGGGCCCCGCCGAATCGCGATAAATTCACTGCCCGAAGAGCCCTGTTACTCGATACAAGTTGGAGCTTTGATTGGCCGTGCCCAGCCGATTACTCCAATTCAATTCGTCCCATATCGACTGTCTGGCCGGATTGGACGTCGATGGTGAATCTCGACTTCTCAGGCTTGTCGTACTTGCCTTTGAATTGGTCCCCATCGAAGGTCATGCTGATCTTGTTGAGCTTCGGCCAGGTAAAGGTGACTTGATACTTGCCAAGCGGGGCACCATCGCCAACTTCATAGGTTGAAGCCGAGAACTTTCCATCGGCGTTTGTAAGTGCCTTGGTATTGGTTGGCTGCGCTTTATCTAAGCCGCTCTCAGCATGGAAGCCGACCATGACACCTTCGACCGGTTTCCCCGCTACGTAAACTTCGCCAGACACCTCGACCGTTTCCTTCCGATTTGGATCGGTTTGCGAGCATCCAGCACTGAGGAACGTAGCTAGAAGCATCAGAACAATTGTTGGGTGATGACAACACATGGCTTGGCCTCCAGAAAGCGACCGACACAACGAAAAGTGAACGACACGTTACTGTGGCACTTGGACGGGTTCGCCTTTTTGCCGAGTAATCAACGAAGCGAAAGTTAACGCATCGATACTCTGGCTTAGATACTGAACCGAACCGTCGCAAAGTCCGAAGTGGGCACCGCCAGTGTGGAAGCAATGAAAGCTTCGGCCGCGAATGTTATTGCAATTAATTGCACAGGGGCCTTCCTGTAAGAATACGTTGGGATTCGTAGGGTCGTATTGACCTGCCAACGCACCGCTGACCCAGTTTTCTCCATTCAAGACGTCGCCCCAGCCCCCACCGTTCGTTGGAATCAAAAGCGTGGTTAGCGCGGCAGCGGGCTGAGTACCGACGTATATTTGAGAGCCGCCGGTTCGCTCGCCTACGAGAATCGTATTCGACGTCCCATCGGTGATCGAACCAATCTTGCCGCGTCGGTTGCTGCCGAAAATCCCCCAGACCTGCAGCACTCCATGACGCGATCCGCCCGGTGCGCCAGCGTAGGCAATGTCGGCGTAAACTCCACGAACTCCAGTCGCCGGCATGTAATCACAGGCGGCTGCTTCCCAAGTTACGGGCAGTCCCGCTGCACTCGCGTCTCCGGTGTAAGTTTCTGATGCGGCATGCGGGGAGGAAGGACAATTGTAGAAGCTCAGGGGACTCTGAATGACTTGGACATTGGCTTGTGCAATCGGACCAAGCTCATTCATGGCTGGGAATCGTTGGTCAAAACGATTGTACAAATTCACCTGTTCAATGTAGGGCAGTATTGCGTAGGCCCAAGAATTGCCATTGGCTGCGGCTATGTTGGTCCCGCCTGGAACATCCAACCACCAAGCCATCGGAAACGTCTTGTTCGCACTCTCGTAGTTGAGAACTGCCAACCCGACCTGTTTCAGGTTGTTGGAACACTGCATGCGCCGCGCTGCCTCGCGCGCTGCTTGGACTGCGGGGAGCAAGAGTCCGACCAGAATGCCGATAATGGCGATTACTACAAGAAGTTCAACAAGAGTAAAACCTCGCCTATGGGAAGCTTGGCTGAGCCTCGGGGAAGAGTGTTCTGTGAAAGTGCATCTTCGGCAACCGATCAAATTCATTCGCATCGCTCATCTCCTTGCAACAACTTCGGAAACTCTGTGCGGGTACTTCGTGATATCCGACGATTCGTTCACACGACGATCATACCGTTGGACGTAACCTTCTTGATAACCTAGAACTGACTTGCGATAGATGGACTTTCGTAAAGATACAGTGAATTGAACGTGTATCTCACTAGCTTTAGGGCGAAGCAGGTTTGGCCGCGTCTTCCGTTTCAGCTTCCATGAGTTCCGGTAAAGTCGTAATGTCGCTCCCAGACTCAAGCTGTACGTTCAATTGGACGGCTTTCTGCTGTCTGAGCCAACCCAACACTTTTTCTGCTTCAGGTCTAGAGTTCTCAGAAGCCCAATTCAAATAGACCGTATCACCAATTCGTTTCGTTTTTAGCGACGCGTCGGACACTTCCTTCGGGAAGATCGCTTCAGCGACCTCCAAGACGCGCGCCGCTAGCGTTTCTTGCTCAAAGCGAGCTTTGATTGTCACGCTCGGTGATTCCGAGGGTGACTTCGATTTGTAGGGCAACGAATAGGGCGTTATGACGACTCCGGTGGTCAACTTAAGCGGAAACGCCCCAGCGGAATCGAACGTGAATTCGATGAAGTGCGCTCGCCAGCCTTGTTTGGGATTCGCCAGCGGTACTTGGTATTCGCCGGAATTCAGTGCTTCTAATGCCACGCTCGTGTACTTTTTCCCCAGAGTTTCGAGGCGGAAGTCGCGAGCCTCAGGATTATCGGCCGTCCAGACGCGAACCTCGTCGGCTGGTATTGAGGACTTTGCCACGAGACTGCCCTGGCGGTTCGACCAGGTGACTTCAGGTAATTCGGCTCCACTAACAATTCGTGCATAGAAGGCGGCCAGCGTTTGAAACGCGTCGCTGTCTCGCATGCTGTGGTCGGTGTTTGGGACGTATCGCAGCAGTTTCTCGCCCTGCAACTCATCCCAATAAAAGCGTGAGGAGTCCGGCAAGAAGAACTGATCCCCAGCGGCATTGAGGATTAGTTTTGGCATCGTGAGTCGATGACGATAGTAGTACGGGTCAACGAGTTGATATAGCTGCTGCAGACGAGGGTGATCCAGACGTTCCATGATCTGGTGTTGGACATAGTTGCCTATAGCGGGGGCCCAGTATCCATAGGCGGCGAAATGGTGTTTCATTGACGCGTCGGTGTTGAGTACGTCGATGACAATCGGCACGATCGCGACAACGCGCGGGTCAATCGCACCAGTCAGCCAAGTCGTCCATCCGCGTTTTGACGCTCCCGCTACGACGAACTTGGTGAGCTTGTGCCCTTCGCGAACTTGGCTGGTGACTGCCGTCAGTGTGTCCATCGCTCGGACAGCACTTTTCACCATTGCGTTGCGAGCTAGCCAGCGTGCTTCGCCGGACTGCAAGTATTGATCCCAGGTGTAGCCGATCAGATCATCTTCTTTGCGTTCGACGCCGTCGCTATGAAAAACCAGCGGCTGATTGGGGACCATTTTGAGTTCCGCAACGACCGTGTTCGTTGCCATCGCGATTTTTTGCAGCTCCGGAGAGGGCTCGCCCGGGAGACGGCCATCATTCTTACCCCCGCCAATCATCAACATGCCGATATCCGAGGCGGGCTTTTTCGGTATCGCAATTTGCAACCAATGTTGCCACTCCGTACGGTTAACTTCTTCGGAAGTAAGCCAATTTTGCGAAACCATGTCGACCGTGATTAAGGATCCGAATTCGGTTTCCTTGGTGGCAACGATTTTCCAGCGGTAGCTATCGTCCACTTCGTTGACGTACTCGTCGATTGCCGTCGTCGCAGGTAACTGAGCCCAGGACGGAATGGCGAATTGCGAAATGCCCAAAAAGATGCAGAGAGCTCGTATCAGCGGGCGACGTGCGACGCGTGAGGGAGCGTGCATGATGCTCCGGCTGATTGCGCTTTGGCAGCTCGTCGGTTGGTAGTGAGCAGTTGATGAACGAGAGATTCGACGCAGCATTGATTCAACTCCGGTTATCCAACGGGCTTTCTTGTGGCACCTATTGCGACAAACTGAAAGCAAGCTTCAGCGGCCCACAACACTGCATCGCTCAATTGCGTTTAGGGCGGCATCACTCGTGTTGTATGGATCGCACCCCCGGATGATACCGGTTCCTGCGTTCTGTTTGCATCTGGGGCTGAATTATCAGGGATTATTTAGACAGCTGCATTGAGAGTCGTTTTCGGTGAACGTGCACTGCGCCGGACTGGTTTTCCGAAGGGGCCAAGTTCAACTCGGCTCGCAATTTCCGCAACGCGTATGACACATTCTGTCGAACCGCCCCGCGGCTAATTCCCATTTTTAGAGCGATGTCCGCATCGTTCTTCGACTGAAAGAAACGCATGGAAAAGCACGTTTGCTGACTCTGCGGGAGACGCAGAACGGACTCTCGGACTCGATCCAGGCAATCTCTTTGGTCTACTGGCTCAGCGCTTTCGGTGGATGCTGATTGGTGCTGAGGTTCACCTCCAGCAGGAAGAGAAGCAAGCTCGCGAAGAACTGATCTCCGCTGAGACGCTTGGTGCTCGCGAAGGGCAGTTTGAAAACAGTTCGCAGCAATCTTGCTCAACCATCGATCGATTTCCTCCGCTGATTGACCCTTGCAGTTCGCCCAGCCTTCGATGGCTCGAAGGCTAACCGTCTGCACGAGATCTTCCGAGTCGAAACGATGTTCAATACTCCGAAGCCGATTCCTGTAGATGCGAATCAATTCTGGGCGCATGACGCTCAGACGATGTGTGAGCGTTTGCGTCGACATTGGGGCAATCATGTTCGACCCGCGAAGTGCTTGAGTAGTAGAGCCAGAAATCTGAGATACATGTTTTCGCTCCAAACGTTTAGATGCAGAGCCCTTTCTTGAAGCTCAGCGGCAATTGCGGACTCAAAAAACGCACCTAGTAGTTTGGCTTTCGATGTTTGCAGCAACTCTTCCACTTTGCGAGTCGGTAGCAGTGGAGCAAAGTGTTGCGCCTGCGTAATTGATGTGGGCCGACCGGAGGAGTTTCCCTGATTTTGTCGGGGAAGCATAAAACAGACACGCTCGAAACTGCGTCGAGAGTGGCGTACTGTCGTCAGCGTGATGGCGGTGTTGCTTATCTTCAGACCGCAGGTGTCCAAAATGAAAAAGATCATTCTGTCTTTCGTCTTCGTTGCATTGTCGCTTCCCAACCTTCAAGCTCAGACACAATCCCAAGCCGATCAAGCCGCCTCCAGCGCGGCAGCTTCACTGGCTTCGATGGCAAATGCCAAGAGCGCCGCGTCCGCCGCGCAGTCCGTAGCGGACGGGCAATGGGGCCTGGTTGATGACCGTCTCGACTATTGGGTCAATCAGGGTGTGCCCTACAGTTGGTTCACTGACGAACATGAGACAGAGTTTTGGACGCCCTACTACAACGACGCTTACTTCATCACTACCGGGTTTTTCCTAAGCCAAGACGGACTGCTTCAGTCCGAAGCACTTCCAAACCAATTGGTTGCGGAAGGCAATGCCGCGTACGCTGCTTGGGACTATGCAACGGCCTATGCGAAGTACAACGCCGCGGCGCAGCACTACGCTCAACTTTCCAGCAGTTGGTCGTCCTTGGAAACTCAAGTTACGGACGCAGGAGACGATATGGACGCCATTCACTATCCCAAGACAGACGTTCTCGGGAACTTGTTTATGGCGCTCTACGGTGGCGGGCCTGGATATTAGGTTGTAAGTCTCGGGGCAAAGCGTTCTGCAGACCTGTCGTTCCTTACCAAACGACTAGCGTTAATGTCAACAAACGACGCGACCGGCTGTCGGTCGCGTCGCCGTTGTTACACTTGCTTGTTGCATTCCCACGAGGGAGCTTTTAACGGGAGGCTAGCATCGCTCTCGTGCGTAGACTGTTCGCAGATTAATTGCAGCGTACCCTCATTACTCGGGACGATCGGCAACGTAGGCCTTCATGCTCCGATACACCAATTCGACCCGACGATTCGCCGGTGCGGGTGGACCGTCTAACTCCGGATAGATGTCCTCGCCAGGCGTTTCTGCGTGCGTGTCGATCAGCACACTCCAGCGAAGCCCTCGGATCTGTTCGGGAAGATGGAATGTCAACGATTCGGGTGTGCCGTTGAAGAGAAGCAAGAGGTCTCTCCCCTCTCCGTTCGGATCGTCACCCGGCGATGGTGCGGGCAACCAGCAGACCAGACCTCCGGACGGACTCTCCCAATTGAAGGTCATTCCAAGGTGGTTGAACCAGTTGACGTCGGGCACGCCTCGCTCGTCAAAGGGCCGGCCGGTGAGGAACCGAGTCCGCCGCAAGGTGGGCTGGCTTTTGCGGAGTTTAATCAGCCCTTTCACAAAGTCGCGAATCTCCGCGTGCTTCTTTACGAAAGTCCAATTGAACCACGAGATGTCATTGTCTTGGCAGTAAGCATTGTTGTTACCGCCCTGCGTGCGACGAACTTCATCGCCCATGACGATCATCGGAACGCCCTGACTGAGTAGCAGAGTTGAAAACATGTTTTTGATTTGCCGTTTTCGCAAACGCTCGATGGGCTTTCTGCGCGTCGGCCCTTCGACCCCGTAGTTGTCGCTACAGTTATGGTTGTCGCCGTCTCGGCCATCTTCGCCGTTGGCTAAGTTGTGTTTCTCCTTATAGCTGACCAAATCGTTGAGCGTGAAACCATCGTGGCTCGTGATGAAGTTGATACTGCAATAAGGCGCGCGGCCCGCGTGTTCGTACAAGTCCGAGGAACCGGCCAGCCGAGTTGCCATGGGGCCAACCAAACCTTCGTCACCGCGCCAGTATTGACGCGCGTCGTCTCGGTAGCGGCCGTTCCACTCTGCCCAGCGCAAGTCGCCAAAAGATCCTACCTGGTACGCCCCTGCGGCGTCCCAGGCTTCCGCGATGATTTTAGTGTCCGCCAACATCGGATCCTCTGCGATCATCTCGACCATCGGCGGATTCGGCATCAAATTCCCGTAACGATCACGTGACAGGATACTCGCCAAATCGAACCGGAAGCCGTCGATGTGATAGTTGTGCACCCAGTGCCTTAAGCAGTGGAAAATCAGCTCGCGGCAAATCGGATGATTACCGTTGAACGTGTTTCCGCAGCCGGAGTAATTGCTGTAGTGGGCGCCGCCGCCGTTGAGGATGTAGTAGACCTGGTTCTCGAGTCCTTTGAAGCTGAGGACTGGGCCCTGTTCGTTGCCTTCGCAGGTGTGATTGAAGACGACGTCTAAGATGACTTCGATGCCTGCCTTATGCAGCTCCTTCACCATCGTCTTGAACTCGTTGACTTGACCGCCCGGTTTGTCGCTCGCGCCGTATCCACGGTGAGGGGCGAAGAATGCAAGTGGGTCGTAACCCCAGTAATTCGGACGTTCAAGGTCCTGTCCGTGAATATCCAAGATTGGGAACTCGTGGACAGGCATCAGTTCAACTGCTGTAATGCCGAGGTCTTTGAGATACGGAATTTTCTCGATCAGTCCGAGGTAGGTACCCGCGTTCTTAGCTTTGACCTTCGCGGACTTGCCTTTGGTAAATCCACGAACGTGAGTCTCGTAGATGATGGTTTCGGCAAGCGGACGTCGCAGATGGCGATCGCCTTCCCAATCAAAACTGTCGTCAACGACTACGCACTTTGGAGGGCGGACGATCCCGTCTTTGCTCTGCTGGAAGCGACCAGCGAGAGCTTTTGCGTAGGGGTCGATTAGCCTCGCGTTGCCATCAAACCACTGCCCTGCCTCAGGGTCAAACGGTCCATTGGCTTGGAAGTGATAGAGCTGTCCCGTGCTAACGCCGGGGACAAAGACGCTCCAGATATCTCCCCAGCGATCGGTGTCACGATCGAAGTTGACGATTTCCTTAGGTTCTAAGTCGTCGACTTTGTCGTACAACAAAACACGCATCGCTGTCGCGCTGCGGCTGAATACAACGAATTGTACCCCTCGATCGGTAACGATGGCCCCGTAGGGAAGTTTGTAGGCGAATTGAAGATCGGCTTGCGGTTGTCGCATGAGCATAAATCTAAGAAGTCCTTCACGGCTCCGAGTACTGTACCTCTCTCCCGCTAGACCGTTAGCGGTAGACCGGTATCAACCTGAGTTCAAACCTACATCCGAAAAAGACGCGAGTCGGAGGCAAGGAGGCTGCGAACCCCCAATAATGAACCTAGGTATGCACGATGCTCAGAACACTGAAGAGCTGCCGAAGAATTCCCTTGTTCCAGTTTGGAAAGATAAATCAATCGTTGCCGACTATATCGGCAAACGTTGGGAAAGCGAATCGGTAGTAATACCTAGAGCAGGTAGGAATTGAAAGGGAAGACTCTTGCGCCTGCCCAGTTTCGGTCAAAGCGGCGGTTAGTCCCGGTATTCCGGCTTTTCTATTGTCGAGCTCTCAAATACGAGAGCCGATTCTCAGGGACAAGGGCACGCGGCGGACAGTCCCGCAATCGAAAAGCGACGGTGCCTGCTCAAGTGTCGTTCCCGCACGCACGCGGAGCACTTATTCTCTTGGCCCCATGATGGGCCGTCCCTGCTTTCCCCTTCTACCGATGTTCTAGAACAACAAGGATAAATTGCGTTGAGCCAACAAGACCTGTCGAATCCAAGGCCGCTCGGTGCATATCGAATCTCTCCGCAAGAGGTCGAGTTCCGAGTTTGGGCGCCTCGAGCTGAGAACGTGGCCGTCATCCTGAATCCGGAAATCGCGGAACGGCGAATATCGCTAAAACATGAGTCCTCCGGGTACTTCGCTGGCGTCGCGGAGGCTTCGGTGGGGGACGTCTATCTGTTCGAACTCGAGTCGAAAGAAGTCGATCAAGTGCTCCGGCGACCCGACCCCCACTCTCGTTTTCAACCTACGAGCGTGCACGGTGCTTCTGAGATCGTGGATCCGGATTCCTACCGGTGGCAGCAAGCTGATTGGACAGGAGTGCACAAACAAGAACTGGTGATCTACGAGTTGCATTTGGGGTGCTTCACTGCGGAAGGAACTTATCTTTCGGCTATCGACCGTCTAGACGAACTCGTGGAACTCGGGATCACGGCTATTGAACTCTTGCCGCTTGCCCAGGCACCGGGTCGTTGGAATTGGGGATACGACGGTGTTCACCTTTTCGCACCATCGAACAACTTCGGCCGGCCAGATGAACTGAAGCAACTCGTCGATGCCTGCCACTCTCGTGGTTTGTCGGTCTTGTTAGACGTTGTGTACAACCACCTTGGACCCGAGGGGAACTACCTCCGCGATTTTGGCCCCTACTTTTCCAACCGCCATCACACGCCGTGGGGTGAAGCGTTTAACTTTGACGGGTCGAACCGTGGCCCGGTTCGCGACTACATTTTGGCGAACGTGGAGTACTGGCTGCGTGAGTTTCGAATCGACGGACTGCGGCTGGATGCCGTTCACTTTTTGTTCGACGACAGCGATGAGACTATTCTGGATTCCATTCGACAGACTGCCTCGAATTGCCATAGCGAGTTAGGCCGCGAAATTCACCTCATCGCGGAAGCAAACATCTTCGATGGAAACCTGCTGACTGCACGCAATGGGCAGGCTCCTTACGATGCGATTTGGTGTGATTGCCTCATGCATTCGGTTTACGCGGAAGCCGATTCGACGGTCAAGTTAACGCGGCGACCCTACCAGGGCGCGGCGGAGATCAACGAAGCTCTTCAACGGGGCTATCTCTACGAATCCGTTCCCGGGATCTATCGCGACGATGAAAAACGTCCGCTGCGCAGCTCGTCGCCGCTTAGCGACGCGGGCACTGAGTGTGATACTGGACTGGAACGCGGCGTTGGCCATGAGAGCCAGAGTGGCGATCCGCGTGATTCTCTGGTGCACGCAATGCAAACGCATGACTCCGTCGGCAACCATCCTCACGGAAAACGCATTCACCAACTGGCTTCGATTGAATTTCAAAAGGCCGCGGCCCCGTTGTTTCTACTCTCTCCTGGAATTCCGATGATTTTCATGGGCGAAGAGTCAGCGGTGGACGTTCCGTTTCCGTTTTTTGTAGACTTTCAAGATCCGGATTTGCGGAAGTCCGTGGATGAGGGGAGAGCCAACGAGTACCCACAGCATGCTTGGAAAGGTGCGTTGTCTCCGTCCGACCCTCAGGCTTTCGAGCTCGCCAACTGCGGATCGTCGGGGCTTGGAGATTCGGCAGTCAGCGACTGGTACCGACGCTTGCTTTCAATCCGCCGCCAAGGAGTCCAGGCGGGGTGGCTTTGCAGCCAAAATTACTGGGTGCTAGAGACGGACTGCCCGAACGTCTATGCAGCCGAGTTTCGCGCGCCAGGTGAGGCGCATTTCCATCTGCGTTGGGTATGCCACTTCACGATGAAAGGCACCGCCGACTTCAATTGTAGTTCACTGGTGCCACGCCCGAATCTTGGAACTTCCCTAGTCCACTCCCAGACTGGAGAAGCTGACTTTGCTGACCCCGGCATGGAGGTCGCGTTGGCAGCCAATCAGGCTGTATTGTTCGTTTCGAATTGAGTTCGATTGAACTGGATTGGGTTCGATTGACCTGGATCGAGTTCGATAGGGCTACCTTGCCTCGGCGAAACAGAGATTGATCAAGGATTCTAGGCTACGTCTCGATATATCTTGCAACTTCTGGACTGGTTACGGAATCCTGCGATCTCAGCCGCTGTGCAGTGCGTACAACGTGCGTAGAATAGCTTCAGATCAGTGCACGATATTTGCCGGCGCTCACGCCGCGAACATAGCTCGAAACCAGGAAATTAGAAAACATGCTAAGTCGATTCTCCAAAATAAGCCTTTTCTCGTGTCTGTTGGCCAGCTGCCTACTGGTGATTCCCGGTTGCGGCGAGAGCGGCGGTACCGACGAAACCGTTACGGCTAGCACTGGATCGGATCACGATGATCACGATGAACATGGCATTCACACCATGGACGAGGGATTCGAGGAACTTGGCGAGTGCTATGCGTCGATCAAAACGGCGTTCGAAGGCGGCACTCCCGGCGATGCACACGATGCTCTGCACGAAGTTGGTCACGCCTTGACGGAAATGAAGGAGTTGGCAGCGGATTTGCCAGAGGAAAAAATGGCGTCTGCCGTTGGAGCGATCGAAGCGTTGATGGACGCGTTCACCACGCTCGACGGAACGATGCATGGTGGGGGAGACGACGTCGAATTCGCTGACATCGACGCGAAGATCGGCGAGTCCATGGAGCAGCTCAAGGCAGCCGCAGCGGAATAGTCGAAAAGAACGTCAACTGGGAGGACTGCCATGAAGTGGACCGCGAGCCGACAAGAATCGAAATCACTGTTTCCAACGAGCATGTTGTTCGTTGTCGCATGCATACTGCAGGCAGGTTGCTCGCCGCCGGCGAACTCGGTGGATGTGACCGTATTAAGAGATTCGATTTTAGTGGCAAATGAACCGCAGGGGCTGATCTCACTTGCACAGTCGTATGAATCAGTCGACGCGGAGAACGCTGCCAGCAATGCAACGACGATTGTCGGGCGTATCTACGCAAGCGGCATGAGTCCGTTTGAGGCGGAATCGGCGTCGTTCAGTGTGATTGAGCTGCCGAAGCCGGGACATAACCACGACGACCCGGGAGATTGTCCCTTCTGCAAGCGGGAGCTTGAAAATGCCGCGACCGCGGTCGTCCAAGTCGTGGACGCGGAGGGCGAGCCGATTGCCATCTCCGCACAGGAACTTCTCGGACTAGAGCGTAACGACGACATCGTCGCGACAGGCACCGTCGAGATGGTTGGTGATTTGATGATCGTCAATGCGACGCAGATTCACATCTTGGCTGAAGACGCTGCTGCAGAATTGGCGTCCACGTTTGCAGCCGCACCCAGCACAGGTGACGACGACCAGGAAAGTACCGTTGCTCCTCCGCCGCTCCTGCCACCGCAAGCGCCAGACCCGCTGCTCGAAGTCAATCAATCGGCTGAAGCGGGAGATGCTACAGCAAAAGGCGATGGAGTTTAAGCGGACTCCGTTTTCGAAGCCGCCAAGATAGTCATCGCGACACTGGAAGATAGAAAAGCAAGTGGAAGTAGTTGCAGCGAACGCGAGTGGCAAGGACACCACGGAGTTTGAAGACGTTGTGTGTCCTGGTTGCGCTTGCCTCTGTGACGATGTGCGTATCCGCCTGCAAGGAGACCGACTGATTGAGTTTGCGCCGCAATGCAAACTCGGCGAGCGTTGGTTCGAAGAGAACCTTCGCACCTCGGATGTTTCCGCTTGGATTCATGGCCAAGCCGCGAATTGGGAGTCGGCAGTTCGCAAGGCGGGCGAGTTGCTCGATGCGAGTGACTATCCGTTGATCTACGGGCTGTCTCGTAGTGCAACTCCAGGGCAACGTGTTGCCGTCGAAATCGGCGACTTTCTCGGTGCAGCGATCGACACGACGGCGTCGCTGTGCCACGGCCCTTCGATTATGGCCATTCAAGAGGTCGGTGAAGTCACCTGTACGCTTGGCGAGATTCGCAACCGAGCGGACTTGGTGGTGTTTTGGGGATGCAATCCTGCTGAATCGCACCCCCGTCACGTCGAACGCTACTCGGCCACAGCAGTCGGCAAGTTTACCTCGCAGGGCAGAGAAGATCGCCAAGTTGTCATGGTTGGCAATCGGGACGATTTGTTGGACTGGCAGCTCGATGACCAAGGCACCGAGCCTGATCTTAGAGTGCCCATTGAACCGGAACGTGATCTGGAGGCGCTTTCGCATTTGGTAACCGCCCTGAAGGACCCGACTCATGAGTCGCGGATGCCTGCGGAGCTAAAGACGTTGCTCGATAAGATGCGGAGCTGTCGTTATGGAGTCGTATTCTTTGGACTTGGACTCGCCGAAACTGGGGCTTGGGGCGGAACGCGTCGCAGCGGCACTGGGCATGTAAATGTGAGCACTCTGCTTCACCTGGTGGCCGAACTTAATGCCCACACCCGCTTCACGGCCCGTCGAATGCGATTGCAAGGCGACGTGTCTGGAGCTGACAACGTGCTCTGTTGGCAAACTTCGTATCCATTCGCCGTCGATCTTTCGCGAGGATACCCGCGATACAATCCTGGTGAATTCACTGCCAACGAGTTGTTGGAACGCGGTGAAGTGGATGCGGCACTTCTGGTTGGTGGTGAAACTGTGCCGTACCTTACCGAGCCGGCTCGCGAGCACTTGAAAAAGATCCCGACCATCGTTCTTGACTACTCTTCCGCCCCTCGGCACTTCGACGCGACCGTGCACTTTGCGACTTCCGTGTACGGCGTCCACGCCAAGGGCGTCGCCTACCGGATGGACAACGTGCCGCTAGAACTCAAACAGCTAACCGAGAGTGCGTTGCCAACAGACGAAGAGGTGTTGCGCGAGATTCTTGCGTTTCTAAGTCGTCACTCGACCAAGTCCATGGTTGACGCCTGCAATTGAAATCACTTAGTTGCCCGGCTGTCCCAGCCGGAATGCAATAGATTCACGGTTCTGAGAGCCGTGCTACGCTACGCATGGTGAAACGTTGATCGGGCCTGGAGTTCACGCAGAGCTGTTCGCTCGCTTGTTCAGAATTGGTTTAGAATAGTGCTTCTACGCTGATCTCTCCTGCTCCCTCCAACCTCCCTTCAGGAGCCAATTGTGCGAACGCAAAAATTTTCGTGCTGGGCACTTCTCTCCATCCTTCATCTCTTGCTCTTCGCACTGTTGCAGTGCAATCGCGTTTCCGCGCAGGATATGCCTACCTGGAAGACAAAGCAGCTCTCCGACAAGTTCTACAGCGAGGGGGCGACGGTCGGCGATTTCAACAGCGACGGAAAAGCCGATGTGGCGTCCGGCCCGTTTTGGTACGAAGGCCCGGACTTCGAAGTCGAACACCAATTCTATGCTCAAGATGCCTTCGATCCACATGGGTACTCCAATAATTTCTTTGCCTACACCGAAGACTTCAACCACGACGGTCGCGACGATATTTTGATCTATGGCTTTCCAGGCAAGGATGCCTCCTGGTTCGAAAACCCAGGTCTAACTGATCGCTTTTGGACGCGGCATCAAGTGCTCGATGTGGTAGACAACGAGTCGCCGACTTTCATCGATATCAATGGAGACGGCAAACGGGATGTCGTCTGTAGCAGTGGTGGTTTCTTCGGTTTTGCGACGGTCCCAGCCGATGCGCCGGAAAAGCCTTGGCGGTTCCGTAAGATCTCGACGAATAGTGCCGGTGGGAGGTTCACTCATGGAATGGGTGTTGGGGATTTGAACGGTGATGGCCGAGTCGATTTGTTGGAGAAGAATGGCTGGTGGGAACAACCTGAATCGCTCGACGGCGATCCCGTTTGGAAGCTGCATCCGTTTCCGTTTAGCAAAGGTCACGGGAACGCCCAGATCTTTACCGATGACGTTGACGCCGACGGGGACTTGGATGTTGTCTGCTCGTTGAATGCGCACGGCTATGGCTTGGCCTGGTTCGAGAACGAAACTAGTGGAGTCAATGGTGCCGAGCAGGTGCAACTGACCGAGCATTTGATCATGGGGGAGAACTCGACTGAGAATCCTTACGGCGTGTGCTTCTCGCAGTTACACGCCGTCGAGTACGTGGACATTAATGGAGACGGCCTGAAGGACATCGTGACCGGGAAACGCTACTGGGCGCATGGGCCGACTGGCGATGCGGATCCAATGGGTCCGGCAGTCGTGTATTGGTTCGAGCATCGAGTGACGTCTGGAAAAAGCGTTGAATGGATCCCGCATCTGATTGATGACGAAAGTGGCGTAGGTACGGAAGTGGACGTGGCAGATGTCAACGGAGATGGACTGCTGGATGTAGTCACTGCCAACAAAAAGGGGACGTATGTTCACGTTCAAGTGCGTGTGCAGGCCGAAGGGCCTGGTAGTCGCCTCGACCCGCGATCCTCGGAACAACGCGCCAAGCCAGCCAGTGAGGGGTTGCCGGAGAATGAAGGTTTGCCTCCGCAGGAGGCAGCGGCAGCGATGACGGTCCCAGAGGGCTTTCAAGTGCAGCTGGCTGCTGGCGAACCGATGGTTCACCAACCCATTGCGATGACCTTCGATGAAGCCGGGCGATTGTGGGTGGCGGAGGCGTACACGTATCCGACGCGGGCTCCGGAGGGGCAAGGCAAGGACAAGATTATCATCTTGGAAGATACGAATTCCGACGGTGTTTTCGATAATCGCAAAGACTTCGCGACTGGTCTGAATTTAGTCAGTGGTCTTCAAGTAGGATTCGGAGGCGTTTGGGTTGGGGCGGCACCTTATCTCATGTTCATTCCGGACCGTGACGGAGATGATAAGCCGGATTCTGCTCCAGAAATCCTGCTCGACGGATTTGGCTACGAAGACACGCACGAAACTCTGAATTCATTTACTTGGGGCCCCGACGGTTGGTTGTACGGATGCCACGGTGTTTTCACCCATTCGATAGTTGGCAAGCCTGGGACGCCGGCTGAGGAGCGAGTTGCGATCAACGCGGGGGTTTGGAAGTACCATCCACTTCGGCATGAATTCAAGGTCTTCGCGCACGGGACCAGCAATCCCTGGGGAGTCGATTTCAACGACTACGGCGAAGCATTTATCACCGCCTGTGTGATCCCGCACATGTATCATCTGACGCCAGGCGGCCGGTACCAACGTCAAGCTGGAAGGCATTTCAATCCACACACCTACGATGACATCAAGACGATCGCGGATCACGCCCATTACAGCGGGAACATTGGTGACCACGCTTGGTGGGGGCGCGACGATGCCGTGGCTCACACTGATACCGACGCAGCCGGCGGCGGCCACGCGCATTGTGGAGCGCTCATCTATCTCGGGAACAATTGGCCGTCCGCGTATCGCAATTCGATTTTCATGGACAACATCCACGGCAATCGGATCAACAACGACCTTCTTCAACCGGTTGGAAGTGGCTACGTAGCTTCCCACGGTCATGATTTCTTGTTTGCCAATGACCAGTGGTTTCGTGGTATCAGCATGAAATGCGCGCCGGACGGAAGTGTCTATCTGTGCGACTGGTACGACAAGAACGCTTGCCATCGTGGCGATGCCGAAATCTGGGATCGTACGAATGGACGCGTTTATCGAGTCACGTATGGAGACCCAGCTCAGGTCGCTAAAGCCAATTCGGCTAGTAGGAATCTCGCGGAGTTCTCTTTTGAGCAACTTGTTGATCTGCAGACGCATTCCAACGAGTGGCAGGTGCGTACCAGTCGTCGGCTACTGATGGAACGCATCGACCAAGCCACTGCGGAGCAGAGAACGATGGTGAGGAACCGGCTGCGAAATTCGCTCTTTGCAGACGCCGCGGTTTCGAAGCGTTTGCGTGCACTCTGGACGCTCGAGTCGTGTGGGTTACTTGAATCGCAGGACTTGCAGTCGCTGTTGAAAGAGCGGGGCCACAAGTCGGAATATCTCCGCGGCTGGGCAGTTCGCTTCTCGGCTGAACACTCGCAGAACGCCGACTATGCGGACTGTGTTCGCCAGTTTCCTGAGCTCGCGCGACGCGAGACCTCGCCTTACGTACGACTGCAATTTGCCGCCGCGCTTCAGAAACTCGAATTGGACCAGCGCTGGGAACTAAGTGCAGTTCTCGCCTCAGTCGCCGACGATGGGCAAGACGCGAACATTCCGCTAGTACTCTGGTATGGCGTTGAACCGCTGGTTCCACATGACGCGTCTCGGGCATTGGAACTCGCTGCGAAATCAAGGATTCCGTTGGTGAGACAGTTCATCTATCGCCGAGCCGCGAGCGAGCCGGATTCGATGGAAGCACTGCTTGCATCCCTTGGCTCCGTGAGCAATCCTGGGACAGCGAAACTGATTTTGAAAGAGCTTCGTGCGGCAATCGAGACGCGTGGACGAATCGACATGCCAGAGGGGTGGCCTGCGATCTATGCCAAGCTCTCCGAGTTGAAGGATGTCGAGCTCAAAAGCACTCTGCAGTGGATTACCGTCAAGTTTGGCGACGAAGCCGTCTTTCCTGCGCTCCGCGAGATCGTTGGGAACTCAGCGGTAGACACCGACTCCCGTAAATCCGCTTTGGAAGCTCTCGTAGCCGGTCGAGATCCGAAACTATCTTCGTTGCTTATAACGTTGCTGGACGACACCGCGATCCGCGGGGCAGCGATCCGGGCCCTAGCGGACTATAGCGACGTGCGAGCCACAGAGACGTTGGTCGGCCGGTATGCCGACTTCTCAGAAGCCGAACAACAGGATGCCATCACGGTGTTGGTCAGTCGTCGAGAAACGACGCAAGCGCTACTAGACGCGGTTGATTCCGGTGCGATTCCGTATCAAGACATTAACGCAATTGCAATTCGCCAGATCGAGTTGCTTGACGATCCCCATCTAATAGCGGGCGTGAACAAAGTTTGGGGACAGATGCGCACGACGCCTGCAGAGAAGCAGCAGCGCATCGAAGCCTGGAAGTCTAAGCTGACGCCGGAAGTCCTGGCGAAAGCAGACTTGTCAAATGGTCGGAAGATCTACACCGACAACTGTGGCAAGTGTCATTTGCTATTTGGCAGCGGCGGAGACATTGGGCCTGATATCACAGGTTCGAACCGCGCCGATATCGACTACACCCTGCACAATATTATTGATCCGAATGCTCAAATCGGTCGCGACTATCAAGCCACACGCCTGCTGACGGAAAGCGATCGAGTCATTATTGGTTTAGTCAAGGAGGACAACGATTCGGCGATCGTCGTACAAACTGCGAACGAGAAATTGGTAATCGAAAAAGCAGAGATTGCCGATCGTACGCTGAGCGATGTTTCCATGATGCCCGAGGGACAGATCGACACGATGCAGCCCGATGATGTATTTGACTTGATTGCTTACCTAGCTAGCCCGACTCAAATTCCGTTACCCGGGGCCGGCCCGACAATGTCCTCCGACACGAACACAGTGCCGGGTGCACAAGAAGCCGAAACTTGGACATCTTTCGAATCGACGGGTGGCTCCGTGTCGCCGCAGGATATGGGTGGGTTTCCCGATGGCAGGTGGAGTGGCAATCGGCAGCTCTGGTGGACTGGCGGAACACCCGGCGACCAAGCGACGTTCGTCTTCGAAGCTCCGTCTCAGGGACGCTATGAGATCTTTGTCAGTCTTACCAAGGCGATCGACTACGCCAAGGTGAGTGTAACGGTGAATGAACAACTCGCCGCGAGGGAAATGGACCTCTTTTCGAAACAAGTCGTTGCAACCGGGCCAATTTCGCTGGGGGCTTTTGATTTGAGCGAAGGAGACAATCGCTTGACTGTCGAGGTGACAGGTGCCAACTCGCAAGCGATCAAGCGGTACATGTTCGGCCTAGACTATGTTTACTTGGCCCCTGAAAGTTCGTCGACGTCCGCTGCGACGGAGTAGTTGTCCGTTCAATCGGCATGTTTTCAGCGACGATTTGTTTGTCGCAGTGGAGCTTGTGACTGGCTTGTGTCTTTTCCAAAAGTGAAATTCTCTATGAGTTGCTTCGCATCTTCTCGACACTGCGGCACCTTCCACTTGGTTGCATTGAGCGTCTTTGCCTGGTTGGTTTGGCAGCAAGTTTGATCGACCGCCTTGATCGAGTCGCTGCTGGAACCCTCACGACAGATTGTGGAAGGCTATCGTACTACGGTCGTCCGAACCGAAGATGATTCGGTGCTTTCAGGCATCGTGAAGTCGCGGACGGACTCAGAGTTGCAACTCGCCGACGCGAACGGAAAGCTGCTGAGATCGTCGAAGAAATCGTTTCAGCCGTTTCGCTAATGCCAGCGGGATTGGCGGACAGCCTCAACGAGTTGGAGTTTGCAGACCTCGTTGCGTATTTGGAATCGTTGTCCAACGGCAAGGGGAAATTTGGCAGCGGCGTCTCTGGACCGATCAGCTTTCCGGATGGATTCGAGATCCAGACGATCGCTACTGGGTTGTCTGGTGCGGTCGCCCGAGGGAACCGATCGAGTTCGCGTCGGGCTTGCGGCGACCGGTGGATCTGAGGTTCGATCGCGAAGGTGATTTGTACGTTCTGCTTCGCAACGCGTGGGTAGTCGACGACAAGTTTGCTGGAGTCACCGGTTCGCTATTTCGCATTCGGTATGCTCGTTAGATCCAATCGCCAATGGTTAGAAGTCGACTGTAGTAGCGGACCGACAGGCACTAGCCGCCAACTTCCTGCACCGTAGTAATTCCGTCGTCTGAGTCGGCGTTCACATCGACCAAGTCGCGGAGTCGCAGAACTTGTCCGCGTTCTTCGACTGGTCCAGCAACGGTTGCGTTGTTAGCCAATGTGGACTCGGATCGAGCTCTCCACCACTTCGTGATCTCCTTCGGAAGTGCAAACCATACGCCGGTCTGAGACTTTAGATGCTCCAGGAATTGCCGGTAGAGGTCGAACCTCTGCTCTGTGTCGAGATAGTCTGGGTGAGTTACCAGCATCGCCATGCCAGACCAACGCCGGAGAAATTCTATCTTCTGTTTCCAGATGGCAATGTCGTTTTGAGCTAGAGCAATGAAAAGAGTGTGGTCCTGGGGCAACGTGTAGGGTAATTCGACCATATTCTGTTTCATGAAAGGCCAAACGCTACCAACGCCGCCAGCCATGGCTTGGAATGGATCTACGTCAAAGCAGCTCGCGTCGTAGTCGGTGCCGAGGGTAAGAATCCAGTCCAAATTTCGATGGACCATGGGTGCTCGAAATCCCACCGCGCCAAAATCACTGATTGCACTTTGGATTGAAGAACGTCGTCCCTCAAAAACTCGCTTGGACGAAAAAAGGCGGCCATCGTGGTTGTAGCCGTGAACAGAAATTTCGTGGCCGCGAGCGGTGAGGTCCTGAATGAATCCAGCATCCGTCTTGTACTTATAAGGGACGATATTCCAGCAGGAGCGAAAACCGAACGACTCCTCCAGTCTTGCCAGTCGATCTACGCGCCTTAGCCCATCAATCGTTTCAACATCGTGGGTTAGCGAGACGCACATTTTCCACGGTTTGGGCCAGGGGTGAATGATCGCCGCCTCAGGCTCAGAAGCGATTGCATTGCGTAACGCCTGAGTGAATTCTTTCAAGAACGCCGTAGGGATGTACCAATCGGGTGGGACGCCTTCCATCCCCTCGCCTCGTGATTTTTGCAGCTTCTGACGTAGCCACAGCGGGATCAGCGGGCGCAGTCGATAATAGACGCGAAACATTCTCGATAGGCGCGCGTTCTCCGCATCATGGAGAAAGTGCTGCTCCATGACTCGTCCCGCTTCGCCTTTAAATGCGAATTGCAAATCAGAGGTACTCTGCGGCCGGTCTTGCATTTGGTTACGTGAAGTCTAGCGACTCGATTGGAGAACTCAGGCTGGTCATCTTGGAAATACGAAGAGCCAATAACTTCGCAGCTTGGAGCGTGAATCCAACTTCGGTCAGCGGTAATGCTGAGTCGGTATAGCCAAGTCTGTGGCTGGCGGCTGCCCCCATGACTACCCATAGTCTAGTTGGGAAGCTTCTTCTATTTCAACGATTTTGGCTTCGGAGACGTGTT
The DNA here is from genome assembly GCA_045105035.1 of Pirellulaceae bacterium. Classification (GTDB taxonomy): domain Bacteria; phylum Planctomycetota; class Planctomycetia; order Pirellulales; family Pirellulaceae; genus Aureliella. The sequence continues at coordinate 6,472 of JBGCCZ010000068.1, read as the reverse complement.
GGCGGTCTTTCCCCTAGGCGGAGCAGAATCGCTGAGTTTCGCGAAAAGTTCTGGGCTAGGAACCCCGTTGTGTGAGAATCTCGGGGCCTAGTGCGAGTGAGGCCGATCGAGAAATATCGCGGCTCCAAGTCCAATCCAACTAGAAGTCGGAGTATTGAAATCGTCGCGAAAATCGCCGGTTTTTCTCGCTCAGTAGTCGGCTGGAAACTGGTGCGTGCCGTCGGGCTGCAGTGCCAAATCCCAGGTGCCTACTGCAAGTCCCGTGGCGAGCTTGGCATACAGGTGGGGAAACTCCGCACCGCCTCGCGATGCTTCCCATTTCAGCTCTTCACCAAAATTGTCGACTCGAAACGCGACCAGCAATAGATTGTCTTCTCCGTGAAAGTGAAGACGAACCGTCTCTTCAACTTGAGAACGATCTGAGAAGTGAATGAACCCGTCTTGGATATCGATTGACGCTCCCAAGAACGCGCCAGACTGGCAAGCTTCTTGCCAGAGATCGTGGTCAAGCACTTTGTAAATCAATTTTGACACAGAGGTTGTCTACAGCAGGAATTGGCGGATACAAAGAAAAGCTACTTGGCCTTCCATGCGAATTCAACGAAGTCTCGAATTGCTAGGCGGCCCGCGTGCGCTGAGTGTCTTGACATCGCTGGCTTGGTTGCGGCGGCCCCTCCAGCAGGATGCAGCCCTGCGAAACCTCAGGTCGACCCGGTGCTCCGACGGCAGCTACCGGGCAAAGTATGGTTCCGTGAAGACTGTCCCAGTGATGTTCTAGTGCCAGAGGTACGGAGCCGGAGCTCACGTTGCCGAACTCTTCCGTCAGGCCGTTGACCGGGGCTACCGTGAAGCCGTACTGTTCGAGCTTCATGGAGGTGAGGCGAACGATCCCTTCGCCAGCTTGGTGAGGCACCACCCAATCTACTTGGGCCTTTGCGATCCCGTTCTTCTCGGCCATCTGCTTGGCGGCCTCTGCCATTGCTCGGGGTGCCGTGTCAGCGATACCCATACCATCAAGCGAGAATACCAACTGGCGCTCTTCAGGCGACGGGGTATCGGCCAAAGGGCTGCGAGTTTTCGGCTGCCACTCAAAGTTGAAGAAGCTACGATTCACCGACTGCTTGCGATAGTCGGCATCGTAGAGTTCAAACCGCGGAGGACGAACCTCCGACTGACAACTCGTCATCATCGTTACCGTCGCGAAGTCACCGAACAGTCCGCCCGACTTGGGGCATTCGTAATTTGTGATCCGACTAATCCGGTTCGCCGTTACTACGAGAATATAGTCGTCGCCGTTCAGCTGATGAGTTGAGTCGCAGCCAAAACGATGGTTCACCCACTTCATCGCCTTTGCATAGCCGCTACAGAAACCATTCATTCCCACGACTCGAGCGTTGGCGCTGAGCTTGAATTCCGTGCAGAGTCGCTCTTGCAACCGGAAGGCAACCCGACTCGTTTGCTCATTCCTCGCTCGATCTAAAGGGAGATGCCGGCGGGCTACGGATTGTGGAATCAACGCCGGGCACGCCAACACGAGAGCTCTGCAATTTGCCAGACTGGGTACTCCAGCTTGGCGAATCGCATTTTGAATCGCTGCGGTAGCAAAGGCGACTTCATCTAGATTCGACACGCGACGTGCACGAATGCCCGTGTGTCGTTCAAATTTTCTTGGCAAGGAGTCTCCGAACCAAGTGTTGGGTATGCGTTTTTCCGGCGTAAGCGACCAAATGCCATGAATCCCAAGACGCGGTTTGCTTGCGTCTTGCGACGGGTCCGATATTCGTAGCATGCGTTTGTTTCCGCGTTCATGGTGCAGAGTCCGTGATAAGTGCGGACGCTGCAGGTTCTTGGATTTGTTAAGCCAGACAACCCAAGTTGGTTTAGCGTTCCATCATGGTTTGAGCGACGCTGGTCGTACTTGGCGCGAACAGTTCGTCGATTTGAGTATCAGCTACACGTAGCAGCATCAGCACGTGGTCCACTGCTTGGTCTGCCGTTTCGGTTGTAAAAAAGGCTCCTCCGACGGACTTGGTAGGATGGGTTGCAGCCATCAGGAGTACTTTGCCTGGCTGCAAATCAACTTGAACGTTTAGATCTTCCCAAGTCTTTCGCGGGCGTCGCAGTTCTGGTCGGAGCCCGAACTCTGTACTTACAAAACTCTGCTGCATGTCGCCATGCTGAACCTCAGGAGTCAAAGTAATCCTAGCTTGCATGCCCTCGATCGGCGTGGCACGCAAATCGAAGGCAAGGCTGGGCTGATAGAAGGTCTCCCCAGCGACTCGATCCTCTCGGGCGTAGAGAATCGTCAACGGCTCAGACAAGTCGCGACGCACGAAAAGCTCTTTCCGCCTCCCAGCACGACATTGCATTTGTCGCATGCGATTTTCCACGTCGGCAGCTAATCCCGCGTGTTCTAAAGCGTTCGTTGTCTGTTCTGCAGAGGTTTCTTTGAGTTGCTCGCGCACGAAGCTAGGCAGATCGCCAATCAGCATTCCCGCTCGCAATCCGTTCGCATCCAGCCGCCGACGGGTTGCGATGTCCAAAATAGTCTCATCAGCCGAGTCCCAAATGGCAGTGAGTTCGTCCAGCTTCGCCGCTGAGAAACGCACGAAGACCGTCTCTACGACTACGGCATCCAAACTCCGCTTAGCCACCGGCAAGTTGGGCTCCGGGTTCAGTGGCGTCTCTGAGGACCAGCGTGCGCATCCGCCGAACCAAACGAGTGGGAGGAGCAACGCCGCGACGCACGACAACGATCGATGGCGCCATATGTGCAGTGCTCGCCCGGGCTGGACAGCGGAGCTTTCCGATTTTGAGTTGAATACTGTCATGGACCAACGCGGAAAGCTGGCATTTATCTGGGAGAAAGGGGGGCGTCTAATGTTTACTGCGCCGCTCTTGAAGAAAATCTCGACAGGACCGGCGCCATGGCGAGCGTACGGATTTCACCTAAATGCCGTCAATAGATCACGAAGACAGCATTGAGTTTCAGCCCTTTAGGCCCAGCAGAATCGACTCCTTCGTGCCCAGGGCTTCCGAGCCGCGACCATGTCTTTTCCTGTTTCGATTGAACGATGACTTGCCCAGGGTGCGAGGCAAGTCAAGACCGTGAAGGCATCGGCTAGGGCTGATCTGCAGGCTTTTTCGCAGATATAGCCCGCTGCAACTCCTCCAATTTGGTTTCAATGAATTTTCGTTCGTGATCGGAGGCAACGAGTTGCATCGCTTTTTGCCAGTGCTGTTTGGCTTCAGCGAGCTTACCGGTGCGCGAGAACAGGTCGCCGAACGCGCAATGAAGGAGTGGGTACATCTCGAGTATCTGTGATTCTTCGATTCGCTGCAAAGACTCAAATGCCATCTGCTCGCGCCCGAGTCTGCCAAGCACGATTGCTCGATTGAGTTCGTGCATAGGCGATGGGAAGTGCTCGAGAAGTCGGTCATAGTGTTTGAGAATGGCTTCCCAGTTCGTTTCGTCAGTCGACGGAGCGCGGCAGTGAATCCGCGCGATACCGGCTTCTAGGTGGTAGCGCGAGACCTCGTCGCCTTCTGCCGAACGTTCGAGCCATTTGTCTGCGACTTGCATCATGCCGTAATCCCACTGCCTCCGATCCTGTAACTCAAGTGGTATTGTCGTTCCGTTCGAGTCCATTCGCGCCTCAAAGCGGGCCGCATGAAAGAGCATCAGAGCCAGTAGCGCTCGGGTGGTCGGCAATCCGATTTCACCAGTGCAAAGCATGTGACAGACTCTCGCCGCCTCTTCGCAAAGATCGATTCGAAGTAGACGGTCGCCCGTCGTTGCACTGTACCCCTCGTTGAACATTAAATACAGCGTTTCGTGCACCGCGTCTAATCGTTCGCTCAGCAAGCTCTGCGCAGGCAATTCCATTTGTACATGATTGAGCTGCAGACGACGCTTCGCTCGAGTCACACGCTTCTTGGCTGCCGCGGGAGAAATCAAAAGAGCCCGAGCAACTTCTTGGTCCCCGAGCCCGCAGACGACCTTCAAAGTCAGGGCCAACTGAGAATTACGGTCCAAAGATGGATGACAACAGGTAAAGATCATCCGCAGCAGGCTGTCTTCGACGGCTTCCGGATCAATTGCGAGCGGGTCTGCGCTCGCTTCCGTCAGGGTTCCCAGATCGATGGAATCTGCATGAGTTCTTTGACGCCGCAGATCATCGATAACACGATTTCTGGCAACGCGATGTAACCAGGCTGAAGGGTTGGCAGGGATTCCACGAAGTCGCCATGTACGGAGTGCTTGAAGCATCGCCTCTTGCACCATGTCTTCGATGACGTCGATCAACTCGAATCCAAACTTCTTGGCGAGCACCGCCACAAGTCCAGCCGACTCGTGGCGAAAAAAATGCTCGACCAACTGCATCGGTTCGTTGACTGGATCGCTCATCGAGCCACTTTCATCCGGTCCCAAAGAATCGCTGCCCTACGAAGGAATCTCAGCGATCTCTCTGACTTCGACACTTCCACCCATGTGATAGATGGGGCAGCCCATCGCATGCTTGCAAGCTTCGTCGAAATCGGCGGCTTGAATGATCGAATAGCCGCCAACCAACTCTTTGGATTCGGCGTAGGGCCCATCCGTGATGGATTTGTCTGCTTGCACGACGCGGCCTTCCGGAGTTAGCGGATCACCCATCGCTTCGACCCAGCCTTCCGCTTTTCCTGCCCCCAGCCATTCCATCCATTTTTGCATACTCGCCTGCATCTCATCGGGCGAAACGGCACTCATATCTTTATCAGCCGGATCACGATAGATAAACAAGAACTTTGCCATAGGTCATTATTTCCAAACCAGGATCATCAAAATGCGAGGGCCGCTGCCTCGCTTCAGTCAACTGACGAGTGAGGATATCTGGCGGGGACAACTTAGTTTCATTTTGCCGAAAATCGTCACTTTGCAGTCTCAGGCGACGGGTCCTGGCTGCAATGAAGTACTCCGCTCGCCAAACTAGCTTACCTGAGGAGTGTCACCCCGGAGGACTTCGGCGAAGACGGCGGAGTCCACGTTGCCGCCGCAGAGGATGACTGCGGCTTTTTGCCCGGCCATTTGCTCGCGTTCCTTGAGCAAGCCGGCTAGCGGTGCCGCTCCGGCTGGCTCGGCCACATTGTGCGTCGCGGAGAAATATAGTCGCATTGCTTCAGCGACCTCATCTTCAGAAACTTGCACAAGCCGCTCTGCCCCACGCACCACGATATCCACTGGCTCCTCCATCGGAGAGCGACATGCGACACCATCAATAAAAGTGTGGGCCGTGTCGGTATTCACCGGTTTCTCAGCCGCGAACGAAAGTGCGAACGCGGGAGCGTTTTCAGCAATCACTCCAATGATCTTTGTCTTTAGACCCAGGAGGTCTCGTACCGTGATCAGTCCGCAGATTCCAGAGCCCATGCCTATAGGCACGTATACCGCATCCAAGTCCGGGTGATCGGTGAAGAGTTCGAGCGCATACGTCGCTACGCCCAAGCAAAGCGAGCGGTGAAACGATGGCACCATCAAGTATCCGAGTTCGGCACTGCGCCGATTCGCTTCCTGTCGAGATTCCTCGAAGTCTCTCCCGTGGACGATGATTTCTGCACCCAGCGACTTCATCGCCTCGTTCTTTTCGGTGCTATTGCCTTCGGGCACCAACACAACGGTCGGCAAACCTGCGCGACTGGCCGCAAATGGAATACTCTGCCCGTGATTGCCACGCGTCGCTGTGATCAACCCCGGAGGCCGTTTCCCACTGGCCAGCAAATCTCGCAGGTAGGTCAAACCGCCGCGGACTTTGAAGGCTCCGACCAACGTGTGGTTCTCATGTTTGACGACCAGCTCGCAACCGGCAGCTTGGCACAGTAGCTCCCAGCGGTGCGCTGGCGTCTTTTGAATCGTCTCGCCGACGTACTTGGCAGCCGCATCAAGTTCTTCGCGAGTAAACAGTTTGATGGACAGGATTAATGCTCCTCACTTGCAGCAACTATTTCGTATCAGTTTGAAAGGTACAACAATTGTTCCGTTTGGATCCCAAACCGACTAGTCCCACGATGCCGGTTCGAAGCGTCGCAATCTACGAAATCGATGCCTGGGAATTCTTCTTGAATGAGTACCCCTGGTCGACAACGAGATCCACAGCATCACGTTTGCATTCATCGCTAAATGTTCATCTATAACGCTTCGATCTCTTTGACATAATGAACTCCTACGAAGATTCTCGATGCTTCCTTGTGAGTCCACCAGTCGTTGGCTATCGCTGGTCGGAGGCTACGCGATGTTCTCTATAGTCCGAAGAGGAGCATCGATTCGTATTCAAATTCTCCAGTCACTTGCAGACGATCGGATAAGAAACGATCGAAGGCAGAAGAGCAGGATAAAAAGTGCTCGAGGTTCAGCTGGTAGTTAATGGGTGCCGTCGGTCCCCATCCGACCACGCGTCCCTTCTCCAGGACTTTGTCATGTAGCGAGACTCTTTGC